>CAJUJM010000075.1 GCA_910586755.1 uncultured Lachnospiraceae bacterium
ACAACGTAGACGCAGCAGCATATGTAGGTACTGTAATTGCCAAGAGAGCATTAGAAAAAGGAATCACCGAGGTGGTATTTGACAGAGGCGGTTTCATTTACCATGGAAAAGTTCAGGCATTAGCAGATGCAGCTCGTGAAGCTGGCCTGAAATTCTAATAGAGAGGAGAACAAGCATGAAGCGTACAATCATTGATGCCAGTCAGTTAGAGTTAAACGACAAAGTAGTGGCAATCAAACGTGTATCCAAGACCGTTAAAGGTGGACGTACCATGAGATTTTCCGCTCTGGTAGTAGTAGGAGATGGCAACGGACACGTTGGTGCTGGCTTAGGCAAGGCCGGCGAAGTTCCGGAGGCAATCCGCAAGGGAAAAGAAGCAGCAGTTAAGAACCTGGTAGAGATTCCGGTTGATGAGAATAAGAGTATCCCCCATGACTTTTTGGGCAAATTCGGCAGCGCAACGGTTCTGCTAAAGAGAGCTCCCGAAGGTACCGGCGTTATCGCCGGCGGCCCGGCGCGTAATGTACTGGAGCTGGCAGGAATTAAGAACATTCGTACCAAGTCTTTAGGCTCCAATAACAAGACCAACGTTGTACTGGCTACTATCCAGGGCTTAACCAGTTTAAAGACCCCGGAGGAAGTTGCCAGACTGCGCGGCAAATCTGTGGAAGAGATTACTGAGTAAGGAGGATATTGAACATGGCAGAGAAGTTAAAAATCACATTAGTAAAATCCCCGATTGGTGCTATTCCCAAGCAGAGAGCAACTGTTGAGGCCCTTGGCTTAAGAAAGCTTCACAAGACAGTTGAAATGCCGGACAATGGCGCTGTCAGAGGTATGATTCAGAGTGTACGCCACTTAGTAAAAGTGGAAGAGGTTTAATTAAAATAATCAAGCAAGGAGGTGCAAGTCATGGAGTTATCTAATTTAAGACCTGCTGAAGGCTCTAAGCACAGCGATAATTTCAGAAGAGGACGCGGACATGGTTCAGGCAACGGTAAGACCGCTGGCAAGGGCCATAAGGGACAGAAAGCACGTTCCGGCGCTCCCAGAATCGGTTTTGAAGGCGGCCAGATGCCGTTATACAGAAGAATCCCCAAGAGAGGTTTCACCAATATCAATTCCAAGAATATCGTAGGCATCAATGTAAGCGCATTAGAGAGATTTGACAACGATGCAGTGGTTACCGTTGAGGAATTACTGGCTACGGGTGTTATCAAGAATCCTCGGGACGGTGTTAAGATCCTTGGAAATGGAGAATTAACCAAAAAGCTGAATGTAAAGGTCAACGCTTTCTCTGAAGGCGCTAAGGCTAAGATCGAGGCTTTAGGTGGAACCTGCGAGGTGATCTAATTTATGTTTCAAACACTGAAAAATGCATTCAAGATCAAAGAAATACGGACGAAGCTTCTGTATACCTTTGGAATGCTGATCGTGATTCGGTTTGGTTCACAGCTCCCGGTACCGGGTGTGAACCCTTCCTACCTGAAAGAATTCTTTCAGAATACTATTGGACAGAACATGGGCTTTTTCAATGCAATGACCGGCAATTCATTTGATAATCTGTCTGTATTTGCATTGAGTATTACTCCCTATATCACATCTTCCATTATCATGCAGCTGCTTACCATTGCCATCCCCAAACTGGAGGAAATGCAGCGGGACGGCGAGGATGGAAGAAAGAAGATTATGGAGTATACCCGTTACCTGACCGTTGGTTTGGCCCTGGTAGAATCTATTGCGATGGCGGTAGGTTTTGGCGGAAGAGGCCTGCTAATCAATTACAATGCCTGGAGCGTGATTGTAGCGGTTGTCACCATGACCACCGGCAGCGCACTCCTTATGTGGATTGGCGAGCGGATTACAGAGAATGGTGTGGGCAATGGTATTTCTATTGTCCTGTTGTTCAATATTATTTCCAGTGTGCCCAATGACATGAGAACGCTTTATACTCGTTTCATGCAGGGCAAGAGCGTGGCAGTGGCAGTAGTTATGGGAATTATTATCCTGTCTGTATTGGCTGCCATGGTAGTATTTGTTGTTGTATTAAACAGCGGAGAGAGAAGGATCCCGGTTCAGTATTCAAAAAAGATGCAGGGCCGCCGGATGATTGGAGGCCAGTCCTCCCACATTCCGTTAAAGGTAAATACCGCAAGCGTTATTCCGGTAATTTTTGCTTCTTCTTTAATGTCTATGCCGGTTGTGATTGCTTCTTTCTTCCAGATTGATTACAGCACCATTGGCGGAAAGCTTTTGCTGGTGTTAAGTTCATCTTCATGGTTTAAACCGGAGATGCCGCTTTACTCTGTCGGTTTGGTTCTGTACGTTGCGCTGATCATTGTATTTGCGTATTTTTACACCTCCATTACCTTCAATCCGTTAGAGGTTGCAAACAATATGAAGAAGGCTGGCGGCTTTATCCCGGGTATCCGTCCCGGCAAGCCAACGTCCGAGTATCTGAATAAGATTCTGAACTATATCGTATTTATCGGTGCATGCGGACTGACCATTATTGCCTTGATTCCCATCATGGTATCCGGTCTGTTTACCGTAGGAAACATTGCTTTTGCAGGGACTTCTTTAATCATCATCGTAGGTGTTGTTTTAGAAACTGCCAAAGCTATTGAATCCAAGATGTTAGTACGGAATTATAAAGGATTTTTGAACGATTAAAGACTGCAGAAGAAGCACCCTGAAACGGGTGTTTCTTCTGGTATTACAGACATAGTAAACCTGCATGCGCCCGGCAGAGGACGCGCCGCTGCACAGAAAAGTCTGGCGGGCGCATGGGGCATACCTGAATGCATGCCGCCTGTTCGGCGGCGGATTTTCATAGAAAAAAGGGGGACTACAATATGAAACTTATCATGTTAGGCGCTCCGGGTGCAGGAAAAGGCACTCAGGCAAAAAAGATTTCCGCAAAGTACGGGATCCCGCACATTTCCACCGGTGACATCTTCCGTGCCAATATTAAAGGCGGCACTGAGCTGGGCATGAAGGCAAAGGCATTTATGGATCAGGGACAATTAGTTCCGGACGAGATTACTATCGGCATGCTGCTTGATCGCATCAAACAGGATGACTGTGGAAATGGTTATGTTCTGGATGGTTTCCCCAGAACCATTCCCCAGGCAGAGAGTCTGACCAGGGCGCTTGCAGAGCTGGGAGACAAAATTGATTATGCTGTCAACGTAGATGTACCGGATGAGAATATTATCAACCGTATGTCCGGCAGAAGAGCCTGCTTAGGCTGCGGCCAGACCTATCATGTGGTATATAATGCCCCCAAGGCAGAAGGCGTCTGCGATGCCTGCGGCGAGGGATTGGTGCTTCGCGACGACGACAAGCCGGAAACAGTTAAAAAGCGTCTGGACGTTTACCATGAGCAGACCCAGCCCCTCATTGATTACTACAAGAAAGCCGGTGTTCTGGCTGAGGTAGACGGCACCCAGGATCTGGAAATGGTATTCCAGGACATTGTTAAGATTTTAGGAGCATAAATATTATGGTATCCATCAAATCTGAGAGAGAAATTAAACTGATGAGGGAAGCCGGAGAGATTCTTGCCAAAGTTCACGACCAACTGGGCAAGGCTATCGAACCGGGGATCAGCACCCTGGATATTGACCGTATTGGAGAACGCCTTATCAGGAGCTATGGATGTATCCCTTCCTTTAAGAATTATAATGGGTATCCGGCATCCATCTGCATATCTGTCAATGATGAGGTGGTTCACGGAATCCCCAATAAGCGCCACATTCTCCGGGAGGGCGATATCGTCAGCCTGGACGCAGGAGTAATTTGGAACGGCTACCATTCAGATGCTGCCCGCACCCATGGAGTAGGCCAAATCGCTCCCGAAGCGGCAAAACTGATTGAGGTCACAAGGCAGAGCTTTTTTGAAGGAATTAAGTATGCAAAGCCAGGGAACCATCTCAACGATATTTCGACGGCAATCCAAAAATATGCCGAGAGCTTTGGATACGGTGTGGTCCGGGATCTGGTAGGTCACGGAATCGGCACCAGACTTCACGAGGAGCCGGAGGTCCCTAACTTTTCTCAGAAAAGAAAGGGTATCCGTCTGGAGCCGGGTATGACCCTGGCTGTGGAGCCGATGATTACTGCCGGACGGTATGATGTGGTATGGCTGGATGATGACTGGACAGTGGTAACCGATGATGGCTCTCTGGCTGCCCATTATGAGAATACTATTTTGATTACCGACGGAGAACCGGAAATCCTGTCCCTGATTAACGGGAAATAAGCAGTAAGTATAAAGCGAAACACCCTGCGGCAGCTGCCAAACGCGTATGCAGCCATACCTGTTTGGTTTGCTGCCTGGGGGAATAAAAGGAGGAAGTGTGGAATGTCCAAAGCTGACGTTATTGAAATTGAAGGAACTGTAGTAGAAAAGCTGCCCAATGCCATGTTCCAGGTGGAACTGGAAAATGGCCACAAGGTATTAGCGACCATCAGTGGAAAGCTGAGAATGAACTACATCCGAATCCTTCCCGGCGATAGGGTAACCCTGGAGATGTCCCCCTACGACCTATCCAAGGGCCGCATCATCTGGAGAGATAAATAAGGAAGAAAGTACTTGCATTATATAGAAATTGATGGTATAATGCTTTAGCAACTCTGTTGGTCTATAGAAAGGAGAATTACTGTGAAGGTTAGAAGTTCTGTAAAACCGATTTGCGAAAAATGCAAAATCATAAAGAGAAAAGGCAGTATCAGAGTAATTTGTGAAAATCCAAAGCATAAGCAGAGACAAGGTTAATTAATAATTTAGGAGGTGTAATACACACATGGCTCGTATTTCAGGTGTTGACTTACCAAGAGAAAAACGTGTTGAAATCGGTCTGACTTACATTTATGGCATCGGCCGCGCAAGCTCCAACCGCATCCTTGCAGAAGCAGGCGTGAATCCTGATACCCGTGTTAAGGATCTGACTGACGACGAAGTAAAGAGACTGGCATCCGTGATTGCTGAGACTCAGATTGTGGAAGGTGATTTACGTAGAGAAATCGCTATGAACATTAAGAGACTTCAGGAAATCGGCTGCTACCGTGGTATCCGCCACAGAAAGAGTCTTCCGGTACGCGGACAGAAGACCAAGACCAACGCAAGAACCCGCAAAGGTCCGAGAAAGACTGTAGCAAACAAGAAGAAATAAAATACCTTAATCAAAAATTACTGGAAACTGGTAACAGGAATCGGGTTATATGTTTTAAAAACAGGAATAACGGATTCTAGGAAGAAGCAAAGAAAGTAGGTTAGTTTAAAATGGCTAAAAAAGTGTCCACTGCAAAGAAAGTGACAAAAAAGCGTGTAAAGAAAAACGTTGAACGCGGACAAGCACACATCCAGTCATCTTTTAACAACACGATAGTGACTTTAACGGATGCACAGGGGAATGCCTTATCATGGGCAAGTGCTGGTGGTCTGGGATTTAGAGGTTCAAGGAAATCTACTCCATATGCGGCTCAGATGGCAGCAGAAACTGCAACAAAGGCAGCTCTTGTACACGGTTTAAAATCAGTAGATGTTATGGTAAAGGGTCCTGGATCAGGACGTGAAGCAGCAATCCGCGCCCTTCAGGCTTGCGGATTAGAAGTAACCAGCATTAAGGACGTAACCCCGGTACCGCATAATGGTTGCCGTCCGCCGAAGCGTAGAAGAGTCTAATCTTAGGAGGTAAGTAAAGTGGCAGTTGATAGAGTTCCTGTTCTTAAAAGATGTAGATCCCTTGGCCTGGACCCCATCTATTTAGGAATTGACAAGAAATCCAATAGAGAGTCTAAAAGAGCAAACAAGAAGATGAGCGAGTATGGCACTCAGTTAAGAGAGAAGCAGAAAGCGAAATTCATTTACGGCGTATTAGAGAAGCCCTTCCGTAACTATTACGAGAGAGCGGCTCGTATGAAAGGTCAGACTGGTGAAAACCTGATGATCATGCTGGAGACCAGACTGGACAACGTACTGTTCCGCATGGGTATCGGCAGAACCAGAAAAGAGAGCAGACAGATTGTAGATCACAAGCATGTTTTGGTAAACGGTAAGTGTGTAAATATCCCCTCCTATTTAGTAAAGGCTGGAGATGTTATTGAGATTAAAGAGAAGTTTAAATCCGCACAGAGATACAAAGACATCTTAGAGGTAACCGGAGGCCGTATGGTACCGGCTTGGCTGGAAGTTGATCAGGAGGCATTAAAGGGCACTGTTAAGGAACTTCCCACCAGAGACGAGATTGATGTTCCTGTAAATGAAATGCTTATCGTCGAGTTGTACTCCAAATAAAAAATCCATCATTGCTTTGGCCTGCATATATTGCAGGTCAGAGCATGGTCTTTATTCTGAGTATGTACCCTCGATTATATGACCCAGAAGGAGGGGCTGTTAGTGTTCGATTTCGAGAAACCAAACATTGAAATTGCAGAGATTTCAGAAGATAAGAAATACGGGAAATTTGTAGTAGAACCGCTTGAGAGAGGCTACGGCACCACGTTGGGAAATTCCCTGAGAAGAATCATGCTTTCTTCTCTTCCGGGCGCAGCAGTCAGTCAGGTGAAAATCGACGGAGTTTTGCATGAATTCAGTTCGATTCCTGGTGTAAAGGAAGACGTGACAGAAATCATCATGAATATCAAGAGCTTGGCAATCCGGAATACCAGCGATACCAATGAGCCAAAGATTGCGTACATCGAATACGAGGGTGAAGGAGTAATTACCGGTGCAGACATCCAGGCGGATGCGGATATCGAGATTATGAATCCTGAACAGGTAATTGCTACCTTAAGCGGCGGCACAGACAGCAAGTTCTATATGGAGCTTACCATTACCAAGGGCCGCGGCTATGTCAGTGCAGATAAGAACAAAACCGAGGATATGCCCATTGGAGTGATTGCTATTGACTCCATCTATACCCCGGTTGAGCGCGTCAATTTAGCTGTGCAGAACACCCGTGTAGGACAGATTACCGATTACGATAAGCTGACTTTGGATGTATTCACCAATGGTACTTTAGCTCCAGACGAGGCAGTAAGCCTTGCGGCTAAGGTATTAAGCGAACATCTGAATTTATTTATTGACCTTTCTGAAAATGCCAGAACTGCTGAGGTTATGGTAGAAAAAGAGGACAATGAGAAAGAAAAAGTTTTAGAGATGAATATAGACGAGCTGGAGTTGTCTGTTCGTTCTTATAACTGTCTGAAACGCGCCGGCATCAATACGGTTGAGGAGCTGTGCAACCGCACCTCAGAAGATATGATGAAGGTTCGAAACCTTGGCCGCAAGTCCCTGGAGGAAGTGCTGGCTAAGTTAAAGGAGCTGGGACTTCAGCTCAACCCCAGCGATGAATAACCTCGCTGCGGCATAACACTTTTATGGAGTAAAAGCACTCTGCCAGTAAGACCGAAGAAGCGTGACAGGGTGTTCCACAAAATGGAGGAAAATTTATCATGGCAAAATATAGAAAATTAGGCAAAACTTCTGATCAGAGAAAGGCCCTGCTCCGCAATCAGGTAACCGCTCTTATTTACAACGGCAAGATCAAGACCACGGAAGCCAGAGCTAAGGAGATCCGCAAGATTGCAGAAGGTCTTGTTGCAATGGCTGTTAAGGAGAAAGATAACTTTGAGACCGTTAAGGTAACCGCTAAGGTTGCCCGCAAGGATGCCAATGGCAAAAGGGTAAAAGAAGTGGTAAACGGCAAGAAAGTGACCGTATACGACGAAGTTGAGAAAGAGATCAAGAAGGATTTGCCTTCCAGATTACATGCAAGAAGACAGATGTTAAAGGTTCTGTACGGAGTAACTGCGGTTCCCACCCAGGCAGCCGGCAGAAAGAGAAACACCAAGTCTGTTGACTTAGTGGCAAAGTTATTTGATGAGATTGCGCCTAAGTACACCTCCCGCAACGGCGGCTACACCAGAATCGTTAAGATTGGCCAGCGTAAGGGTGACGGAGCAATGGAAGTAATTATTGAGTTCGTATAATTTAATCCCGAAGGGGATGCTGCAAAAGGCGGACAGCGGTCATAGAGAGACCGTTGTCCGCCTTTTGCGGCGTCCTTTTTTAATGTCCTTATGGACAAAGCGTGTGTGCCCTTGCCCGCTGGAGGTATGCCAAGATGTTTAAGAAATACGCTGAACAGGGCTTTTTTGTACATCTTCCTTCTGTCATAAAAAAGTCAGAATATTGTAAGTTGACGGTAGACTCCTGTGGGCCGTATAATAAAGACAGATAAAGGAGGCGGGCACATGAGTAAATTACGTAAAATCATTCAGACAGTGATGATAGCATCGATAGCATCACTATTTTCTATGGTATTGGCGCCCCAGGCTTGGGCCAGAACCGCTATAGGAAGCTTCGGAGTGCATGTAAAGACCAACCTGGAGGCCGGAGATACTCTGCCGGATATGAATGTAGGAAATAATGGGGATACCAACTATGTATATTCCAATTCATCTAAGTATGATGTTTTGGATGTAGAGTGGTCCACTTCGACAGACAAGGAATTAAAGATTGGCGAGACCCCCAAGATGAAGATCTATTTGGAGGCAGTAGACGACTACTATTTCCGAAACAGCTATAGCTCCGGTAATGTTTCTGTAAGCGGGGCCGATTTTGTAAGCGCCAAAGTCAGCAACGGGCAGATGGTGCTGACGGTTAAAGCCAGACCGGTAAAGGGAATATTCGATCCCCCGGAAGATGCTTACTGGAGCGGTTCCAGAGGCCAGGCCAGATGGGTGGCTCCGGATGATAAATATGCATCCTCCGGCGCCTACGATGTATACCTGTATCGGGGCGGCACTCTGGTGAAAAAGCTGGAAAATTATAAAAGAACCTCAGCGGACTTTTATCCCTATATGACCAGAAAGGGAACCTATACCTTCCGGGTACGTACTGTTCCCTCCACCAACAAGGAAGAGGACTACGGAAAAAAGAGCGAATGGACCAAGTCTGATGAGCTTTATATTGATGAACACCAGGTATCCGATGGCAGCGGTCAGAATCCAGAGAACGATAGCAGCACCACCAATTCCGGAGGTATTACCAGCGTGGGTTGGCAGAAGCTGAATGGCTCCTGGGCCTTCCGTTATCCTGACGGCAGTTACCACAGAAACGGCTGGCTGAGTGTAGACGGACGATGGTATCTTTTTGACTCCAATGGGGTAATGCTTACAGGCTGGCAGAAAGTAAATAATATCTGGTACTACTTAAGTACCAGTGAAGGAGGGCCTTACGGAGCCATGCATGTGGGCTGGCTGAAGGAAGGCAATGTCTGGTACTATTTCAATCCCAATCAGGGAGGCCCGGAAGGGGCTATGTGTACCAACTCCTGGATTCAGGTTAACGGCAAAACCTACTATGTAAATCCCAGCGGCGTTATGGCTGAGGGATGGAACGATGTAGGCGGCCAGTGGCATTACTTCTATCCGGGAAGCGGGGAGATGGCAGTGAATACGGTTATCGACGGGTTCCCGGTAGACAGCCAGGGAGTCTGGAACCGAAATACTATGACGCGATAAACCTTTGTAGCAGTTTTGGCATCTGAACTATTACAAAAATCCATATGCCGGCGACAGCGCCCAGGCGGGGAAACCTGCCTGGGCGCTGTTTTGTGGGGTATTCAGCAAATGTGCTATCCATAGGTTTTGCCGGATTTACTTGACTACGCCATCAATATCTAATAAAATGTAACGTGACAGTTGAGAAAAGCGCAGAAACCAAAAGCGTCAGCAGCGTATGAGAGGACAGATATGGGAATTATCAAAGCAGCGCATGTGATTTTTGATTATATAAAACGGGATGAAGAGGAAAATATAGAAGAAGTAAACCGGGCGATTGACGATTTGACTCTGGATATTGAAAAAGGGGATTTTGTGGCGATTTTAGGTCACAACGGCTCTGGAAAATCCACATTTGCCAAGCATGTAAACGCCCTCCTTATGCCTACGGACGGAACCTTGTGGATTTCGGATATGAATACCCGGGATGAGGAAAAGCTTTGGGATATCCGGAAAAAGACCGGCATGGTTTTTCAGAATCCGGACAACCAGATCATCGGGAATGTGGTAGAGGAGGATGTAGGCTTTGGCCCGGAAAACATTGGAGTACCTACAGATGAGATTTGGAAGCGGGTGGACGAGAGCCTGGAAGCAGTAGGAATGACAGCCTATCGTAAAAAATCCCCCAACAAGCTGTCCGGCGGCCAGAAGCAAAGAGTGGCCATTGCAGGAGTTATGGCTATGCGTCCTCAGTGCATTGTGCTGGATGAGCCTACGGCGATGCTGGATCCCAACGGCCGCAGCGAGGTAATCCGCACAGTCCGGGAACTGAACCAGAAAGAAGGGGTTACGGTACTGCTAATTACCCATTATATGGAAGAGGTGATCCATGCAGACAGAGTGATCGTGATGGATGACGGAAAGATTGTTATGGATGGTTCCCCAAGAGAAATCTTTTCCAGGGTGGAAGAGCTGAAACGCTTCCGGCTGGATGTTCCCCAGGTAACAGAACTGGCCTATGAGCTGAAAAAAGAAGGGCTGCCTCTGCCGGATGGGATTTTGACCAGACAGGAATTTATGGATGCCCTGATGCCTGTATTTGCAGAAAAATATCCGGGAAAAATAACGTTGTAAACCGGAATTTGCAGGAAAGGGAAAACAGATGGGAATAAAAGCAGTCAATTTGAACCACATTTACGGGCAGGGAACCGCTTTGGAACAATATGCCCTGAAAAATGTAAGCTTTGAAATAGAAGATGGGCAGTTTGTGGGCCTTATCGGACATACCGGCTCCGGAAAGTCTACATTGATTCAACATTTAAATGGCCTTTTAAAAGCTTCCAGTGGAGAACTGTATTATAACGGGGAAAATATCTATAACCACGGCTACGATATGCGGAAACTCCGCAGTAAAGTGGGGCTGGTATTTCAATATCCGGAGCATCAGCTTTTTGAAGTGGATGTATTTTCTGATGTGTGCTTTGGACCAAAAAACCAGGGGCTTTCCGGGGAAGAGATAGAAGAAAGGGCAAAAAGGGCTCTTCAGGCGGTAGGACTGGAT
>CAJUJM010000076.1 GCA_910586755.1 uncultured Lachnospiraceae bacterium
AATACACTCTTACTTCAGAACTTCTTTAATGTCCATAGTCTTACTGCCGTCCTCTAATATAAAGCAGGGGATACCAATGCCTCCTCCGGCCTTTACCTTCTCGTACATTGCCTCGCTGTCGCGAAGAGCCAGATAAACTTTTAAATCTGGAAGAGATGCAGACATATTTTTAAATTCGATCTCTGCTCCGGCTTCTACCAGCTTGTTTAATGCATACAAAGTGTCGGGACATAAGTGACTTCCTACTACGGTTACTTTCATGGTTATAATCTCCTTTTTCTTTTCTTATTTTTTTATTAAAAGGCAGACTGCTTTCTAAAAAAGCGGCTGCCAACAATAACGCTGTCAATTACGCTTCTGCTTCACCGGATTCCAGCCTTTTCTCCAGCCAGTCTTTGCCTTCAACCAAACGTGCAATGATCATGGACGCAATCGTATCGCCGCTGGCATTTAGACAGGTTGCCGCCGGGTCTACCAGGAAACCAATGGTAGCGATTAGTGGGAACGCCTCTGCCGGGAATCCAAACAGGCTGACAATCAGCATCTCGCCAACCAGACCGCCTCCGGGCGCGCCGGAGAGAACAAATGCGCTCAGGATTGCAACTGCAATTGCCATTGCGTAAGTACCTGCTCCGGTAAAGGGTATCTGGAAAATTCCGTATAAAAATGCAATCTTTGTGATTGCAGACAGCACAGGGCCATCCATATGCATGGTTGCGCCCATAGGAAGGACGATGTTGCTGATATCTTCCGGAACACCAATCTTTTTACATGCTTCCATGTTCACCGGTAAGGTTGCCACAGAGCTCTGGGTTGCAAATGCGGTAACAGCCGGATTAAAGATATTCTTCACCATGCGGGAAATTCCCAGCTTGCCTGCTGCAAAATAGCTGTACAGAGGGAAAAATACAATTACATAAACAGCGCACATGGGATAGTAAACTGCCATGGTGCGTCCGTAGTCACCGATAAGCTGCGGGCCAAACTCGCCAACCAGGTTTGCAAAATAAGCGCCCAGACCCACGGGGGCCAGCTTCATAATCATATCCACCATCTTCATGATAATGTCATTTAAATTGTTTAACAGCTTGCCTGCCGGACTCTCCTCCCCTCCGCACCAGGCTACAGCCAGACCGGACATAATAGCAAATACGATAATGGGAAGCATATTGCTGCGGCTCATTAAACCGTTAAAATCACTTACAGTTAAAGAGTTTACGATCATTTCACTGATGCTGGCGCTTTCCTCCATGGCTGCCTCGCCCATCTCAATAGCAGTGTTTGCCGCAGGCGGCCAAACGTTTACAACCACCAGAACCAGAGCCGCTGCAAATCCGCCGGTAACAATAAAGGTTAAAACCAGGCTGCCCAAGATCTTGCCCAGACGTTTCATATTTACCATGTTTCCTACGGCAGTGGTTATTGAAACATATACCATGGGAACTACAATCGTAAACATCAGGTTCAGGAAAATATCTCCTAAAGGAGACAGCACCTTTGCCTTTTCTCCAAAAATAATACCGATAATCGCTCCGATAAAAATACCACCCAATAATAACAGTGGAAATTTATAGCTGTCCCAAATTTTCTTTGCGTTCATTTGTAACTCTCCTCACATTTTCTTTTTAAAACTTCCTGCCATTTTTATTTATTCAAATTGTCAATTGCTGACTTTAACTGGCCCAGGGCTTTTTCCAGTACGCTTCTGGGACAGGCGGCATTTAGCCGCATGTAGCCGCTTAAGCTTCTTCCGAAAGTATATCCCTCGTTTAATCCCAGTCCGGCCTTTTCAATCATAAACTTACGGAGGGTTTCATTGTCCATTCCCAGAGCTCTGCAGTCCAGCCATACCAGATAGGTTGCATCCGGAATGTTAGGCTTTATCTGCGGAATATTTTCTGCACAGTAGCTGCGGATAAATTCAAAATTGCCGTCCAGGTATTCCAGAAGCTGCTCCAGCCACTCTTCACCCTGGTTAAATGCAATTTCCATTGCAACAGAGCTGAAGGCATTGTTGCGGTGAATATCCATGTTCATCCAGAATGTATCAAATTTGTTCTTGATTTCCGCATTGGGGAATATGGTAGTGGATGCCTGCAGCCCGGCCAGGTTAAAGGTTTTGGTTCCGGAAATACAGCTGATAATGTGCTTTCCAATCTCTTCTGTCACCGTGGCGGTTGGAATGTGCTTTTTCCCATGGAAAATCAAGTCAGAGTGGATTTCATCGGAAACCATCAGTACATTATTTGCAATGCAAATTTCTGCCATTTTCTGAAGCTGCTCTCTGGTCCAAACGATTCCCAGAGGATTGTGCGGGCTGCACAAAAGAAAAATTTTTACTTCCTTTGCCTTTTTCTCAAAATCCTCAAAATCTACGGTCCAGACACCGTCCTTTTCTACCAACTGGTTCTCTACTACCTGGCGTCCCCAGGCTTCAGTTACGTCATAAAACTCAGAATACACCGGAGTCTGAATCATAACCTTATCTCCAGGCTGGCTGAATATTTTTACAATGGCGGACAATGCCGGAACTACCCCTAATGACCAGCTTACCAAGCTCTTGTCAATCTTCCATCCATTGCGGCGCTCCTGCCAGTTAAGGATTGCCTCAAAATAGCTGTCCGGACGGGATGTATATCCCCAAATGCCTTCTTCCGCCTTCGCCTTCAATCCGTCGATGATAGGCTGTGCGGTCTTAAAGTCCATGTCGGCAACCCAAAGGGGAATTACATCTGCTGTTCCGAATTTCTTTATTCTCTCATCATATTTCGCTGCTCGATTGCCATTGCGATCAATCACTTCATCGAAATTATATTTCATTGGTTCCATCCTCTCTTTCCTAGTGTACTGATGTATTCACTATTCCATATACACAGTCAGGTGCTGGCCAGCTTTGATTTGTGTTTATGCTTTTATACATAGCAAAGAGTGTGCCAATTCCTCAGATATCCTCAAAAAATTTTTGATCGTAAATTTAACTTGTTTTCCTATATATTAAGGAAGCTTTTTACTTTTCTTTTTTATTTGTGTCATTTTAATATAGACGATTCCTTTATTGGCCAATTGGTTTTAACCAATTTATTCAAGTTTCTTCCCATTCTTTAACCATTTTTCTGCCAATTCGTCTGCTTTTATTGCTAAATAGACATCTTTTCTTTCTGGCATAATTTTTGCTTATTCACTATATAAACAACGAATCGCAATAAAGGAGGCTTCTATGAAAAAAAGAATATTAATTGTCGGCGGCGTTGCCGGTGGCGCGTCCGCAGCGGCCCGTATCCGCCGTCTGGATGCAGATGCAGAAATTATTATGTTTGAGCGGGGTGAGCATGTTTCCTATTCCAACTGCTGTCTGCCTTACCATTTAAGCGGTACGGTGGCAAACAGCGACTCCCTGGTTTTAATGTCCCCGGAAATGTTTTTCAAACAGCATGAGATTGAAGTCCGGGTATTAAGTGAGGTGACTGCCATTTCCAGAGAAGATAAATCGGTTACCGTGCAAAATCTGGCTGACGGCTCTTCCTATCAAGAGCACTATGACAAGCTGGTTCTCTCCCCCGGCGCCAGCCCCATTCTGCCTAAATCTATCCTTGGGATTCAACGCCCTCATGTGTTTACTGTACGGAATGTACGGGATATCAAAGCCTTAAAGGATTATATTGACTCCCACAAAATTGAAAAGGCCGCTGTAATCGGCGGCGGTTTTATCGGCGTGGAGGTGGCAGAAAACTTGTCTCTGGCAGGTATTCAGGTATCCTTAGTAGAAGGCGCGCCTCAGATTATGGCTCCATTTGACTATGATGTGGTTCAGACATTGCACAAAGAAATGATGGACAATGGAATCTCCCTTCATCTTTCCTCTACCCTGACTGAGGTTTTGGAAGATCGGATTCTCATCCGCACTCAGGAGGAAACCAGCGAAATCAAGGCGGATCTGGTGGTTATGGCTATCGGCGTCCGCCCGGAAATCGCTCTGGCTTCTGCTGCAGGCCTGACTATCGGCACTACCGGCGGCGTCTGGGTAAACCACAATTATCAGACCTCTGATCCGAATATCTATGCCGTAGGAGATGCCATCGAAAGTTTTAACCGGATTCTCCGACAGCCCGGCCGTCTGGCTCTGGCAGGCCCGGCTCAAAAACAAGCTCGCGGGGCAGCCGACCATATTTACGGCAAAACCAATGAAAATCCTGGTTTTATCGGCTCCTCCTGTATCCGCATTTTTGGCCAGAATGCCGCCTGCACAGGCATTAATGAGCGAACCGCCAGGGATTCCGGTATTTCCTGTGATTTTGCTTATGTGTATCCCACCGATAAGGTTGGCCTGATGCCGGACTGCCACTATATGGTATTTAAATTATTATTTGAGGTTCCCACCGGCCGAATCCTGGGAGCTCAGGCAGTTGGCCGGGGAAACGTGGATAAGCGTATCGACGTAATTGCCGCCGTGATTTCCATGGGCGGCACATTAGAGCATGTAAAGAATCTGGAACTGTGCTACTCTCCAGTATTTGGAACTGCAAAAGATGTGGTAAATTTTGCTGCCATTGTAGGCTTAAATATATTAAACGGCGTTTATCGTCAGGTTCCTGTGACTCAGGTTCGGGAACTGGCAGAGTCCGGCGCATTTATTGTGGATGTGCGGGAAGAGCACGAGTATGCTGCCGGGCATTTAAACGGATCCTTAAACATTCCCCTAAGTCAGTTAAAGGAGCGGATGAATGAGATTCCCAAAGACATTCCGGTATACCTTCACTGCCGCACTGGCCAGAGAAGCTATTATGCCATCACCCGCCTTCAGGGCCGTGGGTACAAGAATCTCTATAATATTGCCGGTTCCTTCCTGGGTATCAGCCATTATGAATACTTTAATGATCACGCGAAGGGGCGTACCCCAATTTTAGATAAGTATAACTTTACCTGATTTCCCTTTGTCTAAGCAAAAAGCAGCAGCAGGAAGCATCTTGCTTTTCTTCCTGCTGCTGTGGTCCTTCTCTTTTAATTGTTTTATTTGTTCCATTCGTCCTATTGAGTTCCCGCCTGATGCTCCTCCCACAGCTTCCGCCCCACCGGCGTCAGCTGGCTGCCGCCGCGGCCCCGGCTGACTCTGGCGATTCCCTGTTCCGCCATTTGAGTCAGAATGTTTCGGACTTCCTGCTGAGACATTGGGATGTAAGCTTCCCGGGCCTTTGCCAGAATTTTATCCCGGCCCAGGCTGATTCTCTGTTCCGAGGCCTGATAAAGCTGTTCCAAAACAAACCGGTAGTTTCTGTCCCCTCCTTTTTCTGCTTGATCGGATGGCCGGGGATTCTGATTCGGCGGCGTATATGCCGGCTGATGCTCTGGCTGTATTTGTGCAAGCACCGGTCTCAGTCTGGGATACCCGGATTTTAACAGGGTAGGCGGAAGATCCTCCATCCCTATCTGCCTGTGTCCGGTATAAATAAAATATTCCACCACATTCCGCAGTTCCCAGATATTTCCCGGCCAGGAGTAATTCTTTAAAAACTCCTTTACCGGCGGTGTCAGCGAAAATTCTCCTCCTAATTCTTCCCGGAAATAATTGATCAAAAGAAACATATCATCTCCCCGTGCCGCCAGCGGCGGTATTACAATCGGCAGGGTGTTAAGGCGGTAATACAGATCTCGGCGGAAGCTCCCTTCCTCCACCTTCTGCTCCAAAGCTTCGTTGGTCGCCGCCACGATTCGGACATCAATATTGATAATCCGGTTGCCCCCCACTCTCATAATCTCCCGCTCCTGCAATACCCGGAGAAGCTTAACCTGAAGCATGGGGCTCATCCCTTCTACTTCATCTAAAAACAGAGTCCCTTTATGGGCAAATTCCAAAAGACCCGGCCTTCCTCCCTTTTTTGCCCCGGTAAAAGCTCCTTCCTCATAGCCAAACAACTCGCTTTCCAGCAAATTCTCCGGCACCGCGGCAACATTAATAGCAATAAACGGCCCTTTACTCCGTTTGGACGCCTTGTGAACCGCATGGGCAAACAGTTCTTTTCCTGTCCCGGTCTCCCCGATAAGAAGTACCGGACTTTCGCTGGCTGCCATTCTTTTTAAAATCTCCTTAGTGCGCCCGATTGCCTCTGAATTTCCGATGACATCATGAAAATCGTACTTGGCAATATGCCCTTTCTGGAAAAGCTGGCTTCGCAGTTCATTCTGCCGGTTCTCTACATCATTAAATTTTTGAAGGATGGCAAACGCACCGATGCAAGTCTCCTGGCGAAGAACCGGAACCACCTCCACGCTGACATTAATTCCATTTATCCGCCGTACCCGGGCCTCAATCCTTTTCCGTTCTTTCAGGCACTGAGAAAACGGGATATAAGAAAAGACCTCATCTCCCCAATGGCCCAGGATCATCTCCTGGCTAACCCTGGTAATCTCCTCAGCGTGATGGTTGCAGGCAAAAATTTCCCCTTTCTCATTAACGCCAATCACACCTTCCTCCAAAATCTCCATCAAAATATGAAATTGACTTTCCAAGCGGATGGATCTGGCAAACATCTGGTCAAAGCTGTAATTATTGGTTGCAATATCCCGGAAATACTCCTGGAACTTCTCTGTTTCCAGCAGATTTTCCAGCCCCAGGCGCAGGGCAATCTCAATCATCATGCCGGAAGTGCAGGGTCTCTGGCCCAGGTTGATCTTGGTTTCTATTTCCTCCGGCACATAGCGCATCTCATCCGGCGTTACCGCAATTTGGATATCCTCGTCCAGCACGGCTCCCGGATAAAATGGAATCAGGTGAATGTGGTTGATTCCAAATTGGTTAGCCTGGGCAATGGCCTCTCTGGCCATGGTCTGAGTCATATTTACAAAAAGAACCTTCGTGCCTTTGGGAATCTCTTTTAGCTTCCGCAATTCGCTCCATCGAAAAGATACTTCTACCGCCATAGTCTGACAGCCTATCGGGACATGGCGGGCCACCTCTTCTGCGGATCCATAAGCATCTGTTGACACCACAAATAAATCCGCCCATGGAAGTACCCCCATGGCTGATCCATCTCTTACATTGTATATATTTATCTTGGCATATTCCCCGAACAGCTGCTCCACATCCGCTGCATAGGATTTCCCTGCTCTGGGATCCAGAGTTACAATGGAAATAATCTTCTTATCCATAAGTCCTCCTTCCGGAAATGGTTTTATTCTTTAACCAGTTTCTCACAAATTTGGTTGATTTTCAAGACTATAACCTATTTTTTACCTTTTTCAGATGATTTGGAATTGGCATGGTGTTTGCTATATTAGTAAGTATCATCAAAAATATTAACATTCACCAATCAGAAGGGAGATTTGCATATGATTACAAAGGACGAACTGTTACCATTACTTCACCAGGAGGTTGTTCCGGCTCTGGGCTGTACAGAACCTGTATGTGTAGCGCTGGCTGCAGCAGATGCTTATCACGCCATTGGCGGCGATGTGGTTTCGATTAAGATGGAAGTAAACCCCGGTATTTACAAAAATGGAATGAGTGTAGGCATTCCCGGATTTTCCCGCGTTGGCTTAAAATATGCAGCTGCCCTGGGCGCCTGTCTTGGCAATCCGGAAAAGAGCCTTCAGCTTCTGGCTGATTTAAATGACGAAGTATGTGAGGCTGCTATTAAGTTAGTGGAAGATCGCCACGTTATTGTGATGATCAACCATAATGAAACCCAGCTCTATGCCAGAGCAGAAATTATCACTACCTCCGGCATTGGCATCAGTGAAATCCGTAACACTCACTCCAATATTATTTTTACCAAGAAAAACCACGAGGTACTCTTACAGAAGGAATACACCACCGCCTCTAATGATGAGCTTCACGAAAAGCTGACTGCCATGTCTGTTGCAGAACTGAAAGCCTTAATCGATACCTGTACAGAAGAAGACCTAAAGGATATGCTAAATGGTGTGGATATGAACGGCCGGCTGGCAGATTACGGCCTGGATCATTCTCTGGGAATTGGCATTGCCACCACTTTAAAGAAGCAGCTTGCATCTGATACCATGGGCGACAATCTGTTCAGCCGCACTATGGTCCGCGTGGCAAGCAGCGCTGAGGGGCGTATGAGCGGATGCCCCTATGCGGTTATGAGCAGCGCCGGGAGCGGCAATCACGGCATTACTGCTATTATCCCTGTGGTGGAAATGGCAAAGCATGTTAATGCTTCCAATGAACAGTTAGTAAAAGCTCTGGCTTTCTCCCATGCACTTAACATTTATATTAAGACCTTTACCGGCAAGCTGTCCGCCACCTGCGGCTGCGGCGTTTCTGCTGCAACTGCCGCTTCCGCCGCTATGGTATGGCTTATGAACGGTACTGACAAGCAGATCGGTGATGCCATTATTAACATGAGCGGAAACTTAACCGGTATGATCTGTGATGGCGGAAAAATTGGCTACGCTTTAAAACTGGCTACCGCCACCAACGCTGCTATGATGTGCGCTTATCTGGCTATGTCTGATGTAGTCCTTCAGGCTACTGATGGGATCTGCGGCTACACCCCGGAAGAAGCAATCCGCAACATGGGTAAGGTCAGCAATCCCGGCATGGTGGAAACCGATCATACTATCTTAAATATTATGATGGAAAAAGACCAGCTGGCCTAACTCGAAAAGACCGGCGCAGCGCCTGATCTCAAGCTGCTGTACCGGTCTTTTATTACAAAAGCATTCCTCTCTGCCTGGAATCCGGAATATTCAATTGAATCCGGTATTTCTGCACGGCTCTTCTGGATACCTGAATTCCCTCTTCTCCTAATCGTTCCGCCAGCTTCTGATCGCTAAGAGGCTTTTTCCCTTCCGTCTCTATCATCTGCTGGATTTTCTGCTTAATCTGATCTGCAGAAACGCCAGCGATTTCCCCTTTCGATCCATCGGCTGCAGATGCAGAAGCCGTCGCCGGCAAAGCCGTGGAAAACAATGCCTTTAGAGCCACAGATTTTTTATATTGAAGGTATTTGCCTTTTATAGCACGGCTGACAGTGGAAACGTGAATTCCCAGAATGTTGGCAACATCCTCCTGCTGCATAGGCTTTAAAGGGCCTTTTCCTTCAAAATAATCTTCCTGTAAATTTAGCACCGTCTCCACAATCCGGGTGATGGTTCTTCTTCTCTGCTCCACACAATTTATCACGAACCTGGCACGATCCAGGCGCTCTTTGAAATACACCAGAAGCTCCGGATCCTGAGATTGTTCCATCATCCGCATATAATAACTGCTGAATTTGTATTCTCCCATCCAGCTGTCATTAATAGAAACATCCCATATACCACCATGTCTGGAAACAATAATATCCGGCACTATGTAATTTGCCTCTTCCCGCTGGATACTCATAATAGGCCTGGGATTCAGATTTCCAATAAGATGGATGTACTCTTTAACCTGAACGGTAGAAATTCCCAGTTTTCTGGAAATCACCCCAATCTGACCATTCATCAGCTCTGTGAGATATTCCCGCAAAAGGCAAAAGAGCTTTTCGTCCTCCTCGCCTTTTGCCCGAAGCTGCTGTTCCAGGCACTCTGCCAAATCTCGTGAAAAAATCCCTATTGGCTCCAGATCTTTTAAAATTTTCAAACACTCTGCCAGTTCTGTTTCCTCATAGCCGGACGGGGAAGCCAGCTCCGTCAAAGAATAGGTAAAGTACCCCTTTTCATCCAGACAATCAATCAAATAATCCATAATTTTCCGTTGTCTGTCTGTATATTTTTCTCGCTGTAATTGGCTGAGAAGATATTCCTTAATAACATCTTCCTGCTTAGCCCTGGCATCATTCCTACGGCGTTCCTCTTCCTCTGGATTATCAAGATACTGCTCTTTAAAAGAGCTTCCACTCTCGTAGATTTTTTCCATACCCATTATCATATCATTTTCTTTGTCATTGCTATTCTCCAACATAGGATTTTCCAGATATTCATTCATTAGAAAATCTTCCAGCTCCTGGTTGGTCAGGGCTAACACATTGAGGGATTGTACCTGGTTCACCGACAGGGTCTGTTTTTGTTCTATATTAATTCTGTGGTTTAACTCCATGAGCTTCCTCCTTGTGTATGGCGAAATTGACTACAGGGTAATGGGGCGTCCGGTATAAAAATACCTGGCTAAGTGTTCACATTATACCATATTTTCTTTGTATTGTAATGAATTTGGAGGATTTTCTTTAATAAAACCTTGATGGAAGCCTCTAAAATATCCTGTTATAAGCGAAATTTTTAATCACTTTTTTCTTTTTATTCTTTTCTTAGGTTCGATTTTCTTTGCTGGATCTAAAATTTCATGCAAAAATATTTCCTTAGTGTCAATTTGACGTATATTTTTAAACCATGCTCTCTTTTCTTCTTTATCAAGGGCATTATCAATAATACGTAATATTTGCCTTTTTTCCCATAAGTTTGCTCGTGCATATCCATTTCTAATTTCTAGAGCATCCTCTCTTCCGACAAGTCCGTATAAAGAATCTAATAGTGCCCGACCAAGATATGCTCCTGAACTTCGTTTTAAATTTCGAAAGGCCCTTATTAATAATTCTTTATTCTCAAAAGGTCTATATCCAAATAATCTTATATATGCTACTTGCAAATATTCTGGCAAAACTTTGTCTGATTCCCACTTTACAGAAAAATATTTTTTTATACATACTATCTCCTTTTCTGTAAATTTAACTGCATACTTTTTTAAAACGTCTAAATAATATGGTGTTAACTGTAAATACTTTTCTGTTAATGGATGTATTTCCACCAATTGTTTATATCTTTCTTGAGCTACGCATGTTTTCACAAGCTTTACAAAATCTGTAGCTTCCATTAATTCTTTGGAATTAATATTGTTTATCAGTTGATTTATGTCTTCTGTCCCTAACTTTTCCACTTCTCTATTCGAGAGCTTTCTAAATTGTGTCGGAACTGTTCCTCCATATCCAGCTCTAATGATAAAAGGATTCTTTTCTTTATTGCAGATTCTTTTATCTATTTTTACGTTAGATTCGTCTTTTATATATTGACTACTGGGCTCAATTTTAGTTTTACTCATATTAATTGACAGCCCTTCTTGGCTTAAGCGTTCAATTAATAATGTTAACCAATAATGCGCCGTTTCCGTATCTGGAGCAAAAAAACGAAAATCGTCTACAAATCGAATAAAATCAACTCCCATTGACACCAAGTAATTGTCAACACTAATTAAACTTGCTTCTGCCAGGATACGGCTTGCATTAGACCCAACAGGTAATCCGTATGAATCTCTGTTGGACCAGAAAAGTAACAATTCATTGAGCATATTTACTTTATTGCGCTCACATCCGATTGATAACAATATATTTTCTAATCGATGCAAATTTAAACGGTCATAATAATTTGCAATGTCGCATGATACTACCAATTTTATTTTCTTTTTTTGGGCTTTTTCAGATACACGCAATTGAAAACTTTTAATTGTATAGTTTTTGTTAAATAAATACCCCTTATTGGGATGAAGCCTATATGAAAACACCTTTTTTTGCGTGATCGGAATTCTTGCTTTCTCTATCGTATCTGCCACTATTAAAACTAATGCTAAATATTTTATCGTATCATGCGGCTGCATTAATGCACATCTGCGAAAATTAAAAGCGGTGTTTTTAGGAAACAACATATAATCAATAGGGCTAACTCCCAGCCCCGTTAATGATCCTGATTTCAAACACGCAAGCGTTATCTCTCGGACCCTTTTTTGGAATTCCACGCTTTTAGCCAACATTTCAACCTCAAAGGGCCGTTCATAAATGTCTGTTAACCCTTCTTTGCATATATTACTTATTGCAAGATCAACTGCCTTTTCTACTTCCATAAGAATCTCCCGATTTACAAAACTCCATATCTCACTGCTAACTTAATCTGTTGTGCTAATATAGCAACCGTGTCCAAAAACGCAGCATTTCCCTATAGGAATGCTGTGCCATACCCCTCCAGAGTGGCATGGCATGAACTTTATGCCAAAATACGTCTCCTTCTTGGGCGGGCATTTCCCATAGTCTGCCCCAAAGCCGCGGAATGTATGGCAGTTGCGAGCTCTCCCAAATTTGCATACAGCAAAGGGGGAGAGTGTCCACGATAAAGAATCTGCCAGGTGAGACCGTAAAAGCAGAGGATAGCTTCTACCTCAACGACTCCGTCATCTGGAGTAATGCCCCCTCCTTGTCTGGTTGAAGCGGCCCTGCTGCAGAGGTTGGGAATTAATGTGGAACTTTAACATGATATTTATGTCATTACAAATAGGATAGCACATTTTGTTAAAGTTCTTTTGGTTTTTTATTCAGGACAACAGTTTAACTTATACATAATATAGCATAATATTAAAAAGACTAGAAATCTTGAAAAATCAACATTCCTAGTCTTTCAAAATCAGAGGCGACAACCAGATTTGAACTGGTGATCAGGGTGTTGCAGACCCACGCCTTACCACTTGGCTATGTCGCCATAATGACCCCAACGAGATTCGAACTCGTGTTACCGCCGTGAAAGGGCGATGTCTTAACCGCTTGACCATGGGGCCTTATCTACCCCTCCTGACTCTCATCTGGGGATCTCTTTTCTCTCTCTTC
>CAJUJM010000077.1 GCA_910586755.1 uncultured Lachnospiraceae bacterium
ATGCGGTTGCAGATAATACTGCAACTAATTTTGTCTGCTTTCTCATAATAAATGCACTCTCCTTTTTCTTTTTGAATCTCTCTCGAAATCCTTTTTGCATTACGAGGCAATTATACTTCCAATAGGGGAAATTATCGAAAGTTGCGGGCAGGAACCAACGCTTACAAAGGCTGATATGGAGATATTTCATATTTTTTCGGAATTTTTTTTATGCCTTTTTCCCTTTTATCAGGTATAATATTAATTTAAAGTATATTTTGAAAGGGGAAGGCGCTATGAGGAAAGGAACTGCCGGACTGCTTCCGGAGCCTTCTGGGGCTCAGGATGACTTGTCTGCCTTCCGTGACTACCTTTCCTGCCATAATCTGGCGGAAAATACCATCCATGTGTATCTTTATGCCATCCGGCAGTTTTGTACGTTGTTCCCCTCCCTCAATGCTTCCAGCCTTCAGCTATACAAGCTTTATCTCCTGGAACACTATAAGCCTCAGACCGTCAATCTCCGGATTCGGGCTGTCAATTGCTATCTGGAATATCTGGGAATTACGGATATACGGCTTTCCATGATTCGGATGCAGCAAAAAACTTACCTGGATCGGATAATCAGCGAGGCAGATTATGAATATCTGAAAGCCTGCCTTCAGCGGGACGGGGAACATCTTTATTATTTTGCAGTCCGCTATATGGGAGCCACAGGAATGAGGGTGGGAGAGTTGATCCAGCTTGCCACTATAGATGTGTACCGGGGATACAAGGATCTGTTTTCAAAAGACAACAAATCCCGCCGCATCTACATTCCTTCCTGCCTTCGTGATTCCACCATGCGCTGGCTGGCCCGGGAAGAAAGGCCGGAAGGAGACGTTTTCTTAAATCGCTTCGGAAATCGGATTACCCCGGCCGGTATCCGGGGCCAGCTTAAAAAGTTTGCCGTCCGTTACGGTATGGATGCCACGGTCATATATCCCCATTCCTTCCGTCACCGGTTTGCCAAAAGCTTTATTGAGCACGGCGGAGATATTGCCATGCTCTCCGACCTTTTAGGCCATGAAAGTATTGAAACCACCCGGATCTATCTGCGCCGTTCCAGCAGTGAGCAGGCCCGGCTGGTGAATGAAATTGTGGATTGGTAATGGAGTGATGATATGAATTTAGAAAAAACGCTCTCAGATTTTCAGAATGATTTAAGCCGCCAGGGGATGTCCCCAAATACTATCGCCTCTTATCTGACTGCTGTCCGGCAGTTTTATGCCCATTCCACCGTACTCACTGTAGAAACCCTTCAGGATTTTCGGAAACAGCTTATGGAGCATTACCGTCCTTCTACTGTCAACGCCAGAATCAGTGCCATTAACCGATATTTATCGTTTATTCACGCCCAAAAAGAGGAAGCGCCTCCATCCATTTTGCCTCCTCTTCCCAAAGCTGCCCCTTTACCTGATTCCTACCGCCTTTATGCTGTCCGTATGCAGCAAAAGTCCTATTTGGATTCCATCATTTCCCAGGAAGATTATGAGCATTTAAAAGCCAGCCTTCTGTCCGACAACAATATGAGCTGGTATTTTCTCATCCATTTTCTGGGTTCCACAGGAGTCCGGGTGGGAGAATTGATTCAGATTAAAGTAGAGCATTTGCATCTGGGCTACATGGATCTTTATTCCAAGGGCGGAAAGGTGCGCCGGATCTATTTTCCCGACAGGCTCTGTAAAGAAGCCCTGCCCTGGTATACTTCCCAGGGCAGGAAAAGCGGGTTTCTATTTACCAATAAAAGCGGGAAGCCTTTGACTCCCCGCTGGATTCATTCTTATTTAAAAGTTTTGGCTGTCCGTTACGGCGTGGATCCCCGTACCGTCTATCCCCACTCCTTCCGCCACCGGTTTGCCAAAAATTTTCTAAAAAAATTTAATGATATCTCACTGTTAGCGGATCTTATGGGACATGAAAGTATTGAAACTACCCGTATTTATCTTACCCATTCCACCAGTGAACAGAGGCAGACCATCGATCAGATCGTAACCTGGTGATGTCGTCAGCCCTTTACGCCGCCGGCCGCAATGCAAAAAACCAGGCTGAAGTCTCCTTTCAAAAACAGCTTCAACCTGGCCTTTTTTATTGTTTTCTTTTAAAGATACTATATAAAAACCACACAACCAGCAGAGGTCCGATAATAGGGCTCAGCAGGGAAAAAATCCCGCCAATAATGCTGAACACCACAACTATCGCCAGCACCAGAACCGCCGGGATAATAAACCGCCTCCATCCCCGGCTAAAATCATACATGCGGAAGCTGCCGCCAACCGGATCGCTCTTATCGTAGTTCTGGTAATCCCCAGAGTCTCCCCGGCTGCTGTAAAAACCTTCCTGATCATAGGTTTGTCCGCCATAAGCGCCCTGACTGTCCCCGCCTCCATTGGCTTCAATAATGGTCTTGGCAATCAACCGGTATCCTCCGATCTCGTCAATCACCTCTTCCTCTGAGCGGCCTTTTGCGGCTTCCTCCCGAATATATTCATCGTAGTACTTTAAGTTTTCCTGAATCACGGATGGATGTACCTCACCATTGAGGGCTGAGGCCAGCCGGCTTAAAAACTCTTCTCGGTTCATTTTGTCAATTCAATCCTTTCCTTCAGACTGCCTTTCCGATAGGCGGCAATCAGCTCCTTTAAATCGCGGATCTGTACTGCCAGCTCAGCCCCCTTATCCGTATCGGCAACCATAATCCGCTTCTTCGTCTTTTCCACGATGTGAACGGTTGGGGTACTTTCCCGGGTAGGATCAAAGGGCTTGTGCTCTGCCAAAGCCAGATGGTGGGAGTTATAAATCAAGGTATAGCCTGCGATCCCGGTTTTGGACTGATAGGCTTTCGAAAGGCCGCCGTCAATGATAAACAATTTCCCGCCGGCCTTTACCGGCTTCTCCCCGTCTTTTATCTTAACCGGCACGTGGCCGTTGATAATATGGGAGCCGTCCCTGGGCAGTCCAAATTCTTCTAAAATCTTATCACAGTATTCTTCCTTCTGGCTCAGCTGGTAATAGGGGTTATAGACTTCTTTGTGTGTAGTCTTGTCTTCAATAAAATAATGCTCAAATGTGGTCATCTTATCCTTTCCGAATACCGGAGATTTGGCTCCGCACCAGAGGTACCACATAAAGTCCCTGGCATTATCCTTTCCCGGAGCCCCTTCCGGCAGGAAATAGGCATCCTGAGCCATCTTGTCCACATAATCTAATAACGCTTTTCCAGCGTATTCTTCTTCACCAAATCTTACAATCTGAAAATTGCCGTCCCTGGTCATGGGAATACAGCCGTGATACAGCAGGTTGGAGTTGTAGCATTTGTACATACTTCCATGGGAATATAAAAATTTCACATGCTTATGAAGCAGCGAGTTGTGCCGGAAGGACATCTGAAGCGTGTGAAGCAGTTCCTCCTCCTCCCTGGTAAGCTTTAGGGGCGCTTCCGGATTTACTGTGGGAAACCGCATATCCATCATAGAGTATTCTTTGTTTCCCACCTTTACCGTACCCTTTTCAAAGTCAATGCACTGTAAAAGGATCCGGTCATCCATCTGATACTCCGGATGGCGTTTAATAATCTGGCCCTCTATTTTAAATTGTATAACAGCAATGGCTTTGTGCATTTTAGCCGCCAGCCCCGGATCCACTGCATCATAAATATTTTCGTCCAGAATATGGGGAGCAAAACGCTCACAGGGATCTTCCCGGTATACCTTGGCTGCAAACATGGACAAGGGGCGGAGATTGATCCCATAACCTTCCTCCAAAGCGTCAAAATTATTATAACTGATGGCAATCCGCAGAACATTGCAGATACAGGCCAGATTGCCTGTAGAAGCCCCCATCCAGTCTATGTCATGATTTCCCCACTGAATGTCCACATCATGAAACTGCATCAGTTCATTCATAATCAGGTCTGCCCGGGGGCCTCTGTCAAAAATATCTCCGATAATATGGAGACTGTCGATGGTTAAATTCTGAATCAGTTCACACAGGGCAATGATAAATTGATCCGCAATCTGAATATCAATGATAGAACGGATAATCTCACTGTAGTAGACCTTCTTATTCTCGTCATTATAATCAACATGGATCAATTCGTCAATAATATAGGCAAAAGACGGCGGCATTTTTTTCCGAACCTTGGAACGGCTGTATTTAGAAGAAACCTCTTTGCAGATATTTACCAGACGGTAGATGGTAATCCTCTGCCAGTCCTCTGTGTTTCGTCCCTCTGCCGTCATACGGCGGATATTCCGATCCGGATAGTAAATCAGGTTGGCCAATTCGATCTGCTCTTCTTCCGGGATAATGTAGCCAAAAGTCGCCTTGATCTTCTCCCGGATAATCCCGGAGGAGGAACGCAGTAAATGTATAAATGCCTCGTGTTCTCCGTGGAGATCACTGAAAAAATATTCCGTCCCCTTAGGAAGCCCCTGAATCGCCATCAAATTGATCATTTCCCCCGAAGCTGACCGAATAGACGGATATTCCCTGGACATTAATTTTAGGTACTCTAAATCCCTCATAATCATAACCCTCTCTAATTCCTGACGGCTGTGTGCCGGCGTTTATCTGGGTTTATAGTACCATAGATTTATGGTTGCGTGCAACCTGCAGCTGTCTTGAATCTGTTAAAATACATAGTCTTAAAAGGCGTGAGCTTAACCCATCGGATCGCCAAAATTCACGAAATCCTTCCATACTATATTTTTCAGGAAATATGTGGTATAATGGAAACACTTACCCTCAGTGGACAAAAGGCTCCCTACTCTCAGTAGGTAATATCTATCCATAACAGAAAGCAGGAACCACAAATGGAACAATTATACATATTTGGAACCGGCCATGCTGCCGTTACCCGCAATTATAACACCTGTTTCGCCATCCGCGACGGCGAAGATTTTTTTATGACCGATGCCGGCGGCGGCAACCGGATTTTAGGAATCCTTCAGGATATGGAAGTCCCTTTAGAGCGGATCCACCATATATTTGTGACCCATGAACACACGGATCACATTTTAGGTATTGTCTGGATGGTCCGCATGATCGGCAGCCGGATCCTGGCAGGAAAATACCAGGGAAATCTGCATCTCTACTGTCACCAAGAGCTGACTGATACCATTTATACCCTGTGCCGTCTGACGGTTATGGGAAGCGTAATAAAGCTTTTTGGCTCCCGTATCCATCTGACCGCCGTAAGCTCCGGAGAAACCCTGGAAATTCTGGGACATTCCGTTACCTTTTTTGATATTCATTCCACCAAGGCCAAGCAGTTTGGCTACCGTTTTACTCTAAAAGACGGCCGGTGTCTGACCTGCGCCGGAGATGAGCCTTACAATCCTCTCTGCCGTCCTTACGTAATGGGAAGTTCCTGGCTCCTCCATGAAGCATTTTGCCTGTATGGAGAAAGAGAGCGCTATAAACCTTACGAGAAACATCACAGTACCGTAAAAGATGCCTGTGAGCTGGCCCAATCTCTGGGAATTCCCAATCTGGTTCTCTGGCACACGGAGGAGGATCACGGAGCACAGCGCCAAAAGCTTTATATGGAGGAAGGCGCCGCCTACTACACCGGCCGCCTGTATGTTCCGGAGGACGGAACTGTTTTAGACCTGTAACTTCGTTCTATTTCCCTTCCTTTTATCATATCCTTTCTTGAAAGATGACTTTAAAAAGGAAGGTACAAGCCTATGAAACTCCCCTGGAAATCCCAGCGCCTTTCCAGGCTTTTCTCATCCAGCGCCCTCATATGCGCCGAGGCCATTATTCTGTGCATTTTGGGGGTTTCTCTTTTCATTCAATCCATGCGGGACGGGCTGCCGTGGCCTCCCAAAGCCGCAGGTATGGACGGAACCGGTATTGCCGCCGTTCCAGCGGAGGAATCCTATATTAAATGGGTGGATTTTAACGTAACCTCACAGGCTTTAAATCAGGCCTTCCGCTATGATGTGGACACCTTTCAGGCTCCCGTCCACTTGAACTGGATTGAACTTCTGGCCTATTTAGGCGCTAAATACGGCGGTGATTTTTCCCACTACAAAAAGTCAGACATGGACAGTCTGGCAGCTCAGCTTACAGACGGGGCTTCCATGGAAGAGCTGACCAAAAATCTCACCTATTATTCCTATTATCTGGAGGCTTATGGAGCTGTCCTTGGAGGCATGGTAGGAGAATTTGAAGCGGAAATCCCTGCCTCCCAAGCCCCTGAATCTCTTCTTACCCCCGGCGCAGAAAACAATACCGGAAAAGTTTGGGCATATCAATATGGGCTGAAAGCCTTTTCTCCCATTGCTAAAAATTTTCCCTACAGCGATTACAGCGATTTTGGCGCTGCCAGGGACTATGGCTACCGCAGGCAGCATCTGGGGCATGATTTTTTAGGCCAGACTGGAACCCCCATTATTGCCGTAGAGTCCGGCACTGTGGAAGCTATCGGCTGGAATCAGTACGGCGGCTGGCGGCTGGGTATCCGGAGCTTTGACCAAAAGCGGTATTACTATTACGCCCACCTCCGGAAAAATTATCCTTATCAGTCCAACCTGCAGGAAGGTTCCGTTGTTCAGGCCGGGGACGTTATCGGTTACCTGGGCCGCACCGGCTACAGCGCCACAGAAAACACCAACAATATTAATGAATCCCATCTCCATTTTGGTATCCAATTAATTTTTGATGAGTCTCAAAAGGAGGGAAATAACGAAATCTGGATCAACTGCTATGAGCTGGCAAAATTCCTGCGCCAGCACCAGTCGGAAACCCAAAAAGTAGAAGGCACCAAGGAATGGGAGCGGATCTATGGGATGCGGGATCCTGCTGTCCCCTAACGCCCCCCGTTCAGCAGACAGAATATTGCCGGAGAGATTTTTTTCATGGTTTTTCCCATCCATGCGCTTAAAATCACCATAGCCGCCGGCATCATCAGATAAAGAGCCAGGGGAATGGCTCCGGCCGGCCACAGAGCCGGCTCCTCACCGCCTGTTGCCGGAAAAAACTGATGAAAAATAAATGCGCCGCCTTTATTAATAAGCCGTACAAATGCAAAATGCAGGGCATAGAGAAAGAAATTATATTCCATCCACTGCCGGATCTGCCCCAGCTTATCTTCTTTTACCGTCAGCCACAGCCCGGTTACAGCCAAAAAGCGGTACTGAACCGCATAAAATGGCTCTGAAGTTTTTTCCGCCGCAAAAAAGCACCCGGCCGCTGCCGCCAGAATCAGGATACCGACGGCCATACGCCTTTGGGACCAGGCTCTTTCCATCCATTTTTCCTGCCGCAAAGCGGCAAATCCTGCTGCAGAATAATAGAACAAAGCATCCTCGTTAATAACCGGCAAATCCTGCTTTACCCCCACCAAAACAAGGAGAACCGCCAGATAAATCCATCCGATCCATGCCCGTTTTAAAATCCCGTATAAAACCGGCGCTAATGCGATGAGAAAGATCAATTGATACAGATACCAAAATACATGTAAATATGTATGATGAATCACCGTGTCAGCCAGAACTTCCAGTTTAAAGGGAATTACTCCTTTTCCCATCAGCCCCCCTATCCCCGGCAGCCTGCTTCCTATTACATACCCCAGATAGTACAAACTGTTCCAAAGTATGTAAGGGATCAGGATGCTGCGGATTCTGGACTTCCATTTACCTCCCAATTTTCCCCAGCTAAAATTCCGGTAAAACAAATAGCCGGAAATCATAAAAAATCCCGGGACTGCAATCTGAGCCAATATTTCTCCGAAGAAATGTTCTATCCGGTAAAGCTCATCCCCTGCCTCGGTAGCCCCCATAAAAAGCTCTGCATTAAAAGAATGGGCCCAAACTACCAAAATGCTGAACCCAAACGTAAACCATATGATCTTTTTCCGAAACTCCCCTTCTCTCATAGGCCTCCTAAATTTGCAACTTACGTTTCCGCACAAATTGCCCTGCTGCTAAATGTTATTATTATTATAAAGTCCCAAAAAAGCTCTGTCAATTCCGGGATATGTCTGGTACAATACCATTATGGTCTATTCGCCTTTCTCCTTTTAAGGATACAGGCATTTTTCATAAAGGAGGTTTTCATGATTCGCTTTTATTCTTCTTCCATTATTTTGTCCCTGGTTTTTGCCTTAACAGCCAGTCCTGTAAAAGCGGCCGCCGGGCCGGGTACTTCCCAGACATCCCCTGAGGATCCTTATTCTTCGTATCAATGGTCTCTGAAAAATGACGGTTCTTTTCAGGTATCGGATTTAACGAAAAAGTTTCCTTCTATCAACTTTGCCAAGGGCTTTCCCCAAAGCTCTAAGGATGCCGTGTACCTTCCTGTCTCCAGCATCTTTTCCACTGAAGATGCTTCCAGGAAAGCAGTCTCTGGAGTCGATATTAATATTCTTTCTGCATGGGATCAATATAACAGCTCGGAAACTCCTAAAAGAGAGGTAATTGTCGCCCTGATTGATACGGGAGTGGACACCGTTCATCCGGATCTGGCGGGCTCTCTCTGGGTCAATCCCGGTGAAATCCCCGGCGATGGTATTGACAATGACGGAAACGGATATGTGGATGACATAAACGGGTGGAACTTTTACATGGATCAGCCCTCTTTATGCAGCGGCAATGAAGACAGTCACGGCACCCACACAGCCGGTATCATTGCTGCCGGTCGGGGCGACGGCGGCATTGCAGGAATTGCCGGGAATACCCAGGTTAAGGTTATGGTACTTAAGGTTCTGGGAGGCCCCATGGGAATCGGCTCCCCTGAGTCTGTTATCAAAGCCATCCGGTATGCAGAGGCTAACGGGGCTTCTATCTGCAATTTAAGTTTTGGAACCAGCCGTTACTTTGAAAATCTGGCTCAAACCATACAAAATTCCAAAATGCTTTTTGTGATTGCTTCCGGAAACGGGGACAAGGGTGGGAACGGCCTTGACACGGATCTTTCTCCTGTATATCCGGCAGCATTTCCCTTTGATAATATCATCTCCGTGGCCAGCATAAGCTGGGACGGCACTTTAGTTAAAAGCTCCAACTATGGGCTTGGTTCTGTAGACATAGCAGCCCCGGGATCTTATATCCTAAGCACGGTTCCCGGCCAGCGCTATGCATTTTTCAGCGGGACTTCCATGGCGGCTCCCATGGTGGCCGGAGGCGCAGCCCTTTTATACTCTTACCGGACTGATTTCAATCTGACAGATGTAAAAAATGTGCTTTTAGCCACTGCCACTCCCATGGAGTCCTTAAATGGTAAGATTCTTTCCGGAGGTATTCTTAATGTGGGAGCCGCCATGAGCTGGGGACAGTAAACCGATTCGGTAAGAAAATTGTCAGAAATTTGTATGTTTATCTTGTTTGACTGGAAATCTATGACTTGCTATAATAAAATTATCAGAGTTTCATATTACTTAAATATAAGGATAAGGGGGCTTTACCATGATGAAAAAGATTTGGCTGGCTGTGGCCGCCGCGTTTTTTACTATGTCAGCAACCGTCACAGCATTGGCCGCTGATACCCGAATTTCTACAATCCAGATTTCCATAGATAATGCAGGTGATTTAACTGCCGGCGCTCCCATTGGCGGTGTAACTGCCAGCACTTCTTCTACGGAATACACCATTGACAATGTTCAGTTTCTTAACGGCGGGGAGACTTGGCTGGGAGGAGTTACCCCCCAGATCCAGGTGGATTTAGTGGCCAATGACGGCTACATTTTCCCCTCCAGCATTAGCAAAAGCAAAGTCAAAATCACCGCGGACAGCAATTACGGGGCTACCTATGAAAAAGGCAAGCGGGATTCCGGTGACAACGCCTACTATTCCGTGTACATCAATCTAAAGCGGATCCCCGGCAACCTTTACGATTCTCAGAGCATGTATTGGGACGGTTACACCGCTTCCTGGACAGATGTTTCCGGAGCAGACCGCTATGAGGTCCGTCTTTATCGGGGCAGTACCCTGATTACCACTGCCAGAACGGATTCTGATTTCTACGATTTTACCGGACGCATGACTTCTAAGGGGTATTACCGGTTCCGTGTCCGCGCTATAGGCGATGATGAGTTCATCGGTTCCTGGTCCAGCTATTCGGATGATGTTTATGTGGATACTGAGGAAGCCCGCGATAACCGGGACAGCGCAGATTTTTATGACGATTACTATGATCGCACCGACTACTACAGTAAAGGCCCCGGTACCAACGGAAATTACAATCCCAACTATCCCGGCACCACTCCCGCCAACGGCAATGCCTGGGTTTCCACTGCTCAGGGATGGCGCTATCGCTTCGGCAGCGGCAGCTATGCCTACAACGGATGGCAGTTAATTAACGGAAAGTATTACTTCTTTAATAATTCCGGATATATGATGACCGGATGGCTCCGTCTGGACAATGGCTATTATTATTTAAAGCCTGACGGAGATATGGCTACCGGATGGCAGCTTATAAACGGCGTCTGGTACTATATGGAAAGCAACGGCATAATGGCTACCGGATGGCGCAACCTCAATGGTAAGTGGTACTATTTAAATCCCAACGGCGCCATGGTAACCGGCTGGAATTATATTAACAGCTTCTGGTACCACATGGATGCTTCCGGCGCTATGCAAGCCAACGGCTGGTATTCCATTGACGGAAAAATGTATTACTTCTACAGCAACGGCGTAATGGCCGCTAATGTCACAACGGCAGACGGACATTATGTGGATGCTTCCGGCGCGTTGGTGCGGTAAGGAAGCGCTGCTTTTATCAGAAAAACAGAAAAAGGCCCGGCAGATTTTTTCTGCGGCCTTTTTCTTATTTTAACTGGCCATATACCAAAAAAGCCTTTGTCAATCCCGATAGAAGATATGTTCCACAGAAAGCTCACGAATCATGGCAATAATTTCTTTTGTCCTTTTCATGTGAAATTTCTTTAAAAGCGTATTAATCTGGGATTTAATGGTAGACACTTCCACCACCCGCTCCTTAGCAATTGAGCTGACGCTTTTTCCCTCCAGCAGCATCCGAATCAATTCCCTCTCGCTGGTTGTAATTGCAAACGAGAGGTTAATAAAATAATTCATTTCCTGCTCTTTTCTCTTCATTCTGGAGAATTCTTTGGTAATCGTCCTGACAATTTGAGGCTCAATCCGATTCCTTCCATAATAACAATCAATAATTTTCTGTATGATTTCTTCATGGGAAGCACTCTTTACAATATAGTCGACTTGGGGGGCGCTGGAAAACGCCTGATAAATAAAATCTTCTTCCTCGTGAACCGTCAGAAACAGAATTACCACCCCAGGCGATTCGGCAGCAATCTGCTCTGCCGCCCATATCCCTGCCGAATCATTCTCCATCTCAATATCCATCAGAATAATATCCGCTTCGGTTTCTTGCATAAGGCGCACAATCTCTCTTCCGCTTGTTGCTCTGGCTACCACCTCAAGCCGTTCATCCTTGGAAAGCGCTTTACAGATATCTTTCAGCAAATATTCTATATCCTCTGCAACTCCTACCCGGATTCTCTTTTCCATCTCCGCCACCTCACAGCTTTCTATACCATGGAATAGCCACATAAAACGTTGTTCCTTCTCCTACAGAGGATTCCACGCTGATCTCTCCAAAATGGCCTCTCACAATCTGCTCCACGTACAGCAATCCGATTCCCCAGCTCTTCTTGGAATTTTTGCTGCTGTAAAAGGGGTCAAAAATCTGGTTCTGTCCCTGGATATACAGGCGAACCCTCACGTTTCCATCTGTTCCGGCTTTCTGTTCAATACTGTCCACTGAGTTTTTAATGAGATTATATATCGCCTCGGACAAATGGTGGGAATCAGCCAAAATTGGGTATTCTTCACTGACATCCAGGCCAATTTCTACAGATGGGTTTACCATCTTTAAAATCGCTGCCTTAACGATGTCTGAAGGCTTTTTCACTTCTTCCAACACCATGGAATTATTCTTAAATGCATGGTACAGATCATCCATCCTCAATAACTGATTATTGTCAAGCTTGGGAGCCACCGTTCTCACACTTGAGAGCCATTGAAACCTATTACATTATCAAGCTTGAGAACCACCACTATATATAGGGTTATGAATAGAAGAGATTGATACAGCACCTTAACTTCCTTTAAACTGTGTTTCATGAAAGATTTTATCTTTCAAATACATTTTTAAGGAGGTTTTCTTTATGTTTAAGAAAACAAGAGTAAGGCAGATTATAGAACTGCTTCAAAAGAATCTAAGTGACCGGGAGATTTCCACTGTTCTTGGTGTTTCCCGAAATTCCGTTGCACGAATCAGACAAGCTTCTGATGGCTGCAACGCAGAGTGGGAGGAGCTTCTCATGATGACGGATGATGAATTATATCGTTTCTTTTATCCTGATAAATTCAAGCCCAAACAAAGTTATGCGTCCGTTGATTATGCATATGTGCACAAAGAACTCAGTAAAGTTGGCGTTACAGAGGTTCTCCTATGGGAAGAATACTGTGAGAAGTGTAAAAAAGAAGGTGCAAAAGCCTGCTCCTATCCTACGTTTGCCAGAGGTTATAAAAGGTATACGGTCAGTAAAAATTACACTAGCCATATAGAACATAAACCAGGTGTTACACTTGAAGTTGACTGGTCGGGACCAACAATGAATTATATTGACCCGGATAAGAACACACAGGGTAGTGTAAAATAGTTTGTGTTTTTGGAAAAAAGTGGCTCCTTTTGGGTAAGAATTCAGATATGACAATTCTTATCGAAAAGGAGTATTTTTATGGCAGTCGCTAAGGAGCAAATCCGACAGATTATTTCAGAAAACAA
>CAJUJM010000078.1 GCA_910586755.1 uncultured Lachnospiraceae bacterium
AACCCGTAATGCCGGACAGCACACTGGAAAGAAGCTCCTTACTGTAATTTTGCTGCTTTGCATAGTTTTTCAGAAGAATTCCCGTATCAGAATCAGAAAGCTCGGAATATTTTTCTGCCTGGGAAACGGCATCCAAAAACTGGAGCAGTCCGGCATTTTCTGATGTTATAGCCGTGGCGGGCCTTTTCAGCCGGACAGCTTGGGAGCCTACAGTGACGGTACGCCCCTTTGTTGATTCTTTTGACGTTACGATCTCCAGTGTTGCCGGCATCTGGGTTGTCAGACCAATCTGATTGGCAAAAGTGGCTCCGGCAAAATATCCATAGGTTTCTGTTGTACTTTGGATATATTTGCGTATAATGACTTTCATGGGATCTAAATAACTTTTTTTCAGCAGTCGTGACGCTTTTGGGAGATAATAAATCCCAGTATCAAAACGGGCCAGATCGCCTGACTTGAGCATCCGTTTGAAATACTGGCGCAGGGCATTGTCATTAAGCCCATCCAGCCGGATCTCATTTATGAAGATCGGTTCGTTGTAACCATAGTTTTTTTCCAGATATTCCTTCAGCATACAGGTATCCACTCCTTCCACCTCCATACTACTATATTTATACCCAAAAGGTCAATAGATATGTCAAAATATAGTTTGTATGTTTTTTGCAGAATTATACAGCGAGGGTAAAGAAGCGGATACCTTTGGCTGTTTATAAATCTATATGTTTTCGTATATACCTAAAGGCATACATTGGTTAGGTAGCAGAACCATTTACCGTTCTCCGTCTGGCTGGTCATATCTCAAATGCCCCTGTGACACTTTTGCATGGTTCAAAATCTGGATGAAGGATCTGTCCTGATTCTCCAACGCTTTTTTATAACCGGATTCGGTCAGAAACAGCCTCATCCGTTCACCTTTATCTCCTACGGGAGACTCTCTCGAAAGCACATCAAACACAATCATATGCGTCACTTCTGGGTCAAAGCGTTCCAGTGCCATGATGTCATGCCCTTCCAGTTTCCAGGCACCGGACTCCTGCCTTGCCACAGCGATCATCTCCCCAACGGTCCTTGCTTTCCAGGGCAGGTGATAATTTCTCTGAATGTCACAGATCAGCTCCCTGCAGTCATCTTCCGAAAGCTCACGAAGTTTCTTTAACAGATTTTCTGCAGTTGCTTTTATATCATGGTCACGGGTATACCGGCAGAGCACAGCAATCTCCTGTACTGCATCATACATGTGGCAGCCTTCCAGCTGGAACACCATCCTCTTTTCATCCTCGGTCAATGTTATCATATATTTCCTCCAATCCGGTCTAATTGCCTATAAATATCATATAGCTGCTTATTTCTGTTCCCCGGCATCCTTATCATCCGGAAAGAATTTCTCCAGAATGTCGATACTGTCCTTAGATGTATACCCCCACAGAATAGAGCTGAGTGCGTCAATCGCCTCCCGTCTCCTGCGGTAATAGGTTCGAAAGCTGATATCCCGGATATGGGGGCGCAGTTTCTCTATGATCTCCTCCACATTTCGGAGCTGCTGTGGGGAGAGGAAGGAGTAGTACAGCAGCCAGTAATAGTTCTCCCCGTTTTTATGCTTAGTACGGAGCAGGTCGATGGAGGTATCCAGAAGTTTCAGCATCCGGTGGCTCCGCTCGATACATTTGGCATGATGTTCAATGCTGCGATTTGACAAATCTATCCCGGCTACATAGACAGACTCCAGAAAATCCTCGATGGAACTCCCATACTCGATCTCAAACCGGCTCCGTACCTGCTGGACGGACAGCTCCAGGCTCCACACCACATCCCTGTATTTCTTCAGCAGCTTCCAGATATCATGGTACAGTGGGTTATCGGCAATGTTCATTTCTTCCTGATCCTTTTTCATGCCCTGGCACCCCCTTCCCTGTCTTTTTCGGTGGGAGAGAGCGTCAGCTCAAAGGTGTAGACCGGCTTGTCCTCCCCACAGGATACGGTCATCCCGAACCGTACAGCCCCCTTCTGTATGTGGGATATATACTCTTCCCTGCAGGCGTCAGATAAAGGATATAACTTATATATGGATTTCGGGCACCGGAAACAGGAAATGCCCTGTGCATCAAGGATCTGCGCCACTTTTGTGATGACAGTTTCCATGTTCGATTTTGAAACGCTGGATAATTCCTCTGAAACGCATACCTCATGCTCTGTAACAGCGGAATCTTCCTGCGGATTTGTTTCATCCGGCATTGTAAGATTGATCTTCAGAACCATGGCAACCTCCTCCTTGTCAACAAGGACATCTGATATCTGGAACATGGTGGAAAGATAGCTGTGCAGATAGATCACGCTACCTGTTCTTCCAGGGAATGACATTAAGGAGATATAATCCATGTCAGCAAGTTTTTTCAGCACACGCCCCGTTGTGGCTTTGGAGATGCCCCAGCGGACAGCCATTTCACTGTACGCCGCAAGCGGGGAGCCAGTGCCATTGCGGAAATAGACAACCGGGCCAATCTCCGAACCCTGCACCTGGCTGTCATTGTAGACAGCGGACATCCACAGATCCAGCAGGATATCCATTTCGGAGCACCGGCCGACGCTGACCAGTTCTGTCGCAACTACAGTGGGCATAAAGAAAAAGCCCGTATCTTTTTGACAGGGGCAGTTGTAATCCAACACGGTATTATGTTTTTTCCAGTCTCGGACTTTATATTTGACCACCTTTCCCCTGTCAAGAAAAAGATAGGAGATCAGATGGCGTTTCTGCAGTTCATCCAGGATGGAGACTGCCTGGCGCTGGAAACGGGTACGGAACCATGCAGTCAGTTCCTTCACGGTACAGATCCACTCACCGGGGTATACGGTATAGCCGATACCGTCTATGCGGAGATAAGAAGTGCGGAAATTTGCATAGTTGCAAAGCACCGTATAATAAAAAAGACCGGAACCGCCGCTTGCGCGAATGCTCCGGTCTGCCATTAAGTTCTGGATAAACTGCCGGTAGATCCGGCAGCGTGGATAGTCCACGATCTGTTTGATCTCAAATTGATATTCTGACATAATGTTTTCCTCATTTCTCATAGTTTTCTGTAAAAAAATCTACAAGACAAATTTCCTATGCCTTGTAGATCATCATTTAGCTCCTATATTATTCTTTTAAATACTTTCCACGACGAATTTTGTTCACAATTCCTATGATTCCACCCTGCATTTTCTATCCATACAGTCCATTTTGTCCACAATATATGGTATAAACGAAACCAAATAATACTAGATGTGGTTTTAAAAGTTCTTTCGCTTAGTAGGAGACAAAATACTCCACTGCGTTATCAGGGAACATCTCCTTGAATTCTCCGTACAGCTGCGCTGCAAGCGTCTTGTTGTGGGCGATGACCAGTGTCGGCTTCTGCAATTCCTGAATGACATTTGCCATCGTAAATGTCTTGTCGGAACCCGTAACCCCGAGGAGCGTCTGGAATTGGTTGCCCTCCTTGAATCCCATTACCAGCGCCTCAATGGCCTGGGGCTGGTCTCCTGTGGATTGATACGGGGCTTGTAATTTAAAAGCATGCCCGTATTTTGGGCTGCTTTTATGAGCAAGTAGCTGACTATTGTCAGCGGATTGCAAATTTCCTCTGTTATCTGGCATATGAAAATCTCCAATTTGTGACCGGACAACTCGAAAACAAGTTTTCTCGTATGCAGGTCACAAAACCGTATTTTTAAAACGAAACAACACTGAATAACACCAGCCAGTACAGATAGTATTATCCAGTCATTTGGGTTTTCATTATAACACATAAGTTAAAAAAAGTACAGGCCAAAATCGAACTTTTGTTCTGTGTTTTTTCATACCTGACTTTTACACTTATATAGCAGAAACTCCCTGCAAAGCCCCAAAATAAGGCATTTGCAGGGAGTTATATATGCATAATAGAAGTCCGTTCCAAATGTCTCCTGTATTCGACAGTAATCTAATGCGGCCTGCCCCTCGCAGCGCTTCCGCGATCCTCTCCGCAGACAATCGGTCTTCACGCCATGCATTGATAGCGGCATAGCGTATCACAACTCTGCAAAAGGCATAGAAAGTATATTCGATATGCTCTTTTTATGATTCTATGCAATTGATGGCATTTCTTTTTCTCCTTAATCGCTACGTTTTCTTTATTTTTTATGCTCCCTTTGGCGTCTCGGTTTTCTGCGTGCTTAACTTTTTATATGTGTTGATATACAAAACAGCCGCAAGCAATATCGACAGAATGTCGGCTAGCGGCTGCGCCCAAACTAACCCGGTAAGCCCTAAAACCACTTTCAAAATGAACAGGGCGGGAATGAAAATAATTCCCTGTCTGCTTAAATTGATAACCAGCGAAGCTGTGGCGGCTCCCATAGCCTGTAAAGCGTTGGTAAGGACATAGAACACGCCGAACATGAAGCTCGTTGTAATTCTCTGCCTTTCACTCATCTCCTCTTCCTGCACTGCCTCCGTTTGGCATCGGCTTTTGTTTTATTAGAGTCTTTCTATCAGGGCATACTACTATTTTTTCATCTTGACTATATCCCCAAGAAAACGTATATTGATATTGTTTCACATATTTTTCAGGCCACCGGCCGCTAAATCTTAATGGAGGATTTTACCCATGTACAGTTTTAATAATGATTACAGCGAGTGCGCCCATCCGCGGATTTTAGATGCCATTGTCCATGCCAATCTGGAACAGAACAACTGCTACAGCCAGGATGTCCACACAGCTCATGCCATCCAGCTCATCCATCGTGAAATTGAAGATAACACCGCGGATATCCATATTATCCCCGGCGGAACCCAAACCAACCTGTTGGTTATTGGTTCTGCTCTCCGGCCCCACCAGGCAGTAATTGCTGCGGAAACCGGACATATTAATGTTCATGAGACCGGCGCTATTGAAGCCACAGGCCACAAGGTTCTGACTGCGGCCTCCCCTGACGGCAAGCTGACTCCGGATTTGGTAAAGCAGATTCTGGATTCCCACACGGATGAGCATATGGTAATGCCTAAGATGGTTTATATCTCCAATACCACGGAAATCGGCACCCAATATACTCTGGCAGAGCTTACATCCCTTTTCCTCTTCTGCAAAAAACGCCATCTTTATCTGTTTATGGACGGTGCCCGCATGGGCGCGGCCCTTACCAGCCCGGCTAATGATCTGACTTTAGCCCGGATTGCAGAATTAACTGACATTTTTTATATTGGCGGCACCAAAAATGGGGCTATGTGCGGAGAAGCCCTTGTCATTTTAAATCCCGCTTTAAAAGAAGATTTTCGTTTTTTAATGAAGCAGAGAGGCGCTATGTTTGCAAAAGGGTTCATCCTGGGAATCCAGTTTAAAGAGTTATTTACCGACAGTTTATTTTATGACCTGGCCCGCCATTCCAACCAGATGGCCGCCATTCTCCGCAAGGGAATAGAAGAATGTGGTTACGCCTTTGACTCCCAGTCTGTCAGCAATCAGCTCTTCCCCATTTTGCCTGACTCCATTCTGCCCAGGCTTTCGGAAGAGTTCCTGTTTTCTGTCCAGAAAAAAACAGATGACAGTCACACTGTCATCCGCTTAGTCACTTCCTGGGCTACCAGGGAAGAGGAAACTCACCGGTTTGTCCGGCTGTTAAAGAGTCTGTCTCAGCCCAATCCCTAAAATCCGGCCAGTATGCCTCCATTTTCCGCATAATAGCTGGTTAATCCCCGGCAGGGAAAGATATGGGGCCGGCAGGTAGGGTAATGCACCTTCACCAGCTCTGCCACCATATCCGCTCCCTGCTCATTCATACAATGATGAATATACACATCCAGATTCTCCATGGATTTCAGATTGACCATCTGCTTTACCAGGGCCTGAAAGGCTCTGGCCTCCCCTCTTTCTTTGGTAAGCATTCCCAGCTCTCCGGCCTCCGTGGCCCGGCCCACAGCCCGGATGTTCATCTTTGTGACCACCATTCCCACAAATTTATTCATACGGCCGTTCTTTACCAAGGTCTCATAGCTTTGAAGGGTGAACAGTAAGCGGGTCTCCTTATTGCAGATGTCCGCCTGACGGCAACTTCCTCAAACTCCATTCCTTCTCCAATCAGGCTGCTGATTTTCTTACACAAAATTACCATATGGCCCGCTGTAGATCTGGTATCAATCACGTGAATTTTCTTATTGGGAAATTCTTCTAAAACCATCTCTTTTGCAACCAATGCGCTGTTATAGGTCCCGGACAATGCGCTGGTCATGGTAACTGCAATGGAATAGTCCGCCTGGCGGAATTTCTCTGCCCACAATTCCGGAGCCGGACATGCGGAGCTGGTTTTTCCCTGGTGTGCCTTCAGGGCCTGCCACTGTTCCCGGACATCCAATTTCTCATCATCTACAAATTCCCTGTCCCCCACCAAGACCGACAGCGGCACGGTGGAAAAATTCGCTCCTTCCGGAACCTGAAGTCCTTCTATGGCCAAGTCACAAGAGCTGTCTGCGGCAATCATCCATTTCATAGTACGTTATATCCCCCTATTTCGTCTTAAGTTCTTTTATACGTAGTAATTAAAACTACTTGTTAGGTATAATAATACTATGATACTTCTGTTCCGTCAAGAATTATATAAAAAACAATGGAGAGGCGGCCTTATTTCCGGTCTCCTCTCCATTCTGCTTCCTGCAGGAGCGTCTCTACAGCCGCCTCATATTCTTCCAGTCTCTCTGCCTTTTTTATCCGCTTTTTCAGCTTGTCGCCGCCTTCAAACAAACTGTCCATGTAGGCCCAAAGCTCCTTCATCTTAAACAGCACATTCCGATCCCCGGACATAATCTCCCGGTAACCTTCCAGAAGACTTTGGTGAAAACCTATAAACCGTGTTTTCAAATTTTGGTGAAACAACTTCCGGGAGCCGTCTTCTTCTCTTCTCAATATCTCCAAAAGTCCCGGATTTGCAATCACTCCCCGGCCCAGCATCATACAGTCCACCTGGGGAAATCTGTCCCGAATCTTCAAGAAAGACTCCCTGTCCGTCACGTTGCCGTTGTAGCACACCGGACTCCTGCTCTGTGCCAGGCCGTAGGCAAACCCCTCCAGTCTCGGCTGATTTTTATAATAGTCCTCCCGCACCCTGGGATGGATAATCAATTCTTTCATGGGATATCGGACAAAAACTGCCATCAAATCTTCAAACTCCGATTCCTCCCACATTCCCAAACGAGTTTTAATCGAGATTTCCGCCTCCGACTTAGAAAAAATCTCTTCTAAAAATTTATCCAGTTTATCCGGATCCGATAAAAAACCGGCTCCCCGTCCTTTGGAAACCACAGTTCCCGACGGGCAGCCCAGATTTAAATTTACTTCCCTGTAGCCCAGTTCTCCCAGTTTCCCCGCGCACCATAAAAAGTCCTGAGACTTGTTGGTTAAAATCTGGGGCACCACTTTCATGCCCTGATTGTGCTCCGGCAGGACATCGTTTAGCTCTTTGGACTTTAATGTCCGGTTCTGGCTGGGTACAATAAAAGGAGTAAAATATTTATCCATAGGGGAAAAATACCGGTGATAAGCATTTCGGTACACATAACCGGTAATTCCCTCCATTGGCGCCATATAAAATCTCATGACTCTTCTTCCGCCGCCTGACTTTCGGCCTCCGCCTTCAGCCTGTCATTTACCGCTTTTGTGCCTTCTTCCAGCACGTCAATAGCTGCCTGAAGCTGATTGTCCGCCTCATGTTCTACTACCAGACGCTTAATCAGCTCTTCATTGGGCTGTACCTCCACATCTGGAGAAACCCCTTCTCCGTGAAGATCCTTCCCGCTGGGCGTATAGTAATGTTCCGTAGTCAGCTTTACGCCGGAACCGTCTCCCAGGGGAAACACTGACTGGACAATCCCCTTTCCATAGCTGGTGGTTCCCACGATCTCCGCCTTGCCATAATCCTTTAACGCTCCTGCAAAGATCTCAGAAGCGCTGGCGGAAGACTCATTGATCAAAACTACAATGGGAATGTCAAGCTCTTTTCCGTCCGTGCAGCAAAAGCTCTGGCCCTTGTTCTCTTTATCCGCTGTATAAAGAAGAAGAGTCTTTCCCTTTGCGATACTTCCGTATGGGTCTTTATAAGTAGCAATATGATCCTCTAACACGTAATCCAGCATCGCCAAAGCTGTCTGCATTACGCCCCCCGGGTTGTTACGCAGATCGATGATCAGCTTTTCCATCCCCTGGTTCATCATGTCATCAATGGCATTTTCAAACTGGCTCTCTGTAACCAGATCAAACTGACTCACCGCCAGATATCCCACCTGATTTTCCAGCATTTCGTACTCCACGGTAGGTACTTCAATTTTTCTTCTGGTAATGGTGAGAACCACAAAATCTTCAACAGAAGGGCGGTAAACTTCTATCTCCACTGTACTGCCTTCCGCTCCTTTAATGCGGCTGTTAACCAGCACATCCAAATCCAGACCGGTAATATCCTCCCCGTCTACTTTATAGAGCTGATCTCCTGCCTCCATTCCTGCCTCTTTACTGGGGGTTCCATCATAAACCTTCAAAATAGAAGTCAGGCCGGTTAGACGGTTTTGGCTTACCAGCGCTCCAATACCGCTGTATTCCCCCTCTGTCTCTTCTAAAAGCTGAGACAGTTCTTCCGGAGTATAGTAGGTGCTGTAAGGATCTCCCAATCCCACCAACATTCCCAGATAAATGGTTTCCTCCACTTCCTGGAAATCTTCATCAAACAAGAATTCCTTATCAATCAATTTCTGAATTACCTGCATTTTTCGGGCTATCTGCTGGTAATCCAGACCGTTGGTTTCCTCATTCTCCCCATCTGTACCGGCCTGGGCAGGAAGAGCTTCTTCCTTCCCGCTGATTCCCGATTTGTCTGCCTCCTGCTGCTCCAATTCATAGCCAGGTCCCTGTTTCCCCTGGTTTTTGCGGATAATCCCGCTTCCAAACAGAAAAATCCCCGCTGAAAGCCCTACTACAATCAAACCTGCAAATGCCGTCACCAAAGCGCCGGCCAATACGCCTTTCCAAAACCTGTTGTCTCTGTCCACTTCTTAATTTCTCCTATCTCTGTCTTTTGATGCTGCCTGTGGTTCCCTCAAGGGCTTACATGCTGTCTGGGATTTACATAAGTTCCCCCGCTGCGAATTTCAAAATGAAGATGAGGTCCGGTAGAATATCCGGTAGAGCCCACTTTCGCAATCACGTCTCCTGCATTTACCTTATCCCCCACGTTTACCAGAAGGGATGAGCAATGCATATACACGGTGGAGACCCCGCCGCCGTGGCTGATCATAACATAATTTCCCGCCGAAGCGCTGTAAGTGGAAATCGTTACTGTGCCGGAAGCCGCCGCCACAATGCTGCTTCCAGTGGAAGCGCCGATGTCAATTCCCTTATGGTTGGTAGAAGCTCCCTCTGTGGGAGAGCTCCGTCCGCCGAATTCAGAGGTTATCCGGCTGCTGGAAGGACATGGCCATATAAAGTTAATATCCCCAAGGCTGGTAGTCTTATACTTCTGCCCTTCCGCTTCGGCTTTTTTTCTGGCCTCTTCCTCCTGCCTTCGGATCTCTTCTTCGATCTGTTTAATTTTAGCTTCCTGAGCAGCCAGATCCTTCTCATATTCACTGATCTGGTTCTGGGCTGAGGCAATTTTATTTTCGTAGTTTTGAAGCTCCTTCTGCTTGCTTAAAAGAAGGGTTTCTACTGAATCATGCTTTGCCTGGGCCTCCCCCTCCATCCCCAGCAGAACTTGGCGTTCCTGCTCTAAGGCTGCTTCTTTATCTGCAATCTGGTTCTTGATTTCCACATAAGCATCCAGCTGATTCCTGTCATACTGGGAAATCTGGTTAATGTACTCCGCCTTATTGAGCATTTCCGAAAAGCTCTTGGCTTCAATCAGCATGTCAATATAGTTTGTGTCTCCCTTTTCATACATATACTGGATTCTCAGCTTCATAGCCTCATACTGCTCTTTTTCTGTCTGCCTGGCCGCCTCCAAATCCTCTTTGGCAATGGCAATCTCTCCTTCTTTAGCTGTTATTTGAATCTGAAGATCGGAAATCTCATTGCCCAATTTCTCTAAACTGGCATCCAGCTCCCGGACATAGGCCGCTGTGTCCGCCTTCAGGCTTTCCAGCCCGGCCAGGGTCTGCTCCGCCTTTTTCTTTTCATCCTCAATGGAAGCCGCTGCATCCTTAGCGTTTTTTACATCCTGGTTGGTCACCGCGGCAGCCGTACCGGGAACCGCCAGACTCATAGCCAAAACACAGGCCAGGAATCCCCGGCCTGCCTTTGTGTTTTTTCCCATATAGTATCCTCAATTACACTTTTAAATGCTTTCTTATAGTAAAAAAGCTGGCAAAAAAACCAATCCCCACTCCCAGCGACAACGCCACCGCCACCATAGACGGAAACATTGTGTCAATGGACATGGGACTAAATATTCCTGTCATAATGGCATAATGCTCTTCAATGTATTCCACCGCCCTTTGATACAGCACAAAAATCCCTCCCAAAGGCAAAAGGGCTCCAATAAGGCCGATGATAATCCCCTCCACCAGGAAAGGCGCCCGGATCATCCAGTTGGTCGCGCCGATAAGCCGCATAATCTGGTTCTCCTGCTTACGAAAAGCCGCTGCCACAGAAATGGTGTTGCTGATTAAAAATACTGCCACAGCCAGCAGCACGCCGATAATAGCAATAGACAAAAGACTTACAATCCGGTCAAGGTTTTCCAGAGCCGACACAGCAGAGTGGGAGTAATTCACTTTACGCACGCCATCCATAGAAGTCAGTTCCGCCACAAAGCTTTCCTGCCTGCTGATATCCGTAAGAAAGATCTCATAAGAAGCAGAATTTGCCAAAGGGTTGTCATTGGCAAACCCGGCAGCCAGTTCCTTCATTTCCCCAAAATATTCCACCTGAAAGGTCTCCCAGGCTTCTTCCGGAGAAATGTATCGGATGCTGTCCACCCCTTCTCTGGCTCCAATCTCCTGTCCCATAGCCTGAATCCGGGCTTCATCCAGCCCCTTGTCAAAAAATACCGTGATTCCCACTGTGGTCTCTGCTGCCATGGTACTGTGGCGTACATTCCCCACAATGGCATAAAACAGGCAGAACAAAAAAATACACGCAGCTATGGTGGCAATAGAGGCCAGAGAAAAGAGCATGTTTCTGCCGATATTCTTAAAACCCTGTTTCAGGCTGTAGCCAAATGAACTAATCATACCACTCTTCCTCTGCCGCCGTATCTCCTATAATCATGCCTTTATCCATGGTGATAACCCGTTTTCCCATCATCTCCACAATCTCATTGCTGTGGGTAACCACAATTACTGTAGTTCCCCTGCGGTTAATCTTGTCCAAAAGCTTCATAATCTCCACTGTATTATAGCTGTCCAGATTGCCTGTAGGTTCGTCTGCAAGAAGCACCTCCGGCCGGTTGATTAAGGCTCTGGCAATGGCCACTCTCTGCTGCTCCCCGCCGGAAAGCTGCTGAGGATTAGACTTATATTTGGAGGACAGACCCACCATCCGCAGCATGGCTGGCACAGACTCCCGAATCCGCTTAGAGGGCACGCCGATAACCCGCTGGGCAAACGCCACATTTTCAAAAACAGAGCGGTCTTTCAGGAGCCTGAAATCCTGAAAGACCACGCCTAATGTCCTGCGGTATTTGGGAACATGCCGTCTGGGCATCCTGCCAAGATCCATACTATTGACAATAATGCTGCCGGAAGTGGGCTCCAGCTCTTTCAGCAAAAGCTTCATCAGCGTAGATTTACCGGAGCCGCTGCGTCCTACAATAAATACAAACTCCCCATCTTCAATGGTAAGATTAATATTTTTTAAGGCCTTTGTTCCTGTCTCATAATTCTTGCTGACATCAATAATCTCAATCATCAGTAATCCAGGCTCTCCATGTACTTCATGTACTTTACAACCATAAGAGCGATCTTAAAAGTAATGGCATCCTCAAATACCCGAAGATCCAGCCCTGTGCTCTTTTGCAGCTTGTCCAGACGGTAAACCAGCGTATTGCGGTGAATATAAAGCTGTCTGGAGGTCTCAGAAACATTTAAGCTGTTCTCAAAAAACTTATTGATGGTTGCCAGAGTCTCTTCGTCAAACTCATCCGGGGACTTGCCGTCGAAAATCTCTTTGATAAACATGCGGCACAGAGGCAGGGGGAGCTGATAAATCAAACGGCCAATACCCAAATTGCTGTAAGCCACCACGTTTTTATTGCTGTAGAAAATCTTTCCCACATCCAGAGCCATTTTGGCTTCCTTATAGGATCGGGACACCTCTTTGATCTCATTTACAATGGTTCCAAAGGACACGTGAACCTTGGTCATAGCTTCTGTGTTCAACATATCCAGAAGGGTGTTGGCGGTCTTTTCCAGATCCTCATACCCTTCGCCTGTCCTTACTTCCTTTACCAAAATAATATTTTTCTCATCTACCGCTGTGATAAAATCCTTGGTCTTGGTGGCAAACAGGCTTCTTACCGTCTCCAGGGCATTGATGTCCTTCTCATTTTTAGTCTCGATTAAAAATACTACCCTCTTTACATTGGTCTCAATGTGAAGCTTCTTAGCGCGGTTGTAAATGTCCACCAGCAGCAGGTTATCCAAAAGCAGATTTTTAATAAAGTTGTCCTTATCAAACCGCTCCTTATAAGCAACCAACAGGTTTTGAATCTGGAAGGCCGCCAGCTTGCCCACCATATATACGTCGTCGCTTCCGCCCTTAGCCAGCAGAATATACTCTAGCTGGTGCTCATCAAATACCTTAAAAAACTGGTATCCCTGAATGACCTGGCTGTCTGCCGGAGAATCTACAAAAGCCAGTATGGAGGTTTCATATTCCTCCGCATCAGAAAATGTAGACGCCAATACCTTTCCTTCAATATCGCAAATACATAAATCAATCCTGGTAATTCCCTTTAGTCCTTCAATCGTCGTCTGTAGTATCTGATTTGAAATCATGGCCTCTCTCTCCTTTTGGTCAAATTTACACATATATCCATGATCTATATTTTAAAGCAATTGTACAAAAAAAGCAAGCGGGTTGTCTGCCCGCCTGCTTACTTTTTCAATAAACTTTATAAAATTAGTTCAGAATAACCTTCTCGGTCTCTTTGTCAAATACATGAGCCTTGGTCATATCCAGAGCCAGTTTTACAGTATCGCCAGGTCTTGCGCTGGTGCGCGGATTTACTCTGGCAGTGCAGCTGGTCTCATCAATATCAAAGTATAAGTAAACCTCAGCACCTAACATCTCGTATACACGGATGGTTGCTTCGATCACGCTCTTAGCGTTGTTGGTTAAAGCAGCCTCATCATCATGTAAATCCTCAGGACGGATACCTAAGGTAACGGTCTTTCCAACATAGCCTGCGCTCTCTAACTTCTTAGCCTTGTCAGCCGGAAGAGCGATGGTGTTGCCGCCAAAGGTTAAAGTAACGTCATCACCGGACTTGCCAACAGCAGCGTCAAGCAGGTTCATCTGAGGAGCGCCAATGAATCCGGCAACGAACTTGTTGCAGGGATTGTCGTACAGATTCTGAGGAGAATCTACCTGCTGAACAACGCCGTCCTTCATAACAACGATTCTGGTACCTAAGGTCATAGCCTCGGTCTGGTCATGAGTAACGTAGATAATGGTTGCCTGCAGTCTCTGATGCAGCTTGGAGATCTCAATACGCATCTGGCCTCTCAGCTTAGCATCCAGGTTGGACAGCGGCTCGTCCATCAGGAATACCTTGGGGCTACGAACAATTGCACGGCCCATAGCAACACGCTGTCTCTGACCACCGGACAGAGCCTTAGGCTTACGGTCTAATAAGTGCTCCAGGTCAAGAATTCTTGCAGCTTCATGAACCAGCTTGTCAATCTGATCCTTGGGGGTCTTTCTTAATTTCAGACCGAATGCCATATTATCATATACAGACATATGAGGATACAGAGCGTAGTTCTGGAATACCATTGCAATATCTCTGTCCTTAGGCTCAACGTCATTCATCAGCTTGCCGTCAATGTAGAACTCACCGGAAGAAATATCTTCCAGACCAGCGATCATACGAAGAGTGGTGGACTTACCGCAGCCAGACGGACCTACGAAAATAATAAATTCCTGATCAGCAATCTCCAGATTGAAATCATTAACCGCAACAAAACCATTCGGGTACTTCTTTGTTACGTTCTTTAAAGTTAAGCTAGCCATTACAATATCCTCCTAATTTTAACAGGTGTTTGGTTAGGCGTCTCCTCCCCACTTCCGGAACGCCTTAAGTGATGGTATAATCATAACCGAATTCCGGGATTTTTGCTATTCTTTAAATCACTAAAAATCCGATTTTTTATTTGGCTAATTTGTACACCCATTCCGATGCCGTGGAAAAAGTGTCCAAAAGATCAATGTTATTTTGTGCAATCCTTTACCTGCTATCAATATTCAATAAAACCTTCCCCCAAAACCTCTCTGGCATCCTCCACAATGACGAAAGCCTTCCTGTCAAAACCAGCCACAATTTCCTTTATCTGGGTGATCTCCTTTTTAGAGACCACACAATATAGCATCTGGCGGGTCTCCCCGGAGTACATTCCCTTAACGGAAAGCCCGGTAACGCCTCTTGACAGCTCTGTCATAATGGCCTGGGCAATGGCTTCTGCGTGATCCGAGATGATATAAATGGATTTGGAAAACTTTAATCCTTCAATAATGCCGTCTGAAATCTTGGTCAGTACGAAAATGGCAATCATGGCATATAAAGCCAGATAAAGGCCAAAAGTAGAAAGCCCGGCCAGAACAATGAGAGAGTCTAAAACCAGCATAATCTGAGCGATAGAGTAGTGGGGAGCCAGGGGCTGAATCAGGGCTGCCAGGGTGTCCGTCCCCCCGGTGGTTGCCACTGCCAGCAGCACCAGTCCGGTGCCTGCGCCGCACACCAGTCCTCCGTAAAGGGCTACTAAAAGCAGATCATCCGCCACAAAGGGAATATTGGGTATCACATACAGCCATACAGACAGCGCCACAGTGGCAAACACGGTCCGTTTAATGAATTTCCAGCCTTTTATCTTAAAAGCGCCCAGAAATAAAGGAATATTAAACATAGTATTGGTCAGCCACAGAGGCACGCCTAATTTGGCCTTAATGATAATAGCAAGGCCTGAAGCGCCTCCTATGACCATATTGGCCGGATCAAAAATATTTTTAACTGAAACTGCAATAATCAATGCCCCTACTGTCATCAGGAGATAATCTGCCCATGCCGGGCGGTTGCTACTGTGAAAAATGCTCATGAAACCCCTTCCTTTCCGCTGCAGTTGATCCGCGGGCCGCCTTTTCTGTCCTACAGGAGCACTCTCCTATAAGACAGAAAAGGGAACGACTTCTCGTTCCCTTGTTAGTATCCCTATTTTTTTCTTGCCAATACATTAATCCACCGCGTATCCGGATGGCTGGACCGCACATCAGCAGTAACCCACAGCTTTTCAACGGTAAACTTTCCGGTATCCTCTAACAAGTCCCTGATCTCCGTGTCTGTATAATCGCTGAAATACCGTTCTCCCCGAAAACCTTCAAAATTGCCCTGACGGACGGAAAGATACAGGATTCCCTGCTCTTTTAAAGCTGCGGCTGTCTTTTTTAAGATAGCCGGCATCTCATCTTTGGGAATATGAATCATAGCGCCGCAGGCCCAAATCCCGTCAAATACGTCGTCAAACTCCATATCCTCGTACTTCATCTGGAGAATCTCAAGGCCTGTATGTACCTCTGCCAGGCGGCACATCTCTGCTGAGGCATCCAAAGCTGTCACATCATACCCAAGCTCATACATATACAAGCTGTCCCGGCCGGAACCACACCCCATATCTAATATGGTCGCTCCTTCCTCCATGTTTGCCAGAAATTTCTTAATGATTGGGCTCATGTCCTGATCTACCGTATCTTCAAAAAACTTTACCGCGTATTTATTATAATAGTCTATCGAGTCCACCATGATCCTCCTACACTTTTTGGATGGATTTATCCGTAATACGGATTTTTCCTTCTTTCAGCAGCCTTCCTACTGCCCGTTTAAATTCATTTTTGCTCATATTAAACTCCCGGCGAATCGTCTCCGGTCTGGCTTTGTCGTTAAAGGGAAGCACTCCGTCAAATTCCTCTATTACCTGCATCACTTTAACCGTATCTGACTCCATCTGTAAGTAAGCCCTTTCCCGGACGCTTAAATCCAGCTTGCCGTCATCTCTCACCCGGATAACCCTGGCCTCTACCTCATCGCCTTCCCGGTACTCATGAAACATCTCCTTTTGAGGAATCAGGCCGTAATAGCGGTTATCAACTGCCACAAAAGCTCCCAGATTCTCGTTAATCTCATAAATCCTGCCAGTCACCCGGTCATTCTTTTTATACGGCGACTCATTGCTCATATAAGCGTATACTCTCATGGTAGCAGCCAAACGGCCGCTCTTATCTACGTAAAGGGCAACCAGACAGCTCTCCCCTTTTTTCACCGGATGGCTCTGTTCACGGAACGGAAGAAGCAAATCCTTTTCCAGTCCCATATCAAGAAACGCGCCTATCCTGGATACCTCTTTTACCTCCAGCACCGCAGTTTCCCCAACCTGAAGCCTTGGGCTCCCTGTAGTGGCAATCAACCGATCCTCCGAGTCCTTATAAATAAAGACTGTAAGCTTATGGCCAATACCTGTTCCCTCCGGCACCTGTTTCCTGGGCAGAAGAACGCTGGCGCTGCCTTTGGAGTCTTCACTGAGATAAACTCCAAATTCCTTAATCCGGACAACCTCCAGCTCCTGGACCTTTCCTAATTCAATCATAAATTCAGCCTTTCTGAAATCCCTGCTCACTTAGCTCCCTGCGGCATATAGTCCATCCACACAACAGCATAGGGTCTGCCGTCCTGACTGCACAGAGAAATAATCGTCTCTCTTCCTTCTCCGGATGAAATCCTGGGTATAATCTTATCACCAAGCACTGCCGCTTTTTTATATTCCGCTCTCAACTCCCGGATTCGCCCGGCATCCCCTGCCGCCTGTCTGGCCATCTCTATATACTGAGCATTATTCACATGATGATTGGTATCAATTTGATAATAGCCTACTGTGACAGGGGTTCCCTCTCTGGTTTCCGGCGGTGCCGCAATCTTTCTGGGCGCTTCCCCCATGTCAAGGCGCGGCTCATGAGCCCCATATGGGCTTACATCCTGCTCCCTCACTCTCACCGGAAGCAAAGTGTCCGTATCACACATAAACCAAACGGAATTGGCCTTTACCAGATATCTTCCTTCCATATCTAAAATGGCAAAATTTCGATATCCGTATATTCCTTTAAAATCATAGGGCCAGGTCACTACCTGAACCTTCTCCCCCAGCCGGGGGTAACGTTCCGCCACAATCCTCCAGGATGAGAGCATCCAAGCCCGGTGCTCTTTCTTCAAAAAATCCACGCCTACCCCGCAGTCCTCAGAGTGGAAGGTGCTGCAATCCTGAAAATAATTGATAATCCCGGTCATTGTAAGGAATCCGTCCTCGTCTGTCTCGCTGTAACGAATCCTGCTTTCTAACTGATACATATACTTCCTCGCCTTAAAATCAAGTATCATTATATCTGATTATTGTTGGATTGTCCAGAGATTGGGGGGGGGTATTTTACTTTTATTTTTATACGTCTCGTTCATTCACATAACTTTCTAATTTCTGCACAAACTCAACCGCTCTCTCATACTGATCAGCAGCTTCCGCCTTGGTTACAATAAAAAAGTCTGCATAATCGGTATTATTGCGAATCTGAAAGGCCTGGCTCAGATATTTGGAATACTTCATTTCAAACACCCCAGTCTTAATATAGTGCTAGATCTGTTCTATTTTCTTTTGCATCAGACACTGAGCATAATCCCTTCCCTGGAAATATTTTTATAATACGGCAAATCATCCTTATATCTTTCGTATTCATCAAAAGGAATTACTGTCGGAGAGAGTATAGTGTCATGCTCTAGCTCCAGCTGTGCAGAATAATCCCATATTTGTTTTAATTGATCCTGTAAGTCTTCTCGTGTTCCATGAACAATCGCCACTACATCTATATCCGAGTCTTCTTTATAATCTTCACGTGCATAAGAACCATATAGAAGAATTTTATCGATAGAATCTCCATAAACCTTTTGATAAACCTCTGTCAGTTTTTCCAATATAACATCAAGATCTTTTCTGCTACACATTGTTGTCACCTGCCTTCTAATTCTATTATATGCTATTCTCATTTTAAATACAAGATTGGAATTGTGTTTACCTGATGGCGAGCCAGCCTATATTGCTTTTCACTCTAAACCCAAACTCGTAAACGAAAAAAAGAGAATTCCCTGAAGTTTCAACGACTTGAAAAGCCTGAACTCCATGGATCCTCTGCTTCTTAAAAACTGGGCTACAAGGATTCGAACCTTGAAATGACGGAGTCAGAGTCCGTTGCCTTACCATTTGGCGATAGCCCATTAACGCAACGAGTGTATTATACAATAACATCACTCGTTGGTCAAGCATTTTTTACCTGATTTCTTCAAAATTCTGCATCAGGCTGCGATACCAGGCATTCATCCGAATTTTGCTTTTGCTGTCTCTTCTTATAATTCCCCGATTGTTAAAAAGACCTGAAAAGGAGCCGGTTCCGGATAAAGGGGCGGTGGAATTATGGATAGAGTATCCCATTAACCGATCTCCGTTAGGAGAAATCCCCGGGCCATGCAGCCACCGGGCCACTTGATCTTCCTGATCCAGAAATTCTCTTTCCCAAATAGATTCTTCCATGCCAGGTCCCGGTAAAATTTTCTGTCTTTCATCCTTCTGGCCTTCATCTTCCTGCCGGTCTACCGTTCCGGGGCCTGAAATAACCGGATCGCCGGTTTCGTTTTTCCAGCACCATTCTGCCTCGTTCTCCATCTGTTCCAAAATCTGATGTATCTCATCCCGCTTTATCACCGCTGTCTTTTCCCCTGTCTCATAAGGTACTGAGTCAGTCCGGACAGTCCCGGGATTCTTTTTAGAGGAAGACTCAGAAGGATTCTCCGCCGGAACATCCTCTGTGCAATCTTCGCCTGCCGGAAGTTGTTCCGGATTTTCTTTCTGGAAATTTTCGTCTGTGACAGGAGAGCTGTCAGGCGCTGTGGTTGCCTCCAGAGGATTGTCTTCGCCGGGAAACTCTCCCTCCGGCAGGTTTCCGTCTGCTTTTCCCGGCATCTCCTGGACTGTCCCATCCTGATTATCATCTGTTTGGTCCGGATCCTCCTGCATATCCGGCTGTTCCTGAGATGTATTGCCCAAATCCCGGATTGTCTCCGTCTGATCTGCTCCATCCCCGTCTGAAGGCTGGTTCGTCAGGTTCTTGCCTGCTTCTCCTTCGTCTGAAGGCTCATTTGTTACAGGCTGGCCTGCTTCTCCATTGTCCCAGGGCCGATTTTCTTCATCCTGATCTGCTTCTGTTCCATCTGCAGGCTGATTTACCCCGGCCTGATCCGCTTCCATTTCCTCCGGGGAATGATCCGGCTCAGGCTGGCCAGTCTGACCGGCCTGTTGAGCTCCGGCCGCCGCTTTCCCCGTATCTGCTGCCTGTATAAGGTCCTCTGTTTTCTGATCTTGAGATTTTATCCCTGTCTTATCATCCTTTTCTCCCACAAGCCCGTCTGCTTTTCCGTCTTTCTCTTTAACATCCCCCACTATTTCAAGTATTATATCCGAATCTTGGTCTACATCTCCCACATTTTCCGCATCTATAGTTTTCGAAAGTCTGTTTTCTGCATCTGACTCATCTGAAATTACTGCTTCCGTCTCCCTTTGGGCGGCATCCTTTTTCTCTGAGCCGCTGCCGGTTTCTAAACTGGCCGCTTCTTCCTGGGCCAGCATGGAAATCCTTCCTTCTGGTTCTTCCTCTCTTACCCGGCGTATTGTTTCCTCCGTAACCGAAGTTACCTGGACTTCACTCTTTAGCTGATAGGACTGTTGATCAATCTGAACAGAAATCTCCCCCATAGTCATGGCAGCCAGACTGGGGATATCCTCAGCCTGAACATTCTCGTTTTCTTCAACCAATGCCTGGATAAAAGAAGCTTTTCCCTGGGAAATCTGGTATTCTTTGGCCAGTTCCAGGATCTCCTGCCTTGCTTCTTCTTCCACCACGGCAGGCTGCTCATATACCACTGCCTGAACCTCATTAGCGGCCAGGGAATGTTCCACGTTAGATGAGAGATTCTGGCACAGCTCCTGTTTTCTGTCGTCTTTCTTTTTGGAAGAAACCGTTACCAAAACAGCGCTTCTCTCCGATTCATTCTTTTTTAAATATCCCTGCTCCGTCATAGTGGTAATGACGGAATCTACCGCTTCCTCCAGCTTTCTTCCGTTTATGTCTTTCCGTGAGATAATGGCCTCTCCGTCTTCGTTAAGCGCAATGCTTTTCACTACCCGATCCTGCCTGTTTAAGCACAGCTCCACACTGGGATTTACATCCAGACCCACTACCGTTACGATCTGGCCAAATTCATAGTAAGAAAAGCCGCCTCCCAGCAGAAGGCACAGGCAGGCTGCCGCCGCCATGGTTCTGGCTCTCCCCACAAAGGAAATTTTCTTTCCCCCTGCAGTTTTTCTCTGCAGGCCGGATTCCCACGATTCCTGAGGAACAGACAAATCCAGTCGGTTCCAAATATCGGGAGTAAGGTCTGTAAGGGCAGACTTTATCTGTTCTTCTATTTGCTGCCGGTTCCAAGTCTGCTGATTTTTCATATCCTCACTCCTCTCTGAAATATTGTTCTAATTTCTTCATAGCCCGGTTATACTTAGACAGCACAGTGGCCAGGGGCATCCCCAGGCCGGCCGCTATCTCCCGGTGCTTCATACCGGCCCCTGCGTGAAGCAGAACAATCTCCCGCTCTTCTTCCTTTAAAATTTCCAGGGCCGCTTTTAAGACCACCTTGTCCGCTGCGTCTTCAATCTGAGCGCATATTTCACCCGTTTCCTCTCCATTTAAATCCTCCAGCCGCACATCTGCCCGATGCTTTTGCTCACGGAATTTCATATAGCAAAGATTCCGGGCTATGGTAAAAATCCAGGCCAGAGGCTTCCCTTTCGAATGATAGGAAGATGCCGAAACCCATACCTTCATATAGGTTTCCTGCATTACCTCTTCTGCGTCCTGAGGATTTTTCAAAATAGACAGGATAAAACTGTATACAGTTCTGTCTGTATTTTTATATAATTGCAGGAATGCCTCCTGGTCCCCTTTTGCAATGCGGCCAAGCAGCTTATCGCCGTCAAAACCGTCTGAATCCGGGTTCCCCCCAAGGCCAATCACATCCAATGGCAACATGGATCGAAATTCCTTTCCTAATTAGTTAATGCACAACTCTCTAAAGTTATTGCAAATTACTGAAAATATTTTCGTAGTCCACCAATTCCAGGCACAGCCCTTCCGGAGGCGCCGTATAGCCTGCCGCTTCTCTGGAAAGGGCGGCCAGCGTTTCTTTTATGCTTTCCGGCTCCCTCTCTCCTGTCCCCACTTCAATCAGGGTTCCCGTAAGAATCCGCACCATATACTGCAAAAAACCGTTTCCCGTATACCGGATGGTCAGCTTTGTACCGTCCTGGCAAAAGTCAATTTTTTCAATGGTACGCACCGTGCTCTTTTTCATCTTCCGGTTTCCGCAAAAGCTTTTAAAATCATGGGTTCCCAAAAGAAATCCGGCCGCCGCCTTCATCTTTTCTATATCCAGCGCTTTTCCCAGTCCATAGGTGTATTTTCTGGCAAAAACATCCTTTTTCTCCCCCATCTCGATCCGGTAGGCATAGGTTTTCCGGGTTGCGTGAAGCCGGCTGTGAAACCGGTACGGCGCTTGTTCCACAGAAAGCACCCGGATATCCTCAGGCAGGTAAGTATTTAAATACTCCCTGATTTCCTCTTCCCTCTTTTTTTCGGCCAGATAAAAATTTGCTGTCTGACCGGCAGCATGAACCCCGCCGTCGGTCCGTCCGGATCCGTGAACCTCTATCTTCTCACCTGCATAGCGGCTTAATACTGTCTCCAGCTTTCCCTGAATCGTTTTATCTGTGGTTACCTGCCTCTGCCATCCATCATATCTGGTTCCGTCATACTGCAGGATCATTTTATAGTTTACACTCAATGCTTTCTCCTTTGCTGTTTTATGATTATAGTATAAAAAAGCTTCTGTGGCAAGCTGACGGGGAATAAAACCAGGCGGCTTTCTATTATCACTTTCCCCACTTGACAATAGAAAACCGCCTTACTTTACTTTAATCCCATTACCAGAATTACCAAAATAATAACAGGGATCACCAAGGTTACATACCATCTTAAAGCCCGCGGAAACTTTAATCCGGATCCGGTGTTAGCCTCTGCCAGATAGTTATCAAAGCCCCAGCCCCATTTTGTCACACAGAACAGGAGGAAAATCAAAGAACCTCCCGGAAGCAGCAGGTTGCTGACTATAAAATCCTCTAAATCCAAAACTGCGCTTCCCGCTCCTCTGGGCTGGAAACCGCTCCAGACATTGTAACCCAGCACACAGGGAATGGATGCGGCAAAAATCACAATTCCGTTAATAAGAGCCGCCTTTTTCCGGCTCCAGGCCCACTTGTCCATACAGCAGGCCATAATATTCTCAAATACTGCTATGATAGTGGAAAAAGCCGCAAAAGTCATAAACAGAAAGAACAGGCTTCCCCACAGCTGCCCCCCGGCCATTACATTAAATACATTGGGCAGCGTAATAAAAATCAGCTCCGGACCGGCTCCCGGATCCACCCCGAAGGCAAAGCAGGCCGGGAATATAATCAGACCGGAAACAATGGCTACAAAAGTGTCCAGAACCGCAATCTGAACCGACTCCCCAAAGAGAGTGCGATCCTTGCTCATATAACTTCCGAAAATGGCCATAGCGCCGATACCAAGGCTTAAAGTAAAGAACGACTGGTTCATAGCCGCAATGATAACATTGGCAAGCCCCACTTCCTCAACCTTGCTCCAGTCAGGAACCAGGTAAAATTTTAAGCCTTCCATGCCGCCCTCTAAGGAAATGCTGTTGACAGCCAATACCACAATCAGGGCTAAAAGGCCAATCATCATCACCTTGGTAATCCGTTCCACTCCGGCCTGAAGGCCCAGGGAGCAGATAGCAAAGCCTACTGCCACAATCACTGCCATCCAGAAGGTCATACTTACCGGATTGCCCAGCATATTGGAAAACTCTCCGGCCACTGCCTGAGTGTCCATTCCGCCAAAATCGTTTCTTAAAAACTTCACAAAGTAGCATAGCATCCATCCGGCCACAGAGGTGTAGAACATCATCAGCATATAATTGCCCAACATGGCGACAGGCCCGTGGATATGCCACTTGCTTCCCGGCTTTTCCAGTTCCTGGTAACAGCACACCGGGCTCTTTCTGCTGGCCCGTCCCACTGCAAATTCCATAGTTAAAACCGGAACGCCTACCGCGATCAGAAAGAACAAATAAAACAGTACAAAGATACCGCCTCCGTTCTGCCCTGTCACATAGGGGAATTTCCATACATTTCCAATCCCAATGGCGCATCCTGCGGAAATCAGGATAAAGCCAAGTCTTGATTTAAAATTTTCTCTTTCCATACTCAAACTTCCTTTTTCTGGTTTCTTCTTTTTGTGTTTTATCAGATAAAAGTCGGTTATTATCTTAATATAGAACAGGTAAAATGTAAAGGGGTTGTGGGAAATTCCTGTTTTCATTTCCGGCTTACGACAGCAGCTCTAAAAGTTTATTTACTTCCGTTAAAGCATTGGCCTGTTCTCTTTTTGACGCAGCAAGGCCATATGCCTTCCTTTTTTCAGGATGGTCTGCAAAATCTAATATCTTTTGAGCCAGTGCTTCCGGCTCAAGCTTACACACTTCGCCGTCCACCCCATCCCGCACTTGCTCTTTTACGCCGCTGTAATCCGATACCAATATGGCGCACCCCAGGATCTGGGCCTCCTCTATGGCGACACTTTTTCCTTCCAGATAAGTCCCGTGGACATATAGATCACATTGTGCATAGTAGGGAAAAGGATTGTTTACCGTCCCAAGGAGTATAAAGTCCTTTTCCAGCCCTGCCCTGCGGATCTGATTTTCCAGTTTCTTTCGCAATTTCCCTTCTCCCAAGACATACCACCGGAATCCTTTCCTGGCCCTTTTCAAAATCTCCATAGCCCTGATCTTGATATCATGGGCCTTTTCCGGAACCAGACGGCCGACTGTCAAAATCCGAAATCCGTCAAAGCCATCTGAAAATCCTCCCGGTTCTTTTGCCTTTTTTACGATTCTATCCCGATCTATCAGGTTATACAGCACTTTTGTGCGATCCTTACATTCCGGATAAGCAGACAAAAACGCCTCCTTTACATTTTCTGCTACTGTAAAGATACTGTCAAACTCTAAATAGCTGTCCTCATCTAATTTTCTGTTATAGCCTGCAAGGCCGTAATTTGTATGTATAAATGCCGCTTTCTTCCCGGCGTTTACATAGGAAGCGATATAATACGCTGCTCCTCCTTCCAGGTAAGCCACCGCAAGATCGTAATGATTATCCAGCCTTTGCGCGCCGTCAGAAAGGATTTTCCAGAAAAGCTTGTCATACCGGATACTTCCTTTTCTTATCATATCCCAAAGATTTTCTGTGATATATCCCATTCTCTTAAAGATAATCCCCCTTGTGAGCAGATTCTTTACCACTGTTTTCATAAGTCTTATCTTCCCTGTATAATTAAGCACAGAAATGGGAAAGTACTGTTCATTTAATACTTTTACTCCCTCTGGTATTTGATCGATCAATTCTCCCTGGCCGGTAAGGACAAACAAAGAGACCTGATATTTTTTCAAATCTATCTGTTTTAGCAATTCCAATATCGCTTTCTCTCCGCCGCCCATTCCCATGGTATTAATCACAAACAGTATCGATTTCATCTCATTCTCCCGCCAAATTATACGGCTTATCCGCATCCTGTTTCAAATAGTAGCAAACAAAAGCCTCATCTTCATAATATACATTCAGTACAGATGGATTTGCCTCTGAAAAAGTCCGGCAATATTCATATACTTTTGACTCCAGAACCGTCCGTCCCCCGGCGTACGGTCCCCACATAGGTTCTATGTATTCCGCCAAATCTTCCCCGGCGGCTTCTTTTGAAATTTCCGTTGCCCTGATTGATGAGTTTTTGCTTAGTCCCAGCCACTTAGGCCCATGGAAAAAGTACATTTGATGGTACTCAATAGGCTTCTTTTCCACATAGATAAAAATGTGTTCTTTAGGAAGCGTGTACTTCTCATCTTCGCTTTTCTTAAGGAATTCCCAGATATCCTCATGGGATCCGTAAAGGGCAACCTGAAAAGATTCCTCCATGGGAGAGACAATGGTATAGCTGTCTTTGGGAAATTCTTTTATAATAGAATCCGTTACCCATGCTGCAGCATCATACCGGTTTAAAGAGTAGAATAAAAATTCATGAAAATTCTCCTGGTAGTTTACCAGTACATAAATCCCTGCCGTCAAAATATAGGACATTGCCTTCCAGATATATTGATAGTGAAAGCGCGACGCAACAAAGAAAAGAAGATCCACCGGCATCATCACCACCGCATATGTCATCAAAAAACCTTCCGCGCAAAAGCGGTGTTCCGGAATCGTAACAGGAAATCCCCAGCTCTTTTCTCTACAGCTGGCGCAAAGGAATATCGATAAAAACGAAAGCAGAATAATTGAAAAATATTCCTTATTTGCTTTTCCGATAAATTTAAATTTTTTATGTCTGCTTAGAACAGCAAATATCAGCATCCCTACTGTTATCTGAAAAATCCGTACTCCTCTTTCCTTTTCAAAAGTCTTCTGATATCCGCTTTCATACATTTCTTTGATAAAATATTCGGTTTTTATGACTCCCTTTGCTACTTTCTGTCCTATATCTGGTAATTTGTCCACAACTTCCCAGTCTTCCTCTGTTAAATCCAAAGGTCCTCTGAGAATTTCTGTATTTTCCAGCGTACTTTCCTGTACTTCCTCACTGGCCATACTGCTGGCTGGTTGGTTTAACGCCCATGTTATGGAACCCTGAAACGGGATTCCCTTAATCATTCCTCCCAGTATGGGAATCGTGCCAATCATACATCCAAAAAAAACAGAAATAACCAAGGGAAGCAAACAAGCCGGCCGGAAAAGCTTTTTTATATAAATAAAAGTAAATGCTACACAGACAATAAAAGCCATTATTGTGGTAT
>CAJUJM010000079.1 GCA_910586755.1 uncultured Lachnospiraceae bacterium
CGTAGTATTCTTTTCATGTAAGTGGCCTCCTTTTGTATGCGGTAATCCCTGTTACCATTGTTCTTAACAAACTCTAGTATACAGGTAAATCCACGTTGCTACAAATGTGGGGTCACTTCATATTGTCCTAGAAGTTTTATTTTTCTTGAATGTGATATTCCGGATCCCAGACCATTACAATCTTCCCTTCTGTTTGATCTACAAATCCTATCATCCCATTATATATGGTTAAGTTGAGATTATTTTTAATACAAGCCTTCTCTATCTCTCCTTTTAGATTAATCGCTCTTTTTTGCGAGTCGCTCATTCTTTCATGCTTAACAAACTGCGATATAAATTTATCCCTATCCATAGTTCTATCACCGCCCATATACTCACCGATTCCATCCTTCAATATCCCACCATGAAGCGTCTAGCTTTCCCTCGTACCAATCATGGAAAATTTCAGATATTTCCTCATCTGTGGTATCATCATCAAATTCCATGACTTCTTCATGTGCCGCACTTGCAAATCCCGTTCCAAGGTAAAATTTAACTTTTCTCATTTTTCTCCCATTGATGCAATCCGCAAAAATCATCTTCTAGCCGCCATCCCTCTGTTTGCTCGCAATAAATGTCGCCTCCATCTTTTTTACCGCATGCACAATTACCACACCACGGTAAATCACTATTTTTATAATCCATAGTTGTACTAAATTATTCCTTGCCATCAGCAATAAGATCTTTCCCGCAGTAAGGGCAATATCTTTTCCAGCAGCTCATTGTGTCCATTCTGGTATGCTGTGTTTCCATTATGGATATAATCTGGTATTTCCTGGATCGGACAGCTTTCCGGCCTTCCGTCCTCGCTGTAATAGTTGCATATTTTATTTGTTATCCTGCACTTTGTGCCGTAAAAATCACAATCTCTGCAATGTTCTGGTAAATTGGTTACTATCATTCCTCTTTTTATTATATTTTCCATCTCTATATATCCAGCTCCATCTGCCCATCCGGCTCAAAGTTCATCCATAACACTTCTTTTTTCTTGGAACCCACTTGTGAATAGCTCACTGCCTCTGCCCGCTTCCATCCCTGCAGCCGCCTGCTATATAAAGGAGAGTCATAGCCGCTTAGCAGAACCGACCCCTTGTGTTCTTCCAGGGCATCCAACAGGCTTTCGTGTTGGCTGTCGTCCATTTCGCAACGATATTGCTTTCCGTGTCTTGCCTGAAGGACGTAAGGCGGATCGCAGTATATCAGCACGTTTTTATGATTAAATCTCCTAATCAGTTCCACGGCATCCATATTTTCAATCTGTACCCCTCTGAGCCGTTCCGCAGCCTGCATGATACGCTCCGGCAGTTTTACCCAATCCGCTGCCGCATAGGCACGTTCCCGGCCCTGGACATCATTTTTCCAGCCCACCCGCTCTCCGTTTGTGCGAAATCCATGTCCCTGGTTTAGCTTGACGTAAAACTGTGCCGCCCATTGGAATGGATCCGCCGGTATCTCTGCATCAAAGGCGACATTGTAAACCTGCCGGGAATACGGGGTGTAATAGATGATTCTGGCCAGGCGTTCTGGATCCGTCTGGATGCATGTAAACAGATTTACAACCGCCCCATCCAAATCATTAACCGTTTCGATATGGCTCCGGGGCTTGTTAAACAATACCGCCCCTGAGCCGAAGAACGGTTCTAAGTAACTGTGGTGCTCCGGAAAGTAGCTGATTATCCACTTTGCCAGCCCCCATTTGCTCCCTGGGTATTTTATGATCGCCTTCACTCTTCCTCTCCTTGATACCGTTCCGGCAGCGGCTTCCAGGCATTAACAATGGCTCCCCAGCTAACACAGCTCTTATCGCTATCTTCCGGGTAAAAAGCGCCGCCGTCCTGGTCTGTTTCATATCTCCCTATTGATGGCAAGGGAAGGTTTTCAAAGGACAGCAGGATATAGCTATCGTCCTCCGGCAGCTTCTCTTCCACTGGGATCCACCGTTCCTTCTCTCTCAGCCTGGCAACTTCTTTGGCAAGCTCTTGGTATTCTTCATCCATCTCCTGCAGTTTCCCCGGCTCAAGCCCGGTATCCTCGTAGTCTTTCAGCTTGCACAGCGCTCCATAAATTACCTGTTCCACCTCCCTGGTAATCGTCCTGCCTTCCCTCAGCATCTCCCAGGGGATATTCTTTAACGACCAGTACCCTGCGCCATCCTTCTGTGTTAATCTTCCCATTCTGTTTCCATCTCCTTTTATTTAGGCCCTGCAATTATGTAGGGCCTGGGCAAACCGTTTTAATTACTATTTGTGACTACGGTGTCAGCCCCTTTTACCGTTATCCAACCATGCTTTAGCCTGGCCTCTGCCTCCCGCATCTGGATTAGTTCCGGTGTAATGGACTGACTAACATAATTATTTGCATCCGCCTCTGCCTGGGCTTTAATTCTGGTCTTCTCAGCATCCGCTTCTGCCTCAATTCGTTTTACTTCTGCTTCTCCTTTAGCCCGCTCTACTGCTACCGTTGCTTCCGCCTCTGCATTGACTTTAGCTACCTCTGCCTGGGCCTGAGCAGTCTGTTTGTCCAACTCTGCTTTTTCTGCATCCTGCTTTGCCTGTTCTTTTGCCTGCACTTTCGCCATTAATGTCTCATCAAGCTGCACATCAATAATAAGAGCCGAAGAAATGCTGATTCCATATTCTTCCTGGAGCTTTCCATTCAGATATTCTGTTATTGCCTGACTTACCTCTGAGCGCTTGGTGCTGTAGATTTCCATTACTGTAAACTTCGGAGTAACCTCTTTTATGTACGCTATAACGGAATTTTGTACCATTCCATCAACAATCGCTTCTCCATCCATTCCGTTAAACTTTGAGTAGAGTCCTACAACTCGCTCCGGAATGAAATTATAATTGATCGTCATATTCATTTTTACCATTCCGCCATCTGCCGGGGCATCCACATGCCAATCAGCATGTTCTTTTTTGTTATAGTCAGACGGATTGTTGCTTAGTACCAGCTGCTGCTGGGATACCGGATATTTTTTTACTTTATCAAACGGACCAACAAAATGGGCCCCTGGAGTTAAGACCTCTTCTTTCACTCCATTTTTCATAGACCACACTACTCCTACCTGGCCCTGGCCGACATATTCAAACCGCATCACCGTATAAATTCCTGCCAATACTGCCAACACAATAACCCCTATAACAATTCCTCTATTCTTCATGTTCATAAATCGTATTCTCCCTTTCTTTCCACTCTTTTTCAAATTTTATTAGGTCCCTTTTTATGCTCAAATAAATCTTGTTTCCTACCCAAGCCAAAGCAAATCCGGCAAAGGCTACAACAATGCAAGTCGCTAAGAAAATCAGCCACATTCTGTTTCCATCTCCTTTTCCATCTTCTCCTGATAATCCTTATAAGCCTGCAGCATCATCCTGTGCTGAATGTATTGCCTCATACCATGCTCCAGCCAATACGCTCCCATTACCTCAAGCATTTCCTCTGTATCTGTAATCAGCTCAGCCATGATGTCTTTTCGATATGTCTCTGAGGGTAAGGGCTCATCTGAGCCGGATATATTATCAAGCTCGCCTTCACAGGGTTCCTCTACCATCCCTTCCCTCTCATTCGCTTCCAAGAATTCCGTTTTCCCAGCTACTGTACCGGGAATTTCCTGCTGCATTATCGCAGCGGATACATCCATGTTGTGCGACGTCGCATAAATTTCAGTCAAACCGGATTCCTCTGCCCCGCTTCCCCCACTGGCAAGTTCATCCAGAGTCATTTCAAAGCTGATTCTCTGAGGGAGAGCCGCCGTTCCCTCTTCCGGAACCGGCATAACATCCAGAAACTTGCTCATTTCAATCTGGCCTTCCACTTGGTAATTTTCTGGCAGCAGCGGGCGCTTTATATTCCTCAGTTCACGGACTGTCATATTGGGATTCACGTCTTCCAGCTGTTCCCCGGTCATGGCCACCATCTCAATTAGCTGGCTCTGGTTGTAATCCTGGTATTCTTCGGACAGCTCCAGGCTGTTCCCATCTTCCGAAAACCGATCATTGACAGCTATGTACCGGGTAGCGGAAGAACGGCTGATCCCAAGCTCCCCTTTTGCAAAATCCCACACAGTGGCATATCCTGCCTGCTTGTATAGTTCCCCATTCCGGATTTGCTTGAGGTAGTAGCCAATGGCTACAAAGCTCCTGGCTGCTGTTTTGAGATTTGATTTTATAAAATCGCACATCTCATTGAGACTCGCCTGGGAGTCATCCCAACGCATTGTTAACTCATCTGTCGGCTTCACTTTCCAATCCTCCCTATGACGTGTTCATACAACTCCCGGTCTTCCAGGACATACTGGTCTCCTACCCGGAACAGCCTTACCTGATCCAGTTCGTCATTGGGTAAGTTCCGGAAGCGCCGGCTTTTTCTGAGTAAGACAGAACGGATGAATGAGCGGCGAAAGGCTTTCTCTTCCCGGGTCATTTCCACGGCTTTATGGCCGCCGTTCCCGTCATCTACCCGGTGACGGGCCAGCCATTCCTCCCTCAGTTCGCTCATAGAATCCTCCTTGCTGCCTTAATTGCACCGCGATTAAGGCGTCGTAATCCACATCCCGCTGGTCAAAGTTGTGAAACCGGTTAGAAACTGCCCCCTGCGGTGAGCTACCGGTTCTTTCCTTGCTTTGCAAATACAATGTCTCAAATTTCTCCCGGAATTTCTTTGTACTCCTGATATTGCTCTGCCAAAATGTATTCTTAATGGCATAATTCAGGGCCTGCTCTATCTCTCCTCTACTCCGCTTATCAATCCTCTGCATCTTCTCAATCTCAGCCGCCCACTTTTGCAGCTCATTGTCAACAGATGGAACCCTTGCCTTTGGCATCTGCTCCAGCACGGAATCAATAAGCCGCCTTACACAGACCATCTCGAAGGATTCCGGGGAAAAGGTTGCAGCCCTCTTTTGGGTTGCAACGATCTCTTTATTATCTTTTACTTTACTTTCCTTTACTACTGTATCATTTGTATCCGACTTATCACCATTTGTAGCCTGCGAATGGTCATTTGTATCCGACATTTGATTAAAAAAAGGTACAAAAATAACACCTTTGCACTCATCATTTTGCAAAAGCCACAGTTCCTTATATACTGTTTTGTCCCTCCGGTTCGCGGCGACAGCCCAGTAACTTTTTTGAATACCTCTACTGGTTAAGACCCCCCACCTATCAAACAGCCCCTTATCAAAAAGACCAATTTGTAAGCAGTAGCCCACTATCTCCCGGATAGTACCGGAACCCATGCCGCAGCCCATCTTCCTGGCGGTTGATGCACCATCGTCATAGCCCCATCGGTAGAAATATCCCTCACTCCCAAATGCTTTCTGGCACAGGTAGAAATATACTCCAAATCCTGTCCAGCCCTGGGCATCCAGGAGTCTGTCAATTTTAACATCATTGTCGAAGACATCAACTGACCAGCCGGCATAATCAAGCTTCTTTTTCGCTTTGCCTGCCATGTCCTATACTCTTCCTTCTCTTTTTGCGTTCCGGATAACTTTCTTATTAAGACTCCCACCCAACAAACAGCACTTTTAAGCACCCTTTTGCAAGCAGCAGCCCACTATTTCTGTTATAGTTCAGCACCAATGCCGCAGCACATCTTCCTGACGGTTGATACACCAACGACACAGCACTATCGGAAAGAAAGCTCCTTCACTTTTTCTACAACGCTGCGCCTGGGGTTGACTTCCAAGCGGCTTGCACGTCTTTTTGTAGTGAATGATGTGGTATATATTGTTATATCTCGGATGCCGTTTCTAAATAAAGCTCCCAC
>CAJUJM010000080.1 GCA_910586755.1 uncultured Lachnospiraceae bacterium
ATTATACCACAGATTGCTAAATATTACTATAGAATAAAACAAAAATTTTGACAAAAAAAGTACAGGTTTTACAAGGCCTGTAAGCATCTTTTTCATTATCAAACTGTCAAACACCCGAGAAAAGATTGACGATATTTTAGATAGTATTGAAAAAATCGCAAGCAGAATTTTCATTTTGGATTACGCCAAAGCTGCATAAAAATAACATTTGTAAAAAATGACACCTTTTCAAAAATAATTGCCATATAAAAACGGTTGTGATATAATGTGAAAATATATCACAGCCGTTTTTGGCTGAATTTTTAGAAAAGGAATGATGATAGATGGGGTTAGACCTGTAAAGACCACTCTGTTCATTGTAAAGCGATACGGTGTGATTTACCGACTCCAGGTTTGGGATCAGGCATAGTATACTGTATGGACATTATATGAATAGAAGATGGAGGAAAAATCATGTTAAATTATCAGAGATACAAACGAGTTCCTGTTGTTGATTTCCAGGAGAGAACCTGGCCCAATAAGGAGATTGAGAAAGCGCCCGTCTGGTGCAGCGTAGACCTGCGGGATGGGAACCAGGCATTGGTTGAGCCTATGGTGGTTGAGGAGAAAATTGAGCTGTTTAACCACTTGATCAAGCTGGGCTTTAAGGAGATCGAAGTAGGGTTCCCGGCGGCTTCCCAGATCGAGTACGATTTTCTCCGTCAGCTGGTGGAACGCAAGCTGATTCCGGACGACGTAGTGATTCAGGTGCTGGTTCAGTGCAGGGAGCATTTGATTAAGAGAACCTTTGAGGCCATTGAGGGCGTTAAGAAGGTTATCGTCCACATTTACAATTCCACCTCTGCTCTCCAGAGAGATGTGGTATTCCATAAGGACAAAGAAGAGATCAAAGAGATCGCCATTATCGGAACCAGGCTGGTTCAGAAATATGCCGTGGATTTTAAGGGGGAACTGCAGCTGGAGTATTCTCCGGAGAGCTTTACCGGTACGGAGCTGGACTATGCCCTTGAGGTGTGCACCGCAGTTCAGGAGGCATGGGGGGCCACTAAGGATAAGAAGCTGATTGTCAACCTGCCTGCCACCGTGGAGATGAATACTCCCAATGTGTACGCAGATCAGATTCAGTGGATGGATACCCATTTTAAAAACCGGGACAGCATTATTTTAAGTGTTCATCCTCACAATGATCGGGGCACCGGCATTGCGGCTACGGAGCTGGCGCTTCTGGCCGGGGCAGAGCGGGTAGAGGGAACCTTGTTTGGAAACGGCGAGCGCACCGGCAATGTGGACATTATGAATGTTGCCTACAATATGTTCTCCCAGGGGATTAATCCGGGGTTGAATCTGGAGAATATCACCGAGAGTATTGATATATACGAGCGCTGTACCAAGATGGACATCCACCCCAGGCACCCCTATGCAGGAAAGCTGGTATTTACCGCATTTTCCGGTTCCCACCAGGATGCCATCAACAAAGGGATGCAGGCTCTTAAAGAGAGACAGGGCCAGTATTGGGAAGTTCCCTATCTGCCCATCGATCCCAGTGACATTGGCCGCAAGTATGAGCCCATTGTCCGCATCAACAGCCAGTCCGGCAAAGGGGGAGTGGCCTTTGTCATGGATACTTTCTATGGTTACAAGCTTCCTAAGGGGATGCACAAGGAGTTTGCTGATATTATCCAGAAGATTTCTGAGAAACAGGGCGAGGTTGCTCCGGAGCAGATTATGGAAGAGTTCCGCAGCAATTACTTAAACCGCAAAGAGCCTATGCATTTCCGCAAGTGCCGTATCAGCGACGCAGATGTTGGAAACGGTGAATTTGCAACCCTGGCAAAGGTTACCTTTACGGATCACGGCATAGAAAAAACTTTTGAGGGCGTTGGAAACGGACCTATTGATGCGGTTCAGAGAGGTCTGGAGGAAGCGCTGGGAATCCAGATTCGGGTTATGGACTACAGCGAGCACGCATTGTCTATGGGTTCCGGCGCACAGGCTGCATCCTACATTCATCTGGCAGACCTGGCTACCGGTAAGGCGACTTACGGTGTGGGAATCAGCTCCAATATTACCAGAGCGTCTATCCGCGGTATCTTTAGCGCGGTAAATCGGCTGTTCTATTAAAATGATATTAAGGAAAGCACCAAAAAACCGGGAAAATATTACATACATATTTCCCGGTTTTTCCAATATAGTTGTACCCGTCTGAACGGTTACACATATTTTAACAACAATGCCGGCTGGCATAGAACAAACAGGAGGGGATTTTAAAGATGAAAAAAGCAGTAGACTGGCTGATCACTTTAATGATTGCCGTTGCCGCTGTACTTTTTATTGTCACAAGCGGGAGCAGCATTGTGAAATGGCTGCCAGGCCCAAAGGAACTGGGGGACGGAGAGCTTCAGAAGGCAGAAGGACAATACATCTCCTACATAGTAAAGAACCCGGTTGCCCGGTATGACAAAGAGTATACCTCCGGAGATAAAAAAGAGGTGAGGGTATATGAATACCCGGTTTATGATAAAGAGCGCCAGGTGATTCTGGCCACGGCCATATCCCGCTATGACAAGACTCCCATGGATTCCCTGCAGACAGCGGCTTCCTGGCCCAAGGAATGGGAAGCAGAATATGGCAAGAAGGAAATCCGGCCTGTGACGGTAAGGGGAACCTTAGAGCGGATGGAAGAAGACCAGATAGAGGCAGTGATGGAAGCCATTGCAGAGGAGAACCCCCAAAACCTGGATGAGATTCTTCAGGTGGCAGAGAACCAGACAGACTGGTACTGGATTCAGGACAAACACATTGACGGAATAGAAGGGTATCAGCTTCGCTTCAGCCTGATAGCTATTGTATTAAGCGCGGTGCTGGTTGTGGTTCGTGTCATATCGTCCCTGTTTGGAAAGAAGAAGTCAGGGGAAGAGATTCAAAAATATCTATCCGATAATAGCAATACCAGCCAGCTGATATCCATGGCAGCGCCTGTAATGGAAAAGTGGATTCAGGAATACCAGATGCGGCAGAAACGAAATATTTACATGACAGGAGCCGTTATCGTGGCGGTTCTTGCCGGAATCTGCGAATTAGCAGGAGCAAGAGAGCAGGCAATGGTATTCCATATTCCTTTGGGAGTGGTGATTGCAGAAGTAATCGGATGTATTTACTGGTTGGCAGTACAGTCCCAGACCGGGGGAAAGTCTGTGGTGAAAGCCTGCCGCAAGGGAATCGCAAAGTCTCTTCCTTCCAAAGAAGAGCAGGAAGCCGCTGCCGGGGATGCCCTGGAGGCCGGAAAAGAGTGGATGAAAGTAGTCCGTTCCAAAAACTTTATAAATATTTATATCTGCGGAAGCCGGTACTGGCACCGCCTCAGTGTTCTCGCCTGGAGCTCTGTGGTGGATTCTGAACGTCTGGAGAAGATGGAGACGGAACATGTAATCTCCACTTACCGGAATTCTACCGGAAAATTCACCTCAGAAGATTATGTAATCCGATTCTTCTATAAAGACAGTCAGAAGAAAAAGACATGTGCACAGTATTGGTCCTTTTATTCCCAGGAGGTTTGCGGGGCAATGCTCTATATGATCAGACAGCGCATAGGCGACACGGTAGAGGTTATTACAAAGTAAACCTGCTAAAGGAGAAAAGAGGCCGGGAACATGATTCGGGAACTGCAAAAGAAGCAATTAAAAAAAGTTTTTATAATCCTCGCTATCGCCGTGGCGATAGGCGGGTTTTTCGGGTATTTCAGCAAAATGGCGGTTATTGACCTGGTGAAAGGTCCTGTTCCTTTAACAGAAGAGTCAAATCTGGAAGAGCTGGAGGGCTCCTACGTTTCCTGGGAGCTGAAATATCCATTGGGCGAATTTATAGAAATCAAGAAAAAAACCAGGGTAAGGGGATACACCAGCAGTCCCAGGCGGTCCCGGGCCGGTTATGTGGCTCTGGATCCGGAACGGGAAATCCTTATAGCAGTAGAACTTCCGGCCAAGAGGGACGAAGAAGTGGAAGCTCAGATGGACTTGTTTTATGAGGCCATGGAAAGCGGAAAAGAGCTGCCTCAGACCGGCCTTTCGGTAAAGGGAGAGCTGGTGAAACTGGATCTGGAAAGCCGGAAATATTTCCTCAGCGCTTTGCGGGGAACCGGATTGTCAGATCTGGTAGACGGAGATGTTTATCAGATTACAGACGGAGAGATCAAAGGAGATGCGCCGGAGACCATTATATTTATCACCGGATTTGTGGTTTTGCTTTTGGTCCTTCTTTTTGGAGAACTCTTTTTAACCATAAAGAAGTCTGTAAAAAAGACCTTTGAGTCCTATATAAACGCCAATCCTTCCATAACCATGGAAGCCATGGAAAACGACTTTGCCCAGGCGGAAAAAGTGGGCGGCATCTGGGTCGGCCGCCGGTGGACTTATGGGCAGATGCTGGATCATTATTTTATCGACAATTCCCAGCTGGTCTATGCCCATATCCGGGAAGAAAGCGGACGCAACGGAACCTCCTACTGGTTTTGCTGGAATATGCTGGACGGAACCCAGGAAAAGGTGTCTGCCAATGAGAAAAATTGCCGGAAGCTTTTGGAGATTACCGCCCGCATGCCCCATGTAGTGGCAAGCAATAGTCCGGAGATGGCATACTTATACCAGCATAACCGGGAACAGTTTTTGAACCTGCGGTATCGGGGGCAGGAAGATGCCCCGTCGGATCTGTAACCAATTTGTAAAGAGACGGGAGCGGCATTGTTCGCTTTCCGTCTCTTTGTAAAATTGCAGAAGCCTTAGAGGAAAACGGATGAAAAGATTAATAAAAAGAATAAAATACCGGTTTTACCAACAGAACATTACCAAACGAATTATCATTGTAATTACAATTGTAAGTATTCTGTCCAATATGGCCTTTGTAGGAAGCGTATTTATTATTATGAGAAATCAGCTTTTTAATAAGACAAAGGCGGAAAATGAAAAAGATATCCAAATGATAGAAAAGGAATTGGAAATGTTCTTTAATGGGGTAAGGCAAGATGCTGTTTCCGTGCTGGTAAGCGACAGCTGCCAGATTCTCCTGTCAGAATCAGAAGATTTTCTCTCATCCGACACAGCGGTTCAATACCGCAAATATAAGCTGATGCAAAGTACGATTATGAGCACCATCGGGCAGAGGGAAGAATACAATACCATTGCATTTTACGACCGGAAAGGAAATTGTTATGCAGATGACCGGCTGACAGAGTCTCCGGAATATTTGTCAGAACAGCAGGAACGGATATGGGAGTTTTTAAATTCAGATGAAAATGAAATGGTGTTGAATATTCACAGAAGCCCCTGGAGAAAGAAAAAAGAGAATGAATTCCGTGACTGCTTAAGTTACCTGCGTAAAGTTTACAACAAGGAGCAGGGGCAATTGATAGGAGTGGTGGAGCTGGAAATTCCCAATGAAGCAGTGGTGGAGCTGTACCGGCCGGTTATGGAAAATGGAAGCGCCATCTATCTGGTAAACCAGGACCGGGTAATTTCTTCGGCGGATATGGACATGCTGTATAAGGAACTGCAGGAAGAGGAATGGTATGTGAATCTGAATCAGGCGCCAAAACAGAGAGAAGTTCAAATTTATAAAAACAGAAAGTATATCTATTTCCTAAAAGATTACCCGGAACTGGGGTGGATGATTATTGACAGAGTTCCCACAGCCACCTATATGAGGGATGTAAAACTCTATGCATTTATCGACATAATGATTGGAATCCTGCTGTTTCTCGGCAATCTGTATCTGTCTAAAATGTTAATTGCATCTATCACAAAACCTTTGAGTAAAATTACGGATACCATAGTAGAAATCGGTCAGGGAGATTATGAGCAGAGGGTCCATGTAAAAGACGGAGGCGAAATCGGAACTTTGGCTCAGGAATTTAACCGAATGGTAGAGAAAACCAAGCTTTTGATGGAGCAGAATGTAAAAAAAGAGAGGGAAAAGCGGGAGTCGGATTTATCCCTGATTCAAATGCAGATGACGCCCCATTTCTTTTATAATATTCTGGAAAGCATCTGCGGGCTCATTGTCATAGACGAAAAAAGAACAGCCATTCGGACTATCAGCCTTTTGTCGGGCTTTTACAGAGGGGTATTAAACAAAGGAAAAGAAATTGTTCCGCTGGAAAGAGAGCTGGATATTGCGGTCAATTATCTTGAAATCATGAAAATCTGTCATCCCGGCAAGTTCCGCTATGTAATTGATTGTCCGGATTCTATAAAACAGAACTGTATTAATAAGTTGACTCTGCAGCCGATTTTAGAGAATGCCATTCACCACGGATTTAATCAGATGGAATCAGGAGGATTGATCCACATTACAGGAATGGCAGAGGAGAAGAAGGTAATTTTGGAAATCAGCGATAATGGCCGTGGAATGAAGATGGACATGCGGGAGCTGCTGGAACGGGAAGAAGCATTTCATATGGAAAGTTTCGGACTGGGCAATACCAATGAGCGGATTAAGTTATATTTTGGGGATGAATATGGTTTGTCCATTGCCAGCCAGGAAATCGGAACCAAGATTCGGATTGAACTTCCCCTTAAGCAGGCAGAGGAAGCCGTAAGAGGGAGATAGGGACTTCAGCGGAACAGAAAGAGAGGACATGGGATTGGGGTACAAAGTAATTGTAGTCGATGATGAGATGCTGATACGAAAGCGTATTATTTCGGATTTGAGTGGGAAGAGCTGGGGTATGAAATCGAGGATGAAGCGGGAGACGGTTCTCAGGCCCTGGCTCTCATGGAAAAAAAGACCTACGATTTGGCCATTGTGGACATTGCCATGCCGGAGATTAATGGAATCGAATTGGCCCGCAGGATTCGGGAGAGGCAGTATCAGACCCATATTATTTTCCTCACCGGCCACAGTGATTTTCAATATGCCCGGCAGGCGGTAAAGTACGGAGTTTTTAATTATATTTTAAAGCCCATTGACGGGGAAGAATTTATAAATGTTTTGACAGAGCTTCGGGAAAAAATAGATGGAGAACGGATGCAGAAAGATTTGTTTGACAGCCTGTCTGAAAAACAGGGCAATATGGATGTGGTTTTAAGGGCCAAAGCTTTCAGCGAATATTTTCATGCAGGATCCGGCGCGCCTCTTCCCCAAAAGGTATACAGGGCGCTGGAGGAAGCCGGCATCCGCAAAGGATATGATTTGGCGATGATTCGTGTGGAAACGTTTTTAAAAGAGACGAAAGAATGGACAGAGCAGGTATCCGCTGTGGAAGAAATATGTAGTTTTTTACGGGACAGAGAGAAGGGGCATCTGGTTATCTATGATTTTTACCGTGATTTGCTGGTATTGCTTTTGGAACATGGGGAAGCGGAGCAGGGAAGCCGGGAAATCATGGAACAGCTGATGAGATTGGCAGAGGCCCTGGAAAAGCAGAGCGGCGGAGAGGTTCAGTGCGGAATCAGCAGATGGCGCACGGATTTTTCCCAATTGGGAGATGCTTATATGGAAGCGGTTTCCGCTTTAAATAATGGAAAAATCTTAAACAAAAAGCTGCTGCCCTATGAAGCGGTACTGAAAAATGCAAATATCTATTATAAGATTCCCTTTGAAGAACTGAAAAATCTCCAGAGGGGGATTACCGGGGGACAGTATGAAGAGTGCCGGAAGATTCTGGCAGGGATTTTTCAGGAAATGGGGTCTCGCGGGGTAAACTTTGAGTGCGTGGTGAGAAATGTAAACCGGCTGTTTATGGATCTGGCAGACGGAGGCGTGGTTTCGGAACCAGCCAGCCGGAAGATTTTTAACGGTTATCACGGGGCAGAACAGGTGTTAGACAACATGGCAAATATGGCGGAAATAGAGGAGTGGTGCAGCAATGTGGTGTTTACCATAATGGAAAGTGAAATCCGCCGCTCTCTGGAAAATAAGAGCCTTCCGATTGTAGAGAAAACCTGCGCTTATATCCGCAGCCATTATGAGGAAGGGGATCTGAATCAGGTTCAGATAGCAGATGCCATGGCGGTAACCGCCCCCTACTTAAGCGGGGTTTTCAAGAAAACTATGGGGATTTCTATGGTACAGTATATTACGGTCGCCCGCATGGAGAGAGCCAGAGAGCTTTTAAGGCAGCCGGAATTGGAGATCAAAGAAATTGCTGCTCTGGTGGGATATAATGATGAATATTACTTTAGCCGGTGCTTTAAAAAGCAGTTTGGATTGTCGCCGCTTCAGATGAGAAAGCTTTCAGATTCCAGGAGAATAAAAAAAGAAGGGAACCAGTTCTGATTAGGGCCGGTTCCCTTTCTTTTTTAGAAAAATTACAAGCTATTTGATTCTATATTTTGTCCCTCTGCCTTTCCCTTCAACGATAACAATACCCTTTCGCCCCATATCTTTTAGCAGCTGTGTTGTTTTTGATTTGCCAAAAGGTACATATGGCGCAATTTCACTAATTGGCTGCAGCATTGCCTTACTTAAAATTTTATATATGGTCCTTTCATCTTCCGTCAAATTCAAATTCTTTTCAAAAATTGGAAGCACAATCTTAATTGTATTCTCCGATACTTCAAAATCCGGCTTTGTCAATCCTCCTTCATAGAGCTGTTTGATTCTTATAATTCCGGTTCCAAATATTTCGACAAACCCCAATCTATAAAAGACGTTTGCAAGATTTCTGTTTCTTAATACAGAAATCTTGCCCGATAAATATTCTTCTTCTGTTATTCCGGATGGTAAACCTCCCGGAGAAACAACTTCAATTCTGTCATCAAACATCAAAACTCTGATTTGAGATTCTACATCCCATAATCTGTGAATCAAAGCATTTGCAATCGCTTCCCGGAAGGCAGCTTCCGGTATTTTTTCCACCTTTTTTCTATCAGCGCCTTGTATCACTTCATATTGATAATAGTCTCTAAATACATCAATTGACTTTTCATAGACTTCTAATGCCGATATATTTTCAAATGTTAACCTCTTTTGAATAATGCAGATATTCTCACCAAATTTTACTATGTCAATTCCCGGAAAATGATTTTTATCAGCCAAAATCCCCGCCGCATTATTATATCCATTGGCATAATTATATAGGTTCAATGTTTTTAATGTATCCTGATTAAATGTTTCGATTTGGATTCGCTCTTTTAACTTACGCTGTAAAACCTCAAAAGACAACTCCTGCTCTTTACATGGCAGCTCTTCAAATTTAATATTTTTTCCTTCCAATATGAGTCTGGAGAATTCCAGAGTATCTACTTCTATGGTTGCGGTGTCGTTTCTCCTGTAAGCCTTTGATTTATATAGATACGGCTTCTGAACACCACTTTGTACAGTAAGCTTAATCGTTTGATCATTATTTTGTATTTCAAGTGTATAATTGGGCTGAGGAAAAATACTGTCATTAATTTTATTTTCAATATCCAGACAAGATTGCTTTACATCAGGTAATCCCTTAATATTTCCGTCATCATCAATTCCAAAATAAATTGTTCCGCCATCGTAATTTGAAAAGGCGCTGACTGTTTTTAAAAAAGTATTTGTAATCCTTTCCTTGAATTCTAATATTCGTGTTTCCCGCATATGAATCATATCCTTTTCAATGTTGTTGATTATATTATATGCAGAAATACGCAGAAAATCAATCGCAAATTTTTACGATTGATTTTCTGGTTGTGTACGCCTGGCAGTCGCAGGATAAAAGACTCTTAATAAGTAATCCTAAAATAATCCAAATACGCCTTATATTTATCCTGCGCCGTTAGACAGGTATCGGTCAGATAGCCTTTCTCATTATTCCATTCTTTCAGGCCGCGATAATAGAACATTTTCAGATTATCCTCAATGATAAACGGAACGATATTATATTTCAGACATTCTTTGAACATAATCAGTCTCCCCACACGACCGTTGCCATCCTGGAACGGATGGATTCGCTGGAATTTTACATGGAAGTCCAGAATATCTTCAAAAGTCTTTCCCTCTTTGCCGTTATACTCTGCCAGCAAAACTTTCATCCTATCAGCAACTTCTTCTGGAAGTGCAGTGTCCATGCCGCCAACTTCATTGGGCATTTTTTTATAATCGCCTACCGCGAACCAATCTTTTCTGGAATCACTGGTTCCAGTCTTCAAGATCAAATGAAGCTCTTTAATAAATTTCTCTGTCAATGCAGTTTTTGCATCATCTATAATCTTGTCGATACAACGGAAGTGATTTACTGTTTCGATTACATCATCCACATTCAGCACTTCTTTTTCTACACCTATCGTGTTAGTTTCAAAAATATATCTGGTCTGTTCGTGAGTCAGCCGGCTCCCTTCCATATGATTTGAGTTGTATGTTAAATCAATCAGAGTTTTATGATAAATACCGCCGGAATATTTACTTGCCTTTTGTTCTTGTAAAATGTCCAGTAGTGTAACAGGCTGTTCTTTCTTTTTGTTAGAACGCTCCGGTTTTTCTGCATTTTCAGGAATGTTCCAGGTCTTGCCTGTGAGAAATGCGCCGTTCACACGTCCATGAGCGCAGTAATTTCTAACACTGCGTTCCGACACATCCCATTTTTTTGCTATTTCAGTTACGGAAAGGTATCGCATCGACTCTCCTCCTAGTATAATAATGAATCGGCACGCGACGCTGCGCGTCACCTGCCAGGTCGTCGGAAGGCATTTTAAGAAATGCTTCGCATTTGCCTTCCTCCCAAAATGAATCGGCACGCGACGCTGCGCGTCACCTGCCAGGTCGTCGGAAGGCATTTTAAGAAATGCTTCGCATTTGCCTTCCTCCTGTTATAAAGCAGATTTAAATTTGCATTTTACTACAATATAGTATATTACATTATCGGCAACATATCAAATGTTTACTCACATGATTTTCTTTTGTTTTTGCCGATTTGGATATCCTTTTTTATTCAGGTACAGAAAAACACATCTTTTTTCATTCCTCACCTAACAAGACAAAAGCTTAAAATTTTTCGAAAATGGGAAAAATTTTTTCATGGAGATTAAGGCAGCTTTTATGTATTATTAAATTACTACAAAGAGCCATGGCAAAGCACACGGAAAACGTACAACCTGCATAAAGGAGAATGAATATGAAAAAGGGATTTGTAAGAACATTGACAGCAGCGGCAATTCTGGGTTCCTTATTAACAGGATGCGGATCAAAAGCCGCCAGTCAGCCGGAGGAAAGCTCCGGCACCGTTCAGGAAAGCAGCGCAGCTAATAAGGATGCGGTAAAGGTACGGATCCTGACACGCTTCAGCAATCCGGACAGTGTCAGAGAAAAATATTTTATGGATATGGTAGTAAAATTCCAGGAAGAAAATCCAGATATTTTATTAGAGGATGTATCCATATCGGATGAGGAATCCCATGACACCCTGTTTAAGACGGCTGTTGCGGCAGGAGATCCCATTGAAGTATTTAATTTCCTGGGCTATGCGGCTAATTTGGATTACGTAAAAAACGGCGTTATTACAGATGTGTCAGATATTATTGAAGAGGATCCGGCCTGGACAGAGCACTATATTGACGCTTTGTTTGCCCCTGTAGACTACAGTGACTACGGGGTAGAGGGGATCTACGGACTGCCTAACGCGCCTTATGGGGTATGCTGTTTTTATAACAAAGCAATTTTCGACGAAGTTGGACTTGAGCTTCCGGAGACCTGGGAAGATATTGAAGCGGCAGCGCCGGTGCTGATTGAAAAGGGATATGTGCCTATGGCATTTGGGGCCAAGGACAATTACCGGGCAGGTCACTTTTTAACAGCTCTTTCCATGAAGTATTATGGGGATGATTTAAAGAACAACTTGATAAACGGCGAGACGGCATGGAATGGGCCGGAGACGGTAGCATTAATTGAAATGATGCAGAAATGGTATGAAAGCGGCTTATTCGGAACCAACAACCTGGCTTATGACGCCAACGGAGAGCTGGCAAAATTAGAGAGTGGTGAAGCGGCCATTATCTTTTCCGGTTCCTGGAACATTGCTACCATCAATGAGTTTGACAATGTGGCGGATATCGTCTGCAAGGGATTCCCGTATTTTGCGTCAAAGCCGGAATTTAAAGACCAATGGATGGGCGGTCCCGATGATTTTATGTCCATGACTGCAAAGCCGGGGGATGACAATTATGAGGCGTCTGTCCGTGTACTGAAATTCTTTACCTCACAGGAATATTGGCAGGGTCTGTATGAAGTTCAGGGAGGCGGCGGCACTTTCCCGGTGAAGTTTGACCAGGTAATTGAGGCGGATCCCCTGACCACACAATTTAATGAGTACTACAACAATGCTGCCAATATGATAGGGGAAATTGAACAGTTCTCCCCCATGACTTCCCTGATGGATACGGTCCGCACGGAAGTAACCACAATTTTTGCCGATGATAAAGCGCAGGATATTGCAGATCGGATTCAGGAAGCAGTAGACGCTTACCAGGCGGCACAGTAAACCTGCATGCGCCCGGCAGCGGACGCACTGCCGCACATGAAAGTCTGGCGGGCGCATGGGGCATACCTGAATTTATGCCGCCCAATCGGCGGCGGACTTTTAAAGTAAGGAAGTGTGAAGAAAATGGGTGTTTCAAGTAAAAGGCGGAAAATAGAAAGCATAGCGCTCAGTCTCCCGGCATTTCTGCTGTATTCATTTATTTTTATGTATCCTATGGTTTCGGTATTTCGGCTTTCCTTTTATAAATGGAACGGGATTCCCAATTCACCGCTTCAATATGTGGGGCTGAAAAATTATGCCGCTTTATTTCAGGATGCCAAGTTTATCACAGCGCTGACCAATGTTGGGATATTTATCCTGTCCGGCTTTATTCTGATTTTACCGGTATCCTTATTTTTGGCTACCGTGATTCAATCGGAGGGAAAAGGAAAACGATTTTTAAAGACCAGTTATTTTATGCCTCAGGTTATCAGCAGGACGGCAATTGCGCTGATGTGGTATTTCCTCCTGTATCCGGAGGGAGGACCGGTGGGCACCCTATTGGAGGCAGCAGGCTTTAAGGGGGTTAACGTTAACCTTTTGGGCAGCAAAACGTATGCAATCTATGCCATTACCGTAATCAACGCGTGGACCTATGCAGGATTTAACATGCTGATATTCTCATCCGGTATCGCAGGGATTCCCGGGGATATTTATGAGGCGGCGATTATGGACGGGGCTACACCATGGCAGAAGATGCGGTACATTACCTTCCCCATGCTAAAGAATAGTTTCCAGATATTTACATTAAACTGCATTATCGGATCCATTACCACCTTCGAGATGGTATACGTTACCACCGGGGGCGGGCCGGGAAGCGCCTCGGAAGTATTCGGAACCCTACTTTATAAAAACGCATTTACCTACAACAACTATGGATATTCCAATGCTATGGGGTCGTTCCTTATCGTGGCGTCTTTCCTGGCCAGCGTGCTTTTAACAGGATTATTTGCAAAATCTAACAAAGAGGATTAGGAAGGAAAGGAGATACAATGAAAAAATGGACTGTCGGAAAAGTCCTCTACTGGGCTTTGGCGGCAATATTCAGTTTGGTTTTTATTTACCCTATCTATTTTACGGTAATTTCTTCTTTTAAAAATAATAATGAGATATGGAATACCATGTTCGCGCTGCCATCCGGTATGGAATGGAGCAATTACATTTCGGCAGTATTTGATGTACAGATTCTCCAGGCAGTGCTGAACTCGTTCCTCTTTTCCTTTGGCGCTTGTGTGATTGTAGTGGTATTTGTCACCATGGCGGCTTATGTGGTGGCAAGACGGCTTTTAAAGTGCTCCGGCTTTTTAAAGCTTTATTATCTGCTGGGACTGATGATTCCGCCTTATGCAATGCTGATTCCCATTGTTACCATGTTTACCACTTTTCATTTAAGAGATAAATACCTTCCTATGATTTTTCTTTATGCGGGAATCAACTTTCCCATGAGCTTCTATTTGATTACCGGCTTTATATCCGGTATCAGTAAGGAGTTAGACGAGGCGGCGGTAATGGACGGCTGCAGCACATTTGGAATTGTATTTCGAATTATCTTCCCTATTGCAAAGCCGGGGATTTTTACCGGGGCTATTATGGCATTTCTGGCGGTTTATAATGAGCTGGTGTTTGCCAATACATTGCTGAGCACAAAGGCAATGAAGACCATCTCTGTCCGCCTTTTGGGGCTTCAGGGAGAGCGGTTTACCAGTTACGGGCCCATGTTTGCATCTATTGTAATGTCCATTGTGCCCATACTGATTATCTATCTGCTGTTCCAGGAAAAGATTGAGGGAGGAGCAGTAGCCGGGGCGGTAAAAGGTTAGGAGAAAAGGAGAGCTTATTATGGTACAGGTAAAAGGACTGCAGCATATTGGAATTTTAGTGCCGGATGTAGAAAAAGCGGCAGAATGGTATGTGGAAAAATCCGGGTTTATGAAAAAAGCAGAGTTTATGGCATCCGGGAGCAGGGTGATCTTTGTCTGGTCAGAAACGGCAAAGGTGATGTGTGAACTGATTCAGCGGCCTGCCGGCAGCCAGGAAGCAAAAGAAATCGAAGAAAATGGAGGCCGGATCGATCACATTGCCTATGAAGTGGAGAATGTAGAAAAGGAGCTTCAGGAGGCCAGACGGTGCGGAATGGATATTATTGAGGGCGTGGTACAGGTTCCGGAGTTTTGGGACAATGGATTCGAATATTTTCTGGTGCATTCGGCAGGCGGGGAAAAGGTAGAATATTGCCGGGTTAAGCCTTAAGGAGGACAGTTATGTTAAAGACAAAAGCGAGAATCGTTCCTTTATATTTTAAAGATGGGGATAAGAAGGAATTTCAACGGATTTTAGGAGCATTAAAAGAAATTTACGAGAAAGAAGCAGAATTTTTACCGGCCCGGGAAGCCGGAGAAAAGATAGGTGAAGAAGCAGATGCTGTCCTTTTCCCGGTTCTGTGGACCAATGTTTATACGGAAATAGACAGGCTTATGGAAACCATACAGGTTCCGGTTCTGGTGCTGACCACTGCTGTGGGGGTATCCCTGATGTTTGACTGGGAAGCTGTGGCTTATATGAAGCAGAAGGGACTTTCCGTATTTAATCCCCACAGCGCAGATTTGGCCAGAACGATTTTTAAGGCCCTGGCTTTAAAGAGGGAAATGAACCATCAGAAATTCCTGGTATTCCATGATTCCAAAGGGGAAGGGCTGATTCCGGAACAGTTTAAGATTTTTTACTGGTGGAATGATGAATGTATCCGGGATATGAAAGAGCGGTTCGGGATTACCATTATACATAAGTCCTACAAGGCCTTAGGGGAAAGGGCAAAGGCAATCGCTGATGAGGCCGCAAGGGCGGAGATGAAACGATGGGATTTCCATGAAGAGGTTCCCTATGAACGGCCGGTTCTGGCGGCGATCAAGATGTTTATGGCGATTCGGGACGAGGTAGACGAGGAAGGAGACGTAGTTGGATGCGGAACTAACTGCCTCAATGAAGGATTTTACAGCGATACAACTCCCTGTCTGGCCTGGAGTCTTTTGTATCAGGACAGAGGAATTATGTGGGTATGTGAAAGCGACACTTCTTCTCTTATGACGGAATATCTTCTGGGAAGTACTGTGGATTCTGCTATTTTTACTACCAATATTTATCCCTTCCTTTCGGGTATGCCGGCTCTCTCCCATGAGAAAATCCGGGAATTCCCGGATGTGGAGGATCCGGATGACCATGCTTTGCTGGTTCATTGTGGATATCTGGGCTGCGTGGCTCAGAAAATGTGTACAAAGTGGACATTAAGGCCTCCTGTGTTGGGGTGGCATTCCTGGAACATTGTAGGAGAAAATTCCATTGTCATTGACGCGGAGGTGGAAAAGGGAGATATTACCCTGTGTAAGCTTCATTCCGATTTTAAAGGGATATTTGTAGAAAAAGCGGTTTTGGAAGAGTATGTTCAGTATCCGGGGTCTGACTGCCGCAACGGAGACCTGATCCGGGTGCCTGACGGATATAAGTTGATGGAGCAGATCTGCTCTCACCATGTGGTGGTGATGACAGGAAAACGCAGCAATCAAATAAAAGCAGTGGCAGAAATTTTTGGTTTGGAATTTGGGGAGGTAAAATAATGGCTCTCATGGAAGTAAAAGCTTGGGAAGAGGATGTGGTAATTCCCACTTACGGGGTGGGGGAACCGGATAAAAATCCGGTTTTCCTGGAAAAACGGGTGTATCAGGGAAGCTCGGGAAAGGTATATCCTTACCCGATTATTGAAAAGATTTTTGACGAAAAAGAGGATAAGACATACCGGGCGGTATTTCTGGAAAATGAATATATAAAAGTGATGATTCTTCCGGAGCTGGGGGGACGTATCCAGCGGGCATACGATAAAACCAACGGATATGATTTTGTGTATTACAATCATGTAATCAAACCGGCGCTGGTAGGCCTTTTGGGGCCGTGGATCTCCGGCGGAATCGAATTTAACTGGCCCCAGCACCACAGACCCACCACGTTTATGCCGGTGGATCACATGATTCGGGAAAATCCGGACGGCAGTAAAACCGTATTTGTCCATGATGTGGATCAGATGTACGGGACCAAGGGAATTGCCGGATTTACCCTTTATCCGGACAAAGCCTATATTGAGATCCGGGGACAGCTTTATAACCGGACGCCCCTGCCCCAGACCTTTTTATGGTGGGCAAATCCGGCGGTGGCGGTCAATGACAATACCCAGTCGATTTTCCCGCCGGATGTTCATGCCGTGATGGATCATGGAAAACGGGATGTTTCCCGTTTCCCTATCGCCACAGGCGTATATTATAAGAAGGATTACAGTGAAGGCGTTGACATTTCCCGGTATAAAAATATCCCGGTGCCCACTTCCTACATGGCGGAAAAATCTGAGTTTGATTTTGTAGGCGGTTATGATTACGGCGTAGAGGCCGGAATTCTCCATGTGGCGGATCACCACATTTCTCCCGGAAAGAAGCAGTGGACCTGGGGATGCGGAGATTTTGGAAAGGCCTGGGACCGGAATCTGACAGATGAGGATGGACCTTATATTGAGTTGATGACCGGCGTGTTTACGGATAATCAGCCGGATTTTACCTGGCTGAAGCCTTATGAGGAGAAGGTATTTACCCAGTATTTTATGCCCTATAAGGCGGTGGGAGAGGTGAAAAATGCCTCTCAGGAAGCGGTTTTAAACCTGGTATTAAAAGACAAAACAGCGGAAATGATTGTCTATGCATCTTCTGAGCAGAAGGAAGCCAGTATTTCCCTTTACTTAAAAGGGGAGAAAATCTTTAGATGCAAAACAGACTTATCTCCCACAAAGGTCTACCAAAACAAAGTGCCGGTTGATTATAAGAAGGAACCGGATGTGACTATGGTAGTGGAGGACAGCCAGGGGCATGTGCTGCTGACCTATACTCCTTTGGAGAAAACCATGGAAAAGCTTCCGGAACCGGCAAAGGCGGCTCTTGACCCGGACAAAATTTTGACCAATGAGGAACTATACCTTACGGGACTCCATATTGAACAGTACCGCCATGCAACCTATGATCCGGATCCCTATTATCTGGAAGGGCTGAAACGGGATCCAGGAGACAGCCGGATCCATAATGCCTATGGATGCCTGCTTATGCGCCGGGGACAGTTTAAAGAGGGGGAAAAACATTTCAGGGCGGCCATCCGCCGCCTTACCTGGAAGAACCCTAATCCCTATAACAGCGAGGCTTATTATAACCTGGGTCTGGCATTATTTTACCAGAAGGACTACGATGGGGCTTATGACGCGTTCTATAAAGCGGCATGGTGCAGGGAGCAGCAGGAGCTTGCATACTATTACCTGGCGGCCATTAGCTGCCGGAAAGGAGAGTATGGAAAAGGACTGGAGCTGATAGAACGCTCCTTAATCCGCAATTCCCACAATATTAAGGGAAGAGGCCTGAGGGCAGTCCTGGCCGGAAAGCTTGGACAGACAGAAAAAGCTCTGAAGTATATAGAAGAGAATCTGTCCGTAGATCCCTTTGACTATGTGTCAAGATGGGAGCGCTGCCGGATATTTGGAAAAGAAGAGGGCGGCTGGAATGAGATGTCTGCACTGATGCGGGATAACAGCGATACTTATCTGATGACAGCCAGGGATTATATGGAATGGGGCTGCTATCAGGAAGCGGTCGGGCTTTTAAGAGAGTGCCATGGGAAAAGTCCGCTGCTGGCTTACTATGAAGGTTATGGGTGGCTGAAAAGCGGCTGTCCGGACGGAGAACAAATGGCCCATGCCTGCCTGAAAAGAGCCGCACAGACAGCGCCGGACTGGTGCTTCCCCAATAAGCTGGAGGACATTGAGGTATTAAAGGAGGCGATGGACAGAAATGTCCGTGATGCAAAGGCGCCCTATTATCTGGGCAATCTCTACTACGATAAAAAGCAGTATGATCTGGCTATCGAACTGTGGGAACAGTCCCGGCAGATGGATGACACCTTCCCCACTGTATTCCGAAATCTGGCGCTTGGCACTTACAACAAGAAGAAAGATCCGGAAAAGGCCAGAGAATTTATGGAGAAAGCCTTTTCCTTAAATAAAAAGGACTCCAGAATTTTCCTGGAGCTGGATCAGCTATACAAAAAAATTGGGATTTCCCATGAGGAACGGCTGGAATTTTATGAAAGCTATCCGGAAGTTTTTCGGGAAAGAGACGATCTGGTGATCGAATATGTAACCCTTAAGAATCTCACCGGAAAGCATGAAGAAGCATACCAGCTGTTAATGAACCGCCGGTTCCACCCGTGGGAGGGCGGCGAAGGAAAGGCTACCGGGCAGTATGTGGCATGCCTTTTGGAGCTGGCAAAAGAGGAGATAGGAAGAGGCAATTACCAGCAGGCAAAAGAGCTTTTATTAAAAGCCTTAAGCTATCCGGAAAATCTGGGAGAAGGAAAACTGGAAGGCGCAAAGGATAATCATCTTCATTACTACTTAGGCTTTACAGAGGAAAAGCTGGGCAATCAGGAAGCAGCCAGACTGGAATATCAAAAAGCGACTTTAGGAGACCAGCAGCCCGCCGGTATGATGTACTACAATGATCAGCCTGCGGATATGATCCTGTATCAGGGGCTGGCCTGGAAAAAGCTGGGGGAATATGGAAAGGCCAATGCAAGCTTTTGCCGGTTGATTGACTACGGTGAGCAGCATTTATCAGATGAAGTAAAGATCGAATACTTTGCCGTATCCCTGCCGGAGCTGTCGATTTTTGACCAGGATTTGACAAAAAGAAATCAGGCCCATTGCTGGTTCTTAATTGGCATGGGACGAATGGGAACCGGAGAAAAAGAAAGCGCCAGGGAAGCCTTTAAAAAAGCGCTGGATCTGGATCCGAATCATCTAAACGGGACCCTTTATCTGAGAGACCTGGAACCCCAAAAGAGATAAAATCTGACAAAATACGTTTCCGGCGCATTTAGCCGGATCCCTTATAGGAATGAAGCCCGTACCCCAGAGCTTTCCGGCTCCGCGGTACGGGCTTTGTCCTTATAAATTCTTTACTGCTTCTGCAATATGCTTTGCAGTCAGTCCATATTCTTCTAAAAGGGCAGCCGGAGTGCCGGACTGGCCAAACCGGTCGTTAACACCGATTTTCTTAAACTTAAAATCCCCATTGCCAATGAGCACATCTGCCACTGCGTCCCCTAGTCCGCCGATAATGGAATGTTCTTCAACGGTAACTACCTTACCGCATTTCTTAGCGCTGGCCAAAACCGTTTCACGGTCAATGGGCTTGATGGTGTGGACATTGACAACTTCTGCGCGGATGCCCTGATCTTTTAAAGCATTAGCTGCCTCCAGGGCTTCATATACCATAATGCCGCAGGCAAAGATGGCAACATCGCTTCCTTCACGGAGTACGTTGGCCTTGCCCAGCTGGAAGGGCATTTCCTCATCAAAAACAATAGAGGGAAGTCTTGCCATACGCAGGTATGCAGGGCCTTCCATATCAACCAAGGCTTTTACCGCCCGCTTTGCTTCGTTGGCGTCGCAGGGAACCACAATCGTCATGCCGGGAATCACCCGCATCAGGGAAATATCTTCAATGGCCTGGTGGCTTCCGCCGTCCTCACCCAGGGTAATTCCTGCATGGGAGAAGGCGAACTTCACATTAAAACCAGAGTAGGCGCAGCCATTGCGAACCTGCTCATAGGCGCGGCCGGTGCCGAAAATAGCAAAGGTGCTTACAAAAGGAATATATCCCATGGAAGCCAAACCAGCAGCCATATCAACCATGTTGGCCTCCGCGATACCGGCGTTAAAGAAACGATCCGGAAACTTGTCTGCAAATTTATGGGTCATGGTGGAGTGGGAAAGATCCGCGTCCAGAGCCACGATTTTGTCATTGACTGCGCCTAATTCTGCCAGGGCTTCACCGTAGGCAACCCGAATGGCTTTCTTCTCACTCATGCTTAATCCTCCAATTCTTTCAGTGCTGCCTGGCGTTCTTCCTCGTTGGGGCCTTTGCCATGCCAGCCTACCTGGTTTTCCATGTAGGAAACGCCCTTGCCCTTAACCGTATGGGCAAGTACACATTTGGGCTTGCCGGAAACCGGGACGTGGAACGCATCGCTGACAGCCTGCATATTGTTGCCGTCCACCTCAATGACCTCAAAGCCAAAAGCTTTGAACTTTTCAGAAATATTGCCCAGGCTCATGACCTGGTCATTGGGACCGTCGATCTGAAGGCCGTTATGATCGATGATAACGGTTAAATTATCCAGCTTGTAGTGGGCCGCCGCCATGGCCGCCTCCCAAACCTGCCCTTCCTGAAGCTCACCGTCTCCTAAAAGAGTATAGACCTTAGCGCCTTTGCCCTGAAGCCTGGATCCCAGCGCCATACCTACAGCAATGGAAACGCCCTGGCCCAGGGAGCCGGTAGACGCATCTACGCCGGGGCAGCGCTTGCAATCCGGATGGCCCTGAAGCATGCCGTTAATTTTGCGAAAGCTTTTAAACTCACTTCTGTCAAAATATCCCCGTTCTGCCAGAATCCCGTATAATGCCGGAGCAGCGTGGCCCTTGGACAATACGAAACGATCCCGATCCTCCCTGGAAGGATTCTTAGGATCAATATTCATCTGATCAAAATATAAAACAGTAAGTATCTCAACTGCAGATAGGGAGCCGCCCGGATGCCCGGAAGCTGCGTCAGCGGTCAGGTTAATAATATCCCGGCGCACAGCGCGGCAAGTTTTCTCTAAACTTGCAAGATTCATGATCTACCTCCTAAAATTTTACGCATAATCGTCTTTACAATATCAGAAAACGACAGAATTGTCAATGTACCGCTCCCGGGAAAATTAATAGAAATTTAGAATACTTTTAGAAACAAACCTTGTGAACTATGTTATACTATTAATGTTGGGGGCAAAAGGTATTTTGCCCCCTGATGCCAACGGATTGCTCCGCATTTCATGCTCCCGCAATCCGAAAACACCTCAAATCCGCTCATTTTTCTACGAAAAATGGCTGCTTTTCGGTATTTTCGGGTCTCAAAGTCATGTATCGACATGCAAGCATGTCATACATGACCTTTTGCCCCTGGCATCATACTATTGATAGAAGTACAGAAAGGATGTTATAATCAGATGAAATTAAAAACCCGATTGGTGGTGGCTTTTGTAACGATTACGCTGATGCCAATCTTCCTTATATATATGGTAGTGGTAGGGCTGTCCAGCTACCAGACCAGAGCCTTTAACAAGGAATATGGCCTGACAGAGCAGATAGACCTGTTTTCCGGCAATTCGGTTCAGGCTTTTAACCGTCTGACCAGAAGATTTGAGGAGCAGATAAAAGAGACAGCCAGAACAGCGCCGGAGCAATTTGAGAATAAGGATTACCTGGTACAGCTAAATGAAGAGCTGGAGAAGTATTATGCATATTTAATTGTAAGGAAAGGAAACCGGATTTTTTTTACAGGGGATGAGGATTTTTCCATTGATGACGATATTCTGGTCCATCTGCCAGAGTACGGAAACGGCCGGGGCAGTGTGGAAGGCGGCTTATATCTGGATGGAGAGAGCCAGCATTTGGTAAAGCAGCTGGACTTTACCTTTGGAGACGGGGAAGAGGGAAGCATATTCCTGATTTCCCAGGTAGACGAGTACCTGCCTGAGGTTAAGATGATGCTTCGGGAAATGCTGATTGCGGGGATACTGATCCTGATGATTGCAGGCACGGTTATGATCGTTTGGATATACCGATCCATTGTCCAGCCCTTAAGCAAGCTGGAAGAAGCTACCAAAAAGATCCGGGACGGCGACCTGGATTTTTCTCTGGAAGTGGAGGAAGAAGATGAGATTGGCCAGCTTTGCCAGGATTTTGAGGAGATGCGGATCCGTCTGAAAGAATCCACCGAGGAAAAGGTTCAGTATGATAAGGAAAGTAAGGAGCTGATCAGTAACATTTCCCATGACCTGAAAACCCCTATTACCGCCATTAAAGGCTATGTGGAGGGAATTATGGACGGGGTGGCCTCCTCGCCGGAGAAGCTGGACAGATATATCCGAACCATATATAATAAGGCTAATGATATGGATAAGCTGATTGATGAGCTGACCTTTTACTCTAAGATTGATACCAACAAGATTCCCTACACCTTTTCTAAAATCAATGTGAGCGGATATTTTAGAGATTGTGCAGAAGAGGTGGGACTGGATCTGGAAGCCCAGAATATTGAACTTGGATATTTTAATTATGTAGAGGACGATATCTGCGTGATCGCTGATGCAGAGCAGCTCCGAAGAGTAATCAACAATATTATCAGCAATTCCGTAAAATACCTGGATAAGAAAAAGGGAATGATTAATATTCGGGTCAAAGATGTGGGAGACTTTATAGAAGTAGGAATTGAAGATAACGGCAAGGGAATTGCCGCCAGAGATCTGCCCAACATATTTGACCGGTTCTACCGCACCGATTCTTCCCGAAACTCTCAAAAGGGAGGCAGCGGAATAGGTCTTTCCATTGTAAAAAAGATTATTGAGGATCACAATGGCCGTATTTGGGCAACCAGTAAAGAAGGAATGGGGACAGAGATTCATTTTGTCCTCAGGAAATATCAGGAGGTTATTCAGGAATGAGCAGAATTTTAATCGTTGAAGACGAAGAAAGCATTGCAGAGCTGGAAAAGGATTATCTGGAGCTGTCCGGCTTTGAGGTGGAGATTGAAAACGATGGAACCGACGGCCTTAACAGGGCGCTGAATGAAGAATTTGAGCTTGTGATATTGGATCTGATGCTTCCCGGTACAGACGGTTTTGAGATATGCAGAAGAGTCCGGGAAAAGAAAAACATTCCCGTTATTATGGTATCTGCCAAAAAAGAGGATATTGACAAAATCCGCGGACTGGGCCTGGGGGCAGATGATTATATTACCAAGCCATTTTCCCCCAGCGAGATGGTAGCCCGGGTCAAGGCCCATCTGGCCCGCTATGAAAGGCTGATTTCCAGCGGCCTGCCGGTAAATGATATTATTGAGATCCGGGGGCTTAAGATTGATAAGACAGCCCGCCGGGTGTGGGTTAACGGCCAGGAAAAAAACTTTACCACCAAGGAATTTGATCTTCTCACCTTTTTAGCCGAGAATCCCAACCATGTATTTACCAAGGAAGAACTGTTCAGCAAGATCTGGGATATGGAATCTATCGGAGATATTGCCACGGTTACGGTGCATATAAAGAAAATCCGGGAAAAGGTAGAGTTTAACACAGCCAAACCCCAGTATATTGAGACTATTTGGGGAGTGGGGTACCGGTTTAAGGTGTAAATGAAAAACAGATACGGCTGAGAATCCTTGTATTTACAACAAAAAGCCGATTTTTCATCTTTGCAAAATCATCTTTCATACTACCAAAAATACTACCAAAATTTTTGGAATGTGCTATACTGTCATTTAAGGGAAAGACAATATAGCACAAGGAACGGAGAAACAAAAAGTGTTTGAGGGGCTAAAGATAAAATGAGTGGGGAAAATTTTGAGATTGTTTCAGGAATGTTATCGGATAGTGACATTAGATCATTTTGGAAAAATGGTATTAACATTTTTGCGTCAGAGAATGGTTCTATAGCCTTTGATCTAGAAAAGCAATTGCAATATGGTTCTATTGATTTACATTTCCGACATGAATATAAAAAAATTCGACTTGATAAAAACGATGTACTAACATATGAAATGCTGAAAGAACATGATTATACTTCTCCCTTTGAGTTGAAAAGTGGAGAAAAATTGTCAATTGCTCCAGGGGAAATGATTTTAACTACGACATTGGAAACCATACAATTATCTGAGGGATTTGCAGGTATTATTACAGGCAGGAGCAGCATAGCACGATTGGGAGTCATGGTACACTGTTGTCAAGAATATATTAATCCTGGCCATGGTCAACCAATACCATTACAACTTATAAATCTAGCGCCATGTACAGTCGAACTTGATTTGAATATTCCAATATGTCAACTTATTTTATTTAAGTTGAGAACTCCAGCTACAGGTACATATAAAGAAGGAATAAGGTCTAAGTATTCTAGTGAGGTTGGACCACAAATATCTAAAATACATGAAGAGTCAGCAGAAGTCCAAGGAGATAGTAAACCATCAAAACTTAAAAAGTTTGCTTTCAAGGGTTTCTTATCAAAAATTGCTTTACCGTTCTTGCCTCCGATAATCATGCTGCTTTTGATTACTCCATTTTTAAGTAATTCTGTTAGTACAAAATCGGTTGCTGACATTGTATCGGCAGTCAAAGATATGCCGCTTGGACCTATAATGGGTGTAACCGCTTTGGGTTTGTATATCTGGATTAAGCGAGGCGACAAAGAATGAAAGTATATATTGCATCAAAATATATTGAGCATAAAGAATTGAATAATAATATTTATACGGCGTTGGCTAAAGCGGGTATTAATGCATTTTTGCCTAAAAGTATTAATATAGATGCTTTGACTAAAGACGAAATGTATACGGTTGCTGAAATATGCTATGATGAAATAGAACGATGTGATGTAATTTTGGTTGTTTGTCCTTTTGGGAAAAGTGTATCTAGTGAATTTGGATATGCAATTGCTTTGAAAAGGGTCTGCCAAGCAAAAAAAAGAATTGTAGTAATGAATCTTGATTTTTTTGATGAGGCGATGATTTATCCGTATGTAGACAAAACGGTCAATAGCATTTTGGAATTAATTACGTACTTAAAGGAATTTGCTGAATGAAGAGAGGTATATACGATAATTTTGTATAAATCTTTTCCCATTCCAAGATAAACTTTTAAATATAAAAAAATGTTACAAAGCATCAAAAGGGGCTGTTGCAAAAGTAGATGAGTAATCACTACTGGAGCAGCAGCTCCATTTTATGCCTAAAAACAGAAAAGCAGGCTCCGAAGAACCTGCCATCCGTGGTATAATAAGTTATGACAAGTAACTTAAAATACACTAAGAATTATACCGAATTCGGCGAGCCTTATCAACTGGTTTTACCATTAAGTTTGGAAGGTCTGGTTCCTGATGATGATTCTGTCCGACTGCTGAGCCACGAACTGGAGGGATTCGATTACACTTTGCTGTATCAGGCTTACTCTGCCAAAGGCAGAAATCCAGCAGTGGACCCAAAGACCATGTTCAAGATCCTGGCCTATGCTTATTCACAAAACATTTATTCCTCGAGAAAGATCGAGACCGCCTGCAGGCGTGACATCAACTTCATGTGGCTGTTAGCCGGTCAGAAAGCGCCGGACCACAGCACGATTGCCCGCTTCCGTACAGGATTTCTGGCAGATGCCTGTGAGAGCCTTTTCTATCAGATGGTAAAAAGGCTGGAACAGGCAGATGAATTATCAAAGGAGACGGTATTCATAGACGGGACAAAGCTGGAAGCCTGTGCCAACAAGTATACTTTCGTGTGGAAAAAATCTGTTGGGAAATGGGAAGAAAAGATGTTCCGGAAGATACAGGACGCTGTACAGCTCCTGAACCATGATTATATACAGGATTTTTCAGTTGGTGCAGAAACAAGGACGCAGGATATACAAAAGATATCCCGATTTTTGGAAGAAACGTGTAGGACGGATGGAACCGTTTTTGTCCATGGGCGGGGGAAAAGAAAGAGCAGGAACCAGAGGTATGAGGAGCTCTTCCGCAGATTTCTGGAGCGGCAGACTGTTTATGACTGGCACACGGCAAGCTTTCAGGGACGCAACAATTACTGTAAGACAGATCCGGACGCCACCTTTATGCATAGGAAGGACGGCCATATGCGTAACGCCCAGCTAAAACCGGGATACAACGTACAGATCGGCGTGGACAGCGAGTACATTGTTGCAGTGGATATTTTTCAAGACAGAAATGATGTATGGACGCTGGTGCCGTTCCTGAAAACAATGGAAGAAAAACTGGGATTCCGCTACCCAAGTGTGACTGCCGATTCAGGATATGAAAGCGAAGAAGGATATACGCATCTGAGAGAGTGCGGACAGGCTGCGTATATAAAGCCGCAGACCTATGAGAAATGGAAAAAACGCAGGTTCAGACAGGATATCAGCAAACGTGAAAACATGAAGTATGATGAAACGGCTGATACCTATACCTGCCATGCCGGCAAGTCCTTATGGCCGCATTATATCAAGAAACAGAAAAGCAAGAGCGGGTATGAATCGGAAGTGACGGTTTATGAGTGCGAGGGCTGCAGAGGTTGTGCTTATAAAGAAAAATGTACAAAAGCGAAGGGAAACAAAAAGCTGTATGTTTCTAAAAGTTTTTTGGAGAAAAGACAGGAATCCTACGAAAACATTCTGAGTGAAACCGGTGTCAGGAACCGGATGAACCGTTCCATTCAGGCGGAAGGGGCATTTGGCGTTCTGAAAAATGATTATGGATTCCAAAGATTCCTGCTCCGCGGGAAAACGAAGGTAAAACTTGAGATTCTTTTGCTCTGCATGGGCTATAACATCAATAAACTACATAGTAAGATACAAAAAGACCGGACAGGTAGTTATTTCTTTCCAGTCAAAGGGACCGCGTAAACCATAGAAAAACAGCAGTATTATTAAAGTACGGCAAAAATCCGGGAAGTCTCCCAAACACCAAAGGATACTTTCCAGATTTTCTGCACATAGAGCGAGGATATCGCTCGATCATCTAATTTGATGATTTTGCGACACCCTCTTTTGATGGCCTATTTGTTATTCTAATTCTAAATTATTTATAGCAGGAATTGAGCAGATATGGCTAAGAAGTCAACCCGTTTGGCGGCATTATACAGTATCTTTGATGAGAATGAGATTTCACCTAATATATATAGAAAGGAATGATTCTGTGATACGGAGTATGAAAAAAGCATCGTGTCAGTAGACGGGAAAGAAAGTTTGGCGAACAGGGAGAAGTGAGGGTGCTGCAGACACTGAATGTATATTCCAATATGGGATATGCTTGGTACAGAAATTCCTTGATGAGAAGACAAATGAGATACTGGCAGCGAAGGAACTGCTGGGATTGATGGATCTGCGGGACACGATAGTGACGGCGGATACCATGAACTACCAGAAAGGGATGGCAGCAGCAATCGTTTCGAGATGGTATATAAGATTCTGAAGAAAGCGGATGGGAGGAAAGAAGAGGAAGAACGATATTATATATGCAGCATAGGGGAAGATGCAGATGAATTCGAGCGAGCAGTGAGAGGGTACTGGGGAGTGGAGGTGAAGGTTCATTGGCATCTTGATTTCACGTTCAAGGATGACAAGAATATGAGTATGGGGAAGACAAGCGCAAATTATTCTGTTCCCACTCAGTTTTTCCTTGACAGCCGCCCCGGATACTGCTATAGTTGATTCTTGTATGAACGAGAGGATGAAAGGCCTGAGCGTGCCTGCTGCCTCTCGTTTTGTTATGGGAGAGAAATAAAGAGAGGATTATCAATATATGGAAAAACTGAAATTTGAAGATCTGCAGTTAGATGAAAGAATTCTGCGGGCAGTAGCAGATATGGGATTTGAGGAGACCTCCCCCATTCAGGGACAGGCCATTCCTCTGGCATTAGAGGGACAGGATGTTATCGGACAGGCTCAGACCGGAACCGGAAAAACGGCGGCCTTTGGCATCCCTCTGCTGGAGCGGATAGATCCGAAGGTAAAAAAACTTCAGGCAATTGTACTGTGCCCAACCAGAGAGCTGGCAATTCAGGTGGCAGAGGAAGTCCGCCGTCTGGCAAAATATATGCATGGAATCAAGGTGCTTCCGGTTTACGGAGGCCAGGAGATTGTCAAGCAGATCCGATCCTTAAAAGACGGCACACAGGTGATTATCGGAACTCCGGGCCGGGTCATGGATCATATGCGGAGAAAAACCATCCGCACAGAAGAGGTTCATACCGTAGTTTTGGATGAAGCGGACGAGATGTTGAACATGGGCTTTTTGGAGGACATGGAGACGATTCTGGGACAGCTTCCCAATGAACGTCAGACCATGATGTTTTCTGCAACCATGCCTTCCGCCATCCTGGAGATTGCCCGGAAATTCCAAAAAAATCCAGTAACAGTCAAGGTGGTGAAAAAGGACTTAACCGTACCGAAAGTAACCCAGTACTACTATGAAGTAAAACAAAAAAATAAAATAGAGGTATTAAGCCGCCTTTTAGATCTGTATGCGCCAAAACTGTCTGTGGTATTCTGCAATACCAAAAAAGGTGTGGAGGAAGTAGTGGAAGCTCTTCAGGGCCGGGGATATTTTGCAGAAGGCCTTCACGGCGATTTAAAACAGATCCAGAGAGATCGGGTTATGAACAGCTTCCGCAATGGCAAGGCAGATATTCTTGTGGCAACAGATGTGGCGGCCAGGGGCATTGATGTGGATGATGTGGAAGCAGTCTTCAACTATGACATTCCCCAGGATGACGAATATTATGTCCACCGCATTGGACGTACCGGACGCGCTGGCAGAGAAGGAAAGGCATTTAGCCTGGTGGTGGGAAGAGAAGTCTACAAAATGCGGGATATCCAGCGCTATTGCAAGACCCGGATTATCCCTCAGGCCATTCCTTCCTTAAATGATATTACCTCTATTAAAGTAGACAAAATTCTGGATCAGGTAAGAGATACCATAGAAAATCAGGATTTGGACGAAATGATAGATGTAATTGAGATGAAGATGATAGAAGAAGACTATACTGCCATGGAGCTGGCGGCGGCTCTGCTTCGGATTATTATGGGAGATGAGAATGAGGATATTGCAGAGAGCAGCCGTCCAGCCCGTTCCCTGGACGAGCTGGATACTTACCGAAGCCGTGGAAACGATAGGGACAGAAAGAGCCGAAGGGGCCGGGAAGAGCTTTCCGGCCGGGGCAGAGGACGAAAGACGCGGGCGTCAGAAAAGGTCTATGATTATATCTCCGGAGAGGGCGCAACCATGGCCCGGCTGTTTCTCAATATCGGAAAGACTCAAAACGTAACGCCGGGAGACATCTTAGGCGCGGTTGCAGGGGAGTCCGGAATACCGGGGCGGACAGTAGGAAGCATTGATATGTATGATGGCTACACCTTTGTGGAAGTGCCGGATGAATATGCAGATATGGTAATCCGTTCCATGAAAAATGCAAAAATAAGAGGAAAAAATGTCCATGCAGAGCGCGCTAATGAAAGGCGGTAAAGAGAGAAAATTTTAACAAATATTTAACATGATATTTATGCTAAAAGCTTGACTTTTCTATAGTGCAGCAATATAATCTAAACGAATGTGAATTTTCTAAATGAGGAGGAAATGTTATGAAGAAACTGAAAAGCCTGGCAGTTCTTTTTATCGCTGCTATGGTGCTGCTTCTTGTAGGATGCGGCCAGAAGTTTGATGCTCAGGGGTATATCCAGGGTGAGCTGGATGCAGTATTGAAGGGTGAGATTACAGACGACTATTTGAAGCTGGTTGATTCATCCAGAGAGGAAATCGAAGCAGAAAGCGCAGCAATGCTGGATGAGGTTATGGAGCAGTTCTCCGGTATGGGACTGTCTGATGAATTAGTTGGAAAATATCGTGACTATATGTCTACATTAATGAAGAAGTGCAAATATACCGTAGGCGAAGCTACTAAGGATGGCGATAGCTATACCGTTCCGGTTACCATTGAGCCCCTTCTGTTTGGCGACGCTATGGAAACCGCAATGGCTGGAACGGAAGAGGAACTGATGGCTTGGGCTACAGAGGCAATGTCTTCTGGTGAAACTCCCACGGATGCCGAAATTATGGAGAAGACTTTTGAGCTGTTATATAATGCTTTAAATGCAAACTTAGATTCCATCGGTTATGGTGAGAGCAAAGAGCATGTCCTAAATGTGGTAAAGGGCAGTGATGGTAAGTATACGGTAGCAGAAGACGAAGTAACCGCTCTTGGAGCAAGCATGATCGATCCTGGTTCTTTCTAAACAGAGTTATATAAGGAATAAGAGAAATGAGAGCACTGTCCTGGCCGGAATTCCGGTCAGGGCAGTTTTTTAAGTAAAAAATTATTGACATATGATAATTATAGAGTATAATAAACATATGCCAATTACAAAGGAGAATGTTCATGCCAAGACCCAACAAGGAAAAGCGAGTTTGCCGTCTGCCAAAGTGTCAGAAGTTTGTTCCTTCGGACAGAGGGGATGCAGGACAGATTGTTATATCTATGACAGTAGAGGAATACGAGTGTGTCCGGCTTATTGATTATGCAGGCTGTAATCAGGAAGCATGTGCCAAATATATGGGTACGTCCCGGGCGACGGTTCAGGCGCTTTATACCAGCGCCAGAAAGAAGCTGGCCCGGTTCCTTGTGGAGGCGGCGGTTCTCAAAATCGGCGGAGGGAATTTTGTGGTTGGTTTATCTGCCGCAGAGGACTCTCAGGGATATTTAAACAGCAGAATGGATGAGAAAGGGGATATTCACATGAAAATTGCAGTTACGTATCAGGACGGAGAGGTTTTCCAGCATTTCGGACACACCCAGCAGTTTAAAGTATATCAGGTAGAAGAAGGCGCTGTAGTTTCTTCAGAAGTTGTGGGAACAGACGGTTTTGGCCACGGTGCATTAGCCGGATTTTTACAGGAAAGGGGCATAGAAGTGCTGATCTGCGGAGGCATTGGCGGAGGCGCCAGAAATGCCTTGGCAGAGGCCGGAATTAAGCTTTATCCCGGCGCTTGTGGGGATGCAGACGCTCAGGTAAATTCTTTCTTAGCCGGCAATTTAAACTACAACCCGGATACCTTGTGCAATCATCACAGTCATGATCATGAGGAAGGGAACTGCCACCATCACGGGGAAGGAAACTGCGGCAGCCATCATCACGGAGAAGGAAACTGCGGAGGCCATCACGGACACGGCGGGGGAAACTGCAGCGTCCGCTAAAAACGGAACAAACGGTAAAATGCAGAGAAAAAACAGACAGAAAGCAGGGGGATTTTGTGCCTGTCAGGGTTGTAAATCCTGGTAAAACGGGTTATACTCATTCTTAGAAGCATATAAAAATGCGAAAGAGAGGGGTTCATAATGATTATTCAAAGCAGCAGAGTATGGATTGCCGGGCAATTTATGCCGGCTCAGCTAGAAGTAGAAAACGGAGTGATTACCAGAATTTACGGATACCAGGAAAAGCCTGCAGATGTTGATTATGGAGATAAGCGGATCGTACCCGGGTTTATCGACATCCATACCCACGGCGCTTATGGATTTGATACCAACGACGCAGAACCGGAAGGACTTCGGGATTGGATGAAGAGGATTCCGGAGGAAGGGGTTACCTCTATTCTTCCCACAACGGTTACCCAGATGCCGGATGTCCTCACTGCCGCAGTTGCCAATGTGGCAAAGGTGATTGAGGAAGGCTATGAAGGGGCCGAGATTTTGGGGATTCATTTTGAAGGCCCGTATCTGGATATGGAGTATAAGGGGGCTCAACCACCGGAAGCCATTGCAAAACCCAGCGTGGAACAGTTTAAAGAATATCAGAAAGCGGCAAAAGGCTGGATCAAATACATCACTATGGCCACTGAGCATGATGAGGACTTTGCCCTGGCCCGGTATTGCAGCCAGAACGGCGTAGTAGTCAGTATGGGCCATTCGTCCGCTACTTATGAACAGGCTATGATGGGAATTGCCAATGGAGCTACCTCCATGACTCATGTATACAACGGAATGACGCCGTACCATCACCGGAAACCCGGTCTGGTGGGAACCGCTTTTCGGGTGCGGGATATTTATGGGGAGATTATCTGCGACGGCTGCCATTCTCATCTGGCCTCGCTAAATAACTATTTTACTGCTAAGGGCCGGGATTATGCGATTATGATCAGCGATTCCCTTCGGGCAAAGCATTGCCCGCCTGGTGGAAACTATCAGCTTGGCGGCCATGACATTGAGATTGGACAGGATGGTCTGGCAAGATTAAAGGGTACCGAAACCATTGCCGGAAGCACTCTTTATATGAACAGAGGCTTAAAGATCCTGACAGAGCAGGCAATGATTCCCTTTGATGCTGCTTTAAATTCCTGCACCATCAATCCGGCCAGGGCGCTGCGGGTGGATAACAGAAAAGGCCGCCTGGCAGCGGGTTACGATGCGGATATAGCGGTATTGGAGGACAATTACGACGTAGTTCAGACCTATTGCCGTGGAAAAGCGATGCTGTAAGGCATTTTAATATGGAGAAAGAGCCGGCGCTTGCCGGACGAAAAGAAAAAAGGCAGACAGACAATGGCTTTCATAATGCAGCCACTGTCTGTCTGCCAGCGCATATCAGCTATTGATATTCCCATCTTCGGGGTTCCAATTGTTAGTATGCTATTTTCCAGAATAAATGAATTTCATTTTCGCCTTCCACTTTTTTCTTCCAGAAAACAGAAGTCCTGTTTGGCCCATGAGGGGTGTCAAAAGAATCCTCCGAAATTTTATAGCTGTCCATTCCAACTGCGCTCAAATCAATTACCTGTTCTGTCTGTCCCTTCTTATCATCAGAAGGATTTAAGCGCCTGATTTGGCAGCTGTCATAGGGACTGGTTTCAATGCTGCTGATTGGCCCTTTTCCGAATATAACCCGATCCTTCAGGTCAGATGCATCTTCTGAGAATGTGTCAAAGGTCAGATGAACTTCCTTTACGTTTATCTGGGAATCCGTTATAGAAAAAACATCTTCCCTGAGAATTTCTTTGCCTGTAAAAGTGTAAGTGGTAACTGCTTCGATGCCTTCTAAGGAGGAGGGGCTATCGTTGGAAATCAGACACAGTTTTTTAAAAATGATTTGACAGGAATTTTCTCCCTTTTCTTCAATAGAATCAAAGAAGCAGGCAGGAATTGCCTCACGGCCGTCCTCCAGCACGAGCTTTGGAACCAGAGCGCAGTGCTTTACATCAGGAACAGCCTCCAAAACTCCGTTTTCTCTTGGAACAGGCAGGTAGGCATCCTTATTGTAGTAAGGCGTACCGCCGCTGATAAGAGGAAGGGACCACACATGTCCCTGGCTGCGGCAGATGATCAGGCCGCGGTCATATTCATTCTTGGCAAAACGGCTGAAAGAGAGACCTTCCGGCTGCTTTTTCAGTACATCCATATCTTTAAATTCTCTGGCGCAGTCATATCCAAGATTCTTCCACTGCTCAATTACGTCAATTATTTGCATAGAAAGACTTAAATTTTCACCAAGAATACGATTCTTATTGCGGTAGCCGTCAGTGCGGCGCCCCTTATCCCACATATTAACAGACTGCATTTCCTCATCATACCAGAAGAGGATCATGGTGCGGATACACTTTACGCTGTAGGCATAAGCCAGAGTAAGTTCATCCTGTGTGAGAAGTCCGGGAAGCTGTGCCGCAGAGGCAAGGATCTGAAGGACGGCGGTTTCGCCGTAAGCGCCGATGCTTCGTCCGTAAGAAAAGCCCCAGCCTTCCTCATTTGCCATTTTAAGAACAATGCGTGCGCTGCGCGCCAGCATATTTCGGATAAGCTCGGGCTCCGTCCAGTTAGTGGAAACTACCAGCTCTGTGATCTCCGCGGGGATCAGGATGCTGTAGCGGTCAAAACGGCCTTCGCCCTTTGTTTCATCCATAAAGCCGTACTCACCGGAATAGTGGGAGATATGATTCATCAGATGGTCTAACAGAATGGCACTGTTTCCAGGCTCATCCCATCCCAGCAGTTCGCGGTAGCGGGCAATGCCGAAGGCCACGCCGTAGTAGTTTGTAGGTTTGTGGATAAGTGCATAATTATTGTTTACATCAACAAAGGTATGCCAGTCCATAGATTCACAAAGAGTTGTATCTGCTGCCTGACTTACAGCCTGGTCATAGAGACCGGCCAGCTTTAGCTGATACAGGCCCCTGATTCCGTTTAAGATACCCCAGGTTTCCATTTTCATGGAAGAACACATATCAATAATGGATCTTAAAGCGTTAAGCATTTGTCTGCGTTCATCCTCATCAGCGGCAAAGTGCAAAGTTACATAGCTGCATAGGTTTATAACCTTTCCTCCAACGAACTGCGCCTTCTCATTGTATCCAGGAACGCCATCTATGGTGATATTCTCTTTTTCATCTGCAATCTTCCAGAACAGACGGCACATTCTCTGCTGAAGCAGCTCCAGACATTGCTGATTTGTGATAGTTTGTTTCTTCATGTTTGACCTCATCAGATTAAAAAGCTTTTATGTAAGAGCCGGAGCACCGCTTATGTTTATTCTTTTACCGCTCCAACCATGGTTCCCTTTGTAAAGTATTTCTGCAGGAATGGATATACGCAGAGGATGGGAACTGTGGCTACCATAATGGTTGCATACTTAATGGACATTGCAATGGACTCCGCATCAGCCGCACCAGCGCCGGAACTCATACTGGATACGTCATTCTGCAGCAGGATTTCACGAAGGATAACCTGCAGCGGGTACATTTCACGGTCGCGGAGAATTGCGGAAGCCCGGAACCAGGAGTTCCATGTGCTTACGCCATAGTACAGAACCATAACTGCGATGATAGCCTTTGACAGAGGAAGTACGATGGTTCACTGACCGCACGTATGAGCTTTTCTTCTATATCTTCCAGAAAATCGTATTTTGGTTCAATACCGCGGATATCTACTACACTGATGATATTCTCGTCCAATGGGGCCAAATATTCAAATAGCTCCATGGCTTCCTGGTAGGAGGCTCTGATTCCGCTTTGCCCCGGGTGCACGGAACCAATAAGGCCGTAAATATCAAAATGGAAGGGGCTGTAAACCATTTCCTTAAGCTGTTCAATGAGCTCGCGTATATTCTCTGCAGCATTCTCTTCCTGTTCCGGCAGGTTAAAGATAGCGGTTACCCGGTCGCCAAGTTCAAAGCACTCCACATGATAGCGGCCTTCTGCCAGTTCAGAGAAGATATTATGTATAATAAAGCGTCTGAGACCGGAAGCCTGTTCATCTTCCGGCTCTCCTGAGGCAATGGACTTGGCCATAAGGATGACGACAAGAAAATTTTTATGGATAAAATGAATGTCGTAGCGCTCCAGCTGCTCCGGATCACATTCTGTGCTTAACAGCTGCCATAAATAAAATTTGTGCATATGCTTCTTATTCTTATCCAGCAGCTTTTGGGTATTTATATTTTTCTGGAGTATATGCTCCACCTGGCTGCTGAGCCACTGTACCTCGTCAGAACCCGGGCCAAAAGCCGGCGCAGTATACGCCTGCTCCCGTATCATAGCCGCCATCCTGCGGAAGGGGTTGTAATTCTTTCCTGCCAGATACCAGGAAAGTCCGAAGCCGGTACAGATGCTGAGAAAAAGTCCCAAAATAAACAAGGTTCTGACCTGGCTGACATCCTGGGCAAAAAGCCCTGATTCTGTGGCCATAAGATACACCCAGTTGGTCTGTCCGGAATCTACTGAGGCAGCCCAGAGATTTCCGCCCAGTGTTACGCTCTCATAATCCTTTGCTTCTGCAAGAGCCGTAAAATCGGCTTCATTCATGGGAAGGGAGGCGTCAACAGAGCGGATCAGGAGAGAATCTTCCATTTGTATCATCAGCTCCATATTACTTTCACTGCCTTCAGCAGAAAAAAGGCGCTTTGCAGCTGATCAGGGTCAAAGAGATAGGCGATGGTTGCCGTATCAAACCTTCCGCTGCTGTCTTTGATACTTAAAAGCATAGTCGGATATTGCTTGTTATCAGATCCGGGAAGCATCAGGATATCATATTGGTGATGATCCTGCAAAAGGGTACGTATCTGTTTCTGACTTGCTGCTTCCTTATTCAGATACAAGTTATAATACATATCAAAGTCCATATTTCCGTCTGTGCTTACAATTTTATCAGGTCCGGAAAAGTAGATAAAAGCTTTTTTCAGCATGGGTTCTGTGCTGCCCCGCCTTATAAGCTCCGTATAGAGTTGGAACAGAGCCTGGGAATGGTCTTTCGAAAGGGGGCCCTCAATTCCTGCAAGTTCCTGAACGGTGGTATTCAAAAACCATTGGCTTTCAAAATTCCGGGCATTTTCCAGCTGAGCATCAATATCCTGTTTGACCATTTCCAGGATGTTCTGGCCCATGCGGTCAGACTGACGCTGCATCAGTTTCACAGTATAGGTGTAAAAGAAGGTGGAAATGATAATGGGTATGCCCAATATAATAAGAAAGGACAGCAATAGCTTTCCATAAATTCCAAAGCGTTTCTGATAAAGCCGTTTTAGTTTTTCCACAATATACTTCTCCTAATTTGACATGTCAGTATTGCTATTATATCAAAATTTATGATAATTTTCCAGATTCATATAGGCAATTTTTGAAATTCTATACTCATTTTAGTAAGTACTATTGTTTATATAAGGAAACATTCTTACACCGGGTGTTTGACAGTTTGATAATGAAAAAGATGCTTACAGGCCTTGTAAAACCTGTACTTTTTTTGTCAAAATTTTTGTTTTATTCTATAGTAATATTTAGCAATCTGTGGTATAATG
>CAJUJM010000081.1 GCA_910586755.1 uncultured Lachnospiraceae bacterium
AGATTCATATAGGCAATTTTTGAAATTCTATACTCATTTTAGTAAGTACTATTGTTTATATAAGGAAACATTCTTACACTAAAAGTATTTCAAAGGATTTTAGGAGGATGAGACATATGTTGGATTTAAAACGGGATTACTCCATAAAGCCGGAACTTGAAAAGCTGGTTTCCACAGAGTATTTAAGAAAAAAGGCCCAGATTTACCTTACAGAAGAAAACCCGCATATTACAGATGAGAGCTGCGGGCGCAGCCCGGGGACTCCGCACGATTTTTATTCGGAAGGTGATTACTGGTGGCCTAATCCGCAGACTAAGAACGGGCTTCCCTATATCCGCAGGGACGGGGAAAGCAATCCGGATAATTTCAGCGGCCACAGGCTTATCCTGCGAAGAATGCGTAATCAGGTAAGTACATTGGCGCTGGCCTACAAGATGTTTGGAGGCGAGATTTATGCGGCAAAGGCTGTTCAGGTACTAGAAGAATATTTCATTGACGAAAGCACGAAAATGAATCCAAATCTGGATTATGCCCAGGCTATTGCGGGAATCTGTACCGGCAGAGGCATCGGAGCCATTGACACGATCCATCTGGCAGATGTGCCCTTTGCCATAGAGGCTTTGAAAGGATCCCAGGCAATGACGGAGAAGATTTATCATGGCCTGACAGACTGGTTTGCAGCATATCTGGGCTGGTTTTTAAGCTCCAGAAATGGAATTGAGGAGATGAACACAGAAAACAATCATTGTGTGTGCTATTTTATGCAGGCAGCCGTATTTTCCCGCTTTACTGATAATATACAGCTGCTGGAATTCTGCCGTATGCAGTATAAGACGCGCCTGCTGCCCCAGATGGAACAGGATGGATCCTTCCCCCTGGAGCTTGCCAGGACAAAACCATACAATTATTCCGCCTTCCTGCTGGACAATTTAACCAGCATATGTCAGCTGCTCTCCACACCGGAGGATGATCTGTGGCTCTATGAAACAGCAGACGGTAAAAGCTACAAAAAGGCGCTGGATTTTTTGGAGCCCTATATCTTGGATAAATCTATCTGGCCCTATCCGAAGGATGTGGAACATTTTGACGCCTTTCCCGTGCGCTATTCCTTCCTGATTTTTGCCGGCCATGCCCTGGGACGACAGGAGTTAATCGACTTTTATTTAAGCCTGCCTGAGAAAATTACGGACGAGGAGGCACTGCGGAATCTGGCGGTTCGGACGCCTGTTTTGTGGATGTAGGAATAAAGGCGTTGTCCCCAAATACCTGGGACAGCGCCATAGGCTGGTACTGATGGTAAAGGCAGCTTATATGGCCTGCCGCAGACAGAGAATTCTCCTTTTTCCAAAAGTAATATGGTATTCTCTGCAAATCTGACGGATAGTGAAAAAGCCGATAACGGCAGACAAAAGGCCTACGCCGATATTACTTACAGCCATGACAATACCCACACTGATACTTCCCAAAGAGGTGAAAGTCTGAAGACCCCACAGAACCGGGATGCGAAACGCGAATACCCGGCAGAAATTAATAAACAGAGTGGCTTTGGTTTTTCCGAAACCATAAAGCATCCCTACTACTGCAGAATTAATTCCCAGAGGGATAGCGCCCCAGGCCTCAAAGCGATAGATGCCCATAATCATCTGCTGAAAGGCCGGATCGTTTTGGGCAAAGGCCCAGGAAATCTGACGGAGGAACACCAGATTTAAAACCATGGTGACAGCGCTGACTCCCACGTTTACCGCCGCAGTACAAAAGAACACATGAAGGGCGCGGGCGGGTTTTCCGGCTCCCAGGTTTTGGCTGATAATGGCGGAGCTGCCGTCCTGAAAGCCAATATGAGGGGTAGTGCTGATGCCGCCGATGTTGTTGGAGATTCCAAGGGCTCCCACGGTTAATGCTCCATAAACGGTACTCATAGAGTTGACCAGAACTTTCCCCAGAGAAAACGCCGCTTTTTCCACAATTACCGGGCCGGATATGGACAAAACCGGAAGGGCTACTCTTTTATTAAAAGAAATACCAGACAGAGAAAAGCCAAAGGCGCTGCCCGGCTGGCAGATATGAAATGCCGCCACGGAAAACATCAGAGCCTGAGAGATAATAGTGGCAGCGGCGATCATATGAATCCCCATATGGAATACATAGACAAAAAGGGCTGTCAGGATTAATTTTACTGCAATCACCAGAAGATTAAGATACAGAATCCTTCTGGAATTACCTCTGGCGCGCTCAACAGCGATATAAACGTGATTGAAAAACATAATCACCATGCCGATGAGATCCAGACGAAAATAAGAAACACCATCAGACATAAATTCTTCCGGAGTACCAGCCAGCCGTAGGAATTCAGGGGTGAAAGGAAGAAGCACGGCCAGCAAAAGGATGCTGACAACGGCACACAGAGCGTATAAAGTACTGACCCGCTTTTTTACCAGATCCAGATCTCCGGCGCCGTAGGCTTCGCTGATTTTCATACCGGCCCCCACCGCTAATCCTCCGCCTAAAGCTGCCAAAGTCATATCAAGCTGAGCCAGATAAGATACGGTCGAAACGGCAGAAGAACTGATGTGGGCGGCCATCATAGAATCCAGGATCTTAAAAAGCTGATTTAAACTCTCATAAAGAGCTAAAGGCAGGCTGACATACAGGACTACCTTCCAGGGCGGAGAATTCAGGGAAAATTCCCGGAATTTTTCGTCTTTTTCGGATAAAGCGGCTTGGGATTTCATAGAAAGGTTCCTTTCTGCAAAGTAAATTTGACACGGAGATATCCTTGTTTGCTGAGGGTATCATAATACAAAAATCAAAGCATTTCCATAGATTTTCTGTCCGATTTTTCAAATACTACAGATTTTTTGTCCTTTCTTGAAAAAATAATAAACAGCGGCAAAGCATTGCAGCTTACCGCCGGGTAGACACAAAGCTGATTGTAGATTCTCTGGCAATGACGCGAGACTCTAATTCGTACATATATGGCTCTGTACCATTGTTGATCTGATCCAGCAAAACTTCCACGGATTTTTTTCCAATCTCATCCAAAGGCTGAGCCAGGGCGGTGAGCTTGGGGCTGATTTCCTTGGCCAGCAGGGAATTGTCAAAACCGGCAATGGCAATGTCCTGTGGAACTGAATATCCAAGCTCACGAAAAGCAGCGATGGCTTCACAGGCTGTAATGTCATCATTGGCCAGATAAGCCTCACAATGTAGTCCTGAATTTGCAGCATATTCTTTTACCAGCTTATAGACCAGGCTGGCATTCATATTCTCCGGCGCCGGACATTCAATTACATCGGTCAGATTGATTCGGCTGGCAGACAAATACTGCTGAAACCCTGCGTATTTTATGGCGGAGGTAGATTCTTTAGTAGGGCCGATATATCCTATTTTTTGAAACCCCATGTTCACAAAATGCTTGGCTATCTGCTGGCCGCCGTTATAATGGGAGATATATACGCTGCTAAATCCCTCCATCTTTTTGGTAATCATCACTGCCGGAACCTGCAGGCGCTGATAGGCGGGCAGACTCTGCTTCGTAGAAACCGGGACTGCGATTACGCCATCCACTTTTCTCTGGCGCAGCTGGGCAAGGATGTTTTTCTCTTTGTCCAGACTGCGGTGCGTATTGCAGATAATAACGCTGTATCCTTCATAAAATGCCTGGTTTTCTATGGATTCTATGATTTCACTGAAAAAAGGGTAGGCAATTTCCGGAACCAGCAGGCCGATGATGTTTGTCCGGTTTCCTGCCAGGCTTTGGGCGATGAGATTCGGTTCATAATCCAGTTCTTTGACCCAGTAGAGTACCTTTTGGCGTGTCTCTGCTTTGACAGAAGGGTGGTTGGAGAGAACCCTGGAAACGGTGACCCTGGAGACCCCCGCTTTATCGGCAATATCCTGCATACTGACCATGGCGTTACCTCCTTCATACATTTGAATCTGTAATCTCATATAGGGATATTTTATTCCTGACCACCACTGTTGTCAAGAATAGAAAAGCCACCCGGCCGGGTGGCTTTTCTATCATGCTATCATGCTTATCAGCTGCCGCCGGGCTTAAACTGGCCGGAAGCTGCAGCTTCAACAGAGACCAGCTCCCCATAGACAGCAGGAGGAACCTCCTTTTTATTTCCTTTGGGAGTTGTCGGCTTCCATAACTTCCGCAGGTACTGCGAAGAACCAGCACAGGCAGAAAGCGGCGGTAAAGGTAGCAAGGGCAAGTAATACATACATTGCCAGCTGAGAAGGAGAGTATATGTACAGCAGCAGTCCCGGAATAGTGGTTATGCCGTTGCCGGTGCCCTTCATTCCAAGCAGCATGGCGATCATGCCGGCTATACCATTGATGGAGCAGCTGAGAAGAAACGGCTTCATGCCATAACGCAGGATGACACCGAATAAAGCTGGTTCACCGATACCCAGCAGGGCAGATGCCGTGGCGCTGGGACCGATGGCGCGAACTTCTTTTTTCCTGGCCTTTAAGGAGATGGCAAGACATACGCCGGCGGAGGAAAAGCCGCACATACACAAAATGGCGTTGAAAGGGTTAAATCCGGTGCTGGCCAGCAGGCTGATCTCCAACATATTGAAGATATGGTGGACACCGGTAAGGGTGATAATAGACCAGAAGAAGCCTACTATCAGACCGCCAATGCCAAGAGGAAGTTCCAGTGCATATTCTACAATGACTAACAAAACATTTTCCAGCGCATGCAGAAGCGGCCCGATTACCAGAAGAGACAAAATTAACATAACAAACAGTACCAGAAAAGGTGTAAGCATAAAGTCGAAAACTGCCGGAACTGTTTTTCGCAGTTTCTTTTCCAGCTTACTGCCTATGACGCCTGCTACGAAGGCGGGGAGAATACTGCCCTGATAACCGACGATAGGAATAAAGCCAAAAAGCATCAGCGGAGTTACGCCGCTGGAAGGGTCTGCCACAGAGTAGGCATTTGGCAGGGAGCCATTTACCAGCATCAGTCCAAGAATTAGACCGAGTACCGGAGAGCCGCCAAATACACGGAACGTGGACCAGCATACAATAGCGGGCAGGAAAGCGAAAGTAGTACCGGAAAGCACGTCCACCAGAACCTGGAATGTCTTGGGTATATCCGCATTGGTCATACCAAGTAAAGACAGGAAATTATCATTGAGTAAAGCACCCTTCAGACCGAGAAACAAACCCGTAGCTACCAGGGCGGGGATAACAGGGACAAATACATCCCCAAAAGTACGGATGGCTTTTTGCAGTTGGTTTTTACCATCCATTTTTGCTTCTTTTGCTTCGCTTGCAGTGGTTTCGGCAATACCAAGCTGTATTATCTGCTCATAGACACGGTTGACATGGCCGGTGCCGAAGATAATCTGATATTGTCCGGCTGTAAAGAAAGTTCCTTTCACAGCATCAATTTCGCCGACTTTTTCGTCGTCGGCCAGAGAACGGTCTGCGACAATAAGGCGCAGGCGGGTGGCACAATGGGCGGCAGACTTGATATTTTCCGATCCGCCGACGGCCTGAATGACTTCTTTTGCTATTTTTGCATAATCGTAGTTCATAGCATCCTCCTTGACGTTTTGTTTTAATATACAATACGGCTGTACAAAATGTACACGCGTTCATAAGGTGAGAATATCACGTATTAGAATATAAAGTCAATACCATATTAGAAAAAAGTACATTTTCAGCATTTCAGACAAAAGACGGGGTGATGCTTTGTTAAAAACAGAAAAAGAGATAGGGCAGATTGACAGTATAGTTTGAGGAATGTATAATAATTTTAATGAAAGCGTGTACATAATAAAATTATATTTAAGGAGGTTATCATGGATCAGAAACTGATTTTTTTGGATATTGACGGTACACTGACAGAACCGGGGAAAAATGTCCCGCCCCCATCAGCAGTGGAAGCAGTCCGACGGGCCCGTGGAAAGGGCCACAAAGTAGTATTGTGTTCCGGGAGGAATTATGGGATGCTTTTTCCTGTGCTGGAGTTTGGTTTTGACGGTCTGATCGCCAGTGCCGGCGGCTATATTGAGTATAATGGCCAGGTGGTTTACGACTGCCCCATGACTCCGGAGCAGCAGGCCCGGGTACTGGATGTTTTTAAGGAAAGCGGCATTTACCGTACCATAGGGGGAAGAAGTCACAGTTATACTGATGAGGGGTTTAAGGAATTCCTTGCGGAAAATGGACAATCCAAGGCAAACAGCGAGCTGCTGCGGTGGCGGATTCAGATTGAGAATGAACTGAACATCCAACCCATGTCAGCATACGATGGGGAACCTATTTATGGCATGGCATTTATGAGCAGGGGGGCGGAGCGTCTGAAAAAGCCCATGCAGCTACTAAAGGATGAATTTGATTTCTGTATTCAGGACGAAGATGCCTGCGGCATTGTGAATGGGGAACTGGCCAGTAAAGCATTTAATAAAGGGAAAGCAGTGGAAAGATTATGTGAATTTTTGAGTATTCCCAGGACGGATACAATTGCTGTCGGAGACAGCATGAACGATCTGGAGATGCTTCAGGCTGCGGAAATCGGGGTCTGCATGGCAAACGGAAGCCCTTCTCTGCAGAAGGTTGCCGATATGATCTGTCCGTCAGTAACAGAAAACGGCCTTTACCATGCTTTTGAAAAACTGGACCTGATTTAGGAAAGAAGGTGGAAAGAATGGCTGAGAAAGACGAAGCACGGTTTCAAAACCGCATGAACCGCCATATAGAGGAGCTGAGATGGTTGTACATGGAACTCTATAACAATGAATCCATGTTCGCGGAATTGTGCCAGAATCTATACGAATTTGCCAAAGAGCGTCCAACGGCATTGAAAAAGCGGGATTTGGAGCGGGAAGCGGACCCTGAGTGGTACAAGTCCAACGCCCTTACAGGGATGATGATGTATATTGATAATTTTGCCGGGAATCTGAATGGATTGGGGGAAAAGCTGTCCTATATCCAACAGACAGGAGTAAATCTTCTTCATCTGATGCCTTTTCTGGATACAGTGCCTGGACGCAGCGACGGCGGTTATGCTGTGGCAGATTTCCGCAAGGTACGTTCCGATCTGGGTACGATGGAGGATTTGGAGAAGCTTTCTGCCCTTTGCCATAAAAAAGGTATCAACCTGTGCATGGACTTTGTAATGAACCACACCAGCCAGGACCACGAATGGGCAAAAAGAGCCCGCCAGGGGGAGGGGGAGTACATGAGCCGGTATTTCTTTTTTGCCGATCCTTCTATACCGGCAGAATATGAAAAAACCGTACCCCAGGTATTTCCCACCACTGCTCCGGGAAACTTTACATGGCTGGATGACTGCAGGCATTATGTTATGACTACTTTTTACCCCTATCAGTGGGATTTAAACTACCGGAATCCCCGGGTGTTCAATGAAATGATGTACAACTATCTGTTCCTGGCAAACAAGGGAATGGATATGATCCGCATTGATGCCGTGCCGTACATATGGAAGGAACTGGGGACCGACTGCCGCAACCGCCCACAGGTTCACACCATTGTCCGGATGATGCGGATGATAGGTGAAATTGTCTGCCCAAGCGTGATACTGCTGGGGGAGGTGGTCATGGAACCGGTAAAGGTAGTGCCATACTTTGGCAGTATTGAAAAACCGGAGTGTCATTTATTATACAATGTGACCACCATGTGTACTACGTGGCATACTGTGGCTACCCGGGATACCCGTCTGCTCCGCAGGCAACTGGATACAGTGAACGCCCTGCCGAAAAAATATGTATTTCTGAATTATCTCCGCTGCCATGACGACATTGGCTGGGGGCTGGATTATGAGTGGCTCCATCAGAACTTTGGCACAGACGAGGTTCTTCATAAGCGGTATCTGAACGATTATTTCCAGGGGTTTGCGGGTTACAGTACCAGCAGAGGGGAGCTTTACAATGATGACATTACCAGCGGTGACGCCCGGCTATGCGGCACTACAGCCAGCCTGTGCGGTATTGAAAAAGCAGGGTTTGAGCAGGATCATGAGGCGATGGAACGGGCGGTACGGTTTGACCTGACACTACACGCCATGATGTTTATGCAGACCGGAATTCCCATGCTGTATAGCGGGGATGAACTGGCGCAGGTAAATGATTACAGTTATAAGGAAGATCCGAAAAAAGCGGATGACAGCCGTTACCTTCACCGGGGCAGGCTGAGGTGGGAGCTGGCGGAACATATGCACGATTTGGAAACCCCTGAGGGAAAAGTGTTCTCCGGACTGAACACGCTGGTTGCCCTGCGGGGGACTTCCCCGGCATTTGGGACCGGAGCAGACGTGTGGACTCTGGATACCGGTGATGACGGGCTGCTTGCTGTTGGACGTTATGCCGGAGGACAGAAGATCATCGGCGCCTTTAATTTTACCCAATGGGAAAAGACAGTTACTTTCGCCTATGATCCGGGTGAATTCGTGGATATGCTGACGGGCGAAACTCATTTGCTGCAGGATTTGGTAATCCCTGCTTACGGTTTCTATTATTTGGAACAATGGAACGGAGAGTGTGATTATGGCGATCAAAATTGATGACCAGCACAGGATTTTTACATTACATACCCAAAATTCAACTTATCAGATGAAAGCGGATGCCCAGAATGTCCTGCTCCATACATATTATGGCGAAAAAACGGATGACAGTGACAAAGCTCTTTTATTTTATCAGGCGGACAGAGGCTTTTCAGGTAATCCGTATGAAATAGGAAAGCGTGACAGGACCTATTCCATGGATTCCCTTTTGCAGGAATACAGCTGTTTTGGAACGGGTGACTACAGGATAACTTCTCTGAGAGTGCAGAATAATGACGGAAGCCAGGCGGCGGAGCTGCGTTATACCGGATACCGGGTACAGAAAGGAAAATATGCGATTCCGGGTCTTCCGGCGGTATATGCCAACGAGGGGGAGGCAAAAACTCTGGTTATCCGGCTGGCAGATCCGTATTCTTGTATGGAAGTTGAGCTCTATTATGGAATACTGGATGAAATGGATGTCATTACCAGGGCTGTAAAAATAACAAATCAGGGAACAAAAGATATTATTTTAAAGAAAGCGGCCAGTATGAACCTTGATTGGGAATACGGTGATTTTGAGTGGCTCTCTTTTTATGGAAGACATAGCATGGAAATGAACTTTCAAAGAGAGGGAATCCATCATGGCATACAGGCAATTGGAAGCGTCAGGGGGACAAGCAGCCACCAGTATAACCCTTTTATCATTTTGTGTGAAAAAGGGGCAGATGAGATAATGGGAAGCTGCTATGGTTTTTCATTTGTCTACAGTGGGGAGTTTTTGATAGAGGCAGAGAGGGATCAGATTGACAGAACCAGACTCATCTGTGGGATTCATCCTGACAATTTTTCGTGGACTCTGCATGGTGGAGATACGCTTTGGCTTCCCGAAGTGATTATGACCCACAGCGGGAGCGGCTTGGGCAAGGTAAGCCGAAATATTCACAAAGTAATCAGGGAACATATCTGCCGGGGTGAATGGAAAGATAAACAGCGTCCGGTTTTAATCAATAACTGGGAGGCAACCTATTTTAATTTTACCGGAGAAAAACTGATTGCCATTGCGAAAGAGGCAAAAAAACTGGGGATTGAATTGTTTGTAATGGATGATGGCTGGTTTGGGAAGAGGGAGGATGACAGTTCCGGCCTGGGCGACTGGTTTCCCAATGAAAAGAAACTTGGCTGTACATTAAAAGAGCTGGCGGAATGTATTGTTGCGGAAGGGATACAGTTTGGTATTTGGCTGGAGCCGGAGGGAATATCCGAAGATAGCGATTTATACAGACGCCACCCGGACTGGGTGGTGGGAATTCCCGGCAGAAAGCCCTGTCTGAGCAGGGGCCAGTGGATTCTGGATTTTTCCAGAAAGGACGTGCAGGATTATATCATAGAACGAATTTCGGAATTGCTTGGCGGGATACCGGTTACTTATGTGAAATGGGATTGCAACCGGGCAATCTGTGATAAATTCAGCAGAGTGCTGGACAGCGGCAGGCAGGGTGAATTTTCACACAGATATGTGCTGGGGCTGTACAGGGTGCTGGAAGAACTGACAGAAAAATTCCCGGGAATATTGTTTGAAGGCTGCGGAGGCGGAGGCGGGCGGTTTGATGCCGGGTTGCTCTATTATATACCGCAGATATGGGGAAGTGATACAACAGACGCGATTGAGAGGTTGAGCATCCAGTATGGCGCTTCTTTTGGATACCCGGTTTCTGTAATGGGAACTCATGTCTCAACAGTCCCAAATCACCAGACAGGACGGGTGACGCCGCTTTCCACAAGAGGATGTATGGCAATGGCGGGCACGTTTGGTTATGAACTGGATATCAGCAAACTGACACAGGAGGAAAAGGCAGAGATAAGAGAGCAGATTAGCACATTTAAAAAGCATTATACTCTGATACAGCATGGAGATTATTACAGGATATCCAGTCCGCTTGAAGGCACATGTACGGTATGGGAGATTGCAGACCCGTCAGGCGTAGAGACTCTGGTCAGTGCGGTTTATCACCATGTGCAGGCAAATCCTGTGCCGGTCAGGGTAAAAGTACAGGGATTAAAAGATGAGGCAAATTATCAGCTTTTCCTAAATGAGAATTTTAAAGAAAAATATCCCGGAAAACGGCTGCCCTATGGATTTGCTTCCGGTGAAGTGATAAGCGGCGCTTCACTAAGACAGTTTGGGTTTGTGGTTCCGGAGGCAGTGAATGGGTTTCAGGCATGGCAGATTTATATAAAGGAATGCTCACATTCATGTGAATAAAGAGAGATGGAAAATCCGGTAGGCATCCATGCACGTTCTGCCGTCCTGCTGGTGTAGTGCCATAAAGGAGGAGAGCGGTTACGTTCTCTTTTGCCAGACAGAAAACAATCCTGCGGCATTATAAAGATGCTGCAGGATTGTTTTTTCTGTATTATTGACAAATACAGACCAGAGTGAGTATACTATAAAAATAGATAGCGGCAATTTAAATAAAAGAAGCCGCATTTATAAGAATTTTGAGTTAGTTTTTACTAACCAACACATGGAAAGCTGAAAGTGAGTGATTTCTATTGCCGGATATCAGAAAGCAAAAAGGAGAAAAGTTTATGACGGACCTCTCGGCCTGGCCGCCGGAAATCCAGATTACCAGAAAAAAGCGGGAGCAGGGATTTTCTATGGAGAGCGCCCATTCCCATCCGGATTATGAGTTGTTTTATCTCACTTCCGGTACATGCAGGATGTTTGTGGGCCATTCTATTTACTATGTAACAGCTGGGGATTTTATTCTTGTCCGGCCAGGCCAGAGCCATCGGACTACCTACGAATCCAGCCCGGTAGCGGAACGTGTGGCAATCGGCTTTTTTGAACCGATTGTTGAGATGATGAACATAATGTGCGGGGAAGAAGGGGTGCAGAAAGCCCTTAATGCTTCTAAAATTACTATCCCGCCGGAGTATAAGGCTTGGGTGGAAGAACTGCTTCAAAAGATGGAGGCAGAGGAAAAACGGCAGGATAGCTACAGCAGGATGGTGAAAGCCGGAAATCTTTTGGAGCTTCTTGCATTACTGGGAAGAGTGGGGGAGAAGGCTGGTATTCCGGAAAGCCTGAACGAAACGGAGGCGGCCATCCAGGAAGCGGCAAATTATCTGTACAGCCATTATCAGGAGGCGTTGACCTTAGACGGTATGGCCCGAATGACTAATATGAGTCCTGCTTATTTTTCCAAAAAGTTCCATCGGCTTACCGGGTTTGGCTTTAAAGAGTATCTGACTCATGTGCGAATTGAGGCGGCGGCAGAACAGCTGCTATCGGGAAAACAATCGGTGACAGAGGTGGCTTTAAGCTGTGGCTACAGCGATGGCAATTATTTTGGGGATGCTTTCCGGAAAATCAAGGGAATGTCTCCGAATCAGTTTCGAAAGAAAAAACAGGCAGAGAGCCCACAAACGTTTTACTAAAACCTTCTTGAATAATATAATTAGTTGATTTACAATAAAAAGCAGTGAGAATTTCCAAAAGAGGAGTGGAGAGATTATGATGTATATACTGTTTGTCCTGGTAAGCTTTGGCGCATCGATTATCGGCGCTATCTGCGGCATTGGCGGCGGCGTTATTATTAAGCCCACCCTGGATGCTTTCGGCGTGCTAAGTGTGGCGTCCATCAGCTTTTTGTCCGGGTGTACTGTGTTATCTATGTCCTGCTACTCTGTATTTAAGTCTAAGATGGCCGGAGATTCCAACATTGATATGAGGACCGGCACACCTTTGGCAATCGGCGCGGCTGCAGGCGGTGTGGCCGGTAAAATGATGTTCCAGTACTTGTCCAATATGTTTGCGGATAAAGATATGGTAGGCGCGGTTCAGGCGGCGTGCCTTATGCTGATCACGGTAGGAACCCTGATTTATACGGTTAACAAGGCAAAGATTAAGACTCACAAGCTGACCAGCATAGGGGCATGCCTGGTTATCGGTCTGGTGCTGGGTATTATGTCCTCCTTCTTAGGTATCGGCGGCGGCCCTATCAACCTGGTAGTATTGTTTTACTTTTTTTCCATGAGTACCAAAGTGGCAGCGGCTAATTCCCTGTATATTATTCTGTTTTCTCAGATTACCAGCCTGGCTAACACTCTGATAACCCGGACAGTTCCGGAGTTTGATGTGATGCTTCTGGTTCTCATGGTAATTTCCGGCATCGGTGGGGGCATGGCAGGGCGGACCATTAATAAGAAGATTGACTCTGATACAGTAGATAAGTTATTTGTGGGCCTGATGGTAGTATTGATTCTCATTAATATATATAACATTTATCGATTTGTAGGTTAATGGGGGCCATTTAGTAAAGATTAAAGGAGAATGGGTTATGAGACATGAGATATTACCTGTACAGATACCAGGAGAAGAGCAGGAGGGGAAGCTTTATACCTATCTGTGGTCCGGATCCCAGGAGCTGGCGGCAGGGAAAGAGCGTCCTCTTATTTTAATGTGCCCCGGGGGAGGATATAGGAGAACCTCTGACAGGGAGGCGGAACCTATGGCCCTTACCTTTATGGCAATGGGCTATCATGTAGCCATTCTGCGCTATTCCTGCGGAGAAAACGTCCACTATCCTGTTGCTCTTATGCAGCTGGCAAAAGCAGTCTGTATGGTGCGGGAAAATGCCCACGAGTGGGGTGTGGTAAGAGATAAAATTATTGTCCAGGGCTGCTCTGCCGGAGGCCATTTGGCTGCCAGCCTGGGAGTATTTTGGAAGCAGAGAGAGGAACTGTGGGAACCGTTTGCCGCTGCGGCAGAGGATGTGCGCCCCAATGGCCTTCTCCTAAGTTACCCGGTTATCTCCTCCGGAGAGTTTGCCCACGGGCCCAGCTTTGAGCGTCTGTTGGGTCCGGCTTATGAGACAGAAAAAGACGCTCAGTCATTGGAAAACTATGTTACCGGCGACACACCGCCAACCTTTTTGTGGCATACATTAACAGATCCAACTGTCCCGGCAGAAAATTCTTTGCTGTTTTTAACTGCTCTCCGCCATCATAAGATTCCGGTGGAGTTCCACCTGTACCCTGAGGGCGGTCACGGGCTGGGCCTGGCCAGTCCTCTGACCATGCGCCCGGACGGATATGGGGTTCAGCCGGCCTGCCAGAGTTGGATTCATCTGGCAGAAGGCTGGCTGAACCGTTATTTTCCATGGAGCTGCGGGCAATGACAGAGCGCGCGCCGGATTACCAATACAAATTCCAGTCTTTTAGTCTTCTGGTCAGCGCTTCCATGTAAAAATAGTCTCCCCAGGTATTGCATTCGTCAACGCCCCTGTTCCGGCAGGTGTTTTCTTTGGAATCCCGGGCATAAGTTCCGTGAAGTAAAATACCGTTGGATTTTGTATAGTCTCCATTAGCGCATCGCTCTATTAATGCCCGAAGCATTTTATCTGCTGTCTCCTGGTAGGGAGCCGCCTTATCCGGCTCCAGATATTTACACATCTCCAAAATTCCGCAGATGGCAATGGCTGAAGCCGAAGAATCCCGTGGCTCGCTGCTTCCTGTATCAAAATCAAAATCCCAGTAAGGAACCAAATCTTCTGGCAGATGTTCAATAAAATAATCCGTAACCTGGAAAAACAGATCCAGATATTCGGGATCTTTCACATATCGGTAGCTCAGGGCTGTGCCATAGATTCCCCAGGCCTGCCCTCTGGCCCAGGCAGAACCATTGCGGTTGCCCTGGTGGGTCACTCCATAGGTAGGCTCTCCGGTTTCTACATCAAAAAAGTGGGTATGATAGGTGGAGTGATCCGGCCGCACCAGACATTTCATAGCTGTGTGGATATGGGCCGTTGCCTTCCCGGCATAAGAAGGATCACCGGTTACCTCTGAAGCCCAGTAAAGAAGAGGAAGATTTAAAAGACAGTCAATAATGAGACGGTATTCCTTTGGCTCCCCCGGATTTCCCCAGGCCTGGAGGAAGTTCCCTACGGTTCGAAAACGTTCTGCCAGGTGATCTGCCGCTAAAAGCGCCGCCTTTTTTCCAACTTCACTTCCGGTAAGCTTGTATGCAGCCACACAGGACAGGCTGTAAAGGAACCCCATATCGTGATGATTGACATCGATTTTCTTTTGGATCCGCTCTAAAAAGCTTTCTGCCTGGATCAGGGCAGCCTGCTTTAACGCCGGATCCCCGGTGTGTTCATAGGCCAGCCAAATACAACCAGTCCAAAAGCCGGTAGTCCACTCTACATTTTCCGTAGGCTCAAAAAAACCGCCGAAAGAGTTAGAGGACTTAAAACGATGGGTAAATTCCCCCAGGCTTTTCTGTACCATACCTGCCGCGCTGTCCATAGCGCTGCCCAGCATGGCGGAATCTGTTCCCGGATAACAATGAAGAGAAGAAAAGGTTTGAGACATAATGTAAAACTCCTTTCTGAAAGTAAATAGTTTATAGTTTTTGAATCCTGTCCTGATAAGCTTTTGGGCTGACCCCTACATACTTATTAAAGACTCGGATAAAGCTGTTGGAGGAGTTAAATCCAACCATAGAACTTAAATCCACAATCTTGACAGAGGGATTCTCTGCCAGAATTTCTTTGGATTTTTCAATTCGGTAACGGTTTAAAAAGTCCTTGAAATTGTTGTCACTTAACTGCTTAAACAGGTTGCTGCAATATTTGGGCGAGATATTTAGATGATCAGCCAAATCCACTAACATAATATCATCCTGATAATTCTCGTAGATGTATCGGAGCATTTTATCCAAAAGAGCTTTATCCTGGCGGCTTTCCTGCTGCTGTATTGTTTGGATGATTTCTTCCAGAATCTCTTTGATTTCGATAAATACGGCTGAATCATTCCAATGGTTGTAAAGATATTTATAATCTACCTTTCTTCCCAGCAATTCTTCCGGAGTGGTTTTAAGCTCCTGGAAAATTCGGGAAAGGGTGCCGATAAAGGCGTAAATTAAGTTTTGCAGAGTTTCTTTTGACAGATCCTTATCCCGAATATTTTCCCGGATCATGTTTTCAAAGATTACAATGGCTTCCTCCCGGCCGCTTAAGGCGCACTGGATCAGCTTATTTTCCACCTGCAGGGGATAGGAGTATGTTACCGCGTCAATGGACGAGATTTCTTCATAGGAAATCAGCCTGGATTTAGCGTGGAGATAGCGGAAGTCCAGAATTCTCAACGCTTCCTGGTAACAGATATGAAGCTCTGACAGTCCTCTGTGTATGGAACTTAATACAATCCGGTGGTGAGAATCCCTGGCTCCTTCGTGAACCTCCATCTGACGCAAAAGCTTGTTTAAAATCGACCTGGCCTCCTCCTGGGAAGAGGTGCAGAGAATCAGGGCATAGCGGTTATAGTCCAGATTGATGTAAAATACGTCATCGCGCTGCAAAGCCATATCATAAGCCAGAGCTTTTTGGATGGCAATGGCCTGAAAGGAGCGATCATCTTCCGGACATAAAGTTTCGCCAATGGCAACGCAATAGTCCGCATCCGGAGACTCAAACTGATTGAAATAAGCAAGATCCGCGTTCTGAGAAAATAAAAGCTCTTTATAGGACTGAATGGACATTAAGGAATTATTCTCCTCCATGGCAGTATGGAGAAGGGAACCTAACTCGGTTATTTTATCCAAATTCTTCCGGATTAAGGCAAACTCATCCAGGGATTTCCCTTCCTGGCCGGAATCCGGAGCAGCGGCCGTTTCTATCAATTCCTTTACCGGATGATACAACCGCTCGGAGATCCAATATGCTAAAAACATTGCCAGAGAGACAGCGGCAAATACGGCTGCGCCAAAGCCTATCAGGCTTTCCACGTGAAAGGGCAGAGGCGGATATTGGAAGACAGCCAGCCATTGAAAAGGAGAAATCTCCGTTACCAGCAGATAGCGGTTTTTAACAAGCTGTGGGTGGAGAAAGGAGGTCTCGCCGCCAGAAGCCAGCAAATCTTCATACAAGGAGCTGCTTTCCTGTCTCCCCTCCCGGGAATTATTGGAATACGCGATTACCCCATCCTTGTTATACAGAAAAAAGGCGTCGGCAAAAGAATCGCTGACGATAGATTTTCTGGGAATGGTAAAAAAGAAAAGAAGGGGGTGGCGGGAACTCTTATCCTTTAACACATATTGAACAGATAAGAGTTCGCCGCTTAAGGGATCATAAACCGGCAGGAAATAAGGCTGATCGTGATTTTGAAAATATTGGATAATTTCTGAATACTCCCTGTCGCTAATACCCTGAGAACGGCAGTAAACCTCCGCGGTCATGGAATGATTGGGCATTAGTACCATATCGGTGACAGTCCCGTCATAGACCCTGGGATTTAGCGGGGTTGCGGCCACCTCATATTCCACCTGAAGCATGTCGGTGGAAGCGGCTTTCAGCCTTTTAGATGCAGCGATAGCATGAAAATAAAACTCCGGAAGGGAAGGAGAATCTGCCCATCTGGACAGCTCGCTGCTTCCCATACAATCCCCGATTGCCTGGACAATAATGCTGGCGGATATGGCGGAGGCAGCTTCCTGAGAACGGGCGGACTGCTCCAGATAATAGGAATAGTCCAGACGCGCCTGTTTATTTAAGAACCAGCCGGTCAGAACACACAAAATCAAGGCCGTCAGGATTGCGGCAGTAGTAAATAAGCGATATAAAGTTTTTCGGTAAGTTCCGCGTAAGCGCATAAAATCAGTCCTTTGTGGATAGTAAGAGCATGCACAGTGCTATTTTCGGATGCTTTTCCCATAGATTTCCACGGCGCTAAGCCCCTCATGGCGGCAAAAACCAAGAGGATGCTTCCGGTACGCCGTTATATCAGAGCATGCCAGATGTTTGAAATCATCGTTGGTTTTTGCTAAATGTGTCTCTAAAAGAGCGCGATACTTTGCCAGAACCGGTGCATATTGGGGAAGGCGGGCCAGGTTTTTCTGCTCCAGCCGGTCATGGCTTAAATCATAAAGCTCTTCACTGTCCGGCTCCAGATAGCAGACGTATTTGTAAGACTCATCGCAGATCATACGTCCGGGAACCGTGTAATCCCGAAACTCATCCTGCCATTCTGCCGCCGCATATGGAGAAGCAGAAGAAGAGGCCTTCCCCCGAAGAACGTCTGCCTGGCTGTGTCCGGAAAATTTACAGTCAAAGGAAACTGGAATGTGGGAAAAATCCAGCATGGTAGGAAGCAAGTCCAGAAGGGATGATACTCCGCCGATCCGGCGGTTTATTTTTGTGCCGGGAAGGGCGAACAGCAGGGGAACCCGGTTACTTTCCTCATAAAATACACCGTATTTGGTTACCAGATGGTGGGCTCCCATGCCCTCGCCGTGATCAGCAAAAAAGATAACAATAGTATCGTCGCTTTTGCCGCTGTGCTCCAGGGCATTTAAAATCTCCCCAATCTGACCATCAACCATGGAAAGATAGTAATAGTAGGCATATAGATAATACCGGTAATCTTCAGGAGTCCAGTGGCTGGCGTGGCGCTGGCGGCGATGGGCGCAGCAGAGATATTGGATAAATTCCGGACGGTTCTCAATGTCATCAAACTCAAAATTGTCCGGAAGCGGGGGCAGCTCCCTGTCCAGCTTATAGGCAGCCGGATTGTGGCCATTTTGGTTTTCCCCAATATAACCGCAGATATTATGAGGATTTTGAAGATCCGCCACAGCCAGAAAAGGTGCTTTTAGATTTCCTGCCTGAGAATTTAACCAGGAAACAGTCTTTCTGGTAGTATCAATGTCTAAATAGGTTTCATAATCAAATTGAATAGAGGGATTGCTTCTCTCGATATGGATTTCCTCAGAAGGAATGACCTGAAATCCTCTCAGGGCCCCATAGTCGTGGGTCTTCCCAAAATGCACGCAGGTATAACCGGCTTGCGAGAACAGCTCTCCCATGGCAGGGATCTGATCAGACAGGGCAGAAAAGACCCTGGGATCGGCATCCGGGGCATCTTTATAAAAAGGAAGCCGCTGTAAGGGCAGGTTGGTACGGACGTTGGTTTCGTGAGGATATTTGGAGGTCCAGAAGGAAGCTCTGGCTGGCTGGCACAGTGGACAGGGCGTATAGGCATATTCAAAAATCGCAGACCGGGAAGCCAGTTTGTCCAGGTTAGGTGTTCTGGAATAAGTATTTCCATAGAAGCTTAAAGCGGCGGCAGATAACTGATCACAGATAATCAGAAGATAATTTTGCTGACTCATAAAAATTCCCCCCTTTCCTTCAAACTATACTCGTACGTCCGATAAAAATCAATAGAATATAGACCATTGGTGATAGAGTGGAAAAATGGTGATCAAAAAAATAGATAATGGAAAACGGATTGAAAACGGAAGATTTACTTTAGGCTGGGGACGGTTTACAGTAGAATTACCGAAAGGCTCTTTGGGGTGCACACCAAGAGAGCCAATTGCGGAACTACTATAAAAAGGAGGAGGTTCCTAATGCTAAAAAATAAAAGCAAAGGGTTGGAAAGAATTAAAAAGAACTACCAATTATATCTTTTGCTGCTTCCGGGTCTGCTGTGGTTTTTAGCCTTTGCTTACCGGCCTATGTCCGGTCTGAGGATTGCGTTTTATAACTACAATATTTTTCGGGGGTTTGAGGGAAGCGAATTTGTAGGACTGAAAAATTTTGCTGATTTTCTGGGAGGAAGAGACTTTATAAGGGTATTTAAAAACACATTGATGATTTCCCTTTGGCAGATCCTGATTTGCTTTCCGGTTCCGATTCTTCTTGCTATTTGTGTAACAGAAATGAAAAATAAGGTAGTCAGCCGTCTGACCCAGACAGCTACCCTGCTGCCCCACTTTGTGTCAGTTGTGGTAGTCTGCGGTATGGTAGTCAACTTTTTATCTCCCAGCACAGGAATTATTAATATGATACTTTCCAAACTGGGAATTGAGCCAATTTACTTCATGGTGCATCCTCAGTATTTCCGCGGCATCTACACAGGGATGACTCTGTGGCAGAATGCAGGCTTCAACGCGCTGGTATTTATCGCCGCCATCATGGGTATTGATCCTCAGCTTTATGAGGCAGCTACAGTAGACGGAGCAGGAAAGTGGCAGAAAATCCGCCATATTACGTTTCCGGCTATTATGCCCACGGTAGTCACCATGTTTGTACTAAATATCGGTAAGATGGTAAAAGTAGGATATGAGGCAATTTTGCTTTTGTATCAGCCTTCTACCTATGCTACAGCAGATGTAATTGCCACCTATTCCTACCGTTTGGGATTTGAAAACGGAAATTATGGTTTGGCTACGGCTGTGGGACTTTTTGAAGCGGTAGTGGCGCTGGTGCTGGTGACATTATCCAACTGGGTAAGCCGCAAAATTACCGATAATGCGCTTTGGTAAGGAGGGGAACCATGAAAAAGCAAAAACATCAGGGTCAGGTAATCGGCACTGGGGAACGGATTTTTAATATTGTCATGGTGATTTTGGGAATTTTAATTTCCCTGATCGTCCTTTATCCGATATACTATGCATTAATAGCTTCTTTAAGCAAGCCTCTGTATGTGGAAAACGGTTCGGTTATGTTTTCGATAAAAGGGCTTACATTGGAGAGCTACCGCCAGGCATCGGCCAAGCCGGGGATTTGGACAGCCTATGGCAATACGATTTTTTACACAGTGACAGGCGTGGCAGTTAATATGGCATTTACCACTACCATGGCCTATGCCCTTTCCAAAGAAAAGCTGGTGTTCAGAAAGTTTTTCACTTTGCTGGCTATTTTTACTATGTGGTTTAACGCAGGTATTATACCTACTTATTTAAACTTCCGGGATTTCGGCCTGCTGGATACCAGGACTGCAATTATTTTTGGATTTGCCATTAATACTTACAATTTAATTATTATGAAGAGCTTTTTTGAACAGGTTCCCTATGAGCTGGAAGAGGCAGCCTTTATCGACGGTGCTAATCACTTTACCATATTTTTTAAAATTTTTATGCCGCTGTCAAAACCGGCCCTGGCAACAGTCGGATTATTTTATGCAGTAAACCGATGGAACAGCTATTTCTGGGCTATGCAGCTTTTAAACGATGACAAAAAGGCTCCTTTACAGGTACTTTTAAAGAAAATGCTGGTGGACCGGGTGGCCAATGCGGCGGATGCCGCATTGGTGACGGCAGAGTCCTTAAGCTCACCCACTACGATCATTTATGCAGTAATTATTATCGCTGTTTTACCAATGCTGGTGGTATTCCCATTTGTCCAAAAATACTTTAAGACCGGACTGACAGTGGGAGGAGTAAAGGGCTGATGTTTGAAAATTATATTATTGTATCAGGAGGACTTATTCATGAGAAAAAATAAATTATTGGCACTTGCAGCAATCGCTGGGATGACTGTATCCGCTCTGGCCGGATGCGGTAAAAGTTCAGGATCCGACACCACGGCCGCAGCTCCGGTTCAGAATACCGGAGCCCAGGATAATGGGGCTGAAGAGACAGAGAAAGCTCTGGAGGGAAGCTTAGTCAGTGCAGAACCTAAGGAGTTTTCTATATTCTTAAACTTTAATAACATGCCTTTTGACTCTTCATGGCAGGTTTGGCAAGAGATTGAGAAAAGAACCAACATTAGTCTGAAGGGAACGATTTCTCTTACCAACTCTAATGAAGAAGAAGCCTTCAATCTGATGCTTAGTTCCGGACAGCTGGCAGATATTATCGGCTATGTGGATGCATCTGAATTGGAAAAGCTGGGAAGGGACGGAGGCCTGATTCCATTAAACGATTTAATCGATCAGTATGCTCCTAATATTAAGCGCACTATGGAAGAAGACGACAGATTCCGCCAGACAGCTTATTCCCTGGATGGAAACATTTATTATATCCCCAAAAATCAGGAGCTTTTGTCCGCAGAATATTGGTGGATTCGTCAGGACTGGCTGGACAAGCTGGGGCTGGAAATCCCTGCCACAGTTGACGAACTTCACGATGTTCTCTACGCCTTTCGAAACCAGGATCCCAATGGAAATGGTTTAAAGGATGAGGTGCCGCTGTTTGATCGGGCTGGCTGGAAGATGCCGGAAGAATACTTATATCTGTGGGATACCAGTACGACCTTCTATCCAAGAGACGGTAAGATGACCTTTGAACCGATGGAAGAGAACTTTAAGATTGGTGTAAAAGGCATGATTCAATGGTATCAGGAAGGGATTATTGATCCCGAAATCTTTACCAGAGGCGCTTCCGGAAGAGATACTCTGCTCAGTGGAGATTTGGGCGGCTGTACCCACGACTGGGTAAGCGCAGGCAACTATAATACTTCTTTGGCAGAAGCTATTCCCGGATTTAAAATGGTTCCCTTTGCGCCGCCTGCGGATCAGAATGGCGTAGTAAAAGAACGTGTCAGCCGTTATCCCGGCGCCGGCTGGGGGATTTCTTCTCAGTGTGAGGACCCGGTTACGGTAATTAAATTTATGGATTACTTCTTTAGTGAGGAAGGCGATGAGCTGGTGAACTGGGGAATTGAGGGAGATACCTATACAAAAAATGCAGATGGAACCAAGGAGTTTACCGACAAAGTACTGAACTCTGAGCTGACTCCTATCGGTTATTTGCGCTCTATTGGTGTTCAGTACCGTATCGGTATGTGCCAGGACGGGGAATATGAGAAGGCGGTTATGACCGAGATCGGCCGGGAAGCCAGCGAACTTTACGATTCTCATCCGGAGTGGTTCGGCCAGGATATGCCTCCATATGCAGATGGGGAACTGACCTTAAAGTATAGTGCAGACGTGGATGCCGAGTATAAAAACATTATGTCCAGTATTCAGCCTTATGTGGAGGAAAAATTCCAGTCCTGGGTTTTGGGAGTAAATGATTTTGATGCAGAGTATGATCAGTTTATTGAAGAATTAAAGGCCAGAGGCATTGAGCGGGCTTTAGAAATTAACCAGGAAGCTTATGATATTTATTTAAACGGAGCCAATTAAATGAATCTATTATATATATTTGCAGATCAATGGAGAGCTCACGGAGTGGGAGCAACAGGGGAGGATCCTGTATATACTCCCAATATAGACCGGTTTGCCGCAGAAAGCATGGAATGTACCAATGCAGTCAGCACCTACCCGCTGTGCTCTCCCCACAGGGCGGCGCTGCTTACGGGGAAATATCCCTTTTCCTGCGGTATGTGGACCAACTGCAAAACAGGCCTGGATGAGGTGGTGATGCTGCGCCCTCAGGAAGTAACAATTACGGATGTACTTCATGATGCAGGGTATATCAACGGCTATATCGGAAAATGGCATCTGGACGGAAGTGAAAAGAATTTTCGCCGGATGCCGGTATCCGGCGCCGAAAACTGGGATGCCTACACTCCTCCGGGGGAACGCCGCCACCATATTGATTACTGGCTTTCCTATGGAGCTATGGACAATCATCTGTCCCCGCATTACTGGCAAGATACCGCTGAAAAAATAGAACCAGGGAAATGGTCGGTGGAATACGAGACGGACAAAGCGATTGAGTTTATGGAGAACCAGAAAGGAGACAGGCCTTTTAGCTTGTTTCTTTCCTGGAACCCGCCTCATCCGCCCTATGACAAGGTGCCGGACCGGTATCTGAAATACTACAGCGGCGATGGATTGCCATACCGGGCAAATGTGCCGAAGGAGTGGAGGGGAGATCCGGAGTACGAGAGAAAACGCCGGGAGTATTTTGCGGCTGTCAGCGGGCTGGACGATAACTTTGGCAGGATTATAAAGTATTTGAAGGAATCAGGACTGGAGGATAACACCCTTGTAGTGTTGTCTGCGGATCATGGCGACTGTATGGGATCCCATGGCTTATATGGAAAGAATATATGGTATGAAGAATCTATCCGGATCCCGCTATATTTCCGGGGGCCGCAGATTATGCCGGGTAAAACGGATGTACTTTTTGCCAGTCCGGATCATATGCCTACTCTTCTGGAGCTTTTGGGGATTTCGGCGCCTGATACGGTGGAAGGAAAATCACTGGCAGGGTTTGTAACAGGAAAGGGGGGCAGCGAAGAGCCGGAACATGCATTCCTCTGCATGATGCCGGGTATGCCGGAGCTTGTAAATCCCTACCGCCGTCAGGGACTCAATCCCAAGTCCTTTGGCTGGCGGGGGATTCGCATCAAGAATGCCACTTATATTCTGGATCGGGGCTGCACTCCCGGGATGCGTCCAAGGCGTCTTCTCTACGACAACCAAAAGGATCCTTACCAAATGTCTCCAAAGGAGCTGGCATCAGATAGTCCCGAAGCTCTGCTTTATGATGAAATTTTAAAAGAGTATCTGGAAAGGCTCAATGACCCATTTTTGTGCTTCTGTAAATCACAGCCCCATCCTTAACAGTAGCCAATACCTTTATCTGACGCAGGTTTTCCGGGGCAGCGGTCAGGGGATTGGAATCCAGAATCACCAGATCCGCCCGCTTTCCGGGGGCCAGACTGCCTTTTTCCGTTTCCTCAAAATACTGATAGGCGCTGTGGACGGTAATGGCTTTTAAAGCTTCCAATGTGGAAATCCGCTCCTCTGGTCCCAGAAGAACTCCATTTCGGGTACAGCGGTTGACGGCGCACCATACGGTTTCCATCATGTCCGGCTGTATTACCGGGCTGTCCTGGTGGAAGGTAAAACGGATTCCTTCTCTTAAAGCGCTTCCGGCCGGACTGATACGGGAGGCCCGATCCGGCCCCAGATTGCGGATGTGAGTATCTCCCCAGTGGTAGGTGTGGGCTGTAAAAAAAGAAGGGAGAAGCCCCAGGCGCTTTACTCTGGGAAGCTGTTTCAGGTCAATAAGCTGGGCATGGACAATGACCGGACGCAGGGAGGCAGGGAGGCAGTCTGGCGCTTTGCCTTCCTTTTCCGGAATTTCCTGGCTCCGGGCTGATTGTTCCCCGACTGCCTGTTCCCAGGCCTGCAAATATTGTTCACAGGCAGCGTCTCCGTTGCAGTGGGCCAAGAGCTGGAGACCGGTATCAACGGACAGCCGGACTGCATCGGATACGGCCTTGTCAGAAAGAGTATTGTAGCCGCAGTAGTCCTGGGCGCTGTCTGTCTCCGGCAGATAGGGCTCCTTTAACCATGCGGTTCTCCCCTGAGGGGATCCGTCCAGGAAAATTTTATATCCTCCGACTTTAAAATGATTCCGATACTGTCCGATGCAATCAGAAAAAGCTTCCATAAACTTCTGGCTCTGTCCGACTCCGCCGTAGCCGATAAGATCCAGATTCAGCAATTTGTTTTCTACGATTGCAGAGTAAAGAGGAAGCATGGAATCCATAATCATACCTTCCTGAGCGGTGGTGATGCCATAGGAGGCGTAATATTCTCCGGCTTTTCGGATTGCCGCAAGAAGCTTCTCCGGCTCCGGTCCGGGAACCTGGCTGCTGTAATGCAGAAATGCGCTTTCTTCCATGTATCCCGTCAGCTTACCGTCCCGAACCTGGATCCGGCCTCCTTCCGGAGCCAGAGTCTGATGAGTAACCCCTAAACGTTCTAAAGCCAAGGAGTTAAAAATCCCCAGATGGCCGGACTGGTGCTGGATAACCAGGGGATAATCGGAAGCCGCCTGGTCAAGCTCCTGCAGGGTCATATGGCGCTGCTCTTTCAGCCGGTTGTGATCATAGCCCTTTGCCGTAAGCCATGTCCCGGTTTGGGGCTGGTTCCTGGCAATATAATCTTTAATGGCGGCCTGAACATCCGCCACGGATTCTGCGTGTTCCAGAGGAATCTGGAGAAGGGAAAAGGCATATCCGGAAAAATGGCTGTGGGCATCTATAAAAGATGGCATCAAAGTATGCCCCTTTATATCTATAAGTTTTACCAAAGGTCTGTCCGATGAATTGCCATCTGTCCGGGGGAGCAAGCTTTTTAAATCCTCAAAACGGCCAACTGCCTTAATCCGTCCGTCTTCGACCAGCAACGCTTCTGCGTATAAGTCTTCTTCCATAGTAAGAATGGTTCCGCCATAATACAAGGTATAATGTTTCATAAAAAAAGCCTCCATATCAGAATTCGTCTTTCAGTTAAGACTATTCTAACATGGAGGTTTAAAAAGGCCAAGGGGGGTAGCAAAGAAAGGCTGATCAGTCAGAAATGGTGTTCCGGATGGCTACGGAAGAATATCTCCTTTTGTGCTGATAGTCACCACCTGCCAGGGAATCATTTTCCCGCTGGCCATGAGAGCTTTTTTAACAGCCTGCTCAATGCCGCCGCAGCAGGGAACGACCATGCGGACTACGGTGATATCTTTAATGTCATTTTGGCGAAGGATCTCCGTCAGCTTTTCGCTGTAATCCACGCTGTCCAGCTTGGGGCAGCCCACCAGGGTAATACGGCCTGCTATAAAGTCCTGGTGAAAATTGGCGTAAGCATAGGCAGTACAGTCAGCAGCAATTAGCAATCTGGCATTGTGGAAATACGGAGCGTTAATGGGAGCCAGTTTAATCTGAACCGGCCACTGGGCAAGCTGGCTTCCCGGACATCCGCAGGGCAGGGAATCTCCCTGGCAGTTGTGGGCTTGTCCTGGCTCATGGGAAACCTTCGCCGTCATTCGGGCTTTTACAGCCGCCTCGTCGTAAGGGGCGGCCTCCCGCTCTACAAAAGTAATAGCGCCTGTAGGGCAGGCAGGAAGGCAGTCGCCCAATCCATCGCAGTAATCATCTTTCAAAAGCCGGGCTTTTCCATTTACCATGCCGATAGCGCCCTCGTGGCAGGCAGAAGCACAGGCGCCGCAGCCATTGCAGGCTTCTTCATTAATCTGAATAATTCTTCTTATCATAAATAAATTTCCTCCTTATGAAAAACGGACCAAAAACTTTTAATTCCACCTTGATGGGATGGATATAATATACTACAATTATTTTGAAAATTATGTTGTTATAACAACGGAAAGATGAAAAGAGAAGGGAATTTTGACCAAATGAACAGGATTCTAAAAGCAGAAGAAAAAAGCATCCTGGCGGAAACGGAACTTTTTGCCGGGATCCCTCTGGAAGAGATTCCGGATATCCTGAATCGCCTGGATGCTGTAGTGAAAGAGTATCCGAAAGAAAGTGTGATTCTTCACGCCGGAGATAGCACCAGAAATCTGGGGGTGGTACTTTCCGGTTCAGTCCGCATGGAAGAAAATGATATCTGGGGCAGGCGGAATATCATTGGAAGCGCCGGTGTCAGGGAGACCTTTGCCGAGACCTATGCCTGTGCGGGGAAGGAATCTCTGATGGTGGATGTGATTTCTTCCCGGCAGTCCAGGATTTTGTTTTTTCCTGTTAACAGAATCCTGGACGTTGCCGACAGCCGTCTGACTTTTAACCTGATTCAGGTACTGGCGGGCAAGAACCTCCACCTGACCCGGAAAATACGCCTTATTACCCCTAAATCCCTGAGAGAGCGGATTTTGGCCTATCTTTCTCTGGAAGCGCGCCGGCAGGGCAGAGACTCCATCGAACTGCCTTTTAACCGCCAGCAGATGGCAGACTACCTTAATGCAGATCGAAGCGCCCTGTCCGGAGAACTGTCCCGAATGAAACAGGAAGGACTGATTGACTACCGGAAGAACCGGTTTACGCTTTATGTGGGAGAAGCTTTTTAATTGGACTTTACTTCTTTCCACATATCATTATAGATGCTGTCCACCGCATCCCCTAAATACCGGAACACTTCGCTGTTTACCAGTTTGTCCATATCCGGGAAGATGGCTTTGTTGTTTTGGACTTCCTCATCCAGCATAGCTTTTGCAGCACGGTTGGGAGTGGAGTACGTGATATAGTCAAAATTCATTTTGGCAATGTCCGGACGGCAGAGGAAATCGATCCATTTCTCCGCATTTTCTCTATTCCGGGCATTGATGGGGATTACCCAGGAATCAAACCACAAGTTGGTGCCTTCCTGGGGAATTACGTATTCCAGGGAATAATCCAGCCCCAGGTTGGCAACCTCATCCTGGATGTAAAGCATCTCGCCGGAATAAATAACGCCTACGGCCGCCTCCCCGCCAATCATTTTATCACGAACCTGGTCGATTACATATGCCTGAACCAGGGGCTTTTGGGCGATGAGCAGATCACGGGCCCGGGCAAGCTCTTCCGGATTTTCCGTATTCATGGAATACCCAAGAGATTTTAAGGCAACCATAAAAGCATCCCGAACAGAATCCTGCATGAGAATCTCCCCTTCATAAGCCGGATCCCACAGATCCGACCATTTGGAAGGCGGTTCCAGGCCTAATTCTTCCACAAGTTTGGTGTTATAGAGGATTCCCACAGTTCCCCAGGTGTAAGGTACGGAGTATTGATTTTCCGGGTCAAAACTTTTAGAATGTTCCATAAACAGAGGATCAATATTAGCCAGATTGGGAATGTTTTCAAAGTTAATCTCTGCTAACAGGCCATTCTCCACCATCTTCTGAATCATATAATCCGATGGGCAGACCACGTCGTACCGTACAGCGCCTGCTTCAATAACCGGATACATTTCCTCATTGGTTTCAAACATGTCATAGGTAACATGGATGCCGGTTTCTTCCTCAAACATTTCAATCACTGCGTCGTCAATATATTCCCCCCAATTGTAGACAAACAGCTCATCAGAATGGGTGGTGGAATACTTCTGGTAAGCAGTAAAGGATACGCTGACCACGATGGCAAAGGCGGAAAATACCAGAAAACCTTTCCGGATATTATTGTTTCTGCGGCGCTTTCTCATAGTCTCCTGAACTTTGGACGCTGAGACTCCAGCCTGGTTCTCCGGCTCGAAATTGGTGATCAAAAGCAGTGCCAGAACCGTAACAAATATAACCGTGGACAGAGCGTACATAGATGGTTGTATCCCCCGGCGGACCTCGCTGTAAATCAAGGTAGACAGGGTATTGATACCTGCGCCTCTGGTGAAATGAGTGATAATAAAGTCATCCAGAGACATGGTAAATGCCATTAAAAATCCCGACAAAATTCCGGGCAGAATATCGGGGAATACGATCCGAAAGAAAGCTTTCACCGGTGTTGCCCCCAGATCCTGGGCGGCCTCATAAGCATAGCGATCCGTTTGCTTTAGTTTCGGCATAACATTTAAAATTACATAGGGAATGTTAAATGTTATGTGGGCTAACAGGATGGTTTTAAATCCCAGAGTAACCCCGAAAGCGATAAATACCAGCATGAGAGAGATGCCGGTAACCACCTCAGAATTCAGCATGGGAATATTGTTGACCCCCATGACGACAGCCTTGGGTATTTTTTTCATCTGGTTAATGCCCATGGCGGCTATCGTGCCGATAATAGTAGCCAGAAGCGCCGATAGAAAGGCGATTACCAGGGTGTTGTAAAGGGCGTCGGTAATAGCGGAATTGTCAAACATCTGGTGATACCAATGGGTGGTAAAACCGCCCCACCGGGTCCTGGATTTGGAATTGTTAAAGGATAGCACCATCATGGTGAAAATGGGCGCATACAAAAACAGCAGGATTATCACCATGTAAAAATCTTCAATAAATTTTTTTAAACCTTTCTTTTTCATCAGATTGCACCGCCCTCCCCATTGCTGTCATATTTGGCGATGAGCGCCATGCTGATTAGGATAAAGGCCATCAAAACTAGGGAGAGGCCGGATCCTAAATTCCAGTTGCTGCCTTTGGTAAATTCCTGTTCGATAACATTGCCAATCAGGAGGATTTTGCTGCCGCCTAACAGGTTGGAGATAACGAAGGTAGTCAGAGCGGGAACAAAGACCATGGTGATGCCGCTGACAATACCAGGGAGGCTTAAAGGAAGCCAGATATGGAGAAATGTCTGGACATTATCAGCGCCCAGATCCTTTGCCCCGTTGATAATATTGTCATCAATTTTCATCAAAATATTGTAAATAGGCAGAATCATAAAGGGAAGGAAGTTGTAAACCATACCCAGGATAATGGCCCACGGAGTATTGATAATAGCAATGCCTGGCAGATGGAAGAAGGCCAGAATACCATTGATAACCCCGTTTTTTTCCAGTAAAGTTTGCCATGCTAAAGTTCTTAATAAGAAATTCATCCACATGGGAAGGATGAAAATAAATACTACAAAGCTGCCGGCGCCTACCCCTTTTTTTCTAAGAATCATAGCCAGGGGATAAGCCAGAATCAGGCAGATAACGGTGCTGACAAGGGATAAGCCCAGGGACAAAAACAGGGCTTTAGCGTGTTCTGCATTGACAATGGCCAGCACATTTGCCAGGGTAAAAGCGCCGGATTTATCCGTAAGTCCATAGTATACAATCAAGGCCAGAGGGATGACGGTAAAGCCAATCATCCAGATAATATAAGGGCCGGCCAGCCATTTGTTTTTAGGGTTATTCATTGATTCCAATGGCCTCCTCGTCCTCTGATGCAGGCTTGTTCATAATTTGAATCTCAAACGGCTCAATATGGATACCTACCTCCTGACCTACGGGGAACATATCGGTGCTGTGTACCAGCCACTCAAAACCATTGGGGGTAGTTACCTCCATTTCATAGTGAACCCCTTTAAAAATCAGGTGGGTAACCACACCGGTTAAAGTGCCGTCCTCCGGCTTTACCAGGTCAATATCTTCCGGCCGGATCACTACGTCCACAGGTTTATTTCGGCCAAAACCCTTATCTACGCAGGGGAATTTGGCTCCGAAAATTTCAACCAATTCATCCTGAATCATAATGCCGTCCACAATATTACTTTCGCCGATAAAGTCAGCCACAAAGGCGTTTTCCGGCTCATTGTAGATCTGCTCCGGGGAACCCATTTGCTGGATATAGCCCTGGTTCATAACCACAATGGTATCGGACATGACCAGAGCTTCCTCCTGGTCGTGAGTAACATAAATAAAGGTAATACCCAGTTCATTTTTCAGACGGATCAGCTCATACTGCATATCCTGACGCAGCTTTAAATCCAGAGCGCCCAAAGGCTCGTCCAATAAAAGGAGCTTGGGTTCATTTACAATAGCCCTTGCGATGGCAATACGCTGCTGCTGGCCGCCGCTTAAGGAATCAATACTGCGGTTTTCAAAGCCGTCTAAATTTACCAGCTTCAGGGCGTATTTAATCTTACCGTCAATGTAGGATTTTGTTTTGCCTTTAATTTTTAGGCCAAAGGCAATGTTTTCCGCAATATTCATATGGGGAAACAGGGCATATTTCTGAAACACAGTATTGAGCTGGCGTTTATTAGGCGGCAGTTTGGTAATGTCATTGCCGCTGAAAATAACCTGTCCCTTATCCGGCCGCTCAAAGCCGCCGATAATCCGCAGGGTAGTAGTTTTTCCGCAGCCGCTGGGTCCAAGAAGGGTGACGAAAGCGTTTTCCTTTACTGACAGGCACAGGTCGTCAAGGACCAGGTCCCCGTCAAAGCTTTTGCTGATATTTACCAGATCAATTAATGGCTGATTCATGGCTTTCCTCCTAAAGTAAGTTTACTGATTACGTAAGTTAAAATGCTTAGAAACTTGGCGGAGAGCTGACCCACAGGACAGAAGCTCCGGTTTTGCTGGTCAGGTAGTGGGGCTTTTCACTGATGTAATAAAAGGCGTCCCCCTTTTTGGCCTTGTAGATTTTATTGCCTAAATGAATGGAGACAGCGCCCTGAAGCACGTAGCCGAACTCCTCCCCCTCATGGGGATTATCCGGATAGGTGGATCCGCCGGCCTCCAGAGTCAGGAGAATGGGTTCCATGGTATTTTTCTGCGCGTTGGGAATAATCCACTTGATGGTGTTAAAAAGCTCCGGATCCTGCTTTTCAAAAAAGTCATTTTTCCCAAAGACAATCTGCTCCTCCGGGGTTTCATTAAAAAATTCCCCGATAGACGTACCCAGGCACTGAAGAATATCTATAAGGGTAGCAATAGAAGGGGAGGTTAAATCCCGCTCCAGCTGGGAAATAAATCCTTTGGACAGCTCGGCTCTGTCTGCCAGCTCTTCCTGGGTGAGGCCCTTTAAAATACGCAGTTCTTTTAATTTTGTACCGATCTTCACAATCTGCCTCCTTATGGAAAGAAGCTACTCCCGCAGTGTGCAAAGAGTAAGATAAAAGTTTACAAATACTAACTGATAATAAAAATAAAGAAAAAGTTTACAAATAATAAACTAGCGCAAAAAACATTATACTCATATCTGGGAATGTGTCAATACTTTTTAGACAGATTCTTGTTAACAAATCAAAACTTTTATGATATGATAAAAACAGCTTGTAAAAAGAACGGAAATCAGGAGGAAATTTCATCATGGAAGGGAAATATATGGCTTATGTAGGTTCTTACTCCTACACAGGCAAGGCAAAAGGAATTACAGTATATGATGTCGATGTGGAGAAAGGGATTTTTAAGGAGCGTTGTGAGGTTGACGTGGATAATTCTTCCTATGTTATTGCCTCCAGCGACGGTAAAACCCTGTACTCTATTGCGGACGAGGGTGTTGTGTCCTTCCGCATTCTGCCCAACGGCGCGCTGACCCGTTTAAACAACGCCAATATTAAAGGAATGAGAGGGTGCCATTTATCTACGGACGAGGAGGACAAATATGTTTTTGTTTCCGGCTATCACGACGGTAAGGCAACCATCTTAAGGCTGAATGAAGACGGCTCTGTAGGCTCCATCGTAGACGGCGTGTTCCACAAGGGCTACGGCAGTGTAGCGGAACGTAACTTCAGGCCTCATGTAAGCTGTACCAGAAGGACCCCGGACAAAAAGTATGTTATGGCGGCGGATCTGGGGATTGATCAGGTAAAGATTTACCGCTTTGACGAGAGAGAGGAAAAACTGGTTCAGGTAGACGCTATCCGCTGTGAGAGAGAGTCTGCGCCCAGGCATTTCCGGTTCAGCTCTGACGGACGCTTTATTTATCTGATGTATGAGATTAAGAACGTAATTGACGTTTATACCTATGAGACTGGAGATCGGGCGCCTAAAATTGAGAAGATCCAGACCATTTCCACGGTAACCGGCAAAAAGAGTGAAGGAAACCTGACGGCGGCCTGCGCTATGCGTCTGTCTCCGGACGAGAAGTACGTATACTGTACCAATGCCGGAGACAATGTGGTAACCGTTTATTCCAGAGATGAGGAAACAGGGCTTTTGGAAGTGCTGTTCAGCCTTCCGGTAAGCGGCGATTATCCAAAGGATATTGCTATTTTCCCGGATCAGAAGCATGTGGCGGCACTAAACCATGACAGCGGTACTATCACATTCTTTGCTATTAATTATGAAAAGAAACAGATGGTAATGAGCAGCAGAGAGATTGAAGTCAACGAGCCAAACTGCTGTGTAATCGTAAAGGTTCAATAGACAGACAGCGGCGAGGAGACAGCATTATGGCAGGTTCCACATTGGGAACAATTTTTAGGATTACAACATGGGGAGAGTCTCACGGAGCAGGAGTAGGAGTGGTAATCGACGGATGCCCTGCCGGCCTTCCCTTAACGAACCAGGATATTCAGGAGTACCTGGATCGGAGAAAACCGGGACAGAGCCGCTTCACCACCCAGAGGCAGGAGGGGGATGAGGTGGAGATTTTATCCGGCATATTTGAAGGGCGCACCACAGGTACGCCCATTGCCATGTTTGTCCGCAATAAGGATCAAAGATCCAGAGATTACGGAAACATCATGGACGTCTACCGTCCTGGCCATGCAGACTATACCTTTGATAAAAAGTACGGGTTTCGGGATTACCGGGGCGGCGGCCGTTCTTCCGGCAGGGAGACTATCGGACGGGTGGCGGCAGGAGCTGTGGCGGCCAAGATATTAAAGAGCCTGGGGATTGAGATCCGGGCCTTTTCCAAGTCTATTGGCCCGGTGTCTGTAGATCCGGCCCGGTTTGACTGGGCAGAAAGGGAGAATAACCGTCTGTATATGCCGGATGCTCAGTCGGCCAGAGAGGCGGAATCTTATCTGGATGAGATGATGGCAAAAAAGGATTCCGCAGGCGGTATAATTGAATGTTGGATGGAAGGCCTTCCGGCAGGGATAGGAGAGCCGGTTTTTGACAAATTAAGCGCCAGCCTGGCCAAGGCGGTTATGTCCATTGGCGGGGTAAAAGGATTTGAGATTGGAGCCGGCTTTGAGGCAGCATCCTTAAACGGTTCTGTCAACAACGATCCCTTTGGAATAGATAAAAACGGGCAGGTGTATAAAAAGAGCAACCATTCAGGCGGTGTCCTGGGCGGTATCAGCGACGGCAGCAGGCTGACGTTCCGGGCGGCTTTTAAGCCTACCCCTTCCATCGCATCCAGCCAGGAGACGGTAAAACGCCAGGGGGAGGAGACCTGTATTGAGATCAAAGGGAGGCACGACCCTGTTATCGTACCGAGAGCAGTGGTAGTGGTGGAGGCCATGGCAGCGCTTACGGCAGTGGATTTGCTGTTTATGTCCATGACTTCCCGATTAGACAAGATCCAGGCTTTTTTTGCCTATGGGCAGGCTTTGGAAGAGGAGCGAGAAAAAAAGGAGAGAGGCTGATATGAAGATTGCAATGGGCAACGATCATACCGCAGTAGAATTGAAAAATATTATTAAGGCATTTGTAGAAGAGAAGGGGTATGAGGTTCTGGATTTAGGCACCAATTCCTCCGAGAGCTGCGACTACCCGGTATATGGAGAGAAGGTGGGGCGCGCCGTGGCATCCGGCCAGGCAGACCTGGGAATTACTATCTGCGGTACTGGAGTGGGGATTTCCCTGGCAGCCGGAAAAGTAAAGGGAATCCGGGCATGTGTATGCAGCGAACCATACACTGCAAGACTTTCCAAAATGCACAATAATTCTAACGTTTTGGCCTTTGGAGCCAGAGTGGTGGGAAGCGAAATGGCCAAAATGATCACGGAAGAATGGCTGAATGCCCGGTATGAGGGGGGCCGCCACCAGCGCCGGGTGGATATGCTGATGGAAATCGAGAATCATTGACAGATTTTAGCCAGAAAAACGTGTAAAGAAATGGAAACTGAATCGTTAGAATATCGTAAGAGTTTGGACAGGTAGTCACCTTGAATTTGTGGGATAAAAATGCTAAAATAGTACCACAGAGAAGAGAAAAGGAGTGATTACCATGAAAAAAAAGCTATGGGCACTGCTGGTGACCGCGGTTCTCTTCGTCGGCATTTTGGGCACGATGACCGGGTTGGCTGCTGAGGCAGCAGACAGTTTTAAAGCAGGAGAGGTAGAGATTTCCATTAATGGCGAAGCCGCGCCGGTGCTTTCAGATTTAGGAAAGGCTGAGAATTACTACGAAGCGGAAAACTGCCGCCATCAGGGAAAAGAAAAGGTATATGTATATAAAGATTTCGAGATTTCCACCTATCCTATAGAGAAGAAGGACTGTATCAATTCCATCTATTTCAAAACCGGCGACATAGAGACCTCTGAGGGGATTGCAATCGGTTCTACCGTTGAGGATATGCAGAATATTTATGGAGAGGACTATTCCCAGTCAAAGGGCGTTTATAAATATAAGTGTGACCAGTTTACCTTAACTTTTTATAGTAATAAGGAAGGCATCATTAATGGGATCGAGTTTACCTCTGATAAAGAGTTAAAGTGATCCGGCGTATCATAGTAAACCTGTATGCGCCCGGCTGCGGACGCACTGCCGCACATAAAAGGCAGGCGGGCGCAGCCGGGCGTCCCTGAATTCATCCGCCTTTTAGCGGCGGACTTTTCACGGTAAACGGGGATGCTGCAAAATGAAATAAGTCGGTCTTCTGTTGCCTGATGTCCGCTTGGTTTCCTTGTGCGGCATCCCCGCCGTTATGTGTACGCTAAGGGGCAATTTCTATTTTCTGATATCTTTCAAAACATCAGCAGGTATTTCAAATTCTACTGCTCCCATATACATTGGAGCTACCTGGCCCTCATTAAATCCGATTACAACATTACCATTTTCATTCAAGTAAAAAGAGGATTTGTCTGTAATAGCCTTAAAATTCCACTCTTCAATTTCATTATTCAGCCAGTAGTAAGCTTCTTCATCTGCATCCATTTGTGCCTGCATCTGTTCTTTAATATTCTCACTGATAGGGGTAATATAATCAGCGTCGTCAATAAAAATATCTTTTAATTGCAGGCGCTCTCCGGTATTCAGATCAATGGTATAGTAATAATTCCATTGATAACCGCTGCCTGCACCCTGGTAGCAGAAGAGTTTTAATGTAAAATAGTCTGCTGTTGCTGCTAAAACCTCGCTTTTTACAATGATGTCCTGATAACCTTCTTCATCTTCCAGATATGTCTCAAAATTTTCTATCAATTCAGCGGTGATTTTTTGAATTTCCGCATTTATTTCATCCGTTGTCCGCTCCAGGTTTTCCAGTGTCTGATTCTTAGCCAAATCGCTCTCCACCTTGATCTCCGGAATTTCAATATCAGCATTGTTTCGAGCTGACTCGTATTTATAATCACGGAAAGTTACCACTTCTATCAATCTGCCAACTACTGGTATTTGTTCCATTGCATGAGCAATGACGGGAGATGTGTTTGGTAAAATTATAAATGCTCCAACAAACGCGGTGGCTGTTACCGCGATTTTTCTTACTCTTTGTTTAAACTTTTCTTTTTTACTGTCCATTTTCGCTTCCTCCATTTTGGCACACAGTTCTTGAAACTGTACCTGTGACATTTGTGGTTTTTCATATTCTTTTTTTAGCAATAAAAGCTCCTTTTCAACTAAATCATTGGCGCCTTTGGTTTCAGAAAAATTATAGATCATTTTTTTCACCTGCCTTTCCGGTGTGTTGGCCATCATTGCTTTGAGCCGATCCATCCTCTAATGCACTCCGCAATTTTTTCATACTGCGATACAGCCTGCTTTTAACGGTATTAGTATTTTCGCCAAGGATGGCGGATATTTCTTCCAGCTTTTTATCCTCAAAATATTTTAAAGTAACAATTGCCTTGTCTTTTTCCGGCAGCATGTCAATTGCTTTCTGTAAATCTATATTAGCATAGGTATCTTCTGTACTCCCTAATTCCGCGCCGCCATCCTCCAATATGCTTTCATAGGAGATATGTTTGGGCTGGCGCATGTATTGAAAACACTCATTAAGCATAATTCGATAAAGCCATGTTTCCGCAAATTGAGGGTCTTTTAAAGTATGATGATTTCTTAATGCTTTATATGCTCCATTTTGCACAATATCCTTTGCAGCATCTTCATTATGGGTATAGCTGCAGGCAAGCCGGTAATAATGGTTATATTTTTCTAAAATTGTTTGCTCTATTAAGCCCTTGTGTGTGTTTGCTTTTTTCCCGGGAAATATAAGCAAGGCCTTCCCCTCCTTTTGCCTTTCTAAAATATTAGACGCTGCCGGCAAGTAAAAAGTTTCACCGTATTAAAAATTTTACTCAAAAATTTTTTAAAGTGCGAAAAAAGAGTTGCATATAGGTGGCGGTCATGCTATACTAATATTATAATTAGTAAAGTCAATGAACTAACTAATTTACAGGAAGTCTGTTGGCAAACCTTCAAATCTGCCTGAAAGACGCAGTAAATGGATCAGAAAGAGGAAAAAACGTGAAAAAGTATAATCAGTCATTAATTAAAGATCAAAACAAAAAGCAAGTTTATCAATTAATAGAGGATATGCCGGGAATTAGCCGCGCTCATATTGCAGAGCTGATGAAGGTAAGCAAAACAACGGTGTCTGCCCTTGCAGATGAGCTGATGCAGGAAGGCTTTATTATTGACGAGGGAACGGCCGCCAGCAGCAGGCAGGGAAGAAAGCCTAACAGCCTGATTGTAAATAGCCGGGGGAATTATGTGATTGTATTGAACTGGCACAAAGATAACCTGGAGATTGCAATCGTTGATTCTGCCATGAATGTCAGCTTGTGCCGGGAATATACCATGAAAAATCAAGGGGATGCTCTGGCGGAGCTGGCATCTTACTACGGAGAGTTTAAAGAATCCCAGTGTGTCTATGGAAACATCATGGGCATATGCCTCATAGTTCCCGGTATGGTGGATGAAAAGAATGACCGGCTTATATCCGTGGTGCTGCCAAATGAAAACCAGGAGAATTACAGAATCAGCCGGATACGTTCCTTACTTCATGGAAAGCCTTTGGCGATTTTAAATGACACGGCATGCTTTGCTTATGCAGAGACGGCCTTTGGTCAGCTGAAGAGCGAAAATTACATTTATATTAATGTAAATGACGGTGTGGGCGCGGCGCTGATACATGACGGACAGCTTTTAGGCGGCGCAAGCGGAATTACCACTCAATTTGGACATTTTTCCGTGGACAGGCATGGGCTGGCCTGCTCCTGCGGAAATCGGGGATGTCTGGAAAACCAGATTGGAGAACTGGCGCTGCCCAGATTGTTTGAAGAATTCGGCATTAAAATACCGAAAAAGGAAAAACTTTTATTTAAAGATTTAGCAGCCCTGGTGGAGGAAGGACATGAAGAGGCGATAAAATTGATGGAGGTTATGGCAGAGGATTTTTCTTACGCACTGTGCAATGCAATTTCTCTGTTTCATCCGGAAGAGGTAATTATTGGAGGAATCGGGAGAAAGCTGGGAACATCCTTTTTAGATGTGCTGAAACGAAGCATGAGCCAAATGGGATTCCGCCAGTTTATGGAAGATATAAAGATCGAATATACCAGACATGGCGAAGGAGCTGTTTTAAGAGGGGCGGCAAAATATTATATCAATAACTACTACCGTTTTCATGATATGGATCCGGGACAGCTGTTTTGCGGCTAATAGTTTCGGACGGAAAGGGGTTAATGAATGAAAGAGATAGGGGTTGCGCTGGTGATTAACGACAAACTGGAAGAGAATTTAAAATGGGCAGGAAATGCAGGCTTTACCAATTGCCAGCTTCAGATCTGGGACATGAGCCTGCTGTATGAAGAACATGCCAGACAGGTAAAAGAGCTTACCGATGCCTGTGCTATGGAAATTACAGGGCTTTGGTGCGGATGGCATGGCCCTGTCAGGTGGGACTTTTTGGAAGGGCCGTCTATACTGGGGATTGTCCCGTCAGAATACAGAGCCAGCAGAACCAGAAATTTGCTGGATGGGGCGGCATATGGGCGGATTCTGGGGGTATCGGACATTATTACTCATCTGGGATTTGTCCCTCTTAACTGCCGGAGCGAAAATTATACAGGGGTAGTAAGCGCGCTGAAGTATATTACAAGTGAATTAAAGTGCTATAACCAGAACTTCCTTATGGAAACGGGGCAGGAGCCGCCTGTTGTACTGAAGAGGCTCATTGAGGATGTGGAAGCGGATAATCTGGGAATTAATTATGACCCGGCAAACCTGATGATGTATGGAAGCGCCAATCCGGTAGATGGGATAAGGATTTTGGGAAATCACATCAGGAGTGTCCACGCAAAAGACGGCAGTTATCCTACAGGTGGATATGAACTTGGGAAAGAATATCCTATCGGAAAAGGAGAGGTGGATTTTTCGGGGGTATTAGGCGGGCTAAAGGCATTGGGGTATCAAGGTCCGATTTCCATTGAATATGAAATTGAATCCGGGGATGAAAAGCAAAGAAACGAAATGATACAGGGAAAGCAATACTTGGAGAAATTACTGTAAAAATCCGCCGCCAGCACGGGAAAGAAAGGGGATCTCATATGAGGGTAGCAATTTGGGGAGCAGGAAAGATGGGGCAGGTCCATGGGGAAATGTATCAAAAAATAAAGGCAGACATTGCCTGTGTGATTGAGCGTGATCCGGTTAAAGCCCAGATATTTTCAGAAAAATTTTCCTGCCGTGTTTTAGATTCCTTTGAAAAATTGACTGAGCAGGAGGCAGATGCAGTGGATATCTGCCTGCCTACGAACCTGCATCTGGAGGCAATTAAACTTGCCGCGAAAAAATGCAGGGCAATTTTCTGTGAAAAGCCTGTCTGTCTTAATGCAGAAGAATATTTACAGCTGAAAGAAATTGGGGGCAAAGAGTCCTGCGGGATTATGGTAGGCCAGGTGCTCCGATTTTGGAATGGCTATGTAAAGAGCAAGGAGCTGCTGGAGGCAGGGGCAATCGGAGCTCCCAGGATGGTAAACTGCCTTCGCCGGCAGAAAATGCCGGGTTGGTCAAAGGAAAACTGGCTTATGGATCCGGAAAAAAGCGGAGGGCTGTTGATGGATTTAAGTATCCATGATGTGGATTATCTGTACTGGATTCTGGGAATACCCCAGAAGGTCTACTCCCAGGTAGTCCACAATGACAGGACAACCGTACATAATATTATGACGATTTCCTATGAAAATTGCTGTGCTAACGTGATTGGCTCTTGGGGAATGCCGGAAGCATTTGGAGGAGGGGAGTTGGAAGCCGCTTTAGAGATTATCGGAGATAATGGGATGATTACTTATAAGGGGGGTGATTTGCTGGAGGTGATACAGGGGAATAAAAAAGAGATTATCAAACTGGAACATACAGATGGGTATGAAGAAGAACTGAGATATTTTGTCCGTAGTATAAATGAGAATCAATACCCTGAGAGAGCAGATCTTTACTCGGTAGAGGGAACGATGAATATTCTGTGGGCAGCTTTAGAATCCAGTGAGAAAGGGCAGGCGGTAACCGTTATTTAACAGGGGCAAGCGGCTCTGGAAGAAAGAAGGGGTGAACAGCATGGTAAAGCAGTATTTAAAGAAACGGCCATATCTTCCATATATTGCTCCGGCAATGATTATTATGATATCGCTGACAATATTTCCTACTGTGTTTTTATATCTGATCAGTATGACAAATTACCAGCTTGGCTGGGACTTAGGACGGGTCAGATTTGTGGGATTTGAGAACTATGCCCGGTTATTTACCGGAAGAGATCCGGATTTTTGGAATGCGGTCTACATCAGCCTGAAATTTATGGTGATGGCAACTGCCATTGAGATGGTTCTGGGATTTTTCATTGGAAAATTGTTGAGCGATATGGAATTTCGCTTAAAACCGGTGGTATTTGCGATTCTTATTGTCCCTATTGTTATGACGCCCAGTATTGCAGGAAATATATGGAAACTTATGTTTAATGCAGAGTATGGAATTATCAACTACCTGTTAAACCAATTGGGACTTTCCAGTGTGGCATGGCTGGACGCGGATATGTCTTTTTTCTCCATTGTTATTGCGGACGTGTGGCAGTGGACGCCTTTTGTGGCCCTTATCAGCTATGCGGGACTTTGCTCCCTGCCAGCGGATCAATATGAGGCGGCCAGGATTGACGGGGGAAATGCGCTGCAGTTATTTCGCTATATCACCCTTCCCTCCCTGAGAGGACTGATTTTTCTCACAATGATTTTCAGAACAGCTGACTCCTTAAAGATCTACGACATGCCATTTGTACTGACTCAGGGAGGCCCGGGCAATTCTACGGAATTTTTGAGCCTGCATATCTACCGATTGGCCAACGCGCAAAACGGGCTTATCGGACGGGCGGCAGCTAATGCCATTGTGCTTGTGGCAATTTCGACAGTCGTAAGCCGGGGGCTGATGCATTACCAGAGGAAGGAGGCGTGACATGAGCCGGAATCAGAAAAAGCTGGCAGTACGTGCGGCAAAAGGAGGTCTGCTTTTTTTATCCTGCCTGTTTTTCATTGCTCCTTATTTGTGGATGGTCGTAATCAGTTTAAAGCCCAGGGTAGATATTTTCGAACCGGGGAAATGGTGGTTTCTTCCCACGCTGGAAAATTACAGGGCGATCATAAAAGATGCAGGTATTGGAGCATACTTTTTAAATAGTGTGATAATTGCTTTGGTATCCACTTTAGTTTCTCTGGCAGCAGGCTCTTTTGCTGCATACGGTTTTGCCAGGTTTAACTGGAAATCCAGAGAGAGCACAGCCTTTATGGTGTTGAGCCAGAGGATGCTGCCTGCTATGGCTGTGGTAATTCCTTATTTTTTAATGGCCATGATGGCTGGGCTTCTGGATACGAGAGTGATTTTGATTATTTGCTACTTACTGTTTAATATTCCTTTTACCATTCTGATGATGAGAGGATTTTTTGAGGATATTCCCATTGAAATTGAGGAGGCCGGAAAGATTGACGGGTGCGGCGGTTTACAAGTATTAAAGGAACTGATTTTACCCCTGTCCCTTCCGGGATTAACTGCTACCGCTATTTTTTGTCTGATTAATTCCTGGAACGAATTTGTTTTTGCCAATTTTCTTACCAGCATCAGGGCTAAGACTGTACCTACTTCGGTGATGCTGTTCTTATCGGTTTCCGGAACAAAATGGGGGGAGATGGCGGCTACAGGAGTGTTGTCCAGTCTGCCGGTTATTTTATTCGGAATTATCGTTCAAAAATATATGATTCGCGGGCTTACATTTGGGGCAGTAAAGGGGTAATGGCAGTTTGGCGGCATTCAGCCGGCGCAGCTGGTAAAAGATGGCCTGTCTGAAGTGCTGCTGCATATAAAAGAGAAGGAGGACGTTTCATGAGAAAGAAAATGTATTTGGCGGTATTGTGTTTGAGTATGGCTGCCGGGGTCGGGGCATGCGGCGGGGGGACTAATACCAAAGCTCCGGAAACTACACCGGCGGCTGTGGAGACAAAGAAGGAGAAAGAAGAAGGAACAGAGCCGGCGGCGGAAGAACTTCCGGCAATGGAAGCGTGGGGAAATAGTGTGAAAGAGCAGCTTGGCGGAACCAAAATCGTAGTATCCATGGCTTCCCATCCGTCCACCGATGCCTTCCGGTCTATGGCGGGCGAGTTTACGGAATTAACCGGAATCCAGGTGGAATGGGATGTGGTAGAGCAGACTTATCTGAAAAATAAACAACTTTTAGATTTCCAGGGAGCCCACAGCTATGATGTATTTATGGTGGACAGCTTTTGGAATGCAGAGTACGGAGCCAAAAATGTAGTGCAGCCCCTGGATGATTTTCTGAATGATCCTACAAAAACTCCGGAATGGTATGACAAAGAAGATTTGATTCCGGCTTACTGCGATTTAGGACGCTTTCAAGGGACTACTATTGGAATTCCCATTGCAGGGGAAACTAGATTTTTGGCATACCGAACCGATCTGTTTGAAAAATACCAAAAGAAGCCGCCTGAAACCATGGAGGAATTTTTGGAGCTGGCCCGATTTTTTAACGGAAAAGAGGAGGGGCTTTACGGAGTGGCGCTGCGGGCCCAGAGAGGGATTCATTTCGCGTCAGGCTGGCTTACTACCATGTACGCTTTTTGCGACGGGATGATGGATCAGAAAAGTTTAGAGCCGAAGATCGATGACCCGGGAGTAGTGGAGTCTCTGGAATGGTATTTGGATATGCTGGCCTGCGGGCCGCCTGATATATCCACTTATACCCATGAGGAAGCTCTGGGGGCTTTTATGTCCGGCAAGACAGCTATGTGGCTGGATGCAACGGCCATAGCGGCAGCAATTACAGACCCGGAGCAGTCAAAAATCTATGATAAAGTAGCTTTTGCTGCGCCGCCGGATGGACCTGCGGGGAAATCTGCTGCATTGGCAGACTGGAATATTTCTATCCCCACAGGGGCAAAAAATCCGGATGCTGCATGGGCATTTATGATGTATATGACAAGCCGGGAGAAGAGCCTGGAATACGTACAAAGCGGCGGGGCTGCCACCCGATACTCCATTTATGAAAATGAAGATTTGATAAAAGAGAATCCCTCCTTCCCGGCACAGCTTGCCGCACTGGAAAAGGCCAATGGACTGGTTGAGAGGGGCTTGCAGTGGACGCCGCCTCATGAGCAGATTAACCAGATGTTAGATATTATGGGAAGCTACGCTTCCAGGGCCCAGGCCGGAGAGATGAGTCCCCAGGAAGCCTGTGAAAGCGCTCAAAAGGATGTGATGGATCTGGTTCAATAAAGAATAGAAATGCTGCCTTAAGCAACAGATAAAAAGAGTTGCCTGAGGCAGCATTTTTATTGAATTGCCCCCATTTTATTAAACGGATAATACCGGAACAGCACCTTGGCAATAATCCTGTCCTCTTTTACCCAGGTATTATCCCAGAACCGGGCATCCCAGGAGTCGTTTCGGTTATCACCCATCATAAAGTAGCTGCCCTCCGGCACCTCATAATGAAGAGGGCCCAAAAAGCTGGTTTCCATAGGTTCTTTTAAGTAGGGCTCATCCAAGGGGGTATCGGATCCGTTCAGGTAGACCCCGCCATCCCGGACATCAACAACATCCCCCGGAAGGCCGATAATCCGTTTTACATAATAAGTCTTTCCGGTTGGATCGTCCGGATAATGAAAGATTACCACATCTCCCCGTTCCGGTTGGGAAAAGGTATAGGACAGCCGGGAACCGATTACCCTGTCACGGGCCATAATCGTATTTTCCATGGAGGAGGTAGGAACCTGGCTGTTGGCAATGATGCAGCTATTTAAAAACAGGGCGATAAGAGCTGCCGCTACAATTACCTGTATCCAGCTAATCAGCTCAGATTTCCAATTGGCGGCTTCCTTCTCACCGATATTGCTGTTATTATCTGAATTTTTCTTCATAATTTCCTCCCTAAACCTTCATGCGCCTGGCAACGACACCACCGCACATGAAAGTTTGGCGGGCGCATTTGGCATACCTGAACGCATGCCGCCGGTTGGCGGCGGACTTTCATACGTAATGAAAAGTTCTGCTGGGGGTAGTGCGCCAGCTAAAAATAAAGTTTATACGAGATTTCCTGTTTGTGCAAGGGGTTTTACAAAAATATAAGAAAAACGTCAGGAAACCTTCAGGAGACAGCCTGCTGCGGTAACTTCTAAATTTAGTATGCCTGTCCGGCCGCAAGAATTCTGGAAAAAAAATACATGGAAATTCTCTGGTAAATACAGTAAAATAGAAAGAAAAGCAGCAGGAGAGGGAAGGTATGAGGGAAAAAGTAAAAAATTTCTGGCAAATTATTGCTGCGGTCATACTTTTTTTGACATCATTTTTGGGAATGGCCGGGGCCAGAAAGATAGTCGGATTTGCGGATTGGTATGGGATGCGAATCTACCCGCTGCTGGCAGGGAGCATAGGGAGGATCTGCAGCATTTTTTCAGTTTCTGTTGCAGAGTTTGGACTGTACCTGCTGATAACAGGGATCGCTGCCTATGGGATCCGGCATAGGAGAAGTCCCGGGATATTCCTGAAGAACGGGGTTTTTCTGGTATCAGTGCTGACATTTTTGTATGTGATAAACTGCGGCATCAATTATTCAAGAACCCCTCTTTCTCATACTATGGACCTGGAGGTGCGGGATTCCTCTGAGGAAGAGCTATACCGGCTATGTGAATTTTTAACCGGTCAGGTAACAGGGGCATCAGAGATTGCCGGAGACAGGATTACCAGTACAAAAGCACTGACCTTTAAAGAAGCCTGGCGGTTGGGCCATGATGGGGTAAAAGCAATGGAAAAGCTGGGCAGATCTTACCCGGCCCTGGGAGGATATTACCCCAACCCCAAGCCGGTGCAGATTTCGTGGATTTTATCCATACAGCAGCTGTCAGGAATCTACTCGCCTTTTACAGTGGAAGCGAATTTTAATCGAAACATGACACCGTATAATATCCCTCATACAGTATGTCATGAATTGTCCCATTTAAAAGGATTCATGCGGGAGGATGAAGCTAATTTTGCCGGATATCTGGCCTGTGTGGAGTCAGACTCACCGGAATTTCAGTACAGCGGTTATCTGATGGGGTGGATTTACGCCACCAATGCACTTTACAGGGAAAATCCGGAGAGTTATTTTGAGCTGTATAACCGCCTTCCCCAGACAGTCTTGGAAGACTTAAATGCAAACAGCATGTTTTGGGATCAGTATGAGGGAAAGGTGGCGGAAACTGCCACCAAAGTCAACGATACATATTTAAAACTCCATCAGCAGAAGGACGGCGTAAAAAGTTACGGGAGAGTGGTGGATCTTATGCTGGCTTATTACCGATTTTCATTGTAATTTATAAGGAAAAATGGTAAACTATTTACAATAAATTTATATTACGAAAACCATTAATTAAGGGGGAAGTATTATGGATAAAAAACTGTATGATTTAATGGACTGGGCAGGCATTGAAGAACTGGTTTATTCTGAGGCTGTAAATCCCCACGGGATTTTAGGACCCCATGTCACGGAAGACGGTGTGCTGGTTCAGATAATGATACCCACTGCCAAGGAGGCGGCAGTAATAGTCGGTTCCAAAGAATATCCCATGGAGCTGGCAGATGAGGCCGGATTTTTTGCTGCTCTGCTTCCGAGAAAGACGATTCCGGATTACACTTTAAAAGTTACCTTTGACAATGATGTTACCGAAAAATTTAAAGATCCATATGCTTTTGAACCTCAGATTTCTGAAGCAGATCTAAAGAAATTTGAAGCCGGAATCCACTACGAGATTTATGATAAATTGGGAGCTCATCCCATGACGGTCAACGGCGTGGCAGGCGTTTATTTTGCAGTGTGGGCACCTTGTGCCCTTCGGGTAAGCGTTGTAGGAGACTTTAATCTGTGGGATGGCCGCCGCAATCAGATGCGCCGTCTGGGAGACTCCGGAGTTTTCGAGATTTTTATGCCGGGGCTGTCGGAGGGAAGCTTATATAAGTATGAGGTAAGATGCAAAAACGGCGATCCTATTTTAAAGGCAGACCCTTACGCAAGCTATTCTGAGCTGCGCCCCAATACGGCTTCCGTTGTCTGGGATACCACTAAGTACCAGTGGAAGGATCAGGAGTGGATGAAGAAGCGGGCCGCTGAGGACTTAAAGAATAAGCCCATGGCTGTTTATGAAGTTCACCTGGGTTCCTGGATGAGAAAGGAAATTGCCCTGGATGAAGAAGGAAGGGAGATTATTGGCTCTGAGTTCTATAATTACAGAGAGATTGCAGTAAAGCTGGCAGCATATGTGAAGGAGATGGGATACACCCATGTGGAGCTGATGCCGGTTATGGAGCATCCTTTAGACGCTTCCTGGGGTTATCAGGTTACCAGCTACTATGCGCCCACCAGCCGCTATGGTACTCCGGATGACTTTATGTATTTTATGGATTATATGCATGAGCAGGGCATTGGCGTGATTTTAGACTGGGTGCCTGCCCACTTCCCCAGAGATTCCTACGGTCTGGCTGCTTTTGACGGCACCTGTGTATATGAGCATCTGGATCCGCGCCAGGGCGCCCATCCTCATTGGGGTACTTTGATTTACAATTACGGCAGGCCTCAGGTTTCCAACTTCCTCATTGCAAATGCGCTGTTCTGGGCAGAAAAGTACCACGCAGACGGGATTCGTATGGATGCGGTGGCTTCTATGCTGTATCTGGATTACGGCAAGAATGACGGAGAGTGGGTTGCAAACATCTACGGCGGTCATGAGAATCTGGAGGCGGTAGAATTCTTAAAGCACCTGAACTCTGTATTTAAAGGCCGGACAGGCGGAGCGATTTTAATTGCAGAAGAATCTACCGCATGGCCCAAGATTACAGGGGACGTAAAGGATGACGGACTGGGCTTTGACTATAAGTGGAACATGGGATGGATGAATGACTTCTTAAGCTACATGAAATGCGATCCCTATTTCCGGAAAAATAATTATGGGCAGCTTACCTTTTCCATGCTGTATGCTTACAGCGAGAATTTTGTGCTGGTGTTCTCTCATGATGAAGTGGTTCACGGCAAAGGTTCTATGATTGGAAAGATGCCCGGCGAGACTTTGGAGCAGAAGGCAGCTAACCTTCGGGCTGCTTATGGCTTTTATATGGGCCATCCCGGCAAAAAGCTGCTGTTTATGGGACAGGATTTCGCTCAGGTAGATGAGTGGAATGAGAATGCCAGCCTGCAGTGGAACCTGCTGGAGTATCCGGTTCACAGCCAGACTCAGGCATTTATGAAAGCCCTTAACGCCCTCTACGCCAAGTATCCGGCTTTATCTGAATTGGATTATGATCCGGATGGTTTTGAATGGATGAATTGCTCTTATAATGAGCTGAGCATGGCTATGTTTGTAAGGAAGACCAAGAAGCCGGAAGACACGCTGCTCTTTGTCTGCAACTTTGACAATATGGAACATAAAAGATTCCGGGTTGGAGTACCTTTTGCAGGAAAGTATAAAGAAATTTTAAACAGCAATAACACAGAGTATGGCGGAACCGGTATGGTGAATTCCAGGGTAAAGGTTTCCAAAAAGATGGAATGGGATAATCAGGAAAATTCCATTGAGATCGATATCGCGCCTATGAGTATCAGCATATTTACCTGTACTCCGGAAGAAGAGAAAAAGGCGGCGCCTGCAAAGAGAGCCAAGGCTGCCCCGGCCAAAAAGGCTGCAGAGCCTGTAAAGAAGGCTGCCGCAAAGGAAGAGACTTCTGACAAGAAAGCAAAGAGTACCGGGAAGGCAGAAGCTCCCGCCAAGAAGACAAAATCTGCTGGAAAGGCCGCGCCGGCTAAAACCGCAGCTAAGAAAAAGAAATAGAGGCCCTTTAAAGGGAGGGCCAGGGCAGGAGGTTAGATCGCGTGGAAGAGACAGCACAGGCAGCCGTACAGGAGACTCTGGAAGTTGGCGCGGAATTGGCGGAGGATATTGCAAAGCTGAACCCTAATGTGGTATTAGAAACCATGAAAGGGTGGATACCGGGACTGATGAGTTTTGGATACCGGGTTTTAATCGCCGGTTTGATTCTTCTTATCGGCAGCCGCATTATCAAATTAAACAGCCGGTTTCTCAAGCGGACTCTGGATAAGATGGGGCTGGAAATCAGTATCAGACGGTTTCTGGTGTCCGTGGCCAATGCTCTTCAGTATGGAATCCTGATATTTATTGCTGCTGATAAAATTGGTATTAGCTCTGCGTCTATTGTGGCTCTGCTGGGTTCTGCAGGTATTGCCATTGGCCTTGCCCTTCAGGGCAGTTTAGCCAACTTTGCAGGCGGCGTACTGATTTTAGTGATGAAGCCCTTTAAAGTGGGAGATTACGTGATTACACAAGGCGGGGAAGGTACGGTATTGAACATTGGCCTGGTATATACGACTCTGACCTCGCCGGATAACCGAAAAATTGTCATTCCCAATGGAAGTTTGTCTGATGCCCCTTTAACCAATGTAACAGGTATGGGTTGCCGCCGGTTGGATTTCCTGGTAGGAATCAGCTACAACGCGGACTTAAAACTTGCCAAGGAGATTTTGCAGAAGCTGCTTGAGGAACACCCGCTTGTATTAAAGGAAGAACCGATTCAGGTATTTGTAGACAGCTTGGGTGACAGCGCAGTTCTGATAGGAGGAAGAGCCTGGACTACCTGTGAGGATTATTGGACTACCCGCTGGGATATTACGGAGGCAGTGAAACTGGAGTACGATAAGGCGGGAATTGAGATTCCGTTTAATCAGATGGACGTGCATATGATTCCCGGAAAAGAATAGAGAAAATAACCGAAAGGGGATGCCGCGGCATCCCCTTTCAGATGATGTGATTTAAAATTTAACAGGAGCCTGATCCGGCTTATGGATTCCAATTATTTTTTCCACCCAAATCAGATGATACCAACGGCCGAATTTGTAGCCGCATTTATGAAATTCCCCTACTTTTGTGAATCCTAAATGTGCATGGAAACCGGCGCTGTTTCTGTTAAGATATTCATCCTCTGTTTCCGGATAGGCAATAGAGGCATATAAATTTAAAATTCCCATGTTCCGCAGCCGGTCTTCCAGGGTCTCATACAGCTTCCGGCCCAGGCCGCGCTTTAGCGCGGCCTGACAGAGATATATGGTCATCTCACAAGACCAATCGCAGGCGGCCCGGCCTATAAAGGGTCCTGCATAGGCGTAGCCTTGAATGATTCCATCCTGCTCAATGACAAGATAGGGATATCGTTTCAGAGTATTCTCAATGCGCTTTTGGAACTCAGATAGAGTCGGAACTTCATATTCAAAAGTGATGGCCGTATTTTTTACGTAGTACCCGTAAATTTCCAGGATACGTTCTGCATCTTCAGGAGCAGCATCTCTTGTTACAATAGTGCTCATAATAGGTTTCTCCTATGATTCGCCTCTTTTCAAACGAACTTACTCGTCATATCCTTCCACCAACCGAATGGTAGCTGCTACATTTTGAACCACAGTTCCTTCTTCCAGGGGAATGTCTTCTAAGCGGGTTCTGGGGGGAAGATCAAAGGACTCTTCAAGCTCCAGGGTAATCCAGGAGATTTCCGCCTCTTTGGCCTGCTCCATGGCATCTTCCATGGTAGCGCCCCGGGCATAACAGCCTTCCAGATCCGGGAAAGATACCTGGATAATTCCGGAAGGATCTTTTTTAAAAACAGCAGGATATACAAATTTCATGATGACACCTCAAATTCATTCATTTTTGATGATTACCCTCAGTCAACAGGGGCAGAACCGAGCGTCCCCTTGTTTACTGAGGGTATTGTACTATAATTTGCTGAAATTCTCAATACCCCGTCTGTTTTCACTACGCTGAAATCGTAAATCTGTGGTGCAGAACCTGTTCATCCGCCTTGCATTAGATGCCGGAAACTGGTATAATATGAACACTTGGCGAGGTGTTTTTCAGCCCTCCAATCACCAGATTTCAGACAAAACAGGGGAGAATTGCGACATGAGAGAATGTGGAATGTTGCTTCCGGTATTCAGCCTTCCGTCTAAGCACGGAATTGGCTCTTTTTCCAAGGAAGCATACAGATTTGTGGATATCCTGCAGTCAGCAGGACAGAAGTACTGGCAGATACTGCCGTTGGGGCCTACCGGCTATGGGGATTCTCCGTATCAGTCTTTTTCTGCCTTTGCAGGAAATCCGCTTCTGATCGATTTAGAGCAATTGATTGAAGAAAGACTTTTGACGGAAAAGGACTGTGATGACACAGACTTTGGAAAGGATTTACGGACAATTCGTTACGATAAGGTTCACACAGGCAAACGGCTTATGCTGAAAAAAGCGTATGAGAACTGGAAGAAAAAAGAAGGCCTTCTGGGACAGGGGAAAGTTCATGAAAAAGCGAAGGTTTCCCTGACAAAGGATACTCTGGATTACTGCCTTTACATGGCGCTGAGGGAAGCGTTTCAGGATGTGGAATGGAGTAAATGGGAAGAGGATATCCGTCTGCGCCGCCCGGAAGTTATGGACAAATACCGGAGAGAATTAGAAGATGAGATTGGCTTTCATGAGTTTCAGCAGATGGTTTTTACGAAGCAGTGGAAAAAGCTGAAGACCTATGCCAATGAGCGGGGAATTCGCATAATCGGAGATATTCCGATTTATGTTTCCTTTGACAGCGCAGACGCATGGGCTCATCCAGAGATGTTCCAGTTTGACGAGAAAGGAATCCCCAAGGCAGTTGCGGGATGTCCGCCGGATGCGTTTTCCGAGACCGGACAGTTATGGGGCAACCCCTTGTATGACTGGGGATATCACGAGAAAACCGGTTTTGGCTGGTGGATCCGCCGGGTGGATTATAGCTTTAAGCTGTATGATGTAGTAAGAATCGATCATTTTAGAGGATTTGATGAATACTATTCAATTCCCTATGGAGAGAAAACTGCCCTCAATGGCCATTGGGAAAAGGGACCGGGGATGAAGCTTTTTAACACGTTAAAGGGCTGGTTTGGTGAACTTCCGGTAATTGCGGAGGATCTGGGAATTTTAACCCCTACCGTTTATGAACTGTTGGAGGCTACTGGCTTCCCGGGAATGAAGATACTGGAATTTGCATTTGACGCAAGCGGTTCCAGCACCTACCTGCCGCATAATTATAAAAATCCTAACTGTGTGGTTTACACCGGAACCCATGACAATGACACAGTTCGGGGCTGGTTTGAGAAACTGGAAGGGGCAGACCTGCAGTTTACTACAGAATATATGGATTTAAATAAGACGGAAGCAGCTCATGCAAATTGGGAGTTTATCCGTTTGGCTCTGTCCAGCATTGCAGACTTGGCAATTATTCCGGTACAGGATTATTTGGGATTAAACTCCAGCGCGCGGATCAATGAGCCCAGCACAGTGGGAACGAATTGGAGATGGCGGATGCTGGACGGCGAGCTGACCAGGGAAATTGCTCAGAAATGCCGCAGAATGGCAAGGCTTTATGGCAGATATTAATTCCTGCAGGTTTTTGGCTTACATTGTATAGAAATTAAAAAGCGGATGCAGCAAAATGAAAAAGGAGCAGTTTGTGCTGTATCCGCTTTCTTGATGCCGGCGGTGGCCCGCCAGTCTGTTATGTGCAGGGTCCGTCCGCTGCCGGGCCCATGAAGGTTTACTGGGAAATCGTGATGCCGGACGTCTGGGATTCTCCGTTTTCCGCCTGAGAGGACTGGGATTCCTGATCCGGAGCAGCCTCTATACCGCCTGCCGTATCTCCGGTAATGGTCACGTCGCTGGAAGTAGTGTTAAAGTTGGCCTGAGTGGCATTGCCGCACATATCTGCGGCATAAACGGTAAGCCCGGTGGCATCGATTTCAAAAGAAACCTTATTGTTAATTTTATCAATGGTGGGAGACACTGGGGTTCCCATGGAAGTAGTGGCGGAAATGGATGTAAAATCCACACCGGACTGACTGTCTTCTATGGTAAAAGTCAGAATATTGTCCTCAATAATAAAGTCTTCCCCGATGGAAGGCGGAAGCTCGTCCAAAATATCCACCGGCTCATAGGAAGCGGTAATCATACCATTGATGCATGCAACTGTGACCTCAATAACACCGTTTTTATCAATGATGGCAGTATATGTTCCACGCCCGGTTTCCTCAAGCTCCAAGGGAGCTGATTCCTGGGTTGTTACCATACTCTTAATGGGAAGAAGGGACTTTACCGTAATGGAAACGGAAGTGGTTTTGTAGTCCTTGGTGGTGCCTATGGTAATGGCAACTTTGGGTTTGGCGGTCAAAAGGAAAAAGAGCAGGCCGTTAAATACAATAAAAGGGATTATGTAAAAAAGCAGGATATGAAGAAAATCATCCTGCTTTTTGGGAGTCTTGTAGCCGTAACGGGGAGTTGATGTACGGCGTGGATTGCGCTGTTCCATAATGGGTACCTCCTGCAATTGATTTTCGACCTTAAGCATAACAGAAAATAAACCAACTTACAAGAATAACTTCTAAAATCTGCTGGAATGTGTTATGATAAATCTGCCCGTAAACAAAATATCAAATCAAGCAGGAGGAATCCAATGATTAGAAAAGCAGCGCTATTTGCGGCAAAGGCTCATGAAGGAGCGGTTAGAAAGGGTTCCAACATTCCGTATATCACCCATCCTATGGAGACGGCGGTAATCGTCTCCATGATAACAGATGATAAAGAAGTGATTGCGGCAGCGTTACTCCATGATGTTATAGAAGACGCGGGAGTCAGTGAGGAGGAGCTTCGGGAGCAGTTTGGCGGCAGAGTGGCCAGGCTAGTGGTGAAAGAGAGTGAGGACAAGTCCCGCACCTGGGAGGAACGGAAAGCTACTACGATAAAGAAGCTGGAGACAGCAGAGAGAGATTCCAAAATCCTGGCTTTGGGGGACAAACTGAGCAATTTAAGATGCACGGCAAGGGATTATATGCAGATAGGCGACAAAGTATGGGAGCGCTTCCATCAAAAGGATCCGAAAATGCAGTGTTGGTATTATACAGGGGTGCTGAAACAGCTGGGAGATCTGGCGGACTTTCCGGCTTATCAAGAATATGCTCTTCTCTGTGATTTTGTATTTGGCGCCAGAGAATAGGTATAGAAAATAAACTTTAAGAAGGGATTTAATATGGGAAGAATATCAGGGAAACTGAAGAAAACGGCTGTGATGCTTGCAGCGGCAGGAGCTATTTTGCTGGTTTCGCCGTTTACGGCAGCGGCAAATCAGCAGAAAACGGGTCCGGGAATTGAGCTGGACCGGGAGACAGAGAGACAACAGGAGGCGGAGACAGCCCAGGAGGCAGAGTCTTTGGGACAAGCTCAGGAGAGCCCAGAAATAGAGAATCAGGAACAAGTTCAGACAGAGGAACTTCCGGAGATTAAAACCGTTTATCAGGCATTTATGGCAGGCAGCGGGTGGAGCGAGGAATATGGCGATAACTTTGAATGTGCCAAAGCAGGCGACTATCTGACTGGTTTAAAGGCAACCCTTCAGGGACAGCCGGAGGGAATGAGCGGAACCTTAACCTATCAGGTAAATGTCAGCGGCTCAGGCTGGCAGCCCTGGGTGGAAAACATGGCGGAAACCGGCAGCACAGAAGGCGGAGCCGCTTTGGAAGCTGTTAAGATGGAGCTGACAGGGGAACTAAAAGAAAATTACGATATTTACTATATGGTATACCAAAACGGAGCCTGGACGGACTGGGCGGCTAACGGAAATCCGGCGGGCCAGGAGGGCGTGGGCCTGAGGGCAGATGGAATCCGGATGTCCGTAACGAAAAAAGGTCAGACGCCGCCTGCAGAGCCGGAAAAGATTCCGGGACCGGTTTTGCCGGCAGGAGTGGATCCCAACCGCCCTATGGTAGCCCTGACTTTTGATGATGGCCCCAAAGCTTCGGTTACAAACCGGATTCTCAACAGCCTGGAGGCTTGCGGCGGAAGAGCAACCTTTTTTATGGTAGGAACCAATATAAATCAGGGAACCGCTCCTACAATTCAAAGGATGGTTTCTCTCAATTGTGAGGTGGCCAATCACACCAATAATCATAAATATTTAAGCAAGATTGGCGCTGATGGAATAGTCTCACAGGTTCAGGCCGTAAACCAGAAACTTCAGAATGTCTGCGGGGTGGATCCCAAACTGGTACGTCCTCCGGGAGGATACTATGACAGGGCGTCTCTCAATGTGCTGGGAACTATGGGAATGCCTGCCATTATGTGGTCAATTGATACCAGAGACTGGCAGCATAAAAACCCGTCCAGGACTATCAGCAGTGTTTTGGACCATGTAAAAGATGGAGATATTATTCTTATGCATGACATATATGGAACAACTGCAGATGCGGCT
>CAJUJM010000082.1 GCA_910586755.1 uncultured Lachnospiraceae bacterium
CCGTTTTCTTGGTTCGTTTTGCGCCTTTTTAAACATGTTTCAATGGGATGAGGTATATTTCTGCTATACAGAGCCTGGCAAATATAATAAAAATGAACATGACGATTATGATCTGAAAAATACAACAATGGGGTTTGATCAGATTCCAGGTTTAGAAACATTTAGTGACAGTTCGACAGAATGTGATTGGGTAGTTTTTTTAGGGTTTGAAGGATCGAGGCTAATGCGGTTGGAAGAAGAATCTCCATCCAGCAGAAGATATTCCATACCGCATATAAGTATCCCTGCAATGAAGACAAATTGGCATAATGCCGCTATGAATGCCAATAGCCAGTTTTTTGAATTAAAGATAAATAATCAAGAGAAATTAGATTATGTCTCAGCCATAAATCCTTTTGAAACATATAATAGACTTACATGTTTAAGCCATAATAATTCCAATGTGCGTTTGGTTATTTCTCCCATAGGTCCAAAACCTGTCATGTTAGGTTGTGTTATGTATGTTATTGAAAATGAAAACGAGATGCTGTTATTTGATAATCCATATCAGGAGGGAAGTAATACTGCCGAATATGGTGCATCTCATTTTTATGATCTGTCATATTTTGTGCGCTCTGTAAAAAATAAAAGGTTTATTGATGAGGAGGAAGGGGAATGAAGGAAGTGGTTATGCAGGGGACAAATAACTTAGAAATATGGGTGCCTGCTATTGTCAGCATAATAACATTATTTATCAATATGGCATTTTATATGTTTGCACAACCCCGTATAACATATGAAACAAGTGCAAAAGAGTCGCTGTCAAAGGTATCAGTTGAATTATTAAACTATTTGGCGGAGATAATTTCTTATGAGAATTTTGACGGTGTACCAACACAAATTAGAAAATATAGTTTGCAAATCCATTTACATTTCAAAAATGGTACTTCAGATGGACAACTGGAAATTTTGTTGGAACAGATTTTTAAAGAGGCCAGAAAAAGGAAATCTTTAACATCGGAAGCTGATATTGATAAATGGAATGACAACCTTAGAGTGCTAGCAAAGGAGCTGCGTAAAAATTTGGCAAAGCATTGCGGTGCTTTATAGGAGGAAAGCAAATGCAAAGCATTTCTAAAATGCCTTCCGACGTATTGACAGGTGACGCGTAGCGGCGTATGCCGTTACAGTAAAACAGGAGGATAAGGGATGAATATAATAGAACCAGGATTTGTAATAGAAGATGTAATAGATGGATATGAGATTTTAAAGAAAATAGAGCGTGCAGGCCGGGTTTGCTATAAGAGCGAAGAAAAGATTACGGATGGATCTGCAAAAAATTTTGTATATAATATTATTAGAAGTGGTCATGAGTCGGTGATTGAACATGAGAAAATAACAGTTCGTATAATTTGTGATAGAGGGATTTCACATGAAATTGTGAGACACAGAATCGCAAGCTATAGTCAGGAAAGTACACGATACTGCAATTATAATGATAACAAATTCGGAAATGAGCTAACATTTATTAAACCATATTTCTGGAATGGAGAGGTTGAAAAATATACGATATGGATAGAAACTATGAAATACATAGAGAAATCGTATATGCAACTGATTGCATCAGGGGCAACTCCTCAAGAGGCAAGAAGCGTTCTTCCAAACAGCCTAAAGACAGAAATTATTGTTACAATGAATCTGCGCGAATGGAGACACTTTTTTAAATTGAGGGCGGCAGAGGCAGCGCATCCTCAAATGAGGCAAATTGCGCTTCCACTATTAAAAGCATTTCAAGATAAAATACCAGTTTTATTTGATGATTTACTGTATAATGAAATATAGTTAGACACTGCTGTCACGAAATCGTAACGAACTTGAATGAATGGGAGAGAAGAATTATGCCATTAAAGAAAAAACCAGTAACCGGCATGAAGGACATACTGCCCGGGGAGATGCAGATCCGGGAATACGTCATGAGCCAGATTAAAGAGACCTATAAAAGCTTCGGTTTTTCCCAGATCGAAACCCCCTGTGTGGAGCATATCGAAAATCTCACCAGCAAACAGGGAGGCGACAATGAAAAACTGATTTTCAAGATATTAAAACGGGGCGAGAAGCTGAATTTAGAGACTGCCAGAAGCGAAAACGACGTGGTGGACGGCGGCCTTCGATATGATTTAACTCTGCCGCTTTCCAGATATTACGCAAACAATGCCGCATCCCTGCCATCCCCCTTTAAAGCGCTGCAGATGGGCAGCGTCTGGAGAGCAGACCGGCCCCAGAAGGGGCGTTTCCGCCAGTTTGTCCAGTGTGATATTGATATTTTAGGCGATGCCACCTGCATGGCGGAAATCGAGCTAATCCTGGCTACCGCCACTGCCCTGAGCAAGATCTGTAAAAACGAAAAATTCACTGTCCGCATCAATGACAGGGGAATCTTAAGGGCTATGGCCGTTTACAGCGGTTTTCCGGAAGAGTCCATGGAGCAGGTATTTATTACCCTGGACAAGCTGGACAAGATCGGTATGGACGGCGTAAAAGAGGAGCTTTCCCAAAACGGATTCTCCAAGGATAGTATTGAAAAGTACACAGAGCTGTTAGCCACTGTCACCAACGACTCCCAGGGGGTCTGCAGCCTTGGGAAAGCCTTATCAGGCGTCCTGCCGGAAGGCGTAGCGGCGAATCTGGCCCGCATTATGGACACAGTTGCCGACGTTTTGGATGTGGAAGCAGACTGCCGCCTGGTGTTTGATCCCACTTTAGTCCGTGGAATGGGCTACTACACCGGAACCATTTTTGAGGTTTCCGTGGAAGGCCTGGGTTATTCGGTAGCCGGAGGCGGACGCTATGACAAGATGATCGGCAAATTTACCGGCATGGATACCCCGGCCTGCGGCTTCTCCATTGGCTTTGAGCGGATTGTGGGAATGTTGCTGGACGCAGGCTTTAGCGTACCGGGAGAAGGGGAAAAGACCGCGTATCTCTTTGAAAAAGGGCTGGATCCTCAGTCTCTGGCCGCTGTTATCAAAGAGGCCATGGAAGCCAGAAAAGGCGGCTCCCGCATTTTAGTTGCCCAGATGAATAAGAATAAAAAATTCCAGAAAGACCAGCTTATGAAGGAAGGCTACCGGGAATTTAAAGAATTTTATAAAGAAGCGCTGAAAAAATAAGCCTGCATGCCGCCTGCCGGCGGCGGACTTTTAGTAAAGGAGATGTACATTTATGGCAGAAGCAATGTTAGGGTTAAAGCGCACTCACCGCTGTACGGAGGTGACTGCCGCAGAGATCGGCAGCACGGTTACCGTTATGGGATGGGTGCAGAAAAGCAGAAATAAAGGCGGAATTATTTTCGTAGATTTAAGAGACCGTTCCGGCATCCTTCAGCTGATTTTTGAGGAAAAGGATTGCGGATCGGAAAATTTTGCCAAGGCTGAGAAATTAAGAAGCGAGTTTGTAATCGCAGTGGTGGGCAGGGTAGAAGCCCGCTCCGGCGCAGTCAATGAGAACCTGGCCACCGGAGCAATTGAGATTCGGGCAGAACAGCTTCGTATCCTGTCTGAGTCCGAAGTTCCTCCTTTCCCCATTGAAGAAAACAGCAGGACCAAGGAAGAGCTGCGTTTAAAATACCGGTTCTTAGACATCAGAAGACCGGACATCCAGAGAAACTTAATGCTTCGCAGCAAGGTGGCAACCATGACCCGGGCTATTCTGGCAGATCAGGGCTTTTGGGAGATCGAGACTCCTACCCTGATTAAGAGCACTCCGGAAGGAGCAAGAGATTACCTGGTGCCCGGCCGTGTCCACCCGGGATCCTTCTATGCTCTGCCTCAGTCTCCCCAGCTTTTTAAGCAGCTTTTAATGTGTTCCGGCTGTGACCGGTATTTCCAGCTTGCCCGCTGCTACCGGGACGAGGATCTTCGGGCGGACCGGCAGCCGGAGTTTACCCAGATCGATATGGAGATGTCCTTTGCAGATGTGGATGATGTAATCGGCGTTAACGAGCTGCTCCTTCAGAAGCTGTTTAAAGAGGTGTGCAATTTTGACCTCCAGCTCCCCATCCCCAGAATGACCTGGAGAGAGGCAATGGATCGATTTGGTTCTGATAAGCCGGATCTGCGTTTCGGCATGGAGCTTAAAAATGTTACGGAGCTGGTAAAGGGCTGCGGTTTTGGCGTATTTACCGGCGCTATTGAAAACGGCGGTTCTGTCCGGGGGATTAACGCCCAGGGGCAGGGAGCTATGCCCAGAAAGAAAATTGACGCTTTGGTAGACTTTGCCAAGGGCTTTGGCGCTAAAGGCCTGGCCTATCTGGCAATCCAGGAAGACGGAAGCTATAAGTGCTCCTTTGCCAAATTTATGACAGAAGAAGAGCTGAAGGCATTGGCCTCTGCCATGGACGGAAAACCCGGCGATCTTCTGCTGTTTGCCGCTGACAAGGACAAGGTGGTATTTGACGTATTAGGAAATCTGAGATTGGAGCTGGCAAAGCAGCAAGATTTGCTAAAAAAGGATGATTTTAAATTCCTGTGGGTAACCGAGTTCCCTCTGTTAGAGTACTCAGAAGAAGAAAACCGCTATGTGGCCATGCACCATCCATTTACAATGCCTATGGACGAGGATCTTCCCCTGATTGACACCAACCCGGGAGCAGTTCGCGCCAAGGCCTACGATATCGTATTAAACGGCACCGAGATGGGCGGCGGATCGGTCCGTATCCATCAGGCCGACATTCAGGCCAAGATGTTTGAAGTGCTGGGCTTTACCCCGGAGCAGGCAAACCAGCAGTTTGGTTTCCTGTTAGAGGCATTTAAGTATGGCGTGCCGCCTCATGCAGGTCTGGCTTACGGCTTTGATCGCATGATCATGCTGATGGTAGGAGCAGATTCCATCCGTGATGTTATCGCCTTCCCCAAGGTAAAAGATGCTTCCTGTTTGATGACCGAAGCTCCCACCCCGGTGGCCCCCAAACAGCTGGAAGAATTGGGAATTGAGGTTTCCGGGAAAGAAGAATCATAAAATAATAAAAAACCGCTGCGCTCAGGTAAATTCCTGAAACCGCAGCGGCTTTTTGCATGATATTGGCTTAACCAGGGAGACCCGATTAAGTGTTCACACTAAGTCATGGTTATGCATTAAGCTGACCAATAACTCTTCATTTTTTATTATGATATAACTATCTTTCCGGTCAATGGCTCCCAATTCCTTTAACTTCTTGGCCAGACGGCTTACGGTGACAGGATGCATCCCCAGATATTTGGAAACCTCTGCAAAGGAGAATTCTTTGGGGATTACATAGCAGCCGCCTTTTTTTATGCGGCAGCTTAACAGCCACTGGCAGAACTGAGCAGTCCGGTTGCCGTCCATGGTAATATGGAATTTGCTAATCAGGGCTAAATAATTGTAGGTCATAGAGCTTAGGATTCCTTTGCAGAAATCCGGCGATTCTGACATCAGGTGCTGAAACTGCTGTTCTGTAATCCGATAAAATACGCAGTCTGTTTTTGCTATGGCCCAACACATTTGAGGGGCTATCACATAACCTAAGTCGCGGTTTTGGTTCCAGTCATCAGAAAACATCCGCGTCAGAGCGCCGGCAAATCCGATTACCCGCTTCTCATTAAAATACAGATGGATCCGTTCCTCACCGGAATCATTGTAACTGATCAGGGAAGCAATTCCCTGATCCAGATAACAGACAGTCTGGGTGATTCCATCGACTAACGGATTGCAGATATATTCCCCTCTTTTTGCTTCTTTGCGTGTGCCGGCCTTCAAAAAATCTGCCCTTATATTATACTTCTCCATAACACACCCTCCCCCTAAAAGCCAATATATCATATTGCTATTATACTATATAATCCCATAAATCGCCATAAAAACAGAAAGTAATTAGCCACCGCTATTGGAACAGGCAAAAAAAATATGTTAATGTTATAACAAACAAAAAACGGAGGGACGAGTGTGATGAAACAGAATAGTAATAAGATGTACCTGAATGCAGTTGTCGGCCTTGTATTGATGCTGGGGTTCCGCTATCTGCCTATGGAAATGCCAGGGATTACTCCTATTGGAAAACAGATCTTTGGGATTTTCCTGGGAACCTTATATCTTTGGACGACTATGGATCCGGTTATTGCCAGTTTGCTGGCTATCTTTATGATCGGGGCATCAGACTATGCGCCCATGGGCCAGGTTCTAAGCGGGACCTTCGGCAATCCCATGGTAGTTCAGATCTTCTTTATGATGATCTTAATGAACTCCCTGCAGACCAACCGTATCAGCGCATATATCGGCCGGTTCTGTATGACCAGAAAGATTATGATTGGAAGGCCGTGGGTATTTACTACGGTGATGTTTATCTCTTCCGTTTTGATCTCAGGATTTGTAGGCGCTTTTGCTCCGATTTTCTTATTCTGGCCTATTCTTTATGAAGTATTTAGCGATATCGGAATGGAGCAATATGAGGCGTATCCAACTTTAATGGTGATCCTGATCCCGGTTGCCTGTGCAATTGGCTTTACCATCCCGCCTTATATGAGTAATGGCTTGGCATTGATCACCAACTATGCCACCATTTCGCCTAACTTTTTAGGCAAGCAGGTTATCATCAATAACGGACAGTGGCTTTTTGTATCTCTCAGCTATGCTATGATTAGTTCTGCCGCCATCATTGCCCTCTGTAAATTTGTGTTCCGTCCGGATGTAAGTAAGCTGAAAAACCTGACTTTAGAGCAGTTAAACCGTAATCCCCTCCCGCCGTTAAATATGAAGCAGAAAGTAGTGGCAACCTGTTGTGCAACTATGATGGTCTGCATGCTGCTGCCCAGTATTATCCCGTCCTTTCCCGGCATGGCATGGCTCAGCGCAAATTCCTATGGCCTGGTTATTCTGTTTACCATTATCGCCTGTGCTGTTCAGGTAGATGGAAAGCCTGCATTCACTATCAAAGAAGGCATTGGAAACTTTGCCTGGGGAACATTCTTTATGATGGTTTCCGCAATCTATATTGGCAGCGTTCTCACCAATGAAAGTACTGGCGTGGTAGTCTTTTTAAATACGATTCTTTCTCCCATTTTTGGAGGAATGAATATGGTGATGTTTAGTATTGTCCTGCTTGGCATCGGATGTCTGCTGACCAATATCTGCAACTCTCTGGTAATTGGTATGCTGCTTCAGCCGGTTATTGCTACCTATTGTGCCCAGACCGGAGTAAATTCTGCTCCTCTGGTTGCGATTATGAGCATATTTGTACTGTCCTGCGCTATCGCAACTCCTGCGGCATCTCCGTTTGCAGCTATGATGTTTGGAAATAAAGAGTGGCTCCATGCAAAGGACATTTACAAATACAATGTAGTAATTGTGGCAATGGAGCTGGCATTGGTTCTGCTGATTGGCCTTCCGTTAGCCAATGCCATTATTCACTGATTTTCTAAAAATTCCATGCTAGAACAGCCTCTGCAAAATGAAAGTATTACCATTTTGCAGGGGCTGTTTTAGTGAAGGGAAAGGATCTGACAGGCTTCCATAATCCGGGCTTCCCACGGATCGTGGGTGATCAAAAATACGGTTTTGCCAGCGCTTCTGATTTTCGTATCCCAAATCACAACCTGCCGGGTCTTTTCATCCAGTCCTTTAAAAGGTTCATCCAGAAACAATACATCATAATCTGCAAGCAGAGCCCGCAGAATGGCAACCCGGCGGCGCATGCCGCCGGACAATTCCCGGACCGGCTGATGAAAACAGTCAGCCAGAAGAACGCTTTCCATGGCGGAAATAATCTGGGCGCGCTTTTGCTCCGGCGCTACCAGCCGGATATTGGAGATAGGGCTTAAATTATCACAGAGCCGGTTTTCCTGGAATACGGCGCTGAACTTTCTGCCGGAAAGACCGGATATTTTTCCGGAATCCGGCATTTCCAGCCCCATCAGGATACGCAGGAGAGTAGTTTTTCCCTGTCCGGAAGGGGCCATAATAGCAGTTACTCTGCCTTCCGGAACAGAAGCGGAAAAGTCTGTTAAAACCGGATGATGGCCATAGGCCTTGCAAAGTTTTTCTAACACAATCGCCATAATCTTACATCCTTTCCAGATATTCTACACAGGTATCCAAAATCTTCAAAAACAATTTTTCAAAACAAAAGCTGACCACTACAATGACCAGAGTCCAGGCAAACAGATCCGGAGTATTCAAAAAAATCTTGGCATTGTAAAGCTTTTCCCCAATGGACCCGTCAGGAATTCCGATAACTTCTGCGGCAATGCCGGATTTCCAGCAAAGCCCCAGCCCGATGGTGCAGGCAGAGCGGAAAAAGGGCAGGACCTGGGAAACATAAATATACCGGATGGTACGTCCTGCCGGAAGGGAAAATACCCGGGCCATTTCCAGCAGATCTTTGCTGGTGGACTGAATTCCGTTTAAAACATTGGTGTACATCACCGGAAGAACCATCAAAAAAGAGATAAACACGGACAGGTTCCGGGAGGGGATCCAGATCAGAGCCAGGATGATAAACGAAGCTACCGGGGTGGCTTTTATTGCCAGAATCAGGGGGGTGAGCAGCTGTCCAAACCATACAAAGCGGACAGCCAAAGCAGCAAATAAAGTACCCGAAAGGGCGGCCAGCAAAAATCCGGAAGAGATCCGCGCCAGAGAAAATCCAATGGATCCCCAGAAGGAACTCGTCCGGATGAGAGAAAAAAGACGTATCAGAACGGAAATGGGAGATACCAAAAGAATTTCCTGGCCCAGAGCCTGGCTGCCAAGCTGCCAGACCATGAGCCACAGTATTACCGCCCAGAGGCGGATCCCAGGAGACCGGGAGACGGAAGTCTCCAAAGGTTTACGGGACAAAGTAGAATTCATCAGCCGGAAGAGCCCCGCCTACGGCAGCCGGATTCTGCTGATATAAAGAATCTAAATAACCGGAAAGCTTTTCCTTCATCTCTTCCCCGTCAATATAGGTAATGTTACATTCCGGAATTGCCTTTACTGCCACGGCAGCCGGAACAATATCATATTTTCCCACCAGCTCTGCAGCCTGCTCTACATTGTTGTTTACATAATCAACAGACTCTTTATAGCGGGTCATAAAATCGGCGACAGCTTCCGGATTTTCCTCAATAAATTCGGTGCGGGCAACTACAACGCCGGTAATCATGGCGGAAGGAGACTCCTGGCCCTCCTGAAGCTTGTCCCACTCCTGGCTCAAATCCAGAGCCGTGCGGATGGTCTCCACTTTAGACTGGGCGGTGGTCACAAAAGGCTGAGGCAGCATGGCGATGCCATTTTCAGAAGCTGTGACAGCGGCCAGACATTCCGTGTGTTCACTTTTCCACTCGATGGTAACATCAGCAGCCGGGTCAATGCCGTTTTGGCTTAAGATGTAGTTAAGGCCGTATTCCGGTGTAGCGCCTTTGCCGCTGGCGTAGATAGTCTTGCCCCGCAGATCTTCCACAGACCGGATGGTCTCTCCGTTTTCTACAATATAGAGAACTCCTAAAGTATTGACCGCCAGCACCTTTACGCCTCCGTCTGTGTTGTTAAAAAGAACAGAAGCCATGTTGGCCGGGACTGCTCCGATGTCAGCCTGCCCTTGTACCAGCTTTGGGGTAACCTGATCGATGGATGCAGCGATGGTAAAATTGTAGGTATGGTCCATGGCGCTTTCTTCGTCTGCGTCCTCCATAAACTTTACCATGCCCATGGCGGTGGGGCCCTTTAGGGCAATAACGTTTACCACAGAGGCGTTTTCTTCCTTAGAATCGGTTTCGCCTTCACCGGAAGTCTCCGGACTGGGGGGATCGGTCTCTGCCGGGGCGGCTGTGGTTTCGGCAACTGTGGTGGCTGCGGCCGTAGTTCCGGTGGTCTCTGTGCCACCTGTACAGCCTGCCAACAGGGCAGCAGCTAGGGAAAGGGTACAAATCAATGACAAACTCTTTTTCATAATTAAAATCCTCCTTATGGGTCTCAAGTGTTCACATTATACCATGGACACTAAGCTCGTGAAGGACCTCGCTAAGTGTCCAGGTATCTGTTCTCACTAAACTCGTGAAAAACCTCGTCAAGTGTTCACATTATACCCGGTTAGGATGGACTAAGTCAATAGGGAATTAGAAATGTTAAGGTGAGCATCTTTTGGGGTTGTTTTTTTTCTCCAACTGTGATAAACTTGTATACAACAAGAGAAGTTTGAATACAAACTCTCAGAAACCGTATTATTTTATTTCAAGGAGGAAAAAATCATGGATATCCGCTATTCTGCAAATCAGAGAGACTTTAAGCGCTACACCACTGAGGAGACCAGAAACGAATTTTTAATCGAGAACCTGTACGTTGCTAACGAGGTAGTTGCAGTATATTCCCACGTAGATCGTATGGTAACATTAGGCTGCATGCCTACCACTGAGACTGTTTCCATTGACAAGGGTATTGACGTTTGGAAGAATTTCGGCACTCAGTATTTCTTAGAGAGAAGAGAGATCGGTATTTTCAATATCGGCGGCGCAGGCGTTATCAAGGCTGACGGAGTAGAGTACCAGTTAGGATATAAGGATTGCTTATATATTACCAAAGGAACGAAGGAAGTTCTGTTCTCCAGCAATGACGCAGCCAATCCTGCTAAGTTCTACATGGTAAGCGCGCCGGCTCATAAGGCATGCAAGACCACCTTTATCTCCATTGATCAGGCGGCCAAGAAGCCTTTAGGCGCAATGGAGACCTCCAACAAGCGCGTGATTAACCAGTTCATCCATCCTGATGTACTGGAAACCTGCCAGCTTTCCATGGGTATGACCGTATTAGAGCCAGGCAGCGTATGGAACACCATGCCGGCTCACACTCATGAGAGACGTATGGAAGTTTACATGTATTTTGAGATCCCGGAGAATAACGTAGTATTCCACATGATGGGGGAAGGCAACGAGACCAGGCATATTGTAATGCAGAACGAGCAGGCTGTTATCAGCCCCTCCTGGAGTATTCATGCCGGTGCAGGCACCAGCAACTATACCTTTATCTGGGCAATGGGCGGCGAGAACCAGGCATTTGACGATATGGACACCATCCCCACCACTGAGTTAAGATAATCGGAACACATTGCAGACAGGCGCTTTGCCGCTCCCCTGAGAATGGGAGGCAGCCAGGCGCCTTTTTCTATCATGAGGAATTCGAGAGAAATTTTCTTATCGGGAAAGGACCTTGATCATGCTGCTAGTCCAGCTAAAAGAAGAACAGAACTTCACCAATCACGAAAAAGAAGTGGCCCGCTACATTCTAAACCATATGGATGAGATCCTTCATATGTCTGCAAACGAACTGGCCAAAGCGTCCTTAACCAGCAAGGCTACCGTAGTGCGTTTAAGCCAGAAGCTGGGGCTTTCCGGTTATCAGGAATTTAAACTGAAGCTGGTGGCAGAGATAAACCAAAATAACCGTATTAACGAGATTCTTGCGGGGGAACCTATTTCCAGGGACAGCACCTTCCAGGACATTATCAACACGTTACCGGGCCTTTACGACAAAGCCATTACCAACACCCGTTTGACTCTGAATAAAAACCACATGATCCGGATCAACAATTTTCTCCAGAATGCGGAAAGCATTGACATTTATGGAACCGGCATCAGCTACCTTTTGGCTCAGTCTGCGGCTTTTAAATTCAAAACCCTGGGGGTGGAAAGCTCTGCTTACGAGAGCATTAATGCCTATTACCTGGCAGCCAGAAAGCATAAAAAGACGGTGGCATTTGTTATCAGCTTTACCGGAGCAAACCGGACGGTAACTCAGATTGCAAAATACCTGAGAGAGGCGACCAGCCATTATGTTGTGGGCCTTCTCGGCCCTTATAACGACGTAACAGGCAGGTATTGCCATCAGGTGGTAGAGATTCCCAACCGGGACTCCCTTTTAAGCCTGGATGTTATTACGTCCTTTGCGGCCATCAACTATGTGCTGGATATTTTTTTCTCCATGCTTTTGACCAGACGCCAGGAAGAGCATGTGAAAGCTGCCATGGATATGATGGCTCACCGATCCGTTTTGCTTCATAATATCGATCAGGAGAATGAATGATAAGGCAAAAATAAGACAAAAGGCCAGTCAATCCCCTGTTTTGAACCGCTGTTTCAAATCCGGCGGTTCTTTTTTTGCTTATTTTGAACCGTTGGACCTATGGCGTTTCGATTCATTGTTTCTCCCCGCCGCCCGTGCTAGACTGGTCTCATCAAACATACGGAAGTAAATTTCAGGAGGTTCAAAATGGGTAAGTATCAAGAGTTAGCCAATGACATTGTAAAAAATGTAGGCGGGAAAGAAAATGTATCAGGCCTGGTTCACTGTATTACCAGACTAAGGTTTACATTAAAAGACGAGAGCAAGGCCAATGATGATGTGTTGAAAGCCATGAGCGGAGTTGTCACCGTGATGAAAAGCGGCGGCCAGTATCAGGTGGTAATCGGAAACCATGTTGCCGAGGTGTTTGAGGATGTGATGCCCTTGCTGGATTTGGGAGCCGGAAGCGCTCCGGCTCCGGAAGAGAAAAAGAAAGGCAGGCTTTTAGACCAGGCTATTGATGTGGTATCCGGTATTTTTCAGCCGATTTTAAGTATCATGGCGGCTTGTGGTATGTTAAAGGGATTTAACACCCTGTTTGTGGCAATAGGGTTTTATTCCGCTGCCAGCGGCGGCTATTTAATTATCAATGCTGCCGGAGATGCTTTGTTTACTTTTTTGCCATTGTTTCTGGGTTACACTGCGGCCAAAAAATTTGGGCTAAAACCCATGCTGGGGCTGGCAATGGGAGCAGCCATGTGTTATCCGGGTATTCAGTCCGGCGCAGTGTCTGCGGGGGCAGAGCCTCTCTATACGATCCTTGGGGGCACCATGTTTGCGTCCCCGGTTTACATTGATTTCTTTGGAATCCCGGTAATCTCTGTAGATTATACCGGAACCGTAATCCCGGTTATTTTAGCGGTTTGGTTTGCCTCAAAATGTGAAAAGTTTTTCAGCAAGTTTGTACCGGATTTAGTAAAATTCTTTTTCGTGTCCATGTTAACCATGCTGGTAGCTTTGCCGGTGGCCGTTCTGTTCTTAGGCCCGGTTGCAACCTTCGGTTCCACCCTGATTTCCCAATTCACATTAACCATCCGGAGCTTCAGTCCCATGCTGGCAGGAGCAATCGTAGGGCTGACCTGGCAGATTCTGGTGATTTTCGGTATGCATTGGGGATTTATCCCGGTCTACATCAACAATATTATGACCCTGGGCTACGACAATGTGATGATGCCGTTCTTTGCATGCACCTTTGCCACTTCTGCAGTTGTGCTGGCAATCTTTATAAAGACCAAAGATAAGAAGCTGAAAGAGATGGCAATCCCCAACTTTATTTCCGGCATCTTCGGCGTAACCGAGCCGGCTATCTATGGTATCCTGCTTCCTTTAAAGAAACCGTTTATTATCAGCTGTATTGCAGGCGGCATTGGCGGGGCATTTTACGGGCAGTTTAACTTCCGCAAGTTTATCATGGGGGGCATGGGAATTTTTGAGCTTCCCAATATGATGAATCCGGATGGAAGCATGGACAATATTATCGTAGCATTTGCAGGCATTCTAATTTCCATGGCAGCAGGATTTATTTTGACCATGATTTTCTATAAAGAAAAGGCGGAACCTGAGGCGCTTGCTGTTTCCGGTGAGAGCTTTGACAAAGCCGCAGAGTCTAAGGCAGTTCCTGCTTCCGCGGCAGGAGCTAAGGCTGACGCTGCCAGCGAAAAGACAATTGTAAGTCCTTTAAAAGGAAAAACTGTTAAATTAGAAGACGTGGAAGACGCTGCTTTTTCTTCCGGAGCTCTGGGAAAAGGCATTGCAATTATGCCGGAAGAAGGCGTTTTATATGCTCCTGCTGACGGAACCATTACCGCCATGTTCCCAACCGGACACGCCATCGGCATGGTAAACAATTCAGGGGCAGAGGTGCTGATGCATGTGGGAATGGACACAGTTCAGTTGGGAGGAAAAGGATTTAAGCCCTTGATTCAGACCGGAGATACGGTAAAGAAAGGACAGAAGCTTCTGGAATTTGACATAGAGTTAATCAAAGAGGCAGGGTATTCCCTGGTAACTCCGGTACTGATCACCAACTCTGCCCAGTTTGAAAAGATAGATCCCACTGAGGCCGCGAAGGTAAATGCCGGTGACAATTTGCTGACTTTGGAGTAAGTCTGTTTCATAGTAAGCCTGCATGCGCCCGGCAGCGGACGCACTGCCGCACATGAAAGTCTGGCGGGCGCATGGGGCATCCCGGAATGCATGCCGCCTATTGGCGGCGGATTTCTATAGTGAAGAAAAAGGACAGATACAGCCGCCGGAGAACAGGGTCCGGCGGCGGAAAGGACGGAATCTATGCGAAAGGATTTTTTATGGGGCGGCGCAACCGCCGCCAATCAGTGTGAGGGAGGATGGCAGGAAGATGGCCGGGGAATGGCCATTGTGGATGTGATCCCTCACGGTCCAAACCGCCTTCCGGTTATGAAAGGCATTATGGATTACAGGACCCTTCCCCGGGGCTCCAATTATCCGGGAAGGGAAGCCATAAGCTTTTACAGCCACTATAAAGAAGATATTGCTTTATTTGCAGAGATGGGGTTTCAATGCTACCGCTTTTCTTTCTCCTGGTCCCGAATTTTTCCTACCGGGGAGGAAGAGACTCCCAATGAAGCCGGATTAAAGTTCTATGAGAATGTCATCGACGAGCTGCTTTCTTATAATATCCAGCCAGTGGTTACGATTTGCCACTTTGATATTCCCTTAAATCTGGTAGAAAAATACGGTTCCTGGAAAAACCGGAAGGTCATTGACTGCTATCTCAAATACTGTCAGGCTATTTTCAGCCGTTTCCATGATAAAGTACGTTATTGGATTACCTTTAATGAGATTAACATGGTAATGCATCTGCCCTTTATGGGCGCCGGGCTGCGGTTTGAAGTAGGGGAAAATATTTTGGAAACCCAATATCAGGCGGCTCACCATGAGCTGGTGGCTTCCGCTTTGGCTGTCAGGCTGGCCCGCCAAATTGATCCGAAACTTCAGATTGGCTGTATGCTTGCTGCCGGGAGCGTTTACCCCTATAGCTGCCGCCCGGAGGATGTTTGGGAGAGCCGGAAGATGGATCGGGAAAATTATTTCTTTATTGATGTTCAGGCCAGAGGGGAATACCCTGGTTATGCAAAGAAATTTTTGGAACGAAACCATCTGAACATCTCCATGGATCCGGAAGATGAAAAAATCCTGAAGGAGAATACGGTGGACTTTATCTCCCTTTCTTACTATAACAGCCGAACCGTCAGCACTCAGGGGGAAGAGGAAGCTTCCGGCGGAAATGTATTTGCGTCTGCAAAAAACCCTTATCTGACCTGCAGTGAGTGGGGCTGGCCCATTGACCCGGCAGGCTTTCGGATCACCTTAAACGATCTTTACGACCGCTACCAAAAACCTTTATTTGTAGTAGAAAATGGACTGGGAGCAGTGGACACTGTGGAAGAAAACGGCTGGATTGAGGATGACTACCGGATTGACTATTTAAGGACCCATATTCACGCCATGATAAAGGCCTGCGATGAGGACGGAGTGGATATTATCGGTTATACTCCCTGGGGATGCATCGATCTGGTCAGCGCCAGCACCGGCGAAATGTCGAAACGATACGGAATGATTCATGTAGATAAAGACGACTTGGGAAAGGGAACTTTAAACCGCCGCCGGAAACATTCTTTCTACTGGTATCAAAATGTGATCCGCCACAATGGAGAAAACCTCCTTTGTGAAATGTCTGTGAACTTATAGAAAATCCCCATAAAATCTGTTACAATAAAGCTGCCCGCAGTGAATAAGGGCACACGTGAATTCCCTTGTCCACTGCGGGTATCCTGAAAATGAAAAATGTTGTAACAGAGAGGGCTATTCTATGGATGGATTAAAAATACTAGTAGTAGACGACGAATCGCGTATGCGGAAGCTGGTACGGGACTTTTTAACTGCCAGGGGCTTTCGCGTAATTGAGGCAGGAGATGGGGAAGAGGCGCTAGACATATTTTTTCAGGAAAAAGACATTTCTCTGGTTCTTTTAGATGTAATGATGCCCAAACTGGATGGATGGGAAGTATTAAAAACTATCCGCCAGTATTCCAAGGTGCCGGTTATGATGCTGACTGCCAGAGGGGAAGAACGGGACGAGCTGCAAGGCTTTGACCTGGGAGTGGATGAGTATATTACTAAGCCCTTTAGCCCTAAGATATTAACGGCCAGGGTGGAGGCGATCTTAAGGAGAGCCGGAACCGCCGCTGCAGATTCCGTTACAGCAGGCGGAATTACAATTGATAAATCAGCAAGACAGGTGACCATAGATGGCCAGCCTATAGAACTGAGCTATAAAGAATTTGAACTTTTAGACTATTTTATAAACAACCAGGGCATGGCCCTGTCACGGGAAAAGATTCTTAACAATGTCTGGAATTACGATTACTTCGGAGATGCCCGTACCATAGACACCCATGTGAAAAAGTTGAGAAGCAAATTGGGAAGTAAGGGAGATTATATTAAAACGGTATGGGGAATGGGATATAAGTTCGAGGTGAGCCAATGAAGCGTTCCATTTGTACCCGGATTACCCTGTGCTTTGCCGGAATGATGGTTCTGATGCTTCTTGTAACCTGGTTTGCCAACAGCAATTTTTTGCAAGATTTTTATATCTCAGAAAAGGTAAAAGTCCTGGAAAAAGGTTATGAACAGATCGACTGGATTTTAAAAGAGCAGCAGGCCCGGGGAGAATCAATGACAGAAGGTTTTGCCACAAAGGACAATCGGAGCTATTGGTTTCGCCCTGACGGAGTAGTAGTTGAAGAAGAGGGAGAGCTTTCCAGAACCCTCCGCAGACTCAGTGAAGAATCCAATACTTCTATTATTATGGTTAACGGAAGTTCCGGAACGGCCATTGTTTTTGCTCCCCGGGGAGAATTTATGGAGCAGCAGATGCAGAGATACTTGCTGGGACAGGCGGGAAAGGAACAGGAAGAAACCATCCGGCAGACCGAAAATTACAGTATTGAAAAACGCTACGATAGGAGAAGCAAAAACTACTATTTGGAGTGTTGGGGATTTTTCTCGGACAACTCTACCGCATTTCTTATGTCTATGCCGGTAGCAGGTATCCAGGACAGCGTCCGCTTGTCCAATCGTTTCCTAATATATGTGGGAAGTGCGGTTTTGATTATAGGAAGCGCTATTATGCTGTTTTTAACCCGCAGAATTACCCGTCCTATCCTTTCTTTATCTAAGATCTCAAAAAAGATGTCAGAACTGGATTTTAATGTCCGCTATACGGGACAGGCTGAGGATGAAATTGGAATTTTGGGCAGCAGCATGAATCTCCTTTCTGAAAAGCTGAAAGAAACCATTGGAGAATTAAAATCCGCTAATAACCAACTTCAGCGGGATATCCGCAAAAAAGAACAGATTGACGAGATGCGGAAAGAGTTTATCGCCAATGTATCCCATGAACTTAAGACCCCTGTTGCACTGATTCAGGGCTATGCAGAGGGGCTTACAGAAGGAATGGCAGACGAAAAGGAGAGCCGTGATTATTATTGCGAAGTGATAATGGACGAAGCCAATAAGATGAACAAAATGGTTCAGCAGCTTTTAACTCTTAATGCGCTGGAGTTTGGAAGTGATAGCCTGTCTATGGAGCGGTTTGATATTATAGAACTGATCCGCGGCATTTTATCCTCGACCCGGATTCTTATTCAGCAGAAAGAAGCAGCCATTGTTTTTGAAGCCAGAGAACCATTGTATGTTTGGGCAGATGAATTTAAAATAGAAGAAGTAATTACAAATTATCTCAGCAATGCGTTGAATCATGTGGAGGGAAAACGGATCATTACTATTTGTGCAGTAAAAGAGGAGGAGGCAGTTCGGGTGTCAGTAGCGAATACAGGACAGAATATACCGGAAGAAGATTTGTCTCGTCTGTGGACAAAATTTTATAAAGTAGATAAAGCCAGAACCAGAGAATACGGCGGAAGCGGAATTGGCCTTTCTATTGTTAAGGCGATTATGGATGCTCACCAAAGGGAGTATGGGGTAAGAAACCTGCCGGATGGCGTGGAGTTTTATATTATATTAGAAGGCGGCCAGTAGATAAGTCCTTTTGTGGCAACGCCTATGTAGCGGTTTAGGCGGTTACAAATAATTCAAAAAAAATGAAAAAGGCTGTTGACTTTTCAGGAAAGAAGTGGTATTATAATCCTCGCGCTGCTGATACAGCAGCAGCACGGCTTAGAAAACGAGAAATACCTCGAAAAAAGCTGAAAAAAGTTGTTGACAAATCAGAAACAGCGTGATATACTATATAAGCTGTCGCTGAGAGCGGCAACAACCCCGAACCTTAACAATTGAAGACTGAACAATACACAGACCCTGAAAATTCTAAGAACAAGGCGAAGGAAACGGCCTTGAGTTCGAGAGAATTCAGAACGAAACCAAGTAAAACGGGAAGATTAAAAAGCTAGAGTTAATCAAGACCGGACAAACTCGGCGAGAGGGAAGGAAAGTTAAGAAGAAGTACAAAATCACAAGAAAGGAAACTTCGAATCACTAGATTCGTGGGGGACCTCATCAAGTGATTGGAAGTACGTTTCGACTAAACTCGAAAAGACCTCGTTAAGTCGAAGACTATAACAAGAGAGTTTGATCCTGGCTCAGGATGAACGCTGGCGGCGTGCTTAACACATGCAAGTCGAGCGGAGGTTTAAAGTGGAAGTTTTCGGATGGAAATTTTAAACTTTAGCGGCGGACGGGTGAGTAACGCGTGGGTAACCTGCCTCATACAGGGGGATAACAGTTAGAAATGACTGCTAAAACCGCATAAGCGCACACTACTGAGTGGTAGAGTGTGAAAAACTCCGGTGGTATGAGATGGACCCGCGTCTGATTAGCTAGTTGGTGAGGTAACGGCCCACCAAGGCGACGATCAGTAGCCGGCCTGAGAGGGCGACCGGCCACATTGGGACTGAGACACGGCCCAAACTCCTACGGGAGGCAGCAGTGGGGAATATTGCACAATGGGGGAAACCCTGATGCAGCGACGCCG
>CAJUJM010000083.1 GCA_910586755.1 uncultured Lachnospiraceae bacterium
AAAAGTTTATCCCTTAGCAAAACCAAAGATTTATGTGAGGTTATTCTAAAAGTGAATGTTACTATGAGGAGCCGTGTGCGTGAAAGGCGCACGCACGGATCTGTGAGGGGCTTGCGGCGTGAGCCGCTTGTCTACTCGACTGAGGTAATTTACAATATCTCAGAGGAGACTTGGGGATGTAAAATTCCGAAACTGACGTTGCAGCCTATTGTGGAAAATGCAATTTTTCACGGTATTGAGCCCCGGGAGGAGGAAGGGACGATTATTATTAACAGCTGGATGAAGGATCAGCTTCTGACAATCCAGGTGATTGACGACGGAATCGGAATGAAACCGGAGACAGTGGCCGGACTGTTGGCGAAAAATGCTCCTTCCAAAGGGAAAAGGCGCCATATCGGACTTTCCAATATTAATGAAAGGCTGAAGCTGTTTTTTGGAGAAAACTACGGGATCAAGGTAGAAAGCGAGGAAGAGATTGGAACCACAGTGACAATCCGGATTCCTGCGGCGGAGGAAGAAGATGTATAAGGTATTGATAGCAGATGACGAAACTCCCATCCGGGACTGGCTGGAAATTTGTGTTAACAGCACAGGCTGTAAATGTAAGGTGGTGGCCAAGGCCTCCAATGGACGGGCTGCGTTGGAAAAATATCAGGAAACTCTTCCCGACATTGTGATAACGGATATAAAAATGCCTTTTATGGATGGCATTGATCTGATTACAAAGATCCGGGAGCAAAATAAGGAGATCCCTGTGGTAATCCTTACAAGCTATAACGAGTTTTCCTATGCCCGTCAGGCGCTTTCCCAGGGGGTGACCGAATATATTCTTAAGACAGAGGTTACAGTGGAGCGGATGAAGGAGCTTCTGGATAAAATAATAGAAAATCTGGAGCGGAGGTCGTCATGGAGCGGGCGGGACAGCTATCAGCTGGAACGCAGAAAAAGCAAATTTTTAAATAAATGCCTTACGGAAGAAAAAAGCTGGGGGAAAGAACAACTTGCAGCGGAATTACACGCTCTGGAAATTCCTCTGGCTGAGAGCAGCATAGGGGCAGTGGCGTTCAGGGACGGAGAGGGAAGCTTAGGATTCACAGGGGAGCGGTTTGGGGACATCAGGGTAGCGGCAATATTTCCTTTGTACCGGGAGAATTCTCTGGCTCTGTGCAATCTGCCGGTCCAGGCAAGTCAGAACCGGCAGAGAGAGACTCTGTACCGGATGGCGTCTTATATTCTGGATCAAACCGGAAGTTCTGTGGGAGTCAGCGATATTTACTCAGGATACGGTTATTTGCCGGTACTAATCAAAGAATCAGCTGTTCGCCTTTCTCAGAGCTTTTACGATCAAAAACCCTGTGTTCATCAGCTGGAAACCTTCCGCAGCGATCCGAAAACCCTTTCCGATCTGCGGGAAATGCAGCAGGCCTTTGAAGACAGCGCCAAAGCGGCGGATTATGAGGACAGCCGGAAACGGCTGGAAGAACTGATACGGTTTATCAGTATCCGAAAGCCATCCGACATACAGATGGTTCGAAACACCTGCATGAATATGCTGAAATACTTTTACTATTCTTATGCATCCGAAGCCGGGAGAAAGCTGGCCCACATGGAGCATATTATGGCGGAGATAGAGAACAGCAGTACAATCTACGACATTCAGAAGTTTGTGGGAGAGAATATCCGCCAGATCCAGGAAGACTATGACAAGACTCAGGCTCAGTATTCAGCGCCGGTTCAAAAATCCATTGATTATTTACGGCAGAATTATGAAAAAAACTTAACATTACCGGTTATTTCCTCCTATGCCGGTTACAGTCCGGATTATTTCAGCCGGATTTTTAAAGAGGAAACAGGGATAAACTTTAGCTCATACCTTACCAAGTACCGGTTAAAAAAGGCGTTGGAGCTTTTGCAAACCACCAATATGAAGGTATATGAAGTCTCCATTGCGGTGGGATATTCCAATATGAGCTATTTTTCCACCGTGTTTAAGAAAGAGTATGGAGTGAATCCTTTTGATTTTAAAAGCAGCAGTAAACAAAAACGGGAAGCGGTTGTTATTTCCGCGAAAACACATGAAATAGAGGGGAAAAATGAACGAGAAAATTAAAACGGCATTGAGATACCGGAAAGAAGGATATAATTGCACGCAGGCGGTGATAGGGGTTTACTGTGATCAGCTGCAAATAGACAGAGATACAGCGTTTTGCCTTGCAGAAGGATTTGGATCAGGAATGGGCAATGGCCAGGGAATATGCGGGGCGGTTTCAGGGGCGGTTATGGCTGCCGGGCTGAAAAATAGTTCCGGTCCGTCCAAACCCTATACAAAAGCGGCTACCTATAAGCTTGCCAGTAAAATCATTCAGGAATTTCAAGAAAAAAACGGAACTCTGATCTGCAGGGAGCTAAAGAGAGGCACGGAAGGAAGAACAGCCAGAAGCTGCGAGGGATGTATTGAGGATGCAATCAAAGCGGCGGATAAGGTGCTGGGGGGACGAGAAGATCGCATGGATTTGAAAATTGTATAAATTGATTGAAAATAGGTATCTGAGGTGATAAGATAAAGATCAGAATAGGAAAACAAGGGTTTCTATAAAATGAAAGAATATACTGATCCTGGTGCGCCTGGGAATTCATGTGGTAAACAAAGAGAAATAAAGGAAATAATAAGGAGTTAATATTTGACATTTTCCCATATAGTCTGTAAAATAGGATTAAGAGCGGAAAATTCCGCATTATGGAATATATGGAGAGGAGAATATCATATGGGATTATTTGGGAATCTTTTTGGAGGGAAAGGAAAACAGGAGGAGCAGGCAGGCGGATCCGGATGTAAGCCAAAGACCGTATACAGCCCATTGGCAGGAACCGCAATTCCTTTGGCAGACGTGGAGGATCCGGTATTTTCTCAGGGCATGATGGGCCTTGGCGTAGGTATCATTCCCTCTGAGGGGAAATTATTTGCTCCCGTAGACGGAACCGTTGCCGCTGTATTCCCCACAGGACACGCAGTGGGAATGGAGACCAAGGACGGAATGGAGCTGCTTTTACATATCGGTATTGACACGGTAGAATTAAAAGGAAAGGGCTTTAAAGCAGTGGTACAGCAGGGTGCAAAGGTAAAGGCCGGAGATCTGCTGGTAGAATTTGAGCCGGATGTTATCAAAGAAGCCGGTTATAAAGATACAACCATGGTGCTGGTATCCAATGCAGCAACGTTGGGACAGATGTCTCAGCCAGTGCTTGGAACCGTAAAGCCTATGGATGAACTGTTTTCTTTTCACTAATTAAGGGACAAATAAGATCAGAGCTGTTGCAAAATTACATTGCGGCAGCTCTTTTTTTGTGTCTTTTTCCCCTCAGAGAAGGAATACTGGCGGAATGTTTTGCCTAAAAAGCGAAGAATAAATACAAACAACAAAACTGTTGCATATAGTGAAACAACTCAGGAAAAATCGGGTGAAATGGCGTTTTTTTTATGATATAGTGAAATTGCAAAGGGGAAAGGAAAGACAAAAATGGAGGAGGAAAGAATATGCTTCTGAATGAAAAACTGGTATTGGAAGTGGGGAATAAAATCCTTGAGGAAGCGGTAACAGAAGCGGATTTGGATGCAGTGTTTCAGGCATTTGAAGAAATCTGCGGCAGCGATGATATCCTTTTGTTTACCTTAAAGGATTACACAGAAAGCTTCCAATTCGTGTTTGACGAGTATTCTTACGCTATCGTTTTTGAAAAAGGGGTATGCAAAACGGTAAAGGGAACGATTCAATTCCCGGATGTTACCTATTGGATTCATAAGGAAGTTGCCCTGGATATCATTAACGGACGGGTTTATTCGGCAGTTGCCCATATGAATGGAGATGTGGACTACATTGGCTATAAGGACAGCGCAATCCGGTTTATCGCAATTTTAGAAAACGCTCTGGACGGGATTGCAGGTATGGCGAAGGAGAAAGGAGCATCATGAGAAAAGTAAAATTTGGAGTAGTGGGCGGAGGCGGAGCTTTTTATTTTCACGCAAATGGCATCCGCAATTCGGAAATTTTAGAGTATACCGCGATTTATGATGTAAACTACGAGAACGCAAAGCGCATGGCAAGAAAGTATAAGAACAATCCCATGACGGCTTATGAGACTCTGGATGAGATGCTGGACAGCGATATTGACGCCGTCCTGGTGATGGTTCCCCATATTTTCCATGACGGCATTGTGGTAAGATGTGCGGAAAAGAAAAAGCATGTCCTTTGTGAAAAGCCTATGGGAACCACTATAGAGGGCTGTCAGAGAATGATTGACGCCTGCGAGGAAAACGGCATGCTGTTTATGATTGCAGAGAATCACCGGTTCCTCCCGGCTCACAATTGCGTACATGATTTGATTGCATCCGGCGCTATCGGAAGAGTGTTGATGATCCGGGCATATGAAGGCGTAAATGAGATTCCGGGCTTAAGCATGAGCGGCTTCTGGAAAGGGGATCCCATAAAAGCAGGGGGCGGTTCTTTAATGGATATGGCGGCCCACAAATTCGCTACAATCGAATATATTATGGGAAGCCAATGTGAAGAAGTTACAGCAGTAGCGGCAAAGCAGATGATTAATTTGCCGGAAAAGGCAGAGGACAATGCGGTAGCCATTGCAAAATATGAGAACGGAGCCATCGCGGATGTAATGGTCAGCTTTACTCAAATGACGCCTCCTTTTAACAGCTTAGAGGTATATGGAACAGAAGGGACCATTTTTGAAAATCATGCATGGGAGAAGCCGGTAAGAGTCTATTCCATGACTTCCAGAGACGAAAAGATGCGTCAGAAATGGTATGAGCCGGGCTGTGAGCACGCCCCCTTCCCCAAGTACTATCCCATTTCTGTAAAGCGGGAGGACGAGCATTTTGCAATGTGCGTGCTGGAGAATAAACAGCCGGAATTTACCCCCTATCAGGCTATGCATGCAATCGAAGCGATTTTAGCCGGATACTTATCCCATATTGAGAAGCGGCCGGTAAAATGTGAGGAGATCCGTCAGATGGGCAAGGAAGGAAAAACCCATGAGATCCTGGAAAAACTGGCGGCCTCAATTCCCATTAATAAGAACTTAAAGGAGATTAAAATGGCAGAGCCAATTGGATACAACAAAGAAAAAGCAGCGGCGGTAATGAAAAAGTACAATTTGGATCTTCTCATTGCAACTTCTCCCATCCATACCTATTACACCACCGGCCTTCCGGTTCTCCATAGCGCCCCCAATCCCATTCTGGCGGCTCTGGCAAATCAGTATCCCTACATGGGGCTGATTCGGAGCCGGGGAGAGAATACGGTTGTTCACTGGAATGTATTTAAAAGCGCCGGAGATATGTGCTGGGCAGCAGACAGCGTAGGTATCGAGAGCCCCTTGGATGTACAGAGGGCTTTAAAGTGGAAGATGAAGCAGTGGGGCATGGAAGGAAAACGGGTAGGCGTAGAGTCCACCGCGCCCAAGTATGTAATGGACGTATTAACAGATCCCAGGCTGAATCTTCAGATTGTAGAAGCAGATCAGGCGTTTCGGGACATGCGTCTTGTAAAATCCGACAGAGAGATGGAATATATCTTGAAGGCAACAGAGATTACCGAGACAGCCCTTCGCCGGTGTATTGACGCCTGCGCCCCAGGGGTTACGGACAATGAACTGTTGGCCATTGGAAAGAAAGCCATGCTGGAGGCAGGGGCGTCTGACTGGGATCACCTGACCATGACCATTGGAGATTCGGATCCGGAAGCTCCGGGAACCGGAAGAGCCATCCGGGAAGGAGAGATTATCCGCCTGGACTTTGGAGCTAACTATAAGGGTTACGTAGCGGATGTAAACTGTCACGTGATTGTGGGGAAAACTCCCGATGAGGCGAAAAAGCATATGGACGCCCTTTTGGATTTCCAGCATTACATAGAAGAAAGAGTAAAACCAGGAACCAATATGAAGGCCCTGGGAGAGGAAGCAAGGGCTTACTATACCGCAAAATACCCGGACAGTCTGGCGTTTTCCATCGGGCACAGCATGGGCTTAGAGTGTGAGGATGTCCATATTTTGGGAACCTTGGACGCCATTGACGGCCCGTTTGAGAAAAACATGGTATTTGAGATCGAAGCCTGGGAAAGCTTTGGCGGCGCTTTAATCGGCGTAGAAGATACCTATGTGGTAACGGATGACGGATGTAAAAAAGTAACTACAATTCCCAAACACATTATAGAAAAATAAATGATATCAGGAGGAAAGGAAAAATGAGAAAGAAAGACCCGTTAATTATCGTGGCAACCCCCAACATCTGCTGGCTGCATCCGGAGGTAAAATACCCGGAGAATGCTGAGGAAATCGGCGAGGAGGCGGCTCTTTGCAGGGAAGCGGGAGCGACGGTTCTTCACACCCATGCAGAGGGGCAGTGGAAAGCAGTTTACGACTCTGTAAAGGCAAAATCCGATATTCTTTTACAGGGCGGCATGTCCAGTATTCCGCTGCAGGAGAGAATTGAGCTGTTTGAATTAAAGTATGATATGGTTTCTATCATTGCAAACCATCATGCAGAAGCCTTTAAGGATGTGACCTGCGATATGGTTCACCCTCTGGCAGAATTAGAAGAGTATGCTCATGCCTGCCGCAAGTACGGGGTAAAACCGGAGTTTGAGATCTGGCACACCGGTTCTATCTGGAACTTAAATCAGCTGATTCAAAAGGATCTCTTAGACGGCCCCTACATTACCACCTTATTCTTTGGCTGGCCCGGCGGCACCTGGTCTCCTGCAACCTTAGAAGAGTATGTATACAGACGCAGACTGATGCCTGACAACTGCGCGTGCACCGTTACCATTATGTGCGAGGAGCAGATGGATATCCTGGCAGCCGCTGTGGTAAACGGCGACAATGTGCGGGTGGGAACCGAGGATTACCCCTTTAACCAGGCTGGCAAGACCTGCACAACCCATGAGCTGGTAAAAGAGATTGCGGATATTTCCAGAAGCCTTGGACGTGAGGTGGCAACCGTAGCCCAGGCAAAAGAAATGCTTGGTTTATAAAATGACCGATAAGAAGGATAGGTACTTAATATGGGAAAAAAAGTAGCAATTGTCACCGGAGCAGCCAACGGAATAGGCCGGGCATCCGCATTAAAGTTTGCAGAGGAAGGCTACGCAGTAGCCATGATTGATATCAATCCGGTTCTTTCCGATACAGAGGAGAAGATTCACAGTATGGGCGGAGAGTGCTTAAGCTGTGTGGGAGATGTTCAGGACGAAGCAGTCATGGAAGCGTTTATCCAAAAGGTAATGGATACCTACGGAACCATTGATGTGTTAAACAACAACGCGGGGATCGTTGTGGTAAAACCTTTGGAGGACACCAAATATGAGGAGTTTGAGCGGGTTGCCAAGGTGAATATCGGCGGCACCTTCGTCCTTACCAAATTGGTGCTTCCGGTTATGAAGAATCAGAAAAGCGGCGTGATTGTAAACTTAGGTTCCATCTCCGGCCATGTGGGACAGACGGAGCATGCTATTTACGGCGCTACAAAGGGAGCGGTGATTGCCTTTACCAGAGCGGTTGCCTGGGAAGTGGCAAATTATAACATCCGGGTAAATTCTGTAAGTCCAGGCTCTGTAGACACCCCCATGCTTCGCTCTGATATCCAGCTGGAAGCTACCAGAACCGGAATGCCTTTTGACGAGGTGAAAAAAATCAGAGAAGCAGAGCAGGCATTTAACCGGTGGGCCGATCCGTCTGAGATTGCAGAGGCGATCTATTTTCTGGCAAGCGATAAGGCGTCCTTTATTACGGGAACGGATTTGCTGGTAGATTGCGGATGGGCGGCAAAATAAAAAGACTTTTAGACAAATTGAGATAGGAGGATTACACTATGAAGTTAAGACGTTTCGCAGCAACTATGATGGCAGGTCTGATGGTATTATCTGCAGCTGGGTGCAGCAAACCCGCTGACACGAAAGCCCCTGCGGCAACCACTCAAGCGCCGGCAGCAACCGAGGCAAAAACAGAAGCCCCGGCGGCGGGAGCAGAAGATTCAAAAGAACAGCTTCACATTGGTATTACCATGCAGGGCAATCAGAGCGGATTTGTACAGTATTTTACTTCCGCTATGTATGAGTACCAGGCAACCAAGGCCCCTGATATTAATATGGAAGTGGTATTTGCAGATGATGATCCTTCCAAGCAGTTCAGCCAGGTAGAAACCTTTGTAAGCAAAAAAGTAGACGCCATTATTATGCAGCCTGTTGATAAGGTTCAGGGAGCCGCAGCGGTGGATCTGGCTTATGAGGCTGGTATTCCGTTAATTACCATTAACATCATTACGGACAGCACCAACAATACGGCCCATGTAGGCTGTGACGATGTACAGTCGGGCGTACTGCAGATGCAGAGAATCATTGACGTATGCGGAGAGAATGCAAAAGTGGGTTATGTAGATGCAGTGCTGGGACATTCCGCCCAGGTACAGCGTGCGGAAGGCTATCAGAAAGTCCTGTCTGAGAATCCCGGCGTAGAGTTGGTGGTACATGATACCGGCAACTGGTCTCCGGAAGAGTCTATGAGACTGGTAGAAAACTGGATTCAGTCCGGCAAGGAATTTGACGCGATCCTTTGCATGGCGGACTGCCAGCTTACGGGAGTCCTTACCGCTGTTGAGAATGCAGGCAAGCTGGACAATATTAAGTTAGCAGGTATGGACTGTGATCCGGTAATCATGCAGGCCATTAAAGACGGCAAGGTAGACTGCTCTATCTGGCAGGACGGCCTGGCGCAGGGCGAAATGGCTTTGGAGACTGCTATCAAGGCAGCCAAAGGAGAAGAGGTTTCCGATATTATTATTGATTATGAAGTATGCACCAAAGACAACATTGAGAAGTATGAAAAGCTGGCTGAGGAAAGAGATGCTCTGGCAAAGAAATATTTCTAAAACCATAAGGGCGGCAGCTTAATAGAAAAGCCGCAGAACAAATGGAAGAGGGCATGAAACACCCTCTTCCGGTCAGTCAGGCAGAAAGGGGTGTGCCATGTCAAAAGAAAACGAGATTATCGTTGAGATGAAACACATTGATATGCGGTTTCAGGGGGTACATGCGTTAGATGATGTCTCCATCACCCTGAGAAGAGGAGAAGTCCATGCGCTGATGGGGGAAAACGGCGCTGGCAAATCAACGCTGATGAAAATCCTGGTAGGCCTTTATACGCCTACAGGAGGAGAGATTTACTATAAGGGTGAAAAAGTCCGTTTTAAGTCGGTTATGGATACCAAAAAGCTGGGAATCAGTATGATTTTCCAGGAGTTTAATCAGGTAAAATACATGACGGTTATGGAAAATATTTATCTGGGGCGGGAGCCCAAAACTAAGACCGGCTGTGTGGATTCTCAGAAAATGTATGAAGACTCCAAACGTCTTTTGGAAAGTCTGGGCGTAGATTTGGAACCCAAAACGAAAATGGCGGAGCTGACAGTGGCAAAATTTCAGTTGGTGGAGATTGTAAAGGCCATCTCTTATGATGCAGATGTGATCATTATGGATGAACCTACTTCTGCTCTCAGCCAATCGGAAATTGATTATCTGTTAAAAACCGTAAATCTTTTGTGCAGTCAGGGAAAGGCTATCGTATTTATCTCCCATAAACTGGAGGAAGTATATGGGGTATGCAATCGTGTTACGATTTTAAGAGACGGTCATTTTATCCATACCGGCCTGGTAAAAGACATTACCGAGCAGCAGATGATTAAATACATGGTTGACCGGGAAGTCTCTGAATTGTTCCCCAAACAGTACGGGGAGATTGGAGATGTGGTTCTGGAGGTAAAGGGACTCACCAGAAAAGGAGAATTCCAGGATGTAAGTTTTGCTCTGAGGAAAGGGGAAATCTTAGGGTTAGCAGGCCTTATGGGAGCAGGCCGCACCGAGCTGGCAGAGACCATTATGGGCCTTCGGACACCGGACAGCGGCGAAATTTACTTAAACGGCGAAAAAATTGTGAACCGGATTCCGGAAGACGCGATTAAGCGGGGAATTATTATGGTTCCTGAAGATAGAAAGAAAAATGGACTTGTGCTGAAGCTGGGAATCAGGGATAATATTCTTATGTCCTCCATCGGCAAATGCGTAAGAAATGGCGTGATTCGAAAATCCCTGGAAAAGGAGCTGTGTAAAAAGTTCGGAGATATGCTGGAGATTAAGAGAAGCAGCGATGAGCAGCTCTGCGGAAATCTGTCCGGCGGCAACCAGCAGAAGGTGGTAGTGGCCAGAGTGCTCAATGCGGATCCGGATATTATTATCCTGGATGAGCCTACCCGGGGAATTGATATCAAGACCAAGTCGGATATCCACAGGCTGATGTCACAGCTTGCCTGTTCCGGCAAATCCATTATCATGGTATCCTCCGAGCTTCCTGAGGTTTTGGGGATCAGCGACAGGATTATGGTGCTCCATGAGGGAATCGTGACCGGTATTTTAGACCGCAGTGAAGCGGATCCCAATATCATCATGCAGTACGCGGTGAAAACTGGAAGTAAACCTGCATGCGCCCCGTAGCAGACGCACCACAGCACATGAAAGTCTGGCGGGCTTTGGCATACCTGAATGCATGCCGCCTGCCTGGCGGCGGAGTTCAAAGTAAAGAGGAAGATGGGGGAATTAAATATGTCAGCAAAATCAATAAGTAAAAAGGATGTGCGGTATTTTCTCAATAATAATGGTATTCTTATCGGCTTTGCAATTATTTTTATATTCTTATCTCTGTTTGCGCCGAACTTTTTAAGCGCGGACAATATGGTAAACATTTTAAAGCAGATATCCTGTATCGGAATTGCCACCATTGGCGTGGGAATTTTGATTATCATGAACAACAACGACCTTTCCATTGGTTCCATGTTTGGCCTGGGAGGCGTTGCGGCAGGACTGATGGTTTCCACCAGTGTTGCGGGCTTTGGCCTTCCTGCCCCGGTAGGCTTTTTAGCTGGTATCGGAACCGGCCTTCTGTTTGGACTGTTTAACGGCGTGGTAGTTGCCAAGGGACACATCCCGGCATTTATCGTAACCATGGGCACTCAGTCTATTGCCAGAGGCCTGGCGCTGGTTCTTGCCCACGGCATGCCTATCGGAAGCTTTCCAAATTCCTTTAACTATCTGGGAACAGCCTCCTTATTTGGGGTAATTCCCTATACGGTTGTGATCTTTATTATTGTAATCTTTGTGATGAATTTTATCATGAAGAAACGGCCTATCGGGCGATACATCTATGCCGTGGGCGGCAATGAGGATGCGGCTAAGGCAGCCGGTATTAACGTAGATAAGATCAAGATTCAGGCGTATTTAATTGAGGGCGCTTTGTTAGGATTAGCGGCGACTCTCATGGCCTCCAGATTAAAATCAGCATCCCCCAACCTGGGAACCGGCTACGAGCTGGATGCCATTGCAGGCTGTATTATTGGCGGCGTCAGCTTTACCGGCGGTATTGGAAATGTGTTCGATATGGTATTGGGAGCGCTGATTATCGGCGTTATCAATAACGGTATGGATCTGATGGGAGTCGAGGCGTTCTATAAGCAGATTGTAAAGGGAAGTATCATTATTATTGCGGTATTACTGGACAGAAAACGTTCTGGAAGGGGATAATGTTATGATATTACAATCACTTGACCGAGGGCTTCAGGCCTTAAACCTGTTGGCAAGCCGGGACTGCGTCTCTGTGACGGAGCTGGCGGAGGCGCTGGAAATTAATAAGAACACTGCTTCACGGATTATGGAAACCTTAAGGCAGCACGATATGGTGCAGATAGACAAGACAACCAGAAAATACAAGCTGGGTTTTCGGATCCTGTATCTGGGAGAGCGCCTTGGCAGTTACCTGGAGGTAATTGACATTGCCAGGCCCATCCTTATGGAAGTCAGCCGGTATCTGGGCCAGAGCGTCCACTTGTGCGCCTACAGCCACAGCATGGTCTACGTGATTGATCAGATTGTAAGTAATCTTCCCTACACCATGTCAGCCAGGGTAGGAATGATTGAGCCAATCCATTCGTCCTCAGTGGGGAAATGTATTATGGCCTATCAGACCAGGGAAAAGGTAGATGAAATTTTAAATGGTTATGAAATGGAGTCTTATACGGAAAAAACCATTACAGATAAAGAACGGTTGCTGGAAGAGTTTGAAAGCATCCGGGAACAGGGCTATGCCGTGGATGATGAAGAAATGTTTTTAAGCGTCCGGTGTATTGCGGTTCCCATTTTTGACTACCACAACAATGTCCGCTATGCAATCGGCATTTCCGGCCCCATTGGACTCATGTCCACGGAGAAACTGGAACTGTACAAAAAGAAGCTGGAAAGCGCGGCAAAAAAGATTGGAGTTAAGCTGAAATAGGAGGATATGCAAATGTTTGATTTTACGGATAAAGTAGTATTGCTTACCGGCGCAGGAGTGGGAATCGGAGCTTCAGCGGCTAAGGCCTATGCCAGAGACGGGGCTAAGGTGGCAGTGAACTCTGTTTCCGGTTCCGGTAAAAAGCTGGCGGAGGAAATAGAGAAGGAAGGCGGGAAAGCTCTGTTTGTCCAGGGTGATGTTAGCAAGCCTGAAGAAGTGGAGTCTATGATAAAAGCTACAGTAGAAGAATTCGGAAAGCTGGATATTGTGGTAAATTGTGCGGGAATTGTCTCCGGAGGAAGTGTGGAAGAGATGGATCTGGATCTGTGGAACCGTGTCATGGATGTAAATGTCACCGGAACCTTCCTGGTATGTAAATATGCAATGCCCCACCTTCGGAAAACCAGAGGAGTGATTGTCAATGTGGCCTCCCTGGTGGCGGTAAAAGGGATTGCGAACCGGGCAGTTTACAGTGCTTCCAAAGGGGCTGTTTTGGCTTTGTCTAAAGCCATGGCGGCAGACCACATAAAGGATGGAATTCGGGTTAACGTAGTGTCCCCGGGAACGGTTCTGTCCCCCTCGCTGGAACAGAGAATCCAGTCAGAGCCGGATCCGGAAGCCGCTATGAACAACTACATATCCAGACAGCCTTTGGGAAGGCTGGGAAGGCCGGAGGAAATCGCCACAGCCATTTTGTTTGCTTCCAGTGAGGAGGCAGGATTTATGGACGGAGCCAATATCTGCATTGATGGAGCTGGATCCCTGTAAAGGATATCTGATAACAGAAAGCGCCATATTATATTTTGATATGCCCGTTTTATAACAATTGATAAGACAGTCTTTTTATGCTATACTTTGAAAGCAGGCATGAAAAAGGGCTGTCTTATTTTCTGTATATAGCGCGTGAGAAAGCAGGAGGGAGCGCTGCGCCGGGGCCTGGCGCAATGGCAAAACAAATGAGGGAGGCGGTTTTATGAAAACCAGGGAGGAGATCTTAAACTTTGGCCTGGCCTTCCCGGATGTATATGTGGATACCCCGTTTCATGATGATAACTGGGTTCTTCTGCGGTACCGGAAGAATAAAAAGGCATTTGTCTGGACGTATGAGAGAGACGGACATATATGGGTGAATGTGAAGGTAGACCCGGAGTGGCGGGATTTTTGGAGAAATACTTATCCTTCTGTGGTTCCGGGATATCACCAGAACAAAAAACATTGGAATTCCATTATATTGGATGGAACAATACCAGATGAAGATATCAGGAGGATGATAGCGGAAAGCTATGACCTGATTTCTGAGAAAAAATAGAAATTCATTGCAGGAGGTAGAGGAAAGTGAAGTTATTGAAACAATTACGAAATTTTGGGGTTTTATGCTGCTGCCTGTTTCTTGCAGGCTGCGGACCGAAAGATCCAGGAACCCCGCCGGAGGTGCTGTTAGATGGAATCCCTGTGGTAGTGGGGGAATCCACTCCCGGCGCTTTAAAGGATCAGGGATTTGAGGTCAATGATCTGGGGGCCATGATTTTTGAGCTGCCAGACCGATCCTGGACGTCTTCTCTGTTTTTGGAAAAGGACGGCGTCAGCTACGCTTCTATGAGCCTGGTAAACAGCAGCAAGGAGAAAAAATTTGTAGATCAGTGTGTGATTGAGGAACTGGGATTTTATGCACTGGATGGCAAAAATGCAGATTTAAATATTTCCATTAACGGCATTAATCCCATCGGAAAAACCCAGGAGGAATTAAAAGAGCTTTATCCGGAGCTGGAAATGGATGACGATGACGGGGATTACCTGTTCCACCATCTGAAAGACGGAGAGTACTCCATTACTTTTCAATACGGAAAAGGCGTGTTGACGGATATTGACGTTATGCACTCTTTTAGTAAGAGCTATCAGACGAAATAACTGCCAGAATAAATACCCCCCACAGCTTGCTGCATTACAAGCTGCAGGGGGTTTTTGACTGCAGAGTATCCGAAAAATACGATGGCGGAAAACTTTGCCGGATTTTCAGAGATTCGGCCACAAGCCAATCTATAGATTCATAACTTTGCGGATCCCTTCCATCAACTGATCAAAAGTATCGAAAGCAGGTAAATCCGGATTATCTTCTTTAATTTTCTCTGTAGTCCGAAATAAAAATCCGGCCTTGCCTGCCCGGATCATATCCAGGTCATTGTAACTGTCTCCGGCAGCGATGGTTTCAAAGCCTACAGACTGAAGGGCCCTGACAGTGGACAGCTTGGAATGCTGAATCCGCATCTTATATCCGGTGATTTCCCCGTCAGGGGCGATTTCCAGAGAATTGCAGAACAGAGTGGGCCATCCCAGCTTTTTCATCAGAGGCGCGGCAAACTGAGTAAACGTGTCGCTGATAATAATAACCTGAGAAAAAGAACGCAGCTGGTCTAAAAATTCCTTTGCGCCGGGAAGCGGATCGATTCCGGCGATAACCTTTTGAATTTCCTGAATCCCCAGCCCGTGTTCCTTTAAAATACTGAGACGCCATTTCATTAACTTATCATAATCCGGTTCGTCCCGGGTAGTGCGCTTTAACTCAGGGATATTGCTTGCCTCAGAAAAAGCAATCCAAATCTCCGGAACCAATACGCCCTCTAAATCTAAACAAGTAATATACATAGGTAGATCCCCCTTTATATGTTGGTAAGCTTTAACATAATCAATGCCATGCCGTTCCATTACCACAAGCCGTTTTTCATGTCCTCAAATATAAGGTGATTCCACAGATAGGGCTTGCTTTTCTTAAAATTTTAGCACAGAGGTTTCGGGCTGTCAAATGGTCAAATTCTAAATATTTCTTGAAGGTGTATCGGGTGGAGTATATAATAGAAGTGTGGAAATGAGTTTGCCGCAGAAGGGAGAAAATATGGCAAGGACAGTAGGGATAGGAATTCAGAGTTTCGAGAAAATAATTGCCAATCATTATTTTTATGTTGATAAAACCAAATTTATAAAAGAATGGTGGGAAAGTGGAGATGATGTAACATTAATTACCCGCCCCAGAAGATTTGGAAAAACTTTGAATATAAATATGTTGGAGCGCTTTTTTTCTGTAAAGTATCGTGGCCAGGGACAGATATTTGAGGATTTGTCGATATGGGGCGAAAAGAAGTATCGGCAGCTCCAGGGAACATACCCAATCATCGCACTCAGTTTTGCAGATATAAAAGAGACAACCGTTTTTGGCGCAAAGAAGAGAATTTGCCAAATCATAGAAGCTTTGTATAACCAATGTGATTTTTTATTGGATAGTGGCTGTTTAAATGAGAAAGAAAAGGACAGCTTTGGCCGGATATCGGTTGATATGAATGACTATGAGGCTGCTAATTCTTTAAAGATGCTGTCCCTCTATCTTGCTCGCTATTATAAGAAAAATGTTATTATTTTACTGGATGAGTATGATACTCCTCTCCAGGAAGCATATATTCATAACTATTGGAAAGAATTGGTTGAGTTTACCCGCAGTTTATTTAATTCTACATTTAAAACTAACCCATATTTGGAACGGGCTCTTATGACGGGCATTACCAGAATTAGTAAGGAATCAATTTTTTCTGATGTAAATAACCTGGAGGTAGTAACGACTACATCGGAGAAATATGAGAGCAGCTTTGGGTTTACAGAAATGGAAGTATGGGAAGCATTGAAAGAGTTTGAACTATATGATGAAAGAGAGAAAGTGAAAGGTTGGTATGATGGATTCACTTTTGGAAAAACACAGGATATCTATAATCCATGGTCTATTTTAAACTATCTGGATAAAAAACGATTTTCACCATATTGGGCGAATACCAGCAGCAATAATTTGGTAGGAAAGCTGATACGCGAAGGGGGACCAGCCATAAAAGAAATCATGGAAGATTTCTTAAAAGACGGCAAACTTTCTATAGAATTAGATGAGCAGATTAGTTTTAGTCAATTAGACCACAATGAAACCGCTGTTTGGAGTCTTTTCCTGGCAAGTGGATATTTGAAGGTGGTTAAGTTTGAATTTAATGAGGCGCTGGGGAAAGAGGAATATGAACTGGCATTAACCAATAAAGAAGTCAGGCTCATGTTTGAGAGAATGATACACGATTGGTTTGGCCAGTCAATGCGGGAATATAATGGGTTTATTAAAGCATTGCTGCAAGGGAACAAAAAAGAGATGAACGCATATATGAATCGGATTGCTCTTACCACATTCAGTTATTTTGATTCTGGAAATCGTCCTTCAGGGTCAGAGCCAGAACGCTTCTATCATGGATTTGTATTGGGACTTATGGTAGAATTGGCGGATCGATATATCATTACTTCTAATCGAGAGAGTGGATTTGGCAGATATGATGTAGTATTAAAGCCGCGAAAGAATGAAGATGATGCAATTATTTTGGAATTTAAAGTTCATGACCAGATGGAAGAGAAAGATCTTCAGGATACAGTAAGGGCGGCTTTGAGGCAAATTGATACCATGGACTATAAAGCAGCGTTGGTGGCGGAAGGTATTTGTGAAGAGCGGATTAGAAAATATGGCTTTGCATTTGAAGGAAAAAGGGTTCTTATTGGGTAAATGTGAGAGATGATTCTGCGGATAAGACAGAGTATGGAGGTAAATAAAGATGGCGGATAAAAACACAGCCGCAATTGGTTTTGAAAAGCAGATATGGGATGCTGCCTGCGTGCTTCGGGGAAATATAGATGCATCCGAATATAAGAGCGTAGTCCTTGGCCTTATTTTTCTAAAGTATATTTCTGACCGTTTTGAAGAGAAATATCAGGCATTGGTGGCAGAGGGAGATGGTTTTGAAGAGGATATGGATGAATACATCTCTGAGAGAATTTTTTTCGTTCCTGCCGGAGCCCGTTGGAATGAGATTGCAGTAAAGGCCCACACCCCGGAGATTGGCACAATGATTGATGATGCCATGAGGGCCATTGAAAAAGAAAATAAGCGTCTGAAGGACATCCTTCCGAAAAATTTTGCTCGCCCGGAGCTGGACAAGCGCCGTCTGGGAGATGTGGTGGATCTGTTTACCAATATTCAGATGATCGAACATGGCAATGAGAAGGACATTTTAGGCCGCGCCTATGAATACTGTCTGTCTATGTTCGCAGAGCAGGAGGGAAAGAGGGGCGGAGAATTCTTCACACCATCGTGTGTTGTCCGTACCCTTGTAGAGGTGCTCCAGCCGTTTAAGGGGCGTGTATATGACCCCTGCTGTGGATCCGGGGGGATGTTTGTGCAGTCAGCCCGTTTTGTGGAAAATCACAGCGGTAATATCAATAACATTTCTGTTTATGGTCAGGACTCTAATCCCACCACATGGAAGATGGCCCAGATGAATTTGGCAATCTGCGGGATTGAGCCGGATCTTGGGGGTTATGCGGCAGATACATTCCTGGAGGATCGCCATCCCACCATGCGAGCGGACTATATTATGGCAAATCCTCCCTTTAATCTCTCGGATTGGGGAGCAGACAGGCTGAAAGATGATATTCGCTGGCAGTATGGGATGCCTCCGGCTGGTAATGCCAACTTTGCATGGCTGCAGCATATGATTTATCATCTGGCTCCTGCCGGAAGAATTGGCATGGTGCTGGCGAATGGTTCTCTTTCTTCCCAATCTGGCGGAGAGGGGGATATCCGCCGGAATATTATTAATGCGGATCTGGTAGAGTGCATTGTGGCAATGCCTACCCAGCTTTTCTATACCACCCAGATCCCGGTATCTCTGTGGTTCTTAAATAAGCAGAAGAAACAGCCCGGGAAGACGCTGTTTATTGATGCGCGAAAAATGGGAACAATGGTAAGCCGGAAGCTGCGTGAATTGACGGAGGAGGATATTGAGAAAATTGCAGATACCTACAAAGCATATGAATGAGTTTTAATAGGAACACTGTAATATCAAGGCTTTTCGGAGTCAGCAACCACAAAAAAATATTATTTGAGCTATCACATTACGCAGAAAGCCGTCCGGCATGAAAAAACGGGCGGCTTTTTTGCGTGGATAGCCGGGAGGGAGGCGAAAAAATAGTAACA
>CAJUJM010000084.1 GCA_910586755.1 uncultured Lachnospiraceae bacterium
ATATGACGGCTGCTTACAGGATTTCGTTTACGGTTCCGTGGATAAGGAATCTTATATTACTTGGCATTGTGCTTATCTTGTGTATGACGGCTCCTATGCTTATCTACCAAAGGACGCAGGGGCAAAGCATTATTGAGCGGCTTAGGAGTTGTGAAGATTAGTGCTATAAATAAGCCAAGACATTCGGAATTTACATTTCATTAATGTATATATTAAATAAGCGCTAATATATGTATCTAAAATTAAATACTTGAAGCTCTGCTGAAGCAAATAAAAAAACAGCTTTTTACAGCAGGGCTTACTTGTGTAGCCACCTGTGATTTGCTGTGGGAGTAATTCATGGGTGGCTTTACTTTTCAAGAACAACAATGTAATGTAAGCGGTAAATAATCGGCGTCTTATAATTAGTCTCCTATTCTGGTAGTATTGTTCTAAAATACTATCAGACAGGAGACTTTTGTTATGGATCCAAGAGTAATGGAACTACGTATAAAGAAATGGATTCCTGTGATTGAAGAGCAGGCAAAAAGTGGAATGGGTAAAGAAGAATGGTGTGCTATGCACGGCATTAACCGTACGTCTTTCTTCCGGTGGCAGAAACGGGTCAGGGAGTACCTCCTTGATCAATGTGAGGCACAGCCCCCACAACGCCCATCCTCTATCCCATCGAATAATGAAGTGGGTTTTGTTGAACTTCCCTCTATACAAGATTCCCCTGCGGGAATAACGGGACAACGGTGTGAAGAAACAATCGAGGCCTGTGGTGCCCACCCTTCCATCAGCATCCGGTGTGGGGGCTTTTCCATAGATTTCAATGACGGTGTAGATGAAAAACAACTTTCCATAGTATTGAGGGTGTTAAAATATGCTGACTGAAAACGGTTTTACCTTCTCAAAGCTCATTCTGGCAACAGGCAGATCCGATCTCCGTAAAGGGATTGACGGACTGGCTGCCATGGTGAGGTTAAAGTACGGCCTTGATCCATTAGAAAAAGATACCTTATTCTTGTTCTGCGGCACCAGACGCGACCGGATCAAGGGACTCCTCTGGACCGGGGACAGATTCATCCTTCTGTATATCCGGCTGGCAGACGGATGCTTCCAGTGGCCAAGAACCGCACAGGAAGCCAGAAGCATTACCATAGAGGAATTTAAAAGGCTGATGGATGGCTTTTCCATTGATCCCTCTGTTGGGCCCAAACGGGTCCCTCCTGTGACAGACCCCAAAAGCAGACGGAAAAGATAGTGATGGCATGTGGAATTCCCATGCCTTTATTTTGCGTGATGATAGTTATATTTTATAAATAATTTATAACTATTGCATTGACATTAGCATAGGTATATGATATAATTATAACTACAAAGGAGGGATCCCATATGTCATTAGTAAAGCTCAAAGACAAACGAAGCGGCACGACCTATGTCTATGAATCAGAGTCGTATTGGGACAAGGAAAAGAAGCAGCCCAGGTCCCGCAGGAAACTGATTGGGAAGCTGGATGAGGAAACCGGCGAGATCGTCCCCACCGGAAAAAGCGGGAGGAAGAAGGGTTCCGGCAGGAAACAGGAAGAAAACGGTTCCCCGGAGCCAATCACAGAGCACATCCGGGTCATTGCCGAGAAAGACGAGCAGATCCGGCTGCTGAAAGCAGAGAACCGGGCATTGCTCAAGGAAAAGCAGGATGTTCTGAAAACACTGGAGGCGCTGTGCCAGAGGCTTTCGGACTGAATCCTATCGGGAGGGAGTACAATGAGGGCAGACAGGGATACTTTTATTGACCAGATCAAACAATTCGATACGGATACCCTGCGCTCCCTTGCTGTCTCCCTTTATGATGAGCTGTCCCAGCTGAGGATGATCCAGTTTGAAAACGAAAGGATCAGCACGGAGGCACATATCCAGTTTTCGGAATTAAACGGGAAATATGCCGCCATTGTCCGTGAGAATGAGGAATTAAAGAAACTCCTGGAAAAAGAGATCGAGAAAAATGCCCTGAGGACAAAATCTATCTTCGGCCGCAAGACGGAAGGCTTCCCCGCCCTGCTTGACGCTTTGGACAATCCGGAGGAAGAACCGGTAGATGAGGACACAGCGGAGGATGCCGGCCCCGCGAAGGAACGCAGGACCCGGGTGATTGATTTTGAAAGCCATAAGGGCGGGCAGGGCGCCGGGGGCGGGCATACAAAAAAGAACCCCGGCCTGGCTGATTCCCTTGGGAAACTGCCCCGGCAGATCATATATGACCTGGATGTAGACGCGCTGAATGAACAGTATGGCGAAAACAACTGGAGAATCGCCTACTGGCACCAACACAAACAACTCATGAAGCTGGATACGCCTTACTATACACAGGTGGTTTATACGCCTGTTGTTTCTGTAGGCCTGGAACATGACCTGTTTACCATCCCATACAGGAACCCCCTGATCGACAAAAGCTCCGTATCCTGCACCATTATAGCAGACATCCTTTACAGGAAGTTTGCATTGGGCCTGCCTTTTTACAGACAGGCACTGGATTACCGGATGCAGGGCATCGCCCTGGCCAAACAGACCATCATAAACTGGGTAGGCGCACTTGTACCGGAAGTCTGTGAAGAGGTCTATGAATTTATGACACAGCTGCTTGTGGGTTACAGGTATACCCAGTGTGACGAAACCTATATCCAGGTAAATAAAGATGGGTATGGCCCCGGACATAAGAGCTTTCTCTGGGTTCATACCAGCAGTGAACTGACAGACTGCCCCCCTGTCATTATCTTCTGCTATGAAGAAACACGAGGGACGGACCATCTGCGCCATTTTTTCCGGGAATTCCTTGGCTATATCACCTGTGACGCCTATATTTCTTACCGGGTACTGGAAGAGGAAAGCGGCGGGGACATCCTTACAACTGGCTGCTTCATGCATTGCCGGCGGTATTTTGCGGAAGCGTTTTTTGTACAGAATGTCGCTGCCATGAATGATGATGAGCTTACGGCGCTTCCAGAGACCAAGGCACTCCTGTTGATCCGCGGGATCTACCAGGAAGAGAATAAACTGAAGGAAATAACTGCAGACGAACGGACCATTGCCAGGGAAGAAAACGTTGCGCCCAAAGTGGATGCTTTCTTTGAATATATCCATTTCCTGGAAGGATCGGACAATGTATTCTCAGACAGGATGAAAAAGGCCATTACCTATGCCCTTAACCAGGAGAAAAACCTGCGCCGGTTCCTAACAGACGGAAACATTCCCTGTGATAACGGACATGTGGAACGGGTCATCCGCAGCTACTCGGTTGGCCGGGCAAACTGGCTGTTTGCGGATACCATAAATGGAGCAAAGATAAATGCCATCATGTATTCTATAGTAGAAACAGCGAAAGCAAACCAGGCGAATATCCTCATCTATCTCCAATACCTGTTTGAGCAGATACCACTGCGCCGGATGAGAGGCGATAAAGATTTCATGGCTGATATGATGCCCTGGTCAGAAGCCTACAGGACGTATGAAGAGAAGAAACAGCAGCAACGCCAATCATTGTATGGACAGCTGTTTCCAGAGCCAGAGCGTCCAAGGACACCCCGGAAAAGAGACCGGAACGCAGGAATGCCAGAGGGCAATGGTCTAACTGCATAATAAGCATAGAGCCTGGAAGCAGTTGCTTGTGGGCTAATGCTCCGTACCGAAGTTTCAAAAGAAGCAAAAATCTCAGATACGATGGTACTTTTGCGACTATTTAATTATCAAGGAGCTCTAACTGTACGATATCACAGGCAGTGCTCCTTTTATAGACGCCGATTATTTGCCGCTTACTTATGCATTTCACACTCGCTTTTCCTTTTCTTGTGGGAATATTTGATCGCTTTGTGGTTTTCGTCGCCTGATGCGTCGACATCGTAACATAAATATGCATATGCCGTATGTTTGTCAACAGGGCATTCCACCTGCTTTGCATAAACGTAACGCCCGTTAAATTCAACCAGGTTTTCGGAACGCTTTAAACCGTCCAGCCCTTTAGCCAGAACACTGTTGTAGATATCCTTGTTCTTTTCGGGAAGACGTGCAACAAATTCTATACCAGCCGAAAAAAGAGATTTCATATTTTCCAATGACACATATCCGGCATCAAGCATGGCCAGATCGGTTTGCACATCATACTCGGCAAGGGTGGTTATTGTGGTAGATAAAGTTGTTACGTCGACAATGTTTCCGGGAACAGCGCGGAACATAATAGGGTACCCGCTGTCTCGTTGTATTGCGGTGACCATCCTGGCTTCATTGCTGATTTTGCCGTTGTGGTTACTAATCTGCGTCATATTCATTTTTATGGAATTAGGCAGGCCTGTACTGTCGATGATTATGGCAGGGTCATCGCAGACATACTCCTTCAGCCACTTTATGTGGGCTTTGAAATAAGAGCGGCGTATCTCTTCCCTTCCAAGCTCATCAAGCAATCTGCTGATTCGCTGGG
>CAJUJM010000085.1 GCA_910586755.1 uncultured Lachnospiraceae bacterium
CTTGGCGAGGTCTTATCGAGCCTAGTGAGAATGCATGCCTGGATACTTAGTGAGGTGTTTTCGAGCTTAGTATCCATGGTATACTATGAACACTTGGCGAGGTCTTATCGAGCCTAGTGAGAATGCATGCGATGGGACAGAAATATGGAGGACGCAGATGAACGAAAGAGATTGGAAACGGATTTTTTCACGGGTAGGCCTGGCATGCGCCGGTTTTTTAATCTTTGCGGTGTTGGCTCAGTATTTGATTGCAGGGATTTTCCTGGCGCTGGAATTGGATTTCGTGGATATGGATATCCAGCTTTTGATTGGCAGTGTTGCTATGTATCTGATTGCTTTTCCGGCTGCTGCAGGGATCTTTCGAACTGTCTCTTATCCAAAGCCGGAGCGGGTTTGTGAGAAATGGTCCTGGGATGTCTGGGCGGTGGTTTTTCTCATATGCGTGGGAACCATGATGGCCGGAAATCTGATTGGCAGAGGTTTTATGCTTCTCTTTGGAAGCGGAACCAGCTCAAATGCCGTGGAGGAGATAGTAGAGAGCTCCAGCCTTCCGGTAGCTTTCCTCACTATGGTGGCAACCGGCCCGGTGGTGGAAGAGCTGCTGATGCGAAAGCTGGTTATTGATCGGATTTTGATATTTGGAGAAAAGACTGCGGTGATTGTTTCCGGCTTTTTCTTCGGACTGCTTCACGGTAATTTTTATCAGTTTTTCTATGCCTTTGCTTTGGGGATGATTTTCGGATATATTTACGTGCGGACCGGAAAAGTGCGAAATACCATTATTCTCCATATGCTGGTGAATTTTATGGGAAGTGTTCTGCTGATGGGCCTGTTGGAATGGGGAAGCCTTCCGGGAATAATGGGGATAATGGGGATTCTGGTACTTTTAGGCTACGAGCTTCTCTATCTGGGAGCTTCTGTAGGCGGTATGGTGCTGCTGATTGTCTACTGGAAAAAGCTCCATTTTTATCAGACTCCTTATGAATGGTCGGCTCCTGCAATGACAGTAAAAAAACGGCTGGGGATTATTTTCGGGAATTTTGGAGTTATTTTCTTTTTACTTATAAGTTTAGTAGAATTTGCCTTCAGTCTTTAACCATGGGGAGGTGAACGGATTTGGAACAGATGTCTCTGTTTGACTACCAGGAGGTAGAAAGCCCTTTGGCCAGCCGGTTAAGACCGGAAAATCTGGATGAGTTTGCAGGTCAGAAACACCTGGTTGGAGAGGGAAAAGTGCTGCGGCGGCTCATCGATGAGGATAAAATTTCTTCCATGATATTCTGGGGACCTCCGGGGGTGGGGAAAACTACTCTGGCAAGCATTATTGCGGAGAGAACCCATGCAGATTTTGTCAATTTCAGCGCCGTCACCAGTGGGATTAAGGAGATCAGAGAGGTTATGGTAAAGGCGGAAACTGCCCGCCGCTCAGGTCTTAAAACATTAGTATTTGTAGACGAGATTCATCGGTTTAATAAAGCTCAGCAAGATGCATTCCTTCCCTATGTGGAGAAAGGCAGCATTATTTTAATCGGGGCCACCACGGAGAATCCTTCTTTTGAGATCAATGCCGCGCTTTTGTCCCGATGCAAGGTTTTTGTCCTTCAGGCCCTGACAGAGGAGGACTTAACTGAACTTTTAAAAAGGGCTTTAAAAAGTCGAAAAGGATTTGGATATCTGGAGGTGGAGATTTCCGACAGCCTTTTGGAGGCCATTGCCCGGTTTGCAAACGGAGATGCCAGAACGGCTTTAAATACTTTGGAAATGGCGGTAAATAACGGGGAGATAACCCGGGAAAAAACCATTGTAACCAGAGAAATCCTGGAGCAGTGTATCAGCCGCAAATCCCTGTTGTATGACAAAAAGGGGGAAGAGCATTACAATCTGATCTCTGCTCTCCATAAGTCTATGAGAAACAGTGATCCGGACGGGGCGGTTTACTGGCTGGCCCGGATGCTGGAGGCAGGGGAGGATCCGCTGTATGTGGCCAGACGCCTTATCCGGTTTGCCAGCGAGGACGTAGGAATGGCGGATCCGGCGGCTCTCTCCCTTACAGTGGCAGCTTATCAGGCCTGCCATTTCCTGGGAATGCCGGAGTGCAATGTAAATCTTGCCCAGGCAGTGATTTATTTATCCCTGGCGCCCAGATCCAATTCTGCTTACAAGGCTTATGAGGCCGCCAAGGCAGACGCCCTGAATATGCTTTCAGAGCCGGTGCCGCTGGTGATCCGCAATGCGCCTACAGGGTTGATGAAAGACCTGGACTATGGACAAGGCTATGTATATGCCCATGATACAAAAGAAAAGATTGCCCGGATTCAGTGCCTGCCGGACAGCCTTGTGGGGAAGGCCTATTATCAGCCTACCAGAGAAGGAGAGGAAGGGAAAGCTGCGGACCGGCTTTCCTGGGCAAAAAGTTTTCGGGAAAGATCTTTAGAAAATGAAGAGTGATACCAGCATAGAATGGCTATCCCCCAATCCGGGCGGTGGCAGAAGGAGGACATTATGAAGCGGTTATTAGTAGTAGTGGACATGCAGAAGGATTTTATTGACGGAAGCCTTGGAACGGAAGAGGCCCGGGCCATTGTCCCCGGTGTTAGAGAGAAGGTGGTAAAATGCCAGGCGGAAGGCTGGGATGTGGCGTTTACGCTGGATACTCATGAGGAAAATTACCTGGACACCCAGGAAGGCAAAAAGCTTCCGGTTCCTCACTGTATCGTAGATACGGACGGGTGGGAGCTGTGTGAAGAGCTGGGGGACTTTAAGGGGCGGTATTTTGAGAAAAATACCTTTGGAAGCATGGCTCTGGCGGAGTGGGCTGCGGGGAAAGGCTATGAGGAAGTAGAACTGGCAGGTCTGTGCACCGATATCTGCGTCATTTCCAATGCCCTTTTATTAAAGGCTGCCCTGCCGGAGGCCCGGATCCGGGTAGATGCCAAATGCTGTGCCGGAGTAACTCCTGAGAGCCATAAAAACGCTTTGGAGGCTATGAAAATGTGTCAGGTGGAGATTGACGGGTAAGAAATGCCGCAAGATATAAAATATGGACGAAGCCGGATTCTGGCATTTACCGTGAAAGTCCGCCGCCAATAGGCGGCGTGCATGCAGGTTCAGTATGAAACCGGCTGAATCCGTCCATACTACCGCCAGAGGCCCGGGAGATAAAATGCCCTGGTTCAGAAAGGCGGGTATCCTATGGAATCCATATGGAAAAAAACAATAGAAGAAGAGAAAACACCAATCCCTGACAGGGAGAAAATCCTTGCCGGGGATGTCCATACAGACGCAGCAGTAATCGGAGCCGGGCTGGCAGGAATCCTGACAGCCTGGTTTCTCCAGTCTCAGGGAGTGAAAACCGTGGTGCTGGAGGCAGAGACCGTGGGAAGCGGCCAGACCCAGAATACTACAGCAAAAATCACCTCCCAGCATGGTATGATCTATCACAAGCTTTTGGAAACCTTTGGGAGAGAGAAGGCGGCCTCCTATGCCAGCGCCAACCAGAACGCTGTCTCAGAGTACCAGCGAATAGTCAGAGAACAGAATATTCCCTGCTTTTTTGAGAAACGGCCTGCTTATCTTTATACCAGAGAAAATGGGGAGATGGGAGAAAAGCTTTTAAAAGAAGCGCAGGCGGCAAAAAGTCTGGGACTTCCTGCATCCTTTACCCAAAATCCGGAAGAACCAAAGGATCTGCCTTTTTCCATAACCGGCGCTGTGCGGTTTGAGGAACAGGCTCAGTTTCACCCTCTGATGTTTTTACAAGCTTTGGCAGAGAAGCTTACCATCTATGAGCATACCAGGGTTTTGAAGGCAGAGGAAAACTGCCTGTTCACAAAACAGGGCCGGGTCTTTGCGGATCAGATTGTCTTTGCGGGACATTACCCGTTCCTTTTGCACCCCGGCTACTATTTCCTTCGGATGCATCAGGAGCGCAGCTACTGTCTGGCCCTGAAAAATAAGACGGCCCCCTCAGGCATGTATCTGGGAGCGGATGAGGACGGGTTATCCTTTCGGGGATTTCAGAATATGACGATTTTGGGCGGAGGCAAGCACCGGACAGGGGAAAACAAAAGCGGAGGAAAATACCAAATGCTTCGCAGGAAGGCGGAAGAATTCTGGCCGGATTCCTGCGAATATGCCCACTGGTCTGCCCAGGACTGCATGACCCTAGACGGGGTTCCCTATATTGGCCGGTTTTCAGCAGAGACGCCCAACTGGTATGTGGCCACAGGCTTTGGAAAGTGGGGGATGACCAGCTCCATGGCGGCGGCCAGGCTGATTTCCAATGAGATTTTGGGAAGAGAAAATGAGGAGGGGGAAGTATTTTCTCCCCAGCGGTTTACCCCTTCTGCTTCAGCCGCCAGTTTTCTTTCAGACGGCGTCCACGCCGCCAAAGATTTGGGGAGAAGGGTATTCCAAAAGCCGGAGATTCCTCTGGAAGAACTGCCTGCAGGTCACGGCGGCATTGTGGAGATTGAGGGCCAGAAGGCAGGAGCCTGCCGGGACGAGGATGGGGAGCTGTATGTGGTCAGCATAAAATGCCCCCACATGGGCTGCCAGTTGGAATGGAATCCGGACGAGAAATCCTGGGACTGCCCCTGCCATGGTTCCCGGTTTGATTACAGAGGAAGGCTTTTAGACGGTCCCGCAGAAAACGGGGTTGACATGCCGGAGGAATTGTGTTAGATTTAAAAACAGTTTAAATACTGTGACGGGGAGTAGTAGAATCGGGAAAGCACACAGAGAGCCGCCGGATGGTGCGAGGCGGATGCAAAACCGTTTTGAACTGGCCCCAGAGTAGCGCGCTGAACCCTGGACAGATTTTGCCAGGCAAGTAAGCGCCGCCGGTTATCGTCCGTTATACGAGAATAGGGTTTGTTGTCATTGACTGGCAATTGCCCTGCAACGAGAGCATACGGTAAGTATGAAGTAGAGTGGTACCGCGTAAGGATTCCCCTTGCGTCTCTATAGCGAGAGCTGGAGACGTAGGGGTTTTTTTGTATCATAGGAAAAGGAGTGTTAAATAATGGCACAGTACAACCATACCGCCATCGAAAAAAAATGGCGCGCCAACTGGGAGAAGAATCCCATCAATGTCAATGACGGCAAAAAGCCCAAATACTACTGTCTGGATATGTTTCCCTATCCGTCCGGCAGCGGACTTCATGTAGGCCACTGGAGAGGCTATGTGATTTCAGATGCCTGGAGCCGCTACCAGATGCTGAAGGGCCACTATGTGATCCATCCCATGGGGTGGGACGCCTTTGGCCTTCCGGCGGAAAACTACGCCATTAAAATGGGGGTACATCCGGCCAAATCCACCGCAGAAAACGTGGCAAATATCAAGCGCCAGATGCATGAGATCGCCGCTATCTATGACTGGGACATGGAGGTAAACACCACGGATCCGGCATTTTATAAATGGACTCAGTGGATTTTTGTTCAGATGTTCAAGAAAGGCCTGGCCTATGAGAAGGAATTCCCCATCAACTGGTGCCCTTCCTGTAAAACGGGCCTGGCTAACGAAGAGGTGGTAAACGGCTGCTGCGAGCGCTGCGGCGCGCCGGTTACCAAGAAAAATCTGCGCCAGTGGATGTTAAAGATTACTGCCTATGCAGAGAGGCTGTTAAACGACCTGGACAAATTAGACTGGCCGGAAAAGGTGAAAAAGATGCAGACCGACTGGATCGGCAAATCCTACGGCGCGGAAGTAGAGTTTCCGGTAGAGGGAAGAAACGAGAAGATTACCGTCTACACCACCCGTCCTGACACCCTTCACGGAGCTACTTTTATGGTACTTTCTCCGGAACATGAATTAGCCAAAGGATTGGCTGTAGATGAGACCAGGGATGCAGTAGAAAAGTATATCTTTGAAGCTTCCATGAAGTCTAATGTAGATCGTATGCAGGCCAAGGAAAAAACCGGCGTGTTTACCGGATCCTATGCAATCAATCCCTTAAACGGCAAAAGGACACCCATCTGGCTGTCTGATTACGTACTGGCAGACTATGGCACCGGCGCTATCATGTGTGTACCGGCCCATGACGACAGGGACTTTGAATTTGCCAAAAAATTTGACATTCCTATTATCCAGGTAATTGCCAAAGATGGTAAGGAAATTGAAAATATGACCGAAGCCTATACAGAGGCTTCCGGCACAATGATCAATTCCGGCGACTGGAACGGTATGGAGTCTGCGGTACTAAAGAAAGAAGCCCCCGTCATGATTGAAAAGATGGGCATTGGCCGCAAGACGGTCAACTACAAGCTTCGCGACTGGGTATTCTCCCGCCAGAGATACTGGGGAGAGCCCATTCCCATTATTCATTGCCCCAAGTGCGGCAATGTCCCGGTGCCCGAGGATCAGCTTCCTTTAACCCTGCCGGATGTAGAAAGCTATCAGCCTACCGGTACCGGCGAATCACCTTTGGCGGCCATTGACGAATGGGTGAATACCACCTGTCCCTGCTGCGGCAGCCCGGCAAAAAGAGAGACCAACACCATGCCTCAGTGGGCAGGCTCTTCCTGGTATTTCCTGCGTTATGTGGATAATAAAAATAATGAGGCCCTGGTATCCAGGGAGAAAGCCAAAGAATACCTTCCGGTTGACATGTATATCGGAGGTGTAGAGCATGCGGTTCTCCACCTGTTATATTCCCGTTTCTACACCAAATTCCTCCACGACATTGGAGTGGTAGACTTTGACGAGCCTTTTACCAAGCTGTTTAACCAGGGAATGATCAACGGCAAAAACGGTATTAAGATGAGTAAGTCCAAAGGAAACGTAGTTTCCCCCGATGATTTGGTGCGGGATTACGGCTGCGATGCCCTTCGCCTTTACGAGCTGTTTGTAGGCCCGCCGGAACTGGATGCCGAGTGGGATGACCGGGGAATCGAGGGCGTAGCCAGATTTTTGAACCGCTTCTGGAATCTGGTAATGGACAACAAGGACAAGGATGTAAAAGAGACCAAAGAGATGGTAAAGCTGCGCCACAAGCTGATATTTGATATTGAGCAGAGATTTTCCCAGTTCAGCTTGAACACGGTGGTATCCGGTTTCATGGAGTATAACAACAAGCTGATGGAACTCGCCAAGAAAGAGGGAGGGATCGACAAAGAGACCTTACGCACCTTTGCCATCCTGTTAGCTCCCTTTGCGCCCCATATTGGCGAGGAACTGTGGGAGCAGCTGGGCGGCAGGGACAGCGTATTCCACGCCCAGTGGCCGGAGTGTGATCAGGAAGCCATGAAGGACGACCAGATCGAGATTGCCATTCAGATAAACGGTAAGACCCGCGGCATTGTAAACATCCCGGCAGACGCATCCAGGGAGGAGGCCCTGGGGGCAGGAAAGAAGGCTATCGCCGATAAACTTACCGGCAGCATCGTAAAAGAAATTTACGTTCCGGGTAAGATTATCAATATTGTTATGAAATAATCAGGAGCAACAAGGCCGTTGCACAGATCCGCCCGGGAATACCAGGCGGGCAGTGGGCGGCCTTTTCTACATGAAAAGGAGGATTTATATGACAATCAAAATTGGAATTATGGGATACGGAAATCTGGGAAAAGGCATTGAGTGTGCCGTAAAGCAGAACACAGACATGGAACTGGCGGCAGTTTTTACCAGAAGAGATCCGGAGAGCTTGCAGGTTTTGACTCAGGGGGCAAAGGTTTGCCGGACAGAGGAGGCAAAGGACTGGCAGGGGAAAATTGATGTAATGATTCTCTGCGGCGGCAGCGCCACGGATCTGCCTGTTCAGACTCCGGAGATGGCAAAGCTGTTTCATGTGGTGGACAGCTTTGATACCCATGCGAAGATTCCGGAACACTTTAAAGCCGTAGATCAGGCGGCAAAAGAAGGCGGCCATGTGGCACTGATCTCCGCAGGCTGGGATCCAGGAATGTTTTCTTTAAACCGTCTTTATGCCAACGCTATTTTGCCGGAAGGCCATGATTATACTTTCTGGGGCAAAGGAGTAAGTCAGGGACATTCTGATGCGATCCGCCGCATCGAAGGAGTGAAGGATGCAAGGCAGTACACTATCCCGGTTCCCCAGGCCTTGAATGCCGTGAGAAAAGGTGAGAACCCGGAACTTACCACCAGGGAAAAACATACCAGAGAGTGCTTTGTGGTAGCAGAGGAGGGAGCTGACCTGGCAAGGATTGAGAAGGAAATTAAGACCATGCCCAACTATTTTGCCGATTACAACACCACGGTACACTTTATTTCCCAGGAGGAGCTGATGCGGGATCACGCAGGTATCCCCCATGGCGGTTTTGTGTTCCGTACCGGAAGGACCGGCTGGAATGGGGAGAACGGCCACATTATTGAGTACAGCTTAAAGCTGGATTCCAACCCGGAATTTACTGCCAGCGTCATTGCCGCCTATGCCCGGGCTGTGTACCGGATGGCAGAGGACGGAGGGACAGGCTGCAAAACCGTGTTCGATGTTGCGCCGGCCTATTTGGCAAACATGACAGGGGAGGAAATGAGGGAGAAGCTGCTGTAAAGTTATATTGACAAGAGTCTTGAAACGATAAAAGTACTGGCAGGGCTACAGCTGGCTCAGAACGAAAAATTAGGGCGAAAGCGGCGGGCCTTGCCACTTTCACCGTAATTTTTCGGGGAAAAGCCTACTTTCCGGCACGTCTTCCATTCCGCTTTCCCTGGCCGCCGCCCAGCCGTCTGGATAACATCTTTAAGGTATCCAGACGCTTTTTTTCAGCCGGACTCATATTTGCAGTAAGAATGGAGACCAACAGCTCTGTTTCCTGATCCGTAAACTGAATCCCTTTTTGGGAAGCTTCCATGTTCAGGGACAGAAAGGTAGCCATAAGCTGATCCTTAGGGGCCTTGCGGACCCGGTCTGCAAATTCATTTAAGTATTCAAGCTTTTTTGCGTCCATGTCCTTAAGCCTGGGATCGTCTTTCCAGTTAAAATCCATATGTAGCCACTCCTTTTATAAAGTATCTGCAAAAGTTAAATCATTTGCAAAGCCTGCATCACCATCTGAATATTTTCCAGTTGGGTTTGCTGCTGGGGAGAGAGAAAGCTTTTCAGCTGTTCCAGGGGAAACCCGGAAAAGCCGCCGTTTGCCTCATCCTCCTCGCCGGAAGTTCCCTGCATTTCCTGATACCCCCGGCGGATCTGAAACCCCTGAATAAAATTAATCATTACATCAATAAAATCCTGCTCCTTAGAGGGCGCAAAAGGCTTTACCGCCATCAGCATATCCATGGGAGAGGCAGAGGTCCTGTCCAGAGCGCAGATTTCCATAGCCGGATCCTCCGCTAAGCCATACAGATCCATGGTATGAAAAAGCTCCTGAAAGCGTACCAGAATGGAAATGGTCCGCTGCTGGGAGACCTGCATAAAAGGCAGGGCTGCCTTTAACATCTGAAGATGGGGATCGCTGCTCCAATAATCAAAATCAGTAAATTTAATATCCGAGTGTTCAGCCATTGTCCCGGTCCTTTTTTTGTTCTTGGTTAAACCTATGCAGGGGGAGAGGAATTCATACCTGCTGCATATAGTATAGAGTGAACAGGAGGTTTTTAAATTATGATGATTTGCAATCGATTGATTATTGACGGCAATGCTGTTTATGAAATAGATGATGAATGTATGAGACAAAAGGAACAGAGAAATGAAAGAAGGAGAAATCAAGGATATAAAGGCGGACGCTGCAGCATGGGCTCACGGCCGGCAAAAGCTGTAGGGGAGAGGTAAGGATAAACGGAGCAGTCGCAGCCTGCAGCATAGGAAAGCCGATTGCTCCGCCAAGTGTTCATAGCAAAAAGGCAGAACCGCCTTTTGTGGAGAAAGGAGGTTCTGCCAGGGGATGTACTTGATTAGCAGCAGAAACCGCCGTTTCCGCCCCAACCGCCGCAGCAGCACAGCAGGATTAAAATCCACAGGCAGTCTCCGCCCCAGCCGCCGCCGCAGGTGCATCCGCAGTTATTTCCGCAGCTGTTTCCATTTCCGCCCCAGCCGCCGCAGCAGCACAGAATCAGAATCAGGAAAATCAGGTTGCATCCATTTCCTCCTACGTTCCCACACTCACATCCGCATCCGCAGTTTGTAGCAGCAACATCGCTCATAGTTGAATCCTCCAACAATTTTGATTACACTCCATCATATGTCGCCCTGCCTGTCACTGTTTCCTGAATTTAGAAAAAATTCAGGATTTCTATGTTTACGGAAAATTTGAATCGTAGTATAATATCCGCAATAGTTGAGACGGCGGGGGATTTGGCATGGATTTTGATGTCAAGCTCGCTTGTAAGTCAAAATCCACGCCAAATCCCGCATCGGACAGATACGTCAAGAGGAGGAAAAAATGATTCAGAAACTGTATTATGAGATGCCGTATGTGAAATCCTTTATGTGTACAGTCGTTTCCTGCCAGCCGGGAAAGAAAGGGTATGACGTGGTCTTAAACCAGACGGCCTTTTACCCGGAGGGAGGCGGACAGCCTGGGGATACAGGGACTCTGGCAGGGATTCCGGTATTAGATGTCCATGAAAGGGATGGACAGATTGTCCATCAGCTTTTAAAACCTATTGAGACAGGCAGCCTGGCAGAAGGAATTGTGGACTGGGAACGCCGGTTTGATTATATGCAGCAGCATACCGGAGAGCATATTTTATCCGGCCTGATTCATCAGAGATTCGGCTATAACAATGTAGGATTCCACATGGGGACTCAGGAGGTAACCATAGATTTTGACGGTCCTATGACCTTGCAGGAGGCGGAAGAAATGGAAAATGCCGCCAATCAGGTGGTGTTTCAGAATCTTCCTGTAAAGGTATGGTATCCGGGGGCGGAAGAGCTTAAAGCGATTCCCTATCGAAGCAAAAAGGAATTAAGCGGTGAAGTCCGTATTGTGGAGATCCCGCAGGCGGATATCTGCGCCTGCTGCGGAACCCATGTGGAAAGCACCGGGGAAGTGGGCCTGATTAAAATCACCAGTATTATGAATTATAAGGGCGGCGTCCGGATGACTATGGTATGCGGCGGCCGGGCCCTGTCAGACTTTGGCAGAAAACAGAAGCAGATTCTTAAGATTTCCAACCTGTTGTCAGTAAAAGCAGGAGAAGTGGCAGAGGCGGTGGAAAAGCAGAAGGAGGAAAGTCAGGCCAGGGCTTACTTGGCAGTCAAGCTGTATCGGGAGCTGTTTGACGCCTGGTCTGACCTTTATCCGGAACAAGACCAGCCCCTTTTTGTTATAAAAGAAGACCTGGCGCCCATTCAGTTAAGAGAACTCTGTACGGCTCTTTACCAAAAGAAACGAGGAAATGCCGTGTTGGTTTGTTCAGAAAAGGACGGAAGATATCAGTATGCCCTGGGCAGTGAGAAAGTGGATATAAAAGAACTGTCAAAGAGGCTGAATACCAGATTAAACGGCCGGGGCGGAGGCAGCGGCCAGATTGTTCAGGGCAATTTTAACGGGACAAAAGAAGAGATAGAAACGGCTTTTTTGGAGGAAATGAATGGAATTAAGTAAAGAAACCATAAAAAAATTACGGGGATTAATTGTGTTCACCGTAATTATTGTAATAGCCGGTGTAAACTATCGGAGGATTTTCGCCCTGGCAGGGGAGAGCCTTCACATGGCGCTGCCTTTTTTATTGGGAGGAGCCATTGCTTTTATCCTCAACGTTCCTATGCGTAACATTGAAAAACTGCTCCCCATAAAGGAGAAAAGCCGCCTTAAGCGTCCCCTGGCCCTTGCCGCCGCAATAGCGGCGGTGGCGGCAGTGCTTTTGACCGTGATGATTGTGGTGATTCCGGAGCTTTGGAAAACCCTCTATTCCTTAAGAGAGAGCGTACCGGCATTTTTCACCGGGTTTGAGGCCGGAATGGAAAAGCTCTTTTCTGATAACCCGGAAATACTGGCATGGATCAATACGATTGAAATTGACTGGCAGGAAATGATGCAGAACCTTATAGAGTTTCTGAAAAACGGGGCGGGCTCCGTTCTGTCCACCACCTTTTCTGCCGCGGCTACCATAGCAAGCGGGATAACTTCCTTTGGAATCGGCCTGGTATTTGCCGTTTATATCCTCCTTCAAAAAGAGACGCTGGCAGGACAGGCCGTAAAAATTATTCGTGCTTTTCTGCCGGAGTACTGGGAGAAACAGGTGATCCGGGTGGCTGCTCTGACAGAAAAGACATTCAGCAGCTTTCTCACAGGACAGTGCCTGGAAGCCGTGATTCTGGGAACTATGTTTTTTGTGACCCTGGTGATTTTGCGGCTGCCCTATGCGGTGCTTATTGGAGTTCTCATTGCTTTTACGGCGCTGATTCCCATCTTCGGAGCTTTTATCGGCTGCGCGGTAGGAGTGTTTTTAATGCTGATGGCAAGTCCTGTTGACGCCTTCCTGTTTTTAATAGTATTTTTTGTACTCCAGCAGATAGAAGGAAACCTGATCTATCCTCATGTAGTAGGAGGATCTGTAGGTTTGCCTTCCATATGGGTGCTGGTAGCCGTAACAATCGGCGGAAGCGCTATGGGAATTTTGGGAATGTTGATATTTATTCCTCTTTGCTCTGTTTTTTACGCCTTATTCCGGGATGCGGTCTATTCCAGGCTTAAGAACAGGAGCTGACAAATGCCTGAATATCTTCCAGCAACAGATGGGACAGGCGCAGGCCTCCCCGGCCGGAGCCTATGGAAATGTCCGGCTTGTTAGCGCCGTGAAAATCCGATCCCCCGGTGGGGAAAAGGTGATACTGGCGGGCCAGAGTACGCAGCTTTCCGCTCTGAGACGGATTGTGGGAGGAGTGGTATACTTCCAGGCCTTTCATACCAAGCTCTGTCAGATGGGCAATCAGCTCCTCTGTGGCTTCCCATCCCAGACGGTACAGCATAGGATGAGCCAGGGCCGGGAAGGCGTGATTGCCGGTGAGAACCTTCATAGCCTGCTCCGGAGTAATCAGCTCTTTGCGGAGACAGTATTTCCCGCCATATTGAAGATAATTTTGAAAGGCTTTTTCCATAGAAGAAGCGTAGCCCCTGTCCACCAATGCTCTGGCAAAATGGGCGCGGGTAATGACGGTTTGGGGATTGCCTTTTGTTAAAGTGTCCATGGTAATATCAAATCCGTCAGATTGAAAACGGCGGAGCATTTCCTGATTGCGTTTAATCCGCACAGACAAAAGCTTATCCAGCTGGCAGGTAAAATCCGGATCCCGATGATTGACAAAGAGCCCCAGAATGTGGATTTCCTTTCCCTGATAAACACAGGACAATTCCACTCCGGGAATGACCTGGACCCCGTTTTTTTCGCCGGCATCAAGGGCTTCCTCTATTCCGTTTACAGTATCGTGGTCCGTCAGAGCGATGGCAGACAGGCCGGCCTTTTTTGCCTCTTCTACCACCTGGGCAGGGGAAAGAGTGCCGTCTGAGGCGGTGGAATGGACATGGAGATCAATATATGACATAAGTAGGAAACCTCCCTGAAATACAATAGTAATATAATAGTAACATGTTTAACGAAATAAGTAAATTATAACGAAAAAATAATAATTGAACTTGAAAATTTAATAAATTTGTCATTCCATTTTATACAGAATGTGGTATACTACATCTTGTATGACACAGGATAATGTTATTTGAAAATAGGTGAATATATGGACGAATTAAATCGCAGAAGCCGGGCCGCCGGCTCTCATGGAAGAACTACAGCCAGAGGCGCCTCCGCATCGGGGAGGCCGGCAGCAGAAGGCAGCCGGACCAGAAGCTCCGGATCAGCAGGCAGCCGGACCAGAGCCTCCGGATCTGCCGGGAGAGGAAGCGGCGGTTCATCAAGGAGCGGGGCCCGTTCCGGCAGAAGCAGCGCAGTCTATAACAATTACGATAGAAGACCCCCTGTTTCCCACGGGAGGGGCGGAAGACACAGAAGGAGCCCGGGGCCTAATTACTTTTGGATTGCTGTTGTGGGAGTAGCTCTGATTGTGGCAATTGGTATTGGGGTGTTTGCCCTGAAAGGCAGGACGGATTCAGAAACAGAACCTGTCATTGAGACAACGCCTCCGGAGACGGAGCTTCAAAAGGAAGTGAAGGTAGGGAATGTAACCATTACCGGTCTTTCCAGGGAAGCGGCCAGAGAGAAGATTTTAGAAGAATATCCGTGGGATATGGCGGTTACCTGGAATGGGGAGACCATAGAGATTCCCAATCTGATGGAGACAAAGGTAGACCAGCTTTTGCAGGAAATCTATCAGGGTGAGCCAAAGGAAAGCTATGTACTGGATACCAGCGGTCTGGAGGAGAGGATTGCCACAGAGGTTAGCGCTGTGGCGGCCAAATGGGATAAGCCAGCTAAAAATGCATCTATCAGCAGCTTTGATAAAGAGAGCGGTAAGTTTGTATTTACCGGGGAAGAGTCTGGCCAGGCGGTAGATCAGGAGGCCCTTACCAGCGCAATTATGGCAGCGTTAAGCCTTAAGGATTTTGATGTAAAGATTCCTGCTCAGGTAACCTCCGTAACACCGGAGATTACAGAGGCAACAGCCAGGGAAAAATATAAGACTATCAGCGAATATACTACCAAGACCACCAATAACAGTAAGAGAAATACCAATGTGCGGCTGGCCTGTGAGGCCATCGACGGCATAGTGCTGGCTCCGGGGGAGAGCTTTTCCTTTAACGAAAGAGTAGGAGAGCGTACTACGGCCAGGGGATATCAGTCTGCGGCAGCTTACAGCAACGGGGAAGTGGTTCAGGAAACCGGCGGCGGAGTCTGCCAGGTTTCTACCACTCTTTACAATGCAGTAGTCCGCGGCGGTTTAAAAACTACGGTGCGCCGTTCCCATACCTTTGAGCCTTCTTATGTAACGCCGGGCATGGATGCAACGGTAAGCTGGGGCGGTCCGGATTATGTTTTTGAAAATAACTCCAGCACAGGAATCGGCATCCGGGCGTCCTATAAGGATTTAACCTGTACGGTTTCCATCTACGCGATTCCGATTTTGGAAGAAGGGATAAAATACGATTTAAAATCTACCAAGACTAAAAATGTGGACCCACCGGCTCCCACCTATGTGGAAGATCAGTCCATACAGCCAGGCCAGGAAGTAGTGGAGAGCAAAGGCAGCACCGGCAGCCAGTGGGAGGTTCGTCTGGTAGTGACGAAGAACGGAGAGAAGGTCAGCGATGACGTGGATCATACCTCCAGCTATAAGGGACACGCCCCTGTTGTAAAACGGAACACTTCCGGCGTATGGGTTCCCCTTCCGGGACAGACCAATGCGGACGGTACTCCGGTACTTCCTGTTGAGACCAACCCGGATGGCACACCGGTTCTTCCAGGTACAGGCGCGCCTTCCGAGAGCAGCGGAACAACTTCTGCGCCGGAGGCCAGTATTCCGGCAGGCCCCGGGGATGAAGGCCAGATTTCCGGTCCTGGAAGTGATCTGCCGGGTCCGGGAAGCACAGGTTCCATAGAACCGGCCGGTCCGGGGACAGATACAGGAAGCATCCTGCCTCCGGGTCCGGGAACCTCAAATAATGACTCTATACCGGCTGGCCCGGGAAGCCAGGGCCCGGCCGGTCCCGGTGTATAGGGGGCTGGACTTGGCTAAAATGTAGATTGCTTCAGAACAACCCCCCCAGGCAGTGGAACATGACAGAGTTGTCTGTCATATTTCACTGCTTTTTTTTGTATACATAGGCAATATCGTTTGCAATTTATATAAAAATTGGTATAATAATAAACAGGTCAGTTTCTTTTTTAACAAAGAGAGACAAACTAACACCACTCACATTTGTAGGAGGAAAGTAAAATGGCAAGAAAAATGAAAACCATGGATGGCAATCAGGCTGCTTCCCACGCTTCCTATGCGTTTACGGACGTTGCCGCTATCTATCCCATTACCCCTTCATCTGTTATGGCAGAACACACGGATGAATGGGCTACTGACGGAAGACTGAATATCTTCGGCCGCACTGTACAGGTAACCGAGATGCAGTCTGAGGCAGGTGCAGCAGGCGCCGTACACGGCTCCCTGGCAGCAGGTGCATTAACCACCACCTACACCGCTTCTCAGGGCTTACTGCTGATGATCCCCAACCTGTACAAGGTTGCAGGCGAGCAGCTTCCCGGCGTATTCAACGTTTCCGCCCGTGCCGTAGCAAGCCATGCACTGTCTATTTTCGGTGATCACTCTGACGTATATGCATGCCGCCAGACTGGCTGCGCTATGCTGTGCGAATCCAGTGTTCAGGAAGTTATGGACTTAACCCCGGTTGCACATTTAGCAGCGATTAAGGGCAAGGTTCCCTTTATCAACTTCTTTGACGGCTTCCGTACCTCCCACGAGATTCAGAAGATTGAAACCTGGGATTACGAGGACTTAAAGGATATGGCTGACATGGATGCTATCGAAGCATTCCGCAAACATGCGTTAAATCCCAACCATCCCTGCGAGAGAGGTTCCGCTCAGAATCCGGATATCTTCTTCCAGGCAAGAGAGGCATGTAACCCCTACTACGATGCATTACCGGCAATCGTTCAGGAGTACATGGACAAGGTTAACGCCAAGATCGGCACCAACTACAAACTGTTCAACTACTATGGAGCAGAGGATGCAGAGCACGTTATCATTGCTATGGGCTCTGTAAATGACACCATTGAAGAGACCATTGACTACTTAACCTCCCAGGGCCAGAAGGTAGGCGTTGTAAAGGTCCGCCTGTACCGTCCGTTCTGCGCTGACGCTTTAGTTGCAGCAATTCCTGAGACTGTTAAGAAGATCTCTGTATTAGACAGAACCAAAGAGCCGGGCTCCCTGGGAGAACCCCTGTATCTGGATGTTGTTGCTGCATTAAAGAATACCAAGTTCGATGCAGTTCCGATTTTCACCGGCCGCTATGGTTTAGGTTCCAAAGATACCACTCCCGCACAGATCGTTGCTGTTTTCAACAACGCATCCAAGGAGAAGTTTACTATCGGTATCGTGGACGACGTAACCAACCTGTCCTTAGAGACCGGCGCTCCTTTAGTAACCACTCCTGAGGGAACCACCAACTGTAAGTTCTGGGGTCTGGGCGCAGACGGTACGGTAGGCGCCAACAAGAACTCCATCAAGATCATCGGCGATAACACCGACATGTATGCTCAGGCATATTTTGACTATGATTCCAAGAAGTCCGGCGGCGTTACCATGTCCCATTTACGTTTCGGACATTCCCCCATTAAGTCTACCTACCTGATCCGTACCGCAAACTTCGTGGCATGCCATAACCCGGCATATGTCCGCAAGTACAATATGGTTCAGGAGTTAGTTGACGGCGGCACATTCCTGTTAAACTGCTCCTGGGATATGGAAGGATTAGAGAAACACTTACCGGGCCAGATGAAGAAATATATTGCCGACCACAATATCAACTTCTACACCATCGACGGTGTTAAGATCGGTATTGAAACCGGCATGGGCCCCACCCGTATTAATACCATTTTACAGTCCGCATTCTTTGAGTTAACCGGTATTATCCCGGCTGACAAGGCAAACCAGCTGATGAAGGATGCTGCACAGAAGACCTACGGCCGCAAGGGCGAGGACGTTGTTAAGAAGAACTGGGCTGCTATTGACGCAGGCGCTAAGGGCGTTGTAAAGGTAGAGGTTCCGGAGAGCTGGAAGAACTGCCAGGATGAAGGCCTTGACTTTACCGTTGCAACCGGCGACAGAAAAGACGTTGTTGACTTTGTAAACAATGTTCAGTCCAAGGTTTCCGCTCAGGAAGGCAACTCTTTACCGGTATCCGCATTCGTTGATTATGTAGACGGCAGCACCCCCTCCGGTTCTGCAGCTTACGAGAAGCGCGGTATCGCAGTAAACGTACCGGTTTGGAATCCGGACAACTGTATTCAGTGTAACTTCTGTTCTTATGTCTGCCCCCACGCAGTAATCCGTCCCGTTGCCATGACGGCTGACGAAGCTGCCAATGCACCGGCTGGCATGAAGATGAAAGATATGACCGGTATGCCCGGCATGAAGTTTGCTATGACCGTTTCCGCTCTTGACTGTACCGGATGCGGCTCCTGTGCAAACGTATGTCCCGGCATGAAGGGCAACAAGGCCCTGACCATGGAGCCCTTAGAGGGAAGCTTACCGGAGCAGCCTATCTACGAGTATGGTCAGTCCCTGCCTGTTAAGGAAGAAGTTCTGGCTAAGTTTAAAGAGACCACTGTTAAGGGAAGCCAGTTTAAGCAGCCCTTACTTGAGTTCTCCGGCGCTTGTGCAGGCTGTGGCGAGACTCCTTACGCCAAGCTGATTACTCAGCTGTTCGGCGACAGAATGTATATTGCCAATGCAACCGGATGCTCCTCTATTTGGGGTAACTCTTCACCGTCCACTCCTTACACCGTAAATGCCAAGGGACAGGGTCCTGCATGGTCCAACTCCTTATTCGAGGATAACGCAGAGTTTGGTTACGGTATGCTGCTGGCTCAGAATGCTATCAGAGACGGCTTAAAGGCTAAGGTAGAGTCCGTAATGGCAAGCGATGAGGCTTCTGATGAAGTAAAGGCAGCATGCAAGGAGTACCTGGATACCTTCGGCTGCGGCGCTACCAACGGTACCGCTACGGACAAGCTGGTTGCCGCATTAATGGGCTGTGAGTGCCCGGTTTGCAAAGAGATCGTAAGCAACAAAGATTTCCTGGCCAAGAAGTCCCAGTGGGTATTCGGCGGCGACGGCTGGGCTTATGATATCGGCTTCGGCGGCGTTGACCATGTGCTTGCTTCCGGCAAGGATATTAATATTATGGTATACGATACCGAGGTTTACTCCAATACTGGCGGACAGTCCTCCAAGGCTACCCCGGTTGGCGCTGTAGCACAGTTTGCTGCAGGCGGTAAGGACGTTAAGAAGAAAGATTTAGCTTCTATCGCAATGAGCTATGGCTATGTATATGTAGCACAGATCTCCATGGGCGCTGACTATGCACAGACAGTTAAGGCAATTGCAGAGGCTGAAGCTTATCCGGGTCCGTCCTTAATCATTGCTTACGCTCCCTGTATTAACCACGGTATTAAGAAGGGCATGAGCAAAGCTCAGACCGAAGAGAAGTTAGCTGTTGAGTGCGGTTACTGGCATCTGTTCCGCTTCAACCCGGCTGCTGAGAACAAGTTCTCCTTAGACAGCAAGGCTCCCAACATGGAAGGCTACCAGGACTTCTTAAAGGGTGAGGTTCGTTACCTGTCCTTAGGTCTTAAGAATCCGGAGAGAGCAGAAGATCTGTTCGCTAAGAACGAGGCATTTGCTAAGGAGAGATACGAGTATTTGAAGAAGCTGGTTACTCTCTATGGAAATAACTAATTGAATATCTGATTCCTACAGATGATCAAAATATCAGGCAGGGTCCTAACCAGGATCCTGCCTTTTGAATATACTTTTATTATAGTAGGAAAGCCTTCATAACTCTGCTCAATATTGCTGTTGCTAGGCAGCAGAAAATGTATTATAATAAACGATAATAGAGTTATAAAATAGCTTAACAGTAAAAATCTGGTGAATATTGATGAAGAAGATAAAAGAGAAAAGCGGAACCGATAAAAGATTTCCCCTGGTCCTTTCGATTATCCTTGTTTTTAGTATTTTAGGAGCAGTGGTATTTTCGGTGTCACGAAAAATATCCAGGGAAATGTCGGCATCGGCAATTCAGAATTTAAATGAAAATTTGGATTTGATAAAATCTACCATAGAGTCAATTTGGAATAATCAGGCGGAATTTCAAAAGCTGATGGCTCAGGAGATTGCCATAATGGATGAGGACCTGGAGAGTTATATCCGCTCCTACCAAAAGAATCGGACAATCGTGAAGATTTCCCTGATCCGAACAGGGGAATCAGAAGGAATCTCCAGTACAGGAGACGCTTTCTCTGAGGAAGGGCTGGATTTTTCCTCAGGCGGGATGACGGACGGACTGGAAGTTTCCCGCGCTTATCTGAACTATATGGGAACTTGGGCGTATTCCATCAAATGTCCGGTGGTAAAAGACGGCAGGGAGATTGGCACTCTTTATATAGAATATACATATGATTCTATTGACAAGTCGCTTCCTGACGGATTTTATAATAAACAAGCGATGCTTTACATTATGGATACGCAGACAGAGAGATTTGTGTTAAAACCCAAGGGAATGGGAGAGCGGAATGCAGGACACTTAAACTTAGAAGATTTTTACCGGGCCAATGATATTCATGATGAAGCTCTTCGCAGAGAAATAAAAAACTGTGTGGAAAATCGGGAAAATATCATGTTTTACCATGATATACAGGGGAAGAGCGCTTTAAACTTTATATGGATGATGAACGGAGGGACGATTTGTCTAATCGGCTACGTGCCGACGGAAGCCATTCAGCAGGAAGTAAAAACGGTAAATTATTATATATTTATTCTTGTGGCAGTTATGCTGGCAGCTTTTTTCCTGTGCTGTGGTCTGTACTATTTTAACCAGAGGCAGCAGAAAAAAATCATGGATGAGCGGGAAAAAGAACGGGAGCAGCATAACAAAGAATTGACAGAAGCATTACACGCGGCCCAGCTGGCCAGCAACGCCAAAACCACATTTCTCTCCAATATGTCCCATGATATCCGCACGCCTATGAATGCAGTGATTGGCTTTACCACTCTGCTGGTCAGGGATGCGGAAAATCCGGATAAAGTGCGGGAATATGCAAGAAAGATTATGACATCCGGCCAGCATTTACTGAACCTGATTAATGATATCCTGGAGGTTTCCAAAATTGAAAGCGGGAAGGTGGTGCTTACCAGGGAAGAATTTGCCCTTAATGATTTAATATATTCGGTAGACACCATTATCCGCCCCATGGCCAACGCGAAGTCGCAGGAGTTCCATGTGGAAATCACCAATATTAAGCACGAATACTTGTTGGGGGATACCACAAGGATGAATCAGATCCTGATGAACCTTCTTTCCAATGCAGTTAAGTATACACAGGAAGGGGGAAGCATCTGGTTCCGCATTATTGGGCTGAAACAGTATTCCAGTCAATTTGAACGTATTCGGATTGAGGTGGAAGATAACGGGTATGGGATGACACAGGAATACTTAAAGACAATTTTTGATGTATTTACCAGAGCAGAGAACAGCACTACCAATAAAGTTCAGGGTACCGGACTTGGCATGGCTATTACAAAGAATATTGTTGAGCTTATGGGCGGTACAATTGAAGTTTTCAGTGAGGTGGATAAAGGAAGCCTTTTCAGGGTAGAGATAGAGCTTGGCATATCGGAAAGCCAGGCAGATAAACGGTTTTGGGAAAATAGCGGGATATCCCGTATCCTGTCTGTGGTGGGAAATATTCAGGAAATCCAAAATATACAGACCTTTATGGGCGATATGGGGATTTCCATGGATACAGCCACTGAGACAGAGGAAGCCCTACGTATGATACAAGAGGCCAGCGATACAAACAGAGACTACCATATGGTGCTGTTAGACTGGAGCACAGCGGATACAGAAAGGGTCCGGATGGCAGGAAAAATAAGAAAAGCCCTGCCGGAAGCCGCGATTCTCTTGCTTCTGACCGCTCATGGCGGGGACAATCTGGATGATGCGGAAGAACTGATTCGACTTGACCATACAGGAGTTCTGGCGAAACCGGTTTTTGTATCTGCTTTAAAAGAAAAAGTAGCGGAAATACAGACAGAAGAATCCAGAGAGAACAAAAAGGCAGAAAACGAAGAAGCAGGCGACCTTATGGGCTTAAATTTCCTTGCCGCAGAAGATAACGAGATTAATGCGGAAATTTTGGCGGAGATTTTGGCCATAGAGGGTGCAAAATGTGAAATTGTGGGCAACGGCAGAATGGCTGTGGAAGTCTTTGCAGAATCTGAGGAGGGCGAGTTTGATGCAATCCTTATGGACGTTCAAATGCCGGTGATGAACGGTTATGACGCAACCAGGGCAATTAGGAGCTTGGAACGAAAAGACGCAGGTGAAATCCCAATCATCGCCATGACGGCCAATGCCTTTGCAGAAGATGAAAAGGAAGCCCTCAATGCCGGAATGAATATCCATCTGGCAAAGCCTGTCGATATGAAACTGCTAAAGAAAGTGATAAGCCAGTATGTTATAAAGAAGTAGGAAAAAGGAGAGAAGTGCCTGGGGGTATCTCTGTATGCCCGGAAAGCCCAGGGCAATAGGAAGGAAAGCATGATAGAAAGTAAGACGCCTTATTGGAGGGGATTCATGGCGGCATGTCTGAGCGCAGCAATGGCTCTTGTGACGACAGCCTGCCAAAGCGGGGGAAAGCCGGATATGAATCTGGCAATTTCTAAAGAAGCCAATGAACGAATTGTGAATATGTACAGCCCAATGGAAAAATTGGAACCTGATGCGGAAAACGTGGCCAGGAATGCTGCGGAAAAAACCTTCTGCATGGCAGAAGAAAAATTGGGGATAACACTGCAGTATGTCACCTATACAGCAGAAGATTACCAGGATAAGAGTTATGACGATGTGGCCCTTGCCAGGGCGCGGAACGATATGGATGATATTTATCTGCTGAATCCGGATACGATCCAGGCCCTGGGAGAAGAGGGAAAGCTTATGGACCTGTCAGATCTGGAATGTGTAAAAAATCTGCGGGACGTTGTGAAAACAGCCAATACGGTAAATGGAAAGCTGGTAGCGATTCCACAGGAAGTGGTAGCCTATGGTCTGTTTATCAATAAAGATATGTTCGACGAATATAATCTGCAATTGCCGGAAACGCCGGAGGATTTTCTGGAATGTTGCAGGGTATTCAAAGAAAATGGGATCGAAACCCCCGTAGGGGCAAACCGCTGGTGGCTGGAAACCTTTGTCTTTGCACAAGCGTTTGCAGACTTGTATAACGGAGGGAACACAGAGGCAGAAATTGAAGCCTTAAACAGCGGAGAAAGTAAGTACAGCGATTATATGCGTCCCGGTTTTGAGTTTCTCAAGAAAATGATGGACCTTGGCTATATTGATGCAAAGAAGGCCTATGTAAGCGAGGCATTGGAAGGGGAGAAGGAGGACTTCCTGACTCAGAAAACACCGATTGTTATGGCATACTGGGGAGCGGCAAATACAGAGACCGCATATGGAAACCCGGATTTTAATATGCTGGTTATTGGATTTCCCAGCAGTCGGGGGCAAATGCCGGTGATGCCGATGACAGGATATGGTGTGGGCATCAACGCAGAACATGGGGAAGACGCTAAAAATATGTTAGAAGTGATTCTTTCCGACGAAGCGCTTCAAATGTATGCAGAAACCAACAAAGTAATTTCTCCGTCTAAAAATGTGCAGGTGGACTGTATTCCTGAATTAAGACCATTAAATAGCAGGATTGAGGAAAATGTATATGTCCTTGGCTCCAATGCAGGAATGAAGATGGAGCAATGGGGAAATACCTGCCTTGTTGTGCGGGAATTGTTAAATGGCGCTACAGTAGAGGAGTGTATGGCGGAATTTGACAGACTTCAGGAGGAATCTTTGGCAAAATAATAAGATGATACAAGGGCAGCTGATTCTGTGGCTGCTCTTTTTTTGACTTTTTTTGTTGGCCTCTTCAGAAAATTGTAAGAAATCTTCTGTTTACACAATCTGCCATTGGTGATACTGTATTAATATAAATAACACAGTTGGTACGGGTGATACAGTATAAAAGACAGGGTATCAAGCGGAAAACTGGAAAGGAGGCATCTGATGCTGATTGAGCTAGACTATAAAGATCGGCGTCCCATCTATGAGCAGGTAACAGAAAAGCTGGCCTCTATGATGATGTTGGGAGTTCTGGAGGAAAACAGTCAGCTTCCGTCCGTAAGGGCTATGGCGGTGGCATTGTCCATTAATCCCAACACTATCCAGAGAGCCTATGCAGAGCTGGAGCGCCAGGGATATATCTACTCAGTGAAAGGGAAAGGCAGCTTTGTGGCAGATACATCAAAACTGCGGCAGTTTCGGCTTAAGGAGGCCAGGAACCGCCTGACAGAAGCCGCCAGGGAGGCGGCCAGACTGGGCATGGTTAAGGACGAGATTATAAAAGCAGTCACAGAAGGAGCAGCAGGAGAAAATTGTGGGGAAAACCAGGAAGAAACGGGAAAAGCCCTGGAAACCGCTGCCCGGGATGTGAACGTGACAGGAGGGAATGAGCATGATTGAAGCGGTAAATGTGACAAAGCGCTTTGACGATATTGTGGCGGTTGATCACATCAATGCCACCATTCGGGATGGCAGCGTTTTTGGCCTTATCGGAACCAACGGAGCGGGAAAGAGCACGTTCCTGCGTATGGCCAGCGGCGTATTAAAGCCGGATGAGGGAAGTGTTTCCATTGACGGAGAAGAGGTTTTTGAAAATATCAGGGCAAAGGCCAGATTTTTCTATATTTCTGATGAGCAGCATTTTTTCAGCAATGCCACCCCGGCGGAGATGATGGACTATTACAGCATTGTATATGAGAAGTTTGATAAAGACCGCTTTCACAAGTTGATGAAAAACTTTGAGCTTAACGAAAAGCGTAAGATCAGCACCTTTTCTAAAGGAATGAAAAAGCAGGTTTCCGTTATCTGCGGCGTGTGCTCTAACACAGACTACCTGTTTTGTGATGAGACCTTCGATGGATTAGATCCGGTTATGCGCCAGACAGTAAAGAGCATTTTTGCCAATGATATGGAGGAGCGGAATCTGACTCCCATTATCGCCTCCCATAACCTTCGTGAGCTGGAGGATATCTGCGACCATGTAGGATTGCTTCACAAGGGGGGAATCCTTCTGTCCCGGGATTTAGACGATATGAAATTAAACATTCATAAACTCCAGTGTGTGTTAAAACCAGGCATGGAGCCAGGGAGTCTAAAAGGTCTGGAAATTGTTAAGACGGAACAGAGAGGAAGCTTATCGACTTTGACAGTCCGGGGAAACAGAGAGGATATTGAGAAAAAGATGGCAGATTACGAGCCGGTTTTCTTTGAACTGCTCCCCTTATCCTTAGAGGAAATCTTTATCAGCGAAACGGAGGTGGCAGGTTATGACATCAAGAAACTTATTCTTTAAGCTGGCCAAAGAAGATTTAAAAAGGAGAGTCTGGCTTGCGGCTCTTTCGGTTTTAACCTTTTTCTTTGCCTTCCCGGTGGGAATGGCCCTTAATCTGGGCAATGTAGAAGAACGCTATGAAATGGCTCTGCGGCACGGGGAAGTTTTAGTGATACCCAAGTCCCTGGCTATGCTGGAGGCAGCAGGGAGACTGGTGTCTGCCCAGGGCAACGGCCTTACCGTGTTCCTCATGATTATGGCGGCAGTGGTATGCGGGGCATCCAGCTTTTCTTACCTTCACAATAAGCGGAAGGTAGACTTTTACCACAGCCTTCCGCTAAAAAGAGAGGCGTTGTTTGTGGTATCCTATACCATGGGAATCCTGATTCCCGGGATCATTTACGGGCTGTGCCTGATACTTTCTCTGGTTGTGGCAGCAGCCTACGGAACCTCCATAGGGGGCCTTTTCAAAACGGCGGTGTCAGGCTGGCTGTTTCATATGCTTTATTTTTCTCTGGTGTACAGCACGGTAGTGCTGGCCATGATAATGACTGGCAATCTGGTTGTGGGAATTCTGGGAAGCAGCGTGTTTTTCTTTTATTTTCCCATGTTGTCGGCCATGATCCTTGCCTACTGTGAAACCTGGTTCGTTACCTATGTAGACGCTTTCCGGGATAGCTTTTTATTCCGGATGGTCAAAATTTCTCCCATTGCAAGCTATATCATTGCCTTTTCCGGGGCAGATGTTGGGGCGGGGGATGCGGCAGCTTTTGGCCGCCTGATTGTAGAAAGTGTAATAGCGCTGGCAGCTTTGATCCTGGTAAATATCCTGCTTTATAAAAAACGCCCCTCAGAGGCAGCAGGAAAGGCCATGGCCTTTTCTGCCAGTAAACCGGTAATCCGCATTGCCCTGGCCATGGTAATTGGCATGTCAGGAGGAATGTTCTTCTGGCTCCTTCATTCTACAACCGGATGGGCAGTTTTTGGAACCATTGTAGGAATCCTGCTTTGCCATTGCATCGTTGAGATTATCTATCACTTTGATTTTCGCAGGCTGCTGGCTCACAAGCTCCAGCTTGCAGGCTGTATGATCGCCGGCCTAGCCATCCTGTTCTGTTTTAAAAATGACTGGCTGGGGTATGACGCCTATCTGCCGGAAGAAAGCCAGGTGGCAGAGGCAGCCATTGATTTGGGAAATGACAGCTGGGTTATTTACTCCCAGGTAGAAAGCAGAGGAGAGGGTGTCAGGCCTAAGGTGACGACAAACTCTTCTATGGAATATACTTTTAACAATATGAAGCTGACGGATACAGCCCCGGTTTTAGAGATTGCGAAGATAGGGGTAGAGAAAGCTCTTATGGAAAAGGCTGACAGGGAATCATCTCTGGAGAAATATGACGAGGAAGGCTATTGGACCTGGCTTCATGTTCAGTATACCCTGAAAAACGGCCGTAAGGTTCAGAGACAGTACAATCTGCCCCTGACACTGGCGTTTGATGCCGCCAATACCATCTCAATGGATCCGGCTTACCAGGATATCAAGTATCCCGTCTTTCAACGGACAGCAGAGGATACTGTGCTGGTACAATATCGGGTAGAAGGAAGCGGAAATCTGTTGGAGTCAGCAGAATTCTCTGACCAGGAAACTATAGAGCAGCTTCTTTCCGCTTATCAGCAGGACTTTAGAGAAATGGATCTGTATCAGAGGCAGGAGGAAGACCCTATCGGAGAACTCCGTTTCTTAAATGCCCTTGAAGTGGAACTGATGGAATATCGGAAAAACGAATATGATAATAGTGTAATCCAGTGGGATGGAACCCTGAACTTTTACCCAATCTATCCCTGTTTTGACAGGACCCTTGCTCTGCTGGAAAGAGAAGAGATTAATCCGGAAAAGGTTTGGGATCACCTGGATGTCTCCAGTGTTGTGGCAGAGAGAGGAATGAAGAAAGGGGATCCCGGGTACCGGGAAAGAGAGTGGAGATCCTATGAGGTAACCTATACAGACCAGGAAGAGATACAGGAGATTTTAAATGCTATGGCCCTGGAGGAATACCATGGGATGAACGCCTACACCACGACAGATGATATTAAGGTAACGGTAAATGTGGGAAGGGGAAACAGAATGAAATTTTCTGTCAGTGGTTACTTTATGGAAGACAAAGCTCCGGACATGGTGAAAGAAGATTTGGATCAAAAGCTTCAGGAGCTAACAACAGAGTTCCAGGACAAACCGGATGAGACAGAATAGTTTTTATCTATATAGAAAAGCCGCCGCCGGCGGCTTTTCTGTTATACAGTAAGGTGCTTTAGGAAAGTCTCTTCATGTTCTCATATTCCCGGGGAGCAACCCCTGTCACCTTTTTAAATACCTTACTGAAATAATAGGGATTTTCAAACCCCAGCATATCAGAAATTTCATACATCAAGTATTTGTGAGTGTGGATCAGCTCCTTGGCTCTGTCGATTTTCACGGTAGCGATGTAGTCGGAGATGGTGACGCCGGTAAACTTTTTAAAGGTATTGCTTAAATGGCCGGAGCTGATACTTAAATATTCTGCCACATCGGCCAGGGCCAGCTTTTCCGATAAATGCTCCTCTATATAAGCCTTGGCCTGCTCGATAAGAGTATCCGAGCGGACAGATTTGCGTTCTGATAAAAGGGTGCACAGTTTATCACAGAAGCTTTCCAGCCACATAAGGATATCAGACAGGCTGTTAAAATTTCCCAACAATTCTGCAATATTGATAGTATAAGGAAAAATCTCCTGAAAATCCTCCCGATCTCCTTCAAAAAAGGAATACAGGTAAGTATAAATATTGATACAGGCGCTGGTGGCCTGCTCCTTGCCGGGCTGGCAGGAGGTAAACAACTCCAGGATCTGCCGGAAAACCTCTCTGAGCCGTCCGCTGTCATTCTGCTGGACAGAAGCAGACAGATCCTTTTTGAAAAGATTGATGTTAAAATTCTTAGCCTGGCCGTGATGGATATTCTGGTTGTTGTAAAAAACCAGCGGGCTTGACGAGTTGTAATAATAGTAATCCAGAGAGGTGAAAGCTTCATCCAGAGCCTGAGGCATTTCCTGGAGAGAAGCCTTTACCGTGCTGGCTCCATATACGGCGTTTAACTCAAAATATGTGGTGAGAGCGGTGGTAACCCGGCCGCAGAATCCGGTAAGAGCAGTCTCCAGGCTGTCGGAATTCATTAAACTGCCTGCCAGAAGATAAGTATTTCTTCTGTCATATTCAAAAAACATGGCAGAAGCAAAATACCGGTCCGCGATTTTTTCTATAATGTCAAAGAGCTGATTGGTTATCAGCCGGAAATCGTAGATATCCTCATCCGCCTGAAACTGAATATGATTGGGACGAAGGGAAAACAGCAGCAGGAAAGGACGTTCCCACCCTGTCGCAGGAAGCGCCCCCCCCAATTCCTTTGGATCCGCTTTTGCAAGAAGGGTCTGACTGAGAAATTTGCGGACTTCCTGGTGAGAGGCCAGGGCATTGGATCCGGCGGCAGATGGAGGGAGTCCTGCCAGAGAGAGATTTTTCAGCAACAGACTGCTCTGCTTTTTCGCCTTTTCCAGGGATGCGGCCAGGCTTTCCGGTTTTAAGTCCAGCTTTACCAGATAATCCACGGCTCCAAGGGACAGAGCCTTTCTGGCCAGACTGAATTCCTCCAGATTGGTGAGGACAATAAAAGCAAAAACTGCCCCTTCTTTTTTGCAGGATTCCACTAACTGCAAACCATCCAGAACCGGCATACGAATATCGGTAATGACAATATCCGGCCGCAGATTTAAAATCATCTGCCGGGCTTCTGTGGCAACAGAAGCTTTTCCGATAATAGTGCAGCCATAATCCTCCCAGTTAATCAGGGAAGCAATACCAGCCAAAATTAAAGGTTCATCATCAATCAATATGATTCGGTACATAATCAAATCTCCTGTGCGCTCTATAGGATATTGTTTAAACTTCCAGAGGAAGGGCGACGGTAATCCGGGTAAAGCAGTCCAGCTGGCTTTCAATGGTAAGCCCGTACTCCTCCCCATATACCAGCTTAAATCTCCGATCCACATTGGGCAGCCCAATGCCGCTCATGGTACTTTTCGTTACCCGGGAGGTATCTGTAAGAAGGCGATCTACCTGCTCCTGGGCCATTCCGATTCCATTATCGGTAACACTTACCTTTAAGATGTCTTCCTCAGCCCAGGCGCGTATCTCAATAAGCCCGGGCCGCCCGGATGGCTCGATACCGTTAAAAATAGCATTTTCCACCAGGGGCTGCAGTGTTAACTTGATGATTTTGGCATCATAAAGGGAAGGCTTATCTACCTGGATCTGAAGGTCAAACAGCTCCAGATACCGTACCTTTTCGATCACCACATAGTCCCTTAAAAAGTCCAGTTCCTGTGTGAGAGTGACTTTTTCATTAAAGCCCTTGGCCATATTTTTCAGCAAAGAGGACAGGGAGGTAACCATCTGGACGATACCGCTGTTTCTCTGCATGGTGGCAATCCACTTAATGGAGTCCAGAGTATTGTAGAGAAAATGAGGATTAATCTGGGCCTGGAGCATTTTGATTTCCAGATCCTTTTTCTCCTTCTCCCCCTGGATTCGGGTTTCCATGAGAGTATTGATCTGGCTGGACATCTGGTTAATCTGGCGGCCAATGGTACCGATTTCGTCATTGCTTTCAATACTGGGATCCGAGGTAAAATCACCCTGGGCAACCAGGCCCAGATGATCAATCAGATGGAGAATAGGCCGCCCCAGCTGCCTGGAAATCAAAAAGGATAAGGCCAGGCCAATAACAATACAGTAAAAGAAAATAATGGCAATGGTTTCCAAAATCACTCCGTGATCGATGGGCTTGCTGGATCTGCAATTTGCAGAGGCCGGGAAAAATAAGAAAGCAGTTAAAGATCCCGGCAAATTTTGATATTATTGCGTACATTACCTTGGGCTATGTGGAAGAGGATAATTCCCTGCTGTCAATCAGCCATTATAAAAATATAGAGCAATATTCTAAGCATGAAAGAAAATATGGCTTATCGCAGGTTCTGTGTGAGGAAAGTTTTTCAAAAACCATAGGGGATTGTACAGAAATGAAAGGGAAGCGCGGGGTAACCTGGATTAAATATTTATATAAATTAAATATGCCATTTTTGAGAAAAATTGAAAACAAGTTATAGATTGGGAACAGGCACATTATGATAAATTGGGTAGACAACCTTTTAGGTAAAATGAATACAGAAGAAAAGATAGGACAATTGCTTATCTTCGGATTTTGCGGCCCGGTTATTACCCCGGATGTTGTGGAATATATTAAAAAGTATCATGTAGGCGGGGTTCGAATCAGCCAGGGACTGAGAATTTTAACTTTAAATAATGATTTCAGGCCGGGAGAAGAAATTGATAGTAAGACAAAAGAATCTTTGATAGCGCCATGGGGAAAAAACAGAGATTTTTCTAATCGGATACCTGCAATTGCCACGGCTTATGAATATGCAAAAGTATATAATCAGCTAAGGGAATATGCATTAGAAACAAGGCTGGGCATTCCCATTCATTTTACAATCGATCAAGAAGGAAATGCTTCCGATGATATGACCTCAGGACAAAGATTATTTCCCCATCCTATGGGGATTGCCGCAGCAGGAGAGCCGGAATTAGCCTATAAAATTGCCAGGGCAGTTGGTATGCAGGCCAGGGCAATGGGGATAAATATGATCCAGTCCTTGATTTTAGATGTAAATACAAATCCGGATAACCCGGAAATAGGGACAAGGGCATATTCAGGTAATGTGGACACGGTGATACAGTATGCCAAGGAAACCTTTCGGGGATACCAGGAGGAAGGACTGCTTCCATTAGGAAAACATTTTCCGGGCAGAGGGGATTCGGATTCAGATGCCCATTGGGGACTAACGACAGTAAAAACCAATAAGGAGGATCTGTATAATATCCATTTGCTCCCATATAAAGAATTGTTTAAAGCAGGCTTGCCAGCTATTATGGTAGGACATTCTTTATATCCTTCTCTTGGAATTACAGACAGGCCGGCAAGTATGTCAAAAATTTTGCTTAATGACATTTTGAGGAATGAATTAGGATTTAAGGGCGTAGTGTCAACGGACAATATGATGATGGGAAGTATTTTAAAGAGCTATGAATTGGCGGATGCTTGTGTAGAGGCAGCAATTGCGGGATGTGATTTGATTTTAATGCGGGATGAAAGTCCAATGCGGCGCCGGATAATAGAAAAAATGACGGACGCTGTAAAAGAACGGAGAATAACGGAGCGGGAATTAGATGAAAAAGTGAAACGGATTCTTACTATGAGATACCAGATGGGGCTGCACGAAAATGGAGGTTTGGTTGATTTGGAAAATTTTAGTGATGCCCCGAACAGCAGGTATGTAATCAATACTGCCAGAGAAGCGGCTAAAAAGTCAACGCTGGTTTTAAAAGGAGAAAAGCTTCCGGTCGGTTTTGATAAAACTGTTTTATTGGTGGAACAAGTATTCCCCACACAGTGCCAGTGCAACAATATGTATTCCCACCCGGGACTGCTTTGGGAATGTATGTGCCAATACTCTGCCAATATAAACTCGGTTGAAATCCCGATTTTACCTGCCGAAGAGGATTACAGAAGGGTTATGAGCAGAATCAATGAAGCGGATATTGTTGTTGCCACCAACTATTATTATCACAAATATGAGAGCGATATCAGGGGGCTTTTGTCAGAAATCCAAAAAATCAAGCCTGTAATTGTTATTACCAATACACCTTACAAATTCGGTGTTCCGGACGGGTTTGATACGGTAATGGTTACGTTTAATCCAGGGGGGAGAGAATGTCTGGATATAGCTGCACGCATGATTTTTGGCCTTGAGGAACCAAGTGCCCGATTAGAAAATATTGATTCTAAGTGGATCCATGGAATTTATTCTGAAAAGTAAAAGCGGAAAATGAAAATAGTAGTTGTTTTATCAAAGTATAGCTGGAACCGGATTGATTTTACAAATGAATTAGCTAGCTGTGATATTATATGGCTCTTGGATCAGAATCAGATTGCTCTTTTTAAACTGATTGAGCAGGCTGTTCAATTAAATGATCTTAGCCTGTCAGTTGCTGTTAAGAAAATCAGCAGAATAAATGGGGAAGATTGGGATTACAAAAAACAGGGGGTTTTGTTCTTTTTAGAAAAGGAAGGCGGCATTTTATTCGTTAATAAAGACAAATTTAAACAGATTAGAGAAGATGAAATGTCAGATCTGCTCTCAAAGACTGAGGGGTTTTTTAAACAGCTTATTTTTTGCAATTGTGATTTAGAGTTATTGGATATTGGGCAGCTTTTCGGGATACTTTCCGATTTCTATTTAAACTATCAAAAAGCATTGGAAAGCAAATCGGGTAAAAGAGTGAATCATGAAACGATCTTCCGGGAAAAAGTATTTTATAAAGGAAAAGCAGAAGAAAGAAAGGAACCGGAAATTTCCGTTGTGATACCTGCTTACAACAGTGAAAAGTATATTTTGGACTCTGTTTGGAGTATATTAAGACAGTCTTTTCCTGACTTTGAAATAATTGTTGTAAATGAATATGGCGGAGATGACCACACAGTGAAACTGCTTCATCTATTTGAGGACGGGAGAATCCGGATTATTCAAAACGCAAGCAGATTAGGGCTTGCGGCTTCTCTCAATATAGGGATAGAGAAGGCGCGTGGAAAATATATTGCCAGAATGGATACAGATGATATTTCGAAGCCCCATCGTTTGAGATTACAATGGGAATATCTGGAAAGTCATGAAAATATAGATGTACTTGGCAGCGCTGTAGAAGTACAAAATGGGCTAGTATGTGAAAAATATAGATTTCCGGAGACACATCATGATATTTGCGCTCATCTGATATTCCATTTGGTAATTGCTCATTCCACGGTTATGTTTCGTAAAGAGAAGCTTTTAAAGTTGGGTCTAACATATAATAATCAGGCATACGGAGAGGACTATGAGCTATGGACGAGGGCAATGCATGACGTTACCTTTGCAAATCTGTCAGATGCCCTGGTAACATACCGAATCCACGATTCTAATATTACCAGGGCGAAACAAAAAAATCTGGCTTATGAGACAAGCTGTATTATGGCAGAAATATTAAAACGAGACTTTAATATTGTAGTTCCTAACTATTATAAAAAATTTTGGAATTCCTGGATAAATTATTATAACCAATATCAAATAAGAGAGAAAGAATTGCTGGATATTGAAAAAGATTTGTTAGAGAAAATGTGGTATCAGAACGCTGTCTGTAATCGGTATGAGAAAGAAAGCTTAAAAGCCGCAATAGAATTTAGATGGAATTGGATTGCTGGGAAGAGAAGCAGAAAGAGGGTAATATGAAAGCAGTAATATTAGCTGGCGGGAAAGGAACAAGGCTGTCCTCTGTTACAGGAGATAAGATACCTAAGGCAATGGTAGCTTTAGAAGGAAAACCTATTTTAGAATATCAGATAGAAGTATTAAAGAATCATGATATTACAGAAATAATGATTATAGGCGGGTATTTAATTGAGAAAATTGTATCTCATTTTCAAGACGGAAGCAATTGGGGAGTGAAAATAAAATATATTAAAGAAGAAACCCCATTGGGAACAGGAGGCGGTTTATACTATTTAAAGGAAGAGCAGGAAGCTTTTATTTTGGTATTTGGCGATCTGCTTTTCGATATGGACTTAAAACGGTTTTATCAATTCCATATTAGTAATAATGCCGGTGTTACTGTCGTTGTTCATCCCAATACCCATCCATACGATAGCGATTTCGTGTCTATTGACGATGATAGCAGAGTAATAAACTTTACGTCTAAAGATGAAGAGCACAGAGAGGATCACAGAAACTTAGTAAATGCCGGAATCTATTGTATTTCGCCAGAGGCTTTGAGAAAAGTAAAAGAGAATGAAAGATTCGATTTGGAAAAAGACTTTTTATTCACAGATATATTATCACAGGGGAAGTTGTTTGGATACCGCTCAACAGAATATGTTAAGGATCTGGGAACCCCCGACAGATTGTTAGAAGGGTAGAGTGATATAAAAAGGGGAATTGTAAAAAGGAAGAATTTGCGGATAAAGCAGAAGGCTGTTTTTTTAGACAGAGACGGAACGTTAATAAAATATAAACCCCTGTTAACAGATGTCAAAGAAGTGGAGCTTGAGGATACTGTTTGCAGTGCAATAAATATGATAACCAGGTTACTTTTATCGAAAAGTGTTTCGAGTTTTTGAAAAGGCTCCAACCGATTCTGGATGCGGCAGCTTTCTGCTGGGCTACGGATGGGCGTCAGGAGGAAGAAAATCCCTCCCATCTTATCAAGCGGGTTTATAACAGAGGAAAAACGAGTAGTGGCTAGATGGTGATGAAGGTAAAAAATTCATAAATATTTTGTTGCAAAAGCGGCGATAAAACCATACAATATAAGCAGGGAAGTATGTTGCAAAATAAGCCATACTGATAAAGGAGGTGTTTTTTATGGCAACTTCAAGCATTACAAAGAATTTTGTTATATCAGGCCAGAGGCAGGTGGAGATGTTTGCTGATGCGATTGAGGCATCTGCTAATAACCCTACGCCTCCTATCAATGTCAGCGCTACTTTTTTAACTGACCCAAAAGATATAGAGAAATTTATGGAGAAAAGGAAGAAAGCGAATGCAGGAAACAAGTAAATATACAGTTTTCAA
>CAJUJM010000086.1 GCA_910586755.1 uncultured Lachnospiraceae bacterium
AGGGTACGACAACTTGTGTGCCATACGACAAGAGTACGACAAATTCAAGAGTTTTAATCAATGAAACAGCGTTAAATTGCTGTGGTCGAGATACCGAAAAGCGGCTAAATAAAGGGAAATATGCCATTTTAAATTAAACTGACTTAAAATCCCCACGATGAAAAGCATCGGCGGTACAGATAGCTCTAAAAAGGCTGAAAAAGCAGCTGCAATGGTACAGAACGAAAACGAAAAAGCAGCAGAAAAAATCGACTTCTCTAAGGTAAAGATTGAACCGATTTTTGAAGAAGCGGTTGATTTTGATACCTTTGCAAAGTCTGATTTCCGGGCAGTGAAGATCTTAGCCTGCGAGGCGGTTCCCAAGTCCAAGAAGCTTCTGAAGTTTACGATGGATGACGGAGAACGTAAGGATCGTGTGATTTTAAGCGGAATTCACGAGTATTACCAGCCGGAAGAACTGGTTGGAAAAACCTGTATCGCTATCGTAAATCTGCCGCCGAGAAAGATGATGGGAATTGATTCTGAAGGTATGCTGATTTCCGCTGTACATGAGGAAGATGGCCGTGAAGGATTAAATCTTCTGATGGTAGATGACCGGATTCCTGCGGGAGCGAAGCTGTATTAGGATGTACTCTTTTTCCGAAAAAAGAGACGTGGAAAATTGGTGTTGTACCAATTTTGTATCAAATAAAACAAGATTTATGCAGAATTATAGCGGATTATAGAATAAAAGATAAGAGATTGGCTCTGAGGCGTTGAACCTTGGAGCCTTTTTATTTTATTCAATCCGTTTGTTTTTTCTCCAGAAGAAATGCAGATAGGTTTTACGCCTTCCGAAATTCAAAAGGGATACCCAGGCAGGTATCCGAAACCTCCACATAGGATATTTTAATCACAAGCCATTTTTGCTTCCAACAATGTAAAATGGTGCTAATGCAAAATACTAATTTGCATTTTTGCGAAAAAATGGTATCCTTTTAAAAGAAGACAGAAGAAAACGAGATTTCTCCAAAATTAAAAAGTTTTTTCAGAATGACAGCTGCTGTCAATGTCAATGGTTATACTATAAGAAAAAAGGAGTTTTACAGAAAGGGCAAGAATCAGAGATATGTAAGGATGGAGTACCGAAAGCTTGGGGGCGGGGGTACGGTAAACCGAATGGTTAAGCCAGTGGGCGTGATGTTTTCGGAGTTTTACTTCTACCTGATAGCATTTATTGTCCGGGAGGACGAGTATGGCAGGGAAAAGGAACCAGAATATCTATCACCTGCTATTTACCGGCTTGACCGGATCGTGTCCTGCCAGGTGCTTGACCGGCATTTTTCCATCCCTTACCGGGAACGGTTTGAGGAAGGGGAGTTTCGCAAGAGAGTGCAGTTTATGTATGGAGGGGAGCTGAAACGGATTGTGTTTGAGTATTCCGGCCCCTCTCTGGAAGCGGTGTTAGACCGGCTCCCGACTGCAAAGGTTCTGGAACATACAGGGGATAGCTGTAAAATCCAGGCGGAGGTATTCGGGGATGGAATCGACATGTGGTTAAGAAGCCAGGGAGATTATGTAAAAGTAATTAGCAAGAGTGTTTTAAAAGAATGAAAAAGCAGGCTGTAAAGCAAGATGGACTAAGGATGATTTTAGGAAAAGGAGAGGAAAGAAAATGGAAGCTATCAATTTATCAGACCGTTTATCCCGCTATATGGATGCCGGATTTCCGATTTTATACTTAAATACGTTTGAAGAAAAATTAGCGATAGAGCAGATTCAAAAAGCCGCAACGACACAAAAGCTGATTCAATGGAGCTATGCAGACGGGTATTCCGTGTATTCTCTTTTGAAAAAAGAGTACCAGGTTCCGGCAGAGAGGGAAAGCTTCCTTAATGTTATGGAAGTAAATGAACCGGACGATTTTGACCGCTCCTTGTTTGTGATTAAAGATGCGGCTACGGTTTTAGAGGATCCGGTGTCGGTTGCCTATTTAAAGGAACTGGCAATTAAAATCAGCAGTGGTCTGGAATGTACGGTAATCTTACTTTCCCCGATTCTCCGAATCCCGAAAGAGTTAGAAAATTTCATTACGATTTTAGAGATGGAGTACCAGACAGAGGAAGAAATCCGGCAGGATATTCAAAACTTCTGCTGGGATTATGAAATTTCCATATCCGATACCCTGTTAAAAGAGATGGCCCTGAACTTTAAAGGGCTGACAAAATCCGAGATATTCAGTATCCTGAGCCTTGCATACAGCGGGAGCGGGGAACTGAGCCGGACAGATATGAAGCTGATTTTTGAACAGAAGCAGCAAAAAATAAGAAAATCCGGTATCCTGGAAATGATACCGTTAAAAGAAACGCTGGAGGATATTGGAGGGCTGGAGGTATTAAAAAAGTGGCTGCAGAAAAAAGCGGTCGTAATGAAGAACCTGAAACAGGCCGAAGCCTTCGGCGTAGACTTTCCCAAAGGCGTATTGATTGCAGGCGTACCGGGGTGTGGAAAATCCCTGAGCGCCAAGGCCGCCGCCAGCCTTTTTGAGGTTCCGCTTCTTCGGATGGATATGGGGCGGCTTATGGGAAAGTATGTGGGTGAGAGTGAGGAAAACTTAAGAAAGGCGATTGCCCTGGCGGAAGCGATTTCCCCCTGTGTCCTATGGGTAGATGAATTGGAGAAGGCTTTCGCAGGGATTGGCGGAATAGGAGGCGGTGCGGAAGTTACTACCCGTCTGTTTGGCAACTTCCTGACATGGATGCAGGAAAAAAAGAGTCCGGTCTTTGTGGTGGCGACGGCCAATGACATTTTAAAACTTCCACCGGAGCTTTTAAGGAAAGGCCGGTTTGATGAAATTTATTATGTAGGGCTTCCCAAAGAGGAAGAGAGGCGTCATATTTTTGAGATCCACATGAAAAAGCGCAGGCCTGGTGACTTGTCTGGCATAAATCTGGATGAGCTGGCTCATGCCACTGACGGATACAGCGGGGCAGATATTGAAAGTGTGGTAAAGGACAGTATAGAGAGTGCCTTTGTCAGCAAAAGGACAGCGGTAACCACCAAGGATATTTTAGCTTCGATTCATCAGACTCACTCTTTATCAGAGATTATGCGGGAACCCATTGAGCAGATGAAGAAACTGTACGAACAGAATAAGTTTAAGAACGCATCTGTGTAACGATTATGGAGGGGACAGGGAAAATGGAGCAAACACCAAAAGAAGAGGCGGAAAAGTTAAAACCGATATTGGAACGGTTTGTAGAAGGATATAAGGCAAAGGCTTTCGGGGCCAGTGATGAGGAATGGCTGTTCCAATGCTACCAAAAAGAACTGCCGGAAAGAACAGAGGAAGAGCTGGCAGAACTGGTGACGGATACCTTATCCTCAGTTGCAGAGTATGACCGGAATTTAAAAGAGGTGGAATGTGCGGCAAAGCAGGGAATTTCTGCTGAGAAATGGTTTGCATCTGCGGTAAAGAAGGCCAGCGCAGGGGTAGGGGTAAATGAGTATGCCGCCCGCCTTGCAGCGATTGATATGGTACTTACAAATGGAAATGCCCAGATGCTTCGGACTGTGACCACACAAAGCGGGGAAATCAGCGGTTGCTATAACCTGGATGGTTTTATAGCAGAGCAGCACCATGTCAATACCTTTAATGCCAATGCCGCATTAAAAAATGCAGACCTGATAGCGGAAGTCCAAGTTCCGGGGCCGGGGGAAACCTATGGGAAGAATTCCTTTGACCTGGTTGTAAAAGACGGGAAAACAGGCCGGATTCTCCAACAGTATCAGGCAAAATACGGAGCAACAGCGCAGGATACCATAAAACTGCTAAGGGGTGGAAATTATCAGAACCAAAGGCTGCTGGTTCCAACCGAACAGGTGGCGGAGGTACAGAAGGCGTTTCCGGGAAAGACGGTTACCTCTGTGATTGGAGGGAACGACTTGGGAGTTGCCTCCGACCCGCTTACAAAGCAGGGTGCAAAGACCATGCAGCTTCAGGTTCAGGAAAGCGGGGAAATTCCACAGATAGACTATAATACCTTTGAGACAAAGAAACTGGCCTTACATATCGGACAAAATGCCGGACTTATTGGGCTTCAGTCCGCGGCCCTTGCAGTAGGAGTTACCGCGATTGCAGGGGCGGTAACAGGGGAAGGGATCGATTCGGATACGGTGATAGAAACCGCATTGACCACCGGTGCGGATGCAGGGGTGAAAGCGGCTGCCGCCGGGGCAATCAAGGTTGGGGCAGAAAAGGGTGTGCTGTCACTCATTCCCCCTGGAACCCCGGTACATGTGATTGCGAATATTGCCTGTGTGGGAATTGAAAATGTAAAGATTTTAGCGCAGGCAGCTTCCGGGGAGCTGACAACGAAAGAAGCATTAGACAAAATGGGGCGTACCTCTGTGTCTATGGTTTTTGGATTAGGATGGGGAGCGACCGCAGGCGCTGTGGGAACCGCCGCTTTGTTATGGGTTCCCATTGTTGGCCCGATTGTAGGCGGGCTGGCAGGTGGTATGATTGGGTATATGGCAGGCTCTAAATTTGGCGGGATGGTATATAACGGGGCAAAGAAGATTGTTACAAAGGCCAAAAGTGCGGTGAGAGGGGCCTGGGAAGGTGTGAAGTCGGTTGGAAGACAGATTTCCAATGGGGTTCGTCGTGTAGTCGGTGGAGTGAAAAGCTTTTTCAAAAGGCTGTAAGAGGAGAAAAAAAGGATGGCGAAGAAGATAAAGTTCCCCATTGAAATGAAGGATGGGGTGATGGTGCGGACTATAGAAGAGTTGAGGGAAAATTTTGACGTAGAGAAATTAGTGGAGCATTATGAAAGCGGGAAGCTGGAAAGCTGGCTGCAAGATCGGTATTATGATGTAGAACTGCAGAAAATTTCGGAATTGAATCGTGAGGGAAAGAAATTTGTGCCGCTTTTGTGTGACTGCTTTGGGATCACAGTGCAGGAAGAGGAAGTGTCCGAGATAGACGCAGAGTTTTTAAAGAGGCGAGTGGAAAAGCTAAATCATCTGAAAAGTTTGACAGAAGATAAAATGCTTCTTAGCAGAGTAGATGATATAGCCATAACACAGGAGGATTTAATAGATCTTCTGGATTCGGGAAAATCCGAAATATATTTATGTGAGGGAGACTTTACGATTCCGGTGAGTGTACCGAATAAGACCTATACTGGGATTTTTAACCCAACAGCGGTGATTCGGGCAGTAGATAATGTGAACTTTAAGAAACAGAATATTACTTTTAATGATATGGCATTTATATGGGATGTATCAGGGCTTACCCCAAAAGACCGATCCTATCGGGCAGAAAGGCTGTTTATGGAAAAACAGTATGAGAAGGCGGCTGATATTTGTCGGGAGTTGGTGAAGGAGGATAATCCGCGGGCTCTTATGCTGTTATATCGGATTACCTCTGAGTATATATGTGATGCGAAGGAGGCAATGGAATGTCGAGATAGAGGTGTACAGATTAATAGCATCCACAGCTTGCTGGATAACGATGAATGGCAGTTTATTGAGCGTTATAAAGAGAAGTTAAAGGAAATCGCAGAAACCGGTACTTGCTTGGATGGTTTTTATTATGGCCTTGCTTTACAGAGAATGGTTTCTTGTAATGAGGAAATTAACTATGATATAGTAGAATTATACAATAGAGAAATCTTAAACCATTATGAAAAAGTAACAGAAAGTGGGAATGCCTATTTACAAAGATCTATGGGCGATTTGTATTATAATGGTTATGGAGTAGCGCAGGATTACCAGAAAGCCTTAGAGTGGTATCAAAAATCAATGTATAATGGCAGTCCATGGGCAATGGAGAAGATAGCTAAGTGCTATGAAGAAGGAAAAGGAACAGAAAAAGATTATGAAAAAGCTTTAGAGTTGCGAAGGAAAGCAGCAGAGTTAGGATATGCAGTATCAATAGGAAAGATAGGTTGGCATTATTATGATGGTTATGGAGTAGCGCAGGATTACCAGAAAGCCATGGAATGGTATCAAAAAGCAGCAGCCAAGAACGATGCCTTCGCTCAAAATGGTATAGGCGTTTTATATCATAATGGTTGTGGAGTAGCGCAGGATTACCAGAAAGCCATGGAATGGTATCAGAAAGCAGCAGTCCAGAACAATGCCGCTGCCCAAAGTAATATAGGCATTTTATATCATTATGGTTGTGGAGTAGCGCAGGATTATCAGAAAGCCATGGAATGGTATCAAAAAGCAGCATCCCAGAACAATGCCGCCGCTCAAAATGTTATAGGCCATTTATATCATAATGGTTGTGGAGTAGCGCAGGATTACCAGAAAGCCATGGAATGGTATCAAAAAGCAGCATCCCAGAACAATGCCTTCGCTCAAAGTAATATAGGCAGTTTATATCATAATGGTTGTGGAGTAGCTCGGGATTACCAGAAAGCCATGGAATGGTATCAAAAAGCAGCATTCCAGAACAATGCCTTCGCTCAATATAACATAGGCTATTTATATCATAATGGTTGTGGAGTAGCGCAGGATTATCAGAAAGCCATGGAATGGTATCAAAAAGCAGCATCCCAGAACAATGCCGCCGCTCAAAATGGTATAGGCCATTTATATCATAGTGGTCAGGGAGTAGTTCAGGATTATCAGAAAGCCATGGAATGGTATCAGAAAGCAGCATCCCAGAACAATAGCACTGCTCAATATAATATAGGTGTTTTATATCATTATGGTCAGGGAATAGCTCAGAATTACCAGAAAGCAAAGGAATGGTATCAAAAGGCAGCGGATAATGGGTATTCACAGGCAAATGAAGTTTTAAAAAACTTTAATTAAAGGAAAAATAGTTACCACTCAAGAAAATCGACATTCATTGACGGCTATCGGGATTTTATCTTTGTAAACCGATTCGGCGGGGTTCAGCATCAAGGGACACTGAACAAAGCGATACGCAGAACAACGAGAGAATGCAATGAAGAGCAACTGAAAATTTATGCTGATGTAACAGATAAATTGCGAAAGAAGGAGTTTGATGATCTTGGTAAGAAATTAAATTTGATGAAGGAGGAGACTGTACCAATAAATATGTAAATGCATTGAGAAACTATGGTATGCAAATCAGTACCATATCAGACTGAAGGAGGCAGTTCACTTTTTCGACCTTCTATCGTACTATAAAGTATAAAGCAGAAATTAGCTGTGTAGAAGGAGGAACATGAAGTGGATAATCAGCTGGTATGGAGGGACGAGTTCAATATTGGGATAAAGGTTATTGACGACGAGCACCAGAGGCTTTTTATGATTATCAACAAACTTTTTGCCCTTAAGGAGGAAGAGAAGAAGAGCAGGAAGGTATGTCAGGAAGGAATCAAATACTTTAAAGAACATGCATTGAAGCATTTTGAAGCGGAAGAACGTTATATGGAACTGATTGCCTATGAGGAACTTGAAATGCATAAGCGCCTGCACAGGGATTTTCGGGAGATTTCTCTTCCGGCCCTGGAGAGGGAGTTGGAACGGGAAGACTATTCTCATGCTGCAGTGGATCATTTTCTGGCTGTTTGCGCCGGATGGCTTATCGGACATACCCTGACTGAGGACAAGGCAATTGTTGGAGAGAAAAGAAGCAGATGGGTGGATCTTTTGCCGGAAGAAGAACTGGAGGCCATGAGAAAGGTGATCGTTGAGCTCCTGGAAGATATGTTCCGGTTAAAGGCCCAGGTAATCAGTGACGCCTATGGCGGGGAAAAGTTTGGGAAAGGTATTTACTACCGCCTGGTTTATGGAAGGGAACAAGATGACGAAAAATGGGAGATTCTTTTAGTTTTTGAGGACCGGATATTGCTTAATACAGTGGGGAAACTAATGGGAATCAAATCCGATAAGGTTAATATTATGCTGCTTAATGCAGTGAGGTACACGGCATGTCAATTTGTAAGGCGCGTAATGGATCATTACCCGTCTATCAGATCTTATGAGATGATAGAGGAAAACCTTCTGACTTATGAGCAGTTTCGGGAGGTTTTCGAGAAAAAGCAGCCCCAGGTCAGCCTGCTGTTTGATACAAATAAGGGCTATTTTTCTTACTGTGTGATTGCGCCCCACCTGCTGGAAGGCGGCATTGGGATTCCGCTGGATATATCCAATGCAGTGTCAGAGGTGGAAAGATACCTTATGGAAAAAGAGAAGGAGGCAAAGAAGAAAATCCTTGTGGTGGATGACTCCAGCACCACAAGACTGGGGATGGAGCGCTTGCTGGAAGAAGATTATGATGTTTCGGAGGTTAACTCAGGCGTGGCTGCAATTCGGGCTATCACGCTGGATAAGCCGGATTTGGTGCTGCTGGATTATGAGATGCCGGTTTGTGACGGAAGTCATGTATTAGAGATGCTTCGTTCCGAGAAAGAATTTTCGGATATTCCCATTATTTTTCTGACTTCCAGAGATGACCAGGAAAGTGTGAAAAAAGTTTTGGCGTTAAAAGCGGAGGGGTATCTGTTAAAATATCTGAAGCCTAAGGATATTAAGAAGAGGATTGATGGCTATTTTGAAAGGAAGGAGGCCTGAAATTTTCAGAGAATCTGTCGGGGTGTCGCGAAATTATCAAAACAAGATGATGAAGCGGCTCCCTTTGTTTGTTAAGGGTGGTATTAAAAAATAAACGGTTGCCTTTTTCGAAATTCTATTGTACTATAAATGGAGGAAAATCACGAATCAACGGTGTTGAAGGAGGAACATGAAATGGATAATCAGCTGGTATGGCAGGATGAGTTCAATATCGGGATAAAGATTATCGATGATGAACATCAAAAGCTCTTTGCCATCATCAACAGGCTTTTTGCCCTTAAGGAGGAAGAGAAAAGAGGCAGAAGGGCGTGCCAGGAAGGAATTAAATATTTTAAAGAGCATGCTCTGAAGCATTTTGAGGATGAAGAAAGGTATATGGAATTGATTGCCTATGAAGAGTTGGACATGCATAGGCGTTTACATAGAGATTTCCGGGAAAATTCTCTCCCGGCTCTGGAAAAGGAACTGGAACGGGAAGACTATTCTCCTGCCGCAGTTGACCATTTTTTGGCTGTCTGCGTCGGATGGATCATTGGACATACCCTTACGGAAGACAAGGCGATTGCAGGTGAGAAAAGGAGCAGATGGGGGGATCTTCTGCCGGAACAAGAGCTGGAGGCTGTGAAAAAGGTGATCATAAAGCTTCTGGGAGATATGTTCCAGCTTAGGGCTCAGGTAATCAGCGATTCCTATGGCGGAGAAAAATTCGGGAAAGGCGTCTACTACCGTTTAGTCTATAGCAGGGAGCAAGACGACAAAAAGTGGGAGATCCTTTTAGTATTCGAGGATCGGATCCTTATTAATACAGTTGGAAAAATAATGGGCGTCAAATCCGATAAACTGGATATTATGCTGCTAAATGCGGTGAGATACACGGCATGCCAGTTTGTGAGGCGAGTGATGGGTTACTATCCTTCTATCAAATCTTATGAGATGACAGAGGAAAATCTTCTGACTTATGAGCAATTCCGGGAGGTTTTCGAGGTAAAGCAGCCCCAGGTCAGCTTGCTGTTTGACACCAGCGAGGGATATTTTTCCTATTGTGTGATTGCTCCTCATCTGCTGGAACGCGGTATTGGGACTCCCCTTAATGCATCCAATGTAATGTCAGAGGTGGAGAGATACCTTTTGGAGAAGGAGAAACAGACAAAGAAAAAGGTCCTTGTGGTAGATGACTCCAGCACCATACGGATGGGAATGAAACGGCTTCTGGCAGAAGATTATGACGTATCCGAGGTCAATTCGGGAGTGGCTGCAATTCGGGCCATTACTTTGGACAGGCCGGATTTGGTATTGTTAGATTATGAAATGCCGGTTTGCGATGGAAGCCATGTATTAGAGATGCTTCGATCCGAGAGAGACTTTGCAGACATTCCGGTAATTTTCCTGACCTCCAAGGATGATCAGGAAAGTGTGAAAAAGGTATTGTCTTTAAAGGCAAACGGATATCTGCTGAAATATTTAAAACCTGCGGATATCAAGAAGCGAATTGATGACTTCTTTAAAAGATAACAGACATGAATTTACGGGTAATCTGCGGACAGCTGGAAACAGCTGTCCTTTTTGTCCTGCGTAACAAAAACAGCTTGCCATATTTTTAACATTGGAGTACAATAATTCCCAGAGAGCCTTGGGGCATGAAGGGTTTGAAAGAGGAAGAACGCCTGTGAAACGTAAGTTTCACATCTGGAATGTGTTCTGACGAACTGGCAGGCGACGAATAGCGGCGCGTGCCGGTACATTTGAAAGGAGATTATAGAAATGAGCAAGAAACCAACTGTATTAATGATTTTGGACGGCTATGGCTTAAATGACAACTGCAATCACAACGCAGTCTGCCAGGCAAAAACTCCCGTTATGGATCAGCTGATGAAGCAGTATCCTTTTGTAAAAGGCAATGCCAGCGGCATGGCAGTAGGTCTTCCTGACGGTCAGATGGGAAACTCTGAGGTAGGCCATTTAAACATGGGAGCAGGCCGCATTGTATATCAGGAGCTGACTCGTATTACCAAGTCCATTCAGGACGGCGATTTCTTTGAGATTCCTGCATTTAAAGAGGCAGTTGCAAACTGTAAGAAATACGATTCTTCTCTTCACATGTACGGACTGGTTTCTGACGGCGGCGTCCACAGCCATATTACCCACATCTACGGCTTGCTGGAGCTGGCTAAGAGAGAAGGCCTTGAGAAGGTTTATGTACATTGTTTCCTGGACGGACGGGATACCCCGCCTGCATCCGGCAAGGATTTCGTTGCTCAGCTGGAAGATAAGATGGCGGAAATCGGCGTAGGCAAGGTTGCCACAGTGGCTGGCCGTTACTATGCAATGGATCGGGATAAGAACTGGGATCGGGTGCAGAAGGCTTACCTGGCATTGACCAAGGGTCAGGGTGTTCCCGCTGATTCTGCAACCGGAGGAATTCAGGCTTCTTACGACCAGGAAAAGTTCGACGAGTTTGTAATGCCTACAGTGGTTATGGAAAACGGCGAACCGGTAGCCACCATTAAAGACCATGACTCCATTATTTTCTATAACTTCCGCCCCGACCGGGCAAGAGAGATTACCCGGGCTTTCTGTGACAATGATTTTGCAGGATTTGAGAGAGAGAAGAAGCTGGATTTAGTATACGTTTGCTTTACTGATTACGATGAGACTATTGCCAACAAGCTGGTTGCCTTCCACAAAGAGAGCATCACCAATACCTTTGGCGAATTCCTGGCAGCTAACAATATGACCCAGGCCAGAATTGCAGAGACCGAGAAGTACGCCCATGTAACCTTTTTCTTTAACGGCGGAATTGAAGAGCCCAATGAGGGCGAGGATCGGATCCTGGTAAATTCTCCCAAGGAGGTTGCCACCTACGACTTAAAGCCGGAGATGAGCGCTCCTGAAGTCGGCAGCAAGCTGGTTGAAGCCATTAAGTCCGGCAAATATGATGTTATCATCATCAATTTTGCCAATCCGGACATGGTTGGCCATACCGGTGTTGAGGAGGCGGCTATCAAGGCTATTGAGACCGTGGACGGCTGTGTTGGACAGGCAGTAGACGCGGTAAAAGAGATGGGCGGCGTAATGTTCATCTGCGCTGACCACGGCAATGCGGAGCAGCTGGTAGACTACGGCACCGGTGAGCCCTGGACTGCCCACACTACTAATCCGGTGCCCTTTATCCTGGTAAACGCAGACCCGGCTTATAAATTAAGAGAAGGCGGATGTCTGGCTGACATTGCCCCCACCTTGATTGAACTGATGGGGATGGAGCAGCCTGAGGAAATGACCGGAAAGTCTCTCCTGGTAAAATAGGAAGAGATTCCGGGTTTTGATAGAGGGAATCAAGTGATTGATATTGGAGATGCTGCAAGATGAAATAGAGGGACTTTTGGTTAGCTGCCCCGGTTTCATTTTGCGGCATCTCTTTTTTATAAAGAAATAAATGTATACAATAAAAATATATTTTTGCTTGACGGAAAGCAGGTTTTAATCAGAAGGGGATTATGACAGGAGCGAAATTAGTTATGATAGAAAAAGGAGCTGTTGCAAAAGCAGATAAATCTGCCAGAGCAACAGCTCCTTTTTTTCTATCTGGTTCTCTGTCAATCAATCTGAACATCGCAGCCGTAGCAGCGTTTGCCCATTAAGCTCACAGGAGCGCCAGCGATTTCAAAGGACCGGGAAGCACACAGATCGTCGCTGCTTACGCCGATACTAAGCTCAGCCGGGCCGGGTTCAACGACAAAGTTCATGTCCTCGTTGTAATACCCAAGAGCAGAAGCCTTTAAGGTAAAGGTAACCTGTTTACTTTCGCCGGGATCCAGGTTTACTCGGGTAAATCCCACCAACTGCATGCAGGGGCGAATTACGTGAGCACCTGAGAAGTGGTAATAGAGCTGCAGAACCTGATCACCAGTACAATCGCCGGTGTTTGTAATGCGGCAGCTGGCCTGAATAGAGCCATCCGTTGAAAGCGTGGAGGAGGACAGGGTAAAGTTACTGATATCAAAGGTTGTGTAGCTTAAACCATGTCCAAAGGGGAAGAGAGGCCGGTTTGTGTTGTCCACATAGCCCCCGGAGAAAATAAGGCTCATAGCGTCGTCGCCGGTATGGTAGCCGCTGCCCATACGGTGGTTATAAACCAAGGGAAGCTGTCCAATGTGGTGGGGAACCGTAAAGGTTAAGTGGCCGCCGGGATTGATGCTGCCGTCCAGAATGTCAGTCAGTACGACGCCGGCTTCTGCACCGGGCATAAAGGCCTGGATCATGGCGGCGGTATGTTCAGCTGCCCAGGGAAGTGCGAAGACTCCGGGACCGTACAGGATTAGCACAACAGGTTTTCCAGTAGCACACAGCGCTTCCAGAAGCTGCTGTTGAACGCCTGGAAGATCCAGACTGCTGCGATCTTTGCCCTCGCCGCCGGTTACATTAACCCAACCACAGTTACCGCCCATGGCGGCAATGATAACATCGCTGTTATTCGCCGCATCCAGGGCCTGGGCAAAACCGGAAGTATCGTTTCCGATAATTTTGCAGCCTTCAGAATAATTGACTGTAAAACGATCCCTCAGCGCACTTTGCAGGCTGCGGCTGCCCATTTTGGAAAGAAGCGTAGGAAGATCATCCAGCATAGCCTGATCTTTGGCAGAGAACATGGCCAGGGTATCTGCAAAGAGATTGGGACCGCCAAAACCGCTTTCTTTCTTCTTGACATTGGCCTCATCAGTCATGCCCTGGATAGAAATGGAAGAGCTGTCTTCGGCTCCGGCTTTCATCATTTCGATATAAGCGGGATAGGTATAGCCGCTGATGGGATAGCGGAGGCTGTCAGCATGGGGCCCCACAACCGCCAGCTTAAGCCCTTTTTTAAGAGGAAGAACACCGTTATTTTTCAGAAGTACGATGGACTTTTCCGCAATGGTGCGGCTGAGAGCACGTTTTTCAGGATTGGTCATGGAGGCGCATACTTTTTCAATATCTACATAGGGATTTTCAAATAAGCCGTATTCAAATTTGATAGTCAGGATGCGGCGTACAGACTCATCCAGCAGCGCTTCGTCCAATTTGCCCTCCCGTACATAGTCGGGAAGCTGTGCATAAGCGCCGCCAATGGGGATCTCCGTATCCAGGCCGCCCAGTTTTGCCAACAGGCCGGCTTCTTTATAGGTGCTGGTAAGATGGAAATAATTGTACATCTTCATGATTGCCGCGCCGTCAGAAGTAAGCATTCCGCGGAATTTCATAGTATCCCGCAGCAAGGTTCGGGAAATCTTCTTATTTGCACCGACGCACTGGCCGTCGATTTCTCCATAGTTGGCCATCATACCGGAAACGTCGGCTTCATTGGCTGCGGCTTCAAAGGGAGTTGCAAAAACTTCATATAACTCACGGTCTGTAATGCGGGCGTTGGCGCAGTTTAACCCGCCCTGGCTTTCTGCGTATCCCAGAAAATGTTTTGCGATACAGGCGACACCCTCTTTCTCATCACCCTGCATACCTTTGATATATTCCACACCCATACGGCTGATCAGCAGAGGATCTTCTCCATAGGTTTCATAAGTGCGGCCCCAACGGGGATCTCTGGAGACGTCGATAACAGGACTCATAGCTGAATTGATACCGACAGCGCGGCTTTCCTGGCCGATGACAGCAGCCATTTTGCCAGCCAGCTCAGGTTCCCAGGTGCATCCTACGTTAATCTGAGCGGGAAAAAGAGTTCCACCGGCTGCGGGATAACCGCAGAGATTTTCCGTCTGCAGCGCTACAGGAATGCCAAGACGGGTTTCTTCTACAAAATAATGCTGCAAAGTATTGGAGATTTGGGCGATCTGGACCGGATCCACAATACCTACCATAGAATATTGAGTAAAGCGGCCGTGACCATCTGGGAATTTTTCCCGCAGGGTGTCAACATCTACTTTACCGTCTTTCAAAAAAGACGCAGGCAGATTGCCGCACAACTGGGCGGCTTTTTCTTCAAGGGTCATGCGGGAAAGTAGATCTTCTACTCGTTCAGGCACAGGACGGGACGGGTCTTTGTATAACTCCATAACAGGGACTCCTTTCATATAGAAAATAGTAACAGTAGCTTGGTTTAGGAAAATATGCAGAGAGTTTCTTTTGTTAATTAAAATAACAAATTAAAATTCAAAAGTCAATAACTTTGGCAAAAAATAATGTCTTAACTGAAAAGATTGGCTATTGCAAACAAAAAACTATAGAAAAATTTTGTTGAAAATGTAAAAATTCGGCTCTGCTTTTTGTACAGTATTCCCATTGAAAAAACATTAATTTTTTGATTTAATTAAATTAACTAATAAATACATTTGGAACTTGAGCATGCATTTTGCGGGAGCAGAGAGTATCCGAAAAAAATCAAACAAAATTATGGAGGCATTATTATGAGAAATCACAAAAGCAGTTTGCGTAAAGTAGTTAGTCTTGGCCTTTGTGCAGCCATGCTGCTGACTGCCTGTGGCAAAGCGAAAACTCCCCAGACGGGAAATACGGAAGCGTCAGGGGGAACTGTGGCGGCAGAGCCGGCTACTTCACCGTCAGAGGCTCCTGCCCCTGCGGCAGATGCGGGGCTGCACAATCTGGAAGACGGCGTGCTGGATATCGGTACTTCTATTAAATGGGACAGCCTGACTCCCTTCCGCAGCCAGGTGGCCAATAACGCTCCCTGGGCAGCGGAAGTTTATGAGACTCTGGCCCGTCTGACTTATGACAAAGAGTATGTTCCGTTGGTTGCCAAATCCTGGGAAGGGGAGGATGACGGCGTTACCTTTAATATAGAGATTTATGATTATGTCTATGATGCCGCCGGAAACCATATCACGGCAGAGGACATTGTATGGATGATCGAGAGCAATATGGAGGCGGCGCTGAAGCCTTCCTTTGGCAAAGTAGAGAGCGTAGAGCAGACCGGAGACTATACTTTAAAGGTAGTGATGAAGCAGGATATGGTAGGCGCTTTTGAGCAGATCCTTACCGGCGGGTATGTGATTTCCAAAGCATCCTATGAAGCGGACAAAGACGGCTTTGCCACAGGAATTGTATCCACAGCGCCCTATACGATTACAGAATTTACCCCCGGCGCGACTATGACTTTGGAACGACGGGAAGATTACTGGCAGAAGCCGGAGCTGATTCATCCTTCCTGTTCAGCAAATGTGCAGACAATCAAGTACCATACTATCACAGAAGCTTCTCAGGCAGGTATCGCACTGGAGACAGGTACATTGGATGGATTTATCACACTGGATCATAACACGGTTGCACAGTTTGAAGGCAATGATAAGTTTACCTATGTGGCAACGCCCTTTATCAACGGCAGCCAGATGTTTTTCAGCGGTCATGACAGTCGTTCCATTGCCAATGATGTGAATCTCCGGCAGGCCATTTGCTATGCCATTGATGCCCAGGGACTTTTGAATGCAGTGTATGCCGGTTATGGACAGACCATGAAGGATCCAATAGCAGATACCAGCGTAGGCTGGCTGGAGAAATGGCGCAGTGAAGATTACTACGAGTATGATCCGGTAAAGGCAGAGGAGTTTTTAAAGGCTTCGGGTTATAATGGAGAAGAGTTGATTCTGCTGGGCGGCTCCAGTTCCCAGATGCAGCGTCTGGCTCAGATGATTCAGTCCTATCTGATGGCTGTGGGAATCAATGTGAAACTGAATTTGGTTGATCAGGCCCTTTTGACATCCATCCGTCTGGACGGCAGTCAGTATGATATGTTTATTAATACAGTAGGCGGAGATATGCTGCCGGATCACTGGTCTATCCGTTATGATATGAACGCTTACAAGACCGGCGACGGTACGGCCCGCCATGATGAGGCGCTGGCAGAACTTCTCTACTCCACCTGGACGAGAGAGGGCTTTACGGAGGAAAATATTGATAAGGTACATATTTACCTCAAAGACAATATGTATGCTTATGGTATGGTACAGCCTTCTAATGTGGACATCTGGCGCAGCGATCTGGGCATGACGGAAGAAATACGTATCAGCCAGGGAAGCCATAACTTTGCCGCCTGCTCTTATCAGGAGTAGATGACGGGAAATTTGGAGCCTGAATGAAGGCGGGGGGCAGATGCAGCAAAAGGGCTGCAACTACCTCCCAACTATAGAGAAGGAGCAAAATATGGGTAAATATGTTGTAAAACGTCTGCTGTGGATGGTCCCAATTGTATTGGGTGTAGCGGTTCTGGTGTTCACCCTCATGACCTTTTGCCCCGGCGATCCTGCGGAAATTATTCTGGGCAGTACAGCCACTGAGGAGAGCCTTGCGCTTAAGCGTGCAGAGCTGGGACTGGATGACCCTTATCTGGTACGGCTGGGGAATTTTTTAAGCGATACTTTTCTTCATTTTAATCTGGGCGACTCCTGGATGAGCGGCGTCAGCATTGCCGAATCCATTAAGGAGTATCTTCCCCGTACACTGATTCTCAGCATTATCATGATCTCCATATCGGCTGTGGTAGGAATTCCTCTGGGCGTGATTGCAGCCGTGAAGCAGAATCGTTGGCAGGACAATTTATGTATGGTGGTGGCGCTGGTGGGAATTTCCATCCCCAGCTTCTGGCTGGCCCTTTTGCTGGTTATTCTGTTTTCGGTGAAACTTAACTGGCTGCCGGCCATGGGCATCGGCGGGTTTAAATATTATATTTTGCCGGCTTTGGCCGGCTGTACCGGCGGTATCGCTGCGTTGGCCCGTCAAACACGTTCTTCTATGCTGGATGTGATCCGCTCCGATTATATTATTACAGCCCGGGCAAAAGGTGTTCCGGAGGGGCAGGTAATCGTCAAGCATGCGCTGAAGAATGGCCTGATTCCCATTATCACGGTTCTTGGAACACAGTTCGGACGCCTCCTTGGGGGAACTATGATTCTGGAAACGATTTTCGTGATTCCCGGTATGGGACAGTTTATCATTACTGCGGTGAATGGCCGGGATTATCAGGTGGTTCAGATCGGTTCCATCTTCCTTGCTATTGCTTTCAGCTTTTGTATGCTTGTAGTGGATCTGCTGTATGCCATGGTAGATCCCCGCATTAAGGCAAAATATTCCGGCAAATCCCAGAAGAGAAAGAAGGTGCAGGCAAATGGATAAGGTGAAAAAGCAGAGTGAATTTGTCCGCGTGATGAAGCAGATGAGCAAGAACAAGCTGGCCATGTTTGGCCTGATCATCCTTCTGGCAGAACTTGTCCTTGTATTGCTTGCGCCGGTTATTGCTCCTTATGAATATTCCTATATGGACGCTATGGCCATGCAGCAGGGACCTTCTGCAGCACATTGGTTTGGGACAGACGAGTTGGGCCGCGATATTTTCAGCCGTGTACTTTACGGCGGACGATATTCCATTACCATGGGACTGTTTGCGGTTCTGATCAGTCAGACAATGGGTATAGCGCTGGGAGCTGTGGCCGGATATTTCGGCGGCCAGGTGGATAACGTTATGATGCGTGCCCTGGACATTGTCCAGTCCCTGCCGGCCATGCTTCTGTCCATCGTATTGTCGACGGTTCTTGGCCCCGGTTATATGAACACGATTCTGGCTCTTTCCGTCAATGGTATGCCTGGCGCGGCCCGTATGCTGCGGGCGCAGATGATGAAGGTACGGGATTGCGAATATATTGAAGCGGCTCAGTCCATCAACTGCAGTAAGTTCCGTATTATTGTGAATCATATGATTCCAAACTCTTTTTCACCTAATATTGTGCAGGCGACCATGGGTGTGGCTCATATGATTACCATGGCTGCTTCCTTAAGCTTTATCGGTCTGGGAGTGCAGCCTCCCACTCCGGAGTGGGGCGCAATGCTCAGCGGCAGCCGTCAGTTTATCCGTCAGTGCCCTCATATGGTTATTTTCCCGGGGCTTGCAATTGCCATTACAATTCTGGCGCTGAATCTCATGGGCGACGGCCTGCGTGACGCGCTGGATCCCAAGCTGAAACGCTAACAGAAAGGAGAGGTGTAGAATGAGCGAACAGAAAAAGGACCAAACTTTTCTGGAAGTGAAGGATTTGAAGGTAGAGTATTTTTCTGACGGTCAGACCGTACACGCCGTAAACGGCGTTTCACTGAAAATTGAGAGAGGAAAAACACTGGGACTGGTAGGAGAGACAGGCGCAGGGAAAACCACTATTGCCAAATCAATTCTTCGGATTCTGCCGGATGTGGGCGCGAAGGTGACGGAAGGAAAAGTATATTTAGATGGACAGGAGCTTTTTGCTCTTCCAGAGCAGGAGATGCGGAAGATTCGAGGCAATGGTATCTCCATGATCTTTCAGGATCCTATGACGGCTCTGAATCCGGTGCAGACGGTTGGCGATCAGATCGCCGAGGTTGTAAGGCTGCACAATGCCGGAAGTAAGGAAAGCTTTGAAAAGCGGGCCAGGGAAATGCTGGAGATGGTGGGGATTCCCGGAGACCGTTATCATGAGTATCCACACCAGTTTTCCGGCGGTATGAAACAGCGTGTGGTGATCGCCATTGCTCTGGCCTGCAATCCCGGCCTTCTTCTGGCAGATGAGCCTACTACGGCCCTGGACGTGACGATTCAGGCTCAGGTGCTGGAGCTGATTGGGGAATTAAGAGAAAAGTATAATACAGCGATGCTTTTGATTACCCATGATATGGGCGTCGTAGCTCAGGTATGCGATGAGGTGGCGGTTATTTACGCGGGCCGGATCATCGAATACGGAAGCAAGGAACAGATTTTTGATCATCCGTCCCATCCCTATACCATAGGGCTGTTCGGAGCAATCCCCAGTATGAAAGAGGATGAGGAATGGCTGCATCCCATTGAGGGGCTGCCGCCGGATCCGGTTAATCTGCCTGAGGGATGTGCATTCCATCCACGGTGTCCGTATGCGACTGAGGAATGTAAGAAGAAACCCATTGAGATGTATCAGACGGCAGACGGACATCAGTGCCGCTGCTGTCATATGGGCGCTGCCAAAAAGGGGGAGTAACGGTATGCAGCCAGTAATTGAAGTAAAGGGATTGAAGAAATATTTTCCAACGCCGCGGGGACTTTTGCACGCTGTGGATGACGTAACCCTTAGTATTGAAAAAGGAAAAACTTTAGGTGTAGTGGGAGAGTCCGGATGTGGAAAAAGCACGCTGGGACGAACCATTATTCATCTGCAGCCTCCTACCGGCGGTCAGGTTTTGCTCAATGGAAATGATATTACCAACATTAAGGGAAAAGAATTGAAAGCGGCCCGGGAGAAAATGCAGATTATCTTCCAGGATCCCTATTCTTCCCTGGATCCCCGTAAGACTGTAGATGCGACGATACGGGAACCGCTGGTAGTGTCAAAACGCTACAAGAAAAACGAGATTGATAACGCTACAGCTGAATTAATGGAATTTGTAGGGATTGACGCCCGTTTGCGTATGGCTTATCCCCACGAGCTGGACGGCGGCCGCCGCCAACGTGTTGGCATAGCCAGAGCGCTGGCCCTGAATCCGGAGTTTGTGGTATGCGACGAACCGGTTTCTGCCCTGGATGTGTCAATTCAGGCGCAGGTACTGAATCTGCTTAAAAAATTACAGCAGCAAAAGGGTCTGACTTATATGTTTGTTACCCATGATATGAGCGTGGTGCGGCATATTTCCGATGATATCTGTGTCATGTATCTGGGTCAGGTAGTGGAGAAGTGTTCGTCTAAAGAACTGTTTAGGAATCCGCTGCATCCTTATACCCGGGCGCTTCTGTCGGCAATTCCTTCTGTAGATATTCATAATCCTATTAAACGGGAGATCCTGCGGGGGGAGATTACAAGCCCCATTGATCCCAAGCCGGGCTGCCGCTTTGCAGCGCGCTGCCGTTTTGCGACGGAGGCCTGCTTCCAGCCTCAAAAGCAGGAAGAAGTGTCTCCCGGACATTTTGTCCGCTGCTGCCGGGTGGATGAGTTGTAGAATATTTTTACCCTCAGTGAACAGGGGCAGCCTTTGTCCCTTGCCCACTGAGGGTAGTGATTGTTAATAGAAAGTATGGGTGATAGAATGAAAGATATACTGGTATTTCTCTCTGACCAACATTCTTATGCACAGCAGGGCTATGCAGGAGATAAACTGGTACGCACGCCAAATCTTGACCGGATTGCGGCAGAAGGAACGGCGATGGAGAATAACTATACTGCGTATCCGCTGTGCGTACCGGCAAGAATGGCCATGCTGACGGGGCAGCAGGCCAGTAACTGCGGTGTGATGAGTAATTTTGCCGCTTTGGATTCCAACAGGGCGACGTTTGCTCATTGCCTGAATATTGCAGGTTATGAGACGGTGCTTTGCGGACGGATGCACTTTGTAGGCGGCGATCAGCGCCATGGCTTTTCTTCCCGAATTGCCGGTGAAATGACGCCGGTCTATGCCAATCGTCCAAAGGCTATCGCACAGGAAAGGGGAGCCCATGATCGCACTCCCCAGGGCGGCCCCAGCTGCTTAAGCGCCATCGGAGGAGGAAATTCTCCCACCCTGGAGTTTGACCGCTATGTGGTGGATCATGCTTTGGAGTATTTGGCAGAGGATCATGAAAAGCCTCAGCTCTTGTTTGTGGGAACCTATGGTCCCCATCATCCTTATGTGGCGCCGAAGGAGCTTTACGAATATTACCGGGACAAGGTTAACGTACCTGAGGAAAGCTTTGATTATCCGGAGCATCCTGCTTTGAAGGGGAGAATTCTCCGTGACACAGACCCGGAGGTGGTCAGGGCTGTGCGGGCGGCATATTATGGAATGGTGGAGTTTGAGGATCAGCAGATTGGGAAAGTTTACGATGCCTTTCAGGCCTATCTGAAGCGGACCGGTCATGAGGGTGTGTTTGTGTATGTATCCGATCACGGCGACCATATTGGCACACGGGGTTATTACGGAAAGAGTACATTTTATGAGCAGTCCGCCCACACGCCAATGATTTTCGCAGGCGACGGAGTTGCCTGCGGGCGGAGAATAAAAGGCGCTACGTCTCTGATTGATCTGGGGCCAACCCTTTGCGAATTAGCGGGAGCTCCCCCAATGCCGGCGGCTGACGGCATCAGCCTGTGGGGTCAGCTGTCGAAAGATGCAGATGACAGCTCCCGTATCGTAGTCTCAGAGCTGGGGGGTGAGTTTAGTTTTATAAGCGGAACTTTCAGTTATGGCCAGATGGCAAAGCAGGGGAAATATAAACTGATTCATTTTGATGGATTTGACGGCCAGGATGTTTTGTATGATTTGGAAGCGGATCCGGCTGAAGAGAGAAATGTAATTTCAGAGCATCCGGATGTAGCCGCTCGTCTGCGAAATGCCATGGAGGAGACTTGTGAATCTGTGGATCAGATTTACCGGAATGCAGAGCTTTTGAGGGAAAATCTTCCGGTTCTGACAAAGTGCGATCTGGATGTACCGGAGGAACGCTGGCACGCGCCGGAGAGTGCGCGCCATTTACCGGATCCCATGGTAAAGAGCAAACGATACGCCCATTAGAACAGAGCGTCGCCGGCATTATATTTTTCAATTTTCTTTCCCCATAAAAGCTGTACAGCAGTCAGACGCTGCTTGTCAAAGATCATGTACGGAGTGCTTTTGGACGGCGGCCACCGGAGCATTAAGTCAAAGCGTTCTTCTTCGCTTAAAGCTTTCGGTGAAAAATACAGATAAAGGGAACCGGCTCGTTTCGGATTGTTTTGATTGAAGACTCTGGTTCCGGCTACCCCTACTTCTGCAATGTCTGTCCAGGAGAAATGCTGCAGTTTAATACCAAACAGGGTCTTGGAAAGGCCGGAATCATCCAGGTGCAGGATACATCCGGCTGTCAGACCAATATATCCAAATAGGAGGGCAAGAAGGCCGAAAACGCAGACAGAAAGCCAGCGGCCGGTTGATACCATGGCTATAGCCAGAGCGGCAAATAAGAGACTGCTGGCAATAGCGGCCAAACATTTAAAGGGATTTATCATAAATTTGGAAGGAATCATCAGAACACCTCGATTTAATTTGGAAATATGATGTCATATATAACCTTTTGATCCTGGCATCATTATAATATATCACAGAAAGGGAAGCAAGTATGAAAAAAGACATTCTTTTATATATGTCTGATCAGCATTCTTATCGTTTGCAGGGTTATGCAGGGGACCCGATTGTGCGAACCCCTAATTTGGATGGGATTGCGGCCTGCGGTACGGTTATGACCCGTGCCATGACGGCCTGCCCCCTTTGCGTTCCGGCGCGGGCGGCCATGATCTCCGGCCAGCTTCCAAGCAATAACGGAGTGCTGTTTAACTTTAATTCCATCAATTCGGATCAGGCCACGTTTCTGCATAGTTTGAATGCATCCGGATATGATACGGTGCTGTGTGGGCGGATGCATTTTGTAGGGCCGGATCAGCGGCACGGATATTCCAGGCGGATTGCGGGTGAGAGGACGCCGGTATTTCATAATGGCGTGGCTCCTGCTGTGCGGGCGGATGGGACAAAGTCCAGGGTGACTGGTTTTGATGAAAATGGTTCTGTCAAATATATCGGTCCGGGAGATTCCCCGGTACTGGCCTATGACCGTTATGTGGTAGAGAATGCCCTGGCATATCTTGAAGAGGATCATGAGGCTCCCCAGTTCATTACAGTGGGTACCTACGGTCCTCATTTCCCCTATGTTGCTCCCAGGGAACTTTATGAATATTATTATGATAAAGTCAGTCTTGAGGATGTAAGCGAGGATTTTGACGGAGGAAAGGCTTTGGAAGGAAAGCTTCAGGAGGCGGATCCGGAGGTTGCCCGGGCAGCCAGAGCAGCTTATTATGGCTTGGTGGAGCAGCAGGACCGGCATATCGGACAGGTATATGAAGCCTTCCAGCGCTATCTGGAACGTACCGGCCGGGAAGGCGTATTTCTATATGTATCGGATCATGGAGACATGAATGGTACTCATGGCTATTATGGAAAGCAGGTATTTTATGATCCTGCAGTACACATTCCTTTTGTTATGGCAGGAGATGGAATACCCAAAGGAAAGCGGATTGAAAGCCCGGTTAGCCTGCTGGATGTGGGTCCGACAGTTTGCGACATAGCGGGAGCTATGGTATTGCCGGGGGATGGAAAGAGTCTGGCGCCTCAGCTAAAGGATAACGGAGAAACGGATGAGGAACGCATGGTAGTCAGTGAACTGTACACATACCTGACAAACGGGGAGACAGCCCTTGGACGTATGGTTCAATGGAAGCAGTGGAAATGGTTTGCATACTCAGGTTTGGAGGAGGATGCCCGCCTGTACAACGTGGATGCGGATCCGGGAGAACTTACCAACGTAATTGGCCAGTATCCGGAGATTGCCGCCTGCCTGAAATCCTATGCGGATCAGTATAAAAGTTATGAGGAAGTAATGGTTCATGAGCGGTGGGTGATGGATCAGCTGAAAATATTGATGCAGTGCCATTACGATGATCCCCGGGAACGCTGGCAGTGCCCCAATAATCTGGAGGAACTGGAAACGCCTGTCTGCACCAAAAAAGAGGTGGGCCCCACGCCATGGGCAGTCCAGATGTTTAAAAAATTACGGGAGGAATGATGATGGGAAATGGAACCAATGTATTGTTAATGCTGGCGGACGATATGAATTATAACACAATCGGCTGCTTTGGAAGCCCGGTGGAGGACGTTTCCCCCAATTTAGACAAGCTTGCATCAGAGGGGATTCGGTTTGACCATGCCCATGTGAGCATTGGTGTGTGCCAGCCTTCCCGTCAGTGCATGTTGACGGGGCTGTATCCTCATCACAATGGGGCGCCCGGGTTTGATCCGATTCGGGAGGATGTAACCACCCTGCCGGAGATCTTGCGGGAGCATGGTTATTACAACGGCATTATCGGAAAGACCAAGCATTGTATGCCGGTACACAAATTTGCGTGGGATTACTTTGAGGACACCCAGAATCCTCAAAACTGCTTTGGACGAAGCCCGTATATTTATGGAAAGGATGCGGCTCAGTTTTTCCGGAATGCGAAAGAGGCTGGGAAACCGTTCTTTCTGATGGCAAATTCTCATGATCCACACCGTCCCTTTGCCGGAAGTGAGGAAGAGCTGACTCGTTTCTTTGGCTTCCATACATATGCAAGCCGCACCTATCAGCCGGAGGAAGCGTGGATACCGGGATTTTTGCCGGATCTGCCGGATGTGCGGAAAGAACTGGCTCAGTATTATACAAGCTGCCATCGCTGTGATGAGACCATGGGAGCTGTTTTACAGGCGCTAAAAGACTCCGGTATGGAGGAAAATACACTGGTTATCTTTATGAGCGACAATGGAATGGCATTTCCATTTTCAAAGGCAAACTGTTATTTAAACAGTACCAAAACACCGTTTATTGCCCGCTGGCCCAGGCACATTCAACCGAATTCCCGGAATAACACGGATTATATTGCAGGTGTGGACTTTATGGAGACGATTCTGGAGGCTTTAGAAATTCAAAATCCGGTTCTCAGTGATGGGCGCAGCTATCTGCCCTTATTGCTGGGAGAAAAGCAGACGGAGCGGGACGGCGTATTTACTCAGTTTACCAGCACCGCGGCACGCCGTTTTTATCCTATGCGCTGTGTGCAGAATAAAAAATACGGATATATATTTAATGCATGGGCGGACGGGGAGACCTTTTACCAAAATGAATCCATGATGGGATTGACCTATAAGGCGATGAAAGCCGCCGCAGAGGAGAATGAAGAGATAGCCGAAAGGGTTCGGATGTTCCATTACCGGTGCCGGGAAGAGCTTTATGATTTTGAAAAGGATCCGGACGCTCTGCATAATCTGGCGGGGGATCCCGATTATGCCAAAACCCTTGCCCGGCTTCGAAGGGAGTTGGGACAGGAGATGCGGCGAAGCAATGATCCGGTGCTGACGGTGTTTGAACAGATTCTCCCTCAGTGGGAAGTGCAGTAGTCAGTGGGAAGTGCAATAGGAGGAATATTCAAATATGGAAAATCACAAGAAAAGCCCCAATATTCTGATTATCAACCCGGATGAAATGCGCTGGGATACTATGGGACATATGGGAAATCCGGCGGCGCAAACGCCCAATCTGGATGCGTTTGCCAGTACGGAGGCAGTATCTTTTTCTCATGCATATTGTCAGAATCCGGTTTGCGTACCCAGCCGATGCAGTTTTTTTACGGGCCTTTATCCCCATGTCCACGGTCATCGTACCATGAGTTATCTGCTGCATCCCGGTGATGATACCTTGTTTAGCGAACTGAAACGGGCAGGATACTATGTGTGGATGAATGACCGAAATGATTTGTTTGCAGGCCAGGAGCCGGGATGGATGGAAGAGAATGCCGATGAAATTCATTATGCGTCAAAGGGGAACAGCCCCGGCCCCATAAAGGAACTGCGGGGAACCCGGGGAAGCAAGGACTATTATTCCCACTATGAGGGCTGCCTGGGATTAGATTCTGAGGGACGAAACGTAAATCGCGATGATGAAACCGTGGAGGCGGCGACCCGGCGTATTCTCAATCCGGTGGATGAAAGGCCGCTTTGTATGTTTCTTGGGTTGATGTGGCCTCATGTGCCCTATGGCTGCGAGGAACCATATTTTTCAGCCGTAGACCGCAGCAAGCTGTCTCCCCGTATTCACGCCAGCCAGTGCAGCGGAAAGCCGCAGATGGAAACGCTGCTTCGGGAATATATAGGGATGAATGACTATACAGAGGAAGACTGGAATCAGCTGCGGGGCGTGTACCTGGGGATGTGTCAGAAAATTGATGCACAGTTTGGAAAAATAATGCAGGCACTCAAGGATGCAGGAATCTATGATAATACGCTGGTTTTGTTTATGAGTGACCATGGGGATTACGCAGGCGATTTTGATTTGGTGGAGAAGGCGCAGAATTGCTTTGAGGATTGTCTGACCCGGGTGCCTTTCCTGGTAAAGCCGCCTAAGGAGGACGGCGTAGATCCGGGAATCAGTCCGGCCCTTGTGGAGTTGGTGGACCTGTATGCAACCGTAATGGACTATGCCGGCGTTACACCCTCCCACACTCATTATGGGCGCAGTTTGCGGCCGGTTCTTGAAGAACGCAGCCGCAGTCACCGTGATGCGGTGTTCTGCGAGGGAGGACGTATGCCTGGCGAGACTCATTGCGACGAATATCATATTGACGGGCCTCTTGGAACACCGGAATCGTTTTTGTATTGGCCGAAAAAGAAAGCTCAATCGAATGATCTGGCTCACGGGCGAGGCATCATGATGAGGGAACGGCGCTATAAATACATCAGCCGTCTGACAGAATCGGATGAACTTTATGATCTTATAGAAGATCCTGGCGAGACAACCAACCGCATCAACGATCCGGGGCTGAAAAAGGTTGCAGCCCGGATGCAGACAGAGATGCTGAAATGGCTGCAGGCAACGTCGGATGTGGTTCCTTATCGTTACGACTCCCGCTTTAATCCCCGGATGATGTGGGAGATGGTAAGACATCATGTGCCGGAGAAAAAAGAGGCTCAGGTGCGTCAAATGATAGCGGAAGGAGCAACTTTACCGGCGATTATGCGTGTTTGTGATGAATAGTTTATATGCAGTATTAGCTGCCGCGTAAAAAATATTTTTCAATACAGCTTGCGGCAGCTCCAACAGCGCCACCATATTCGCCCAGATCCATGTGAATTAACCGGAGCATTTCATCACTGGAACGAAATGCATAGGTCTGTAAGGAATTACGCACAATTCCAACATTTTCTGAATTGGAGAACAAAGAACCGCTGAGGAAAATAAGATGGGGATTAAAAAAGCTGACAACATTCGCCAGTGCGATGCCGAGATATTCCATCGCCTGGGTAAGAATGTTGCCAACAGCAACATCCCCGTACAATTGAGCGGTCAATATGTGCTCCACTGTAAGATGATCCGGATCCGGGCATAAGGTTGGCAGAACCGTGCAATGCCCGTCTTGCAATGCCTGACGGCAGTTTGCGAGAATGGCCCTCATACTGGAAAGTGCTTCCAGGCTTCCAGGGTAGCCGCAGTCTGGAAAAGAGGCATTTTTGTGGTTGGGGTCTATAATCATCTTTCCGATTTCTCCGGCGGTTGAGGTCTCGCTGCGGAAAGAGTTGTCTCCCAACATGATGGGGCAGGCGATTCCCCATGCCACATGGCAGAACGCGAAGGTAGATTCTGCACCCAGCAGATTTGGGCGGAACAGAGATACGGCGCAGGCCCGGGCGCGGACATTATTTTCCACCCGTACAGGCAAATGAAACGCCTGACTGATGGTGGTTCCGAAAGGCTGGTTGCACCAGCTGAGGCGTTCATTGCCGTGATTTTTTACAATGCCGGTATGAGGATTCACGATACCGGGGATCGCAATCCCGATACCAATCAGGAGCTCCCATTCTGTCGGATGGCGTCCTTTAAGCGTATGCAGGATTTTCAGCAATTGGTGAAGCATGGAATCGTAATCATCTGGCATCAGATCGAAAATACCTTGTGCACGAATCCCGCCGCGCAAATCGGTAATGCAGTAGTGGGTGAGATCACGTCCAAGGGAAATTCCAAGAGCCAGACGGGAGCCGGGAACAAGATCAATATTAATCGGTTTACGCCCCAACCCATGAGAAATTATGCTGTCGGATTCCGGCAGTTCCTGAACTACGCCTTCTTTGATCAAATCAGAAACAATATTGGTGATGGTCGGCGGTGTAAGCTCCAGTTTTTCAGCAATTTCGGCGCGGGAAAGAGGGGCGTAACGGTAAAGAGTCGCCCTGATGGATTCCAGGTTCTGCTGCTTTATTTTGGGCAGATTTTTTCCATGCAATTTAGACATGAATGATTCCAACTTTCTGTAAGATTAAAACTATTATACCACATTTTATCGTATTTGCCAGAGAGAAAGTGGGTTTAAAACAGAACAAACGCAGGAATCCTATGGGCGGCTCAGAGGTTTTCATTTTCGGCAATACCGCATAAAAATTTTCTCATAAAAGCCTTTTTGCTTGCCGTGTTTTTCCGGAATACGCTTAAATTCCTCAAATCCAATATTTGTATAACATTTTATAGCATTATGATTGATATCCGTGACATCAAGGACAAAATCCTGATAATTTGTAAGCAGCATACTTTCCCGAAGCATAGTCGTAGCAATACCCTGCCTGCGGTATTTTTTTCGTACCGCTACAAATTCTACGTATCCGGTTGCAACAGGATACTCAAGCTGTCCCTCAAATTCTTCCTTCAAAACCAAAGCGCCAATAAATCCTTTCAAGAATCCGAAATGCTTTCTCAAAGACACTTTATCTACTCTTGCAGCTCTGCCATTACAATCAGAAATTGCCAGCACCCCCGCAATCTCTCCCTGTATCTCTGCCACATAAAATCTTTCCATATTCAATCCCGCCGCGATAGCATCCGCCACTTTTTGATTATCTTTGCATAATACTGAAAAGTCCTTTTCAAACCCTTCTGCAATACATAAAGCAGCGTTATTACGGTCTGTTTCTTTTGCTTTCCTTATATGCGTCATTTTCGTTATTTCTCCTCTTTGGGCAGTTGTGTAATTGCCAGACAAGCAAGCCCTATGCCTAATAAAGTGACTGCTGCTTTCGCATCAATTTCATTCATGAACGAGAGGATGGAAACAGCAATTCCCATTGCCAGCGCTATGCCTTTCAGCGCAAGACTGACAAGCTTAGAAACTTTCTTTTCTGCTATATCTTCTTTTGATTTTGCCTGTATTAGTTCATCGACAGTCACATTAAAAAGTTCAGCAAGTTTAGGAATTGAATTTACGTCCGGAAAAGAGAGATCTCGTTCCCACTTTGAAACTGCTTTATCTGTAACACCCATTTTCTCAGCAAGTTGAAGCTGTGTCATTCCCTTTTCTTTACGCAATGCCGCTACCATACTTCCAAATGTTTCTTTTTCCATTTTCCCTTCACTCCTTTGATATCCTGATGATTGCATGATAGCATCCCTTTGTTATATACTCAACCGACTTATAGTTTAGGTTACTCATCTGATAGTTTATCTACATCGTCAGATTGCTATATACATAAGCAGAATACGCACCCGTACCATTTTATCGCATCTGGTATCCCGCTCCCGATGCTTTTTTTCCTGGCTCCATTATACCGTTATAAGGAAGCTCTGTCAAAACAGCAATTTTGCATGAGCGCTACGTGTAGTCATTCACAGGGAAAAGGTAAGAAAATTCTACACAGGGAGATAATAGGAAAAAAACTTCTATGAAAAATCTTTACACTATCAAAAAATAAAGATATAATTATATCAGAAAAATAATATATTGGGAGGATATTATGATAATCAAAGCTTCGGCAGCTCTGCGTAATGATTATACATCTATTTCCAACATGGCTAAGGAGACAAAAGAGCCGATATATATTACAAAGAATGGAGAGGGGGATCTGGTACTCATGAGTATTGATGCCTTTGAGAGAAGGGAGGAACTGTTAAAGCTTCGGGAAAAGGTGCTTCAGGCTGAACAGGAGCGTATAGATGGGGCTGAAACCCTGACCATAGCCCAGGCAAGAGGAAAGTTAAGGGAGAGATTACATGACATATAAAGCTGAAATCCTTCCTGCAGCCTGGGAGGATTTAAAGCGTATAGAGGACTGGCATGCACTGCAATTTGATGTGGAAACGGCTTTGAAGGTGAGTGGACATATACTTGACGCAATGGAGCGATTAGAGGTTTTTCCGGATTCCGGTTCTCTGACACCAGATGAATGGCTGAATCAAAAAGGGTATCGGATGGTTATCTGCAAAAAGCATATTATTATTTACAAATGGCTTAAAGAAAGAGTATATATCTATCATATAGCGGATAGCCGGACAGAATACACCAAATTAATAAAGATGTAGGTGATAAAATACTACTAAATTTAGCTTGCCTTTTTCTAAAACCGGCGTTATGATAAATACATAAAAATCATAACAGTTCCAACTGTTACAATAAATAAGAGGGAGCTCGTGAAGCGGGCTGAGAGGAAGTCATCAACTTCGACCTGTAGAACCTGATTTGGGTAATTCCAACGTAGGGAGATAATAGGAACAAAACCAGAAGTTTCTTTTTTGGTTGATTTATAGTCCATATCCTTGCGGGTATGGACTTTTTATAATGGAAAATTTCATTAAAAAGGAGGAGAACATGAATTATACCACACAAATGGATGCTGCCAGAAGAGGAATCCTGACCAGGGAAATGAAACTGGTAGCGGAG
>CAJUJM010000087.1 GCA_910586755.1 uncultured Lachnospiraceae bacterium
ACGGAATGGCCAAATGCCGGGAACTGTTAAACAAAGGGCTTCTCCAAGATATCTCCAGGGAACAAATGTGGGCTTTGTCAGAGAAAAAGTTTGTTGTTTTTAATTTTCCCTCTTGACAAAAGTCACTTCATAACGGAGGTGACAACTTTATGGCACAAAAAACAGTATTGGTAACCGGTGCTTCCCGCGGAATCGGAAAGGCCATTGCAGTGAAATTTGCGAAAAAAGGATACAATGTAGCCATTAGCTGTGTTCGAAGCAAAGATCGTCTCATGCAGGCCAAAAAGGAGATCGAATCTTATCAGGTTTCCTGTCTTGCCTACATGGGAGATATGGGGGATATGGCCGCCTGTAAAGAATTATTTGAATTAATCCGTAAGCAATTTGGCTCTCTGGATGTTTTAGTGAACAATGCCGGTGTCTCCTACATCGGACTTTTACAGGATATGTCTGTCCAGGATTGGGATCGGGTCATCCACACCAATTTGAACTCTGTTTTTAATTGCTGCAAACTGGCGATTCCCGGTATGGTTTCCCGCAAACAGGGGAAAATCATCAATATTTCTTCTGTTTGGGGAAATGTAGGCGCTTCCTGCGAAGTTGCCTATTCTGCTACCAAGGGCGCTATTAATGCATTTACCAAGGCGCTGGCGAAAGAGCTGGCCCCCAGCAATATTCAAGTCAACGCTGTGGCCTGCGGCGCTATTGATACAGAGATGAACCAGTGGATGGATGAATCGGAGTTTATTTCCCTGGTGGAAGAAATCCCCGCAGGGCGGCTGGGAAAAGCAGAAGAGGTGGCAGACTTAGCCTACCACCTTGGATATAAAAACGCCTATCTGACCGGTCAGGTCATCGGGCTGGACGGCGGGTGGATCTGATCCCGCCTGTCACCGGAAGTTTCTTCCGTAGCAATAATATATAAAACACATGTCTGCAATCAGCATGATACCAAACAGCAAAATCATCAGCCAGGTAACAGCGTTTGCAGCCCCGTTTCTCCAAAACATGGACAAGGACATCATGATAAAAATCAGTACCGGCAATGCAGACAGAGAAAGCGCCCTGTATTTCCGGTACTTTTCTTCTGTCATTCCCTGGGGAAAGTAATCCTCCTGGTGGATCATCTTGCAGTGAACCACAATCCCAAACCGTGAAGAAGTCCGGTAAGCGTGGTATTCCACCCCATTAATCATCAGATCCGGTGCCATCCCTTCCCTGGTAATCACCATATTCTGATTGTTTTCCCTGGCATATTTTAGCAGCTCCCGGGAAAACTCTTCCGGGGTATCGCAGCGATCATCAGGCATAAAAGAGAATTCCCGAGCCATCTCCGCCTTCATTACAGTGATATAATCATCTGCAAACTGGACAAATACAGATTTGGACTTTTCTTCTTCCTCCATCTGCTCCAGATATAAATCCTCATCCAAATCCGCAAGTTGGGACTCCTGGATTTTTCTGCAAAATTCCAGAGCTGCTGTCAAGGTCTCCTTCTCTGACTCCAGTCGGATTTTCTGAAGGGCAACTGCATCCTTCAAAGTTGTCTCTCCATTTAACAGCCGCTTAATGTCCCCGATAGGCATTCCCAATTTACGAAATAGTTTAATCAGCTTTAGACGCCGGATATCCTCGTCAGAATATTCCCTGTAGGAATTCTCCGCCTTTCTGGCAGGAGTCAGCAGACCCTCTTTTTCATAGTAACGGATATTCTGACTGGTAATGCCGGTAATCTGCTGGGCTTCTTTTATACTTACCATAATAATACCTCCTACTTCCCACCTTATATTTATACAGGTTATTATGTATTTCTTCAGCCGAATTATAAGGGTTATAGTTGGTATAATGTCAAGACTTTTTTACTATTTTCTGTTTTTTCGGATCACCTTATCCAATGTCTGATAAAGTTTATCCACCTCCACAGGCTTTGACAAATGTCCGTTCATTCCACATTCCACAGATTTCTTCAGATCATCATCAAAAGCATTGGCCGACATGGCGACGATAGGTATGGTACGGCAGTCTTCACGCTCCATGCTTCGGATTGCGCGGGTAGCATCTAATCCATTCATGACCGGCATCATAATATCCATTAATATCACATCATAGGTTCCCGGCTCTGTAGTACGAATTCGCTCTACGGCCTGGGCCCCGTCATAAACACAATCTACCCGGAAATTCCGATCCTCCAGCAAGCTTCTGGCAATCTCGGAATTCAGTTCATTATCTTCTACCACCAAAATATGACAGCCGTCAAAAGAAATCTCTTCCTCCTGCTCCTCAGTCTCCATACTCTCTCCCAGTTTTAAAGGAATGGAAAAGCTGAATGTGCTTCCCTCTCCCGGCTCACTGTCAAGACGGATATTACTTCCCATTATTTGAATTAACCGGCTGCTGATAGAAAGTCCCAGGCCTGTTCCCTGCTGTTTTGCCGGGTTTCGTTCAGAAGCCTGCTCAAAAGAGCGGAATACCCTGTCCTGATCCTCTTTGGCAATTCCGACTCCCGTATCTGTCACTGCAAAATAAACAAGAACCTCCTCCCCATAGTTTTCCATCTCTTTTACGGTTAACGCCACCCGGCCTTTTGCCGGAGTAAATTTCACAGCATTTCCCAGAAGATTGATCAGTACCTGGCTGATCCGCATCTTGTCCGCCACAAACCAGCTGTGGGTCAATTCTATTTTCTGCACAAAGTCAATGTTCTTTCCTGCCGCCTGAGGCGTAATCAGTTCTCTGATAGTATCCAACATTCCATGAATATTGAAATTAGACGGCTCCAGCTTCATCTTACCGCTCTCAATCTTGGACATATCCAGAATGTCATTGATAAGTCCCAGCAGATAATCAGAAGAAGACTGTATCTTCTGCAGGCAATCCATAATCCTTTCCATATTCTGGTTCTTCTGCAGGGCAATTGCCGTCATTCCAATGATACCGTTCATAGGGGTACGGATCTCATGGCTCATACGGGAGAGGAATTCTGATTTGGCCTTGCTGGCAATATCGGATTGCTGTTGGTTCAACTGACTCTGAATTACGCTTCCAAGCTCTGCAAGATTCTGATACTCCTCCGGGTCCTCCAAAAGCTCCTTCTTAATACCGAGAATACAGATATTGCCCATATAGCTTCCGCTGTCATACATAGGAAGCATAATTCCCTGATGTCCTTCTTCCACACTCAAAAAGCATCTGATGCTGTGCTGGCTGCTGTCATTTTCCGAAAAATATCGTACTTCTTTTTGGCCCAGCCAGTTGAAGAAAATTTCTTTTTCCTCTTCTTTGTATTTTCTTACATTTTTGGCAACGGTTCTTTCGTCTCTGTGCCACTGATATTCCAGATAATTAGAATTAAAGTCTGCCCGCAAAATAGATACCAGAACATCCTCAGCCTGATAAAATCTGCCAATCTTGCGTATCATCAGCATCATCTGCGCCTGGAAATTGTCTCCTCTTCCAAACAGATTCAGCGCTGTGGATACCAAACTCACATCCTCTCCATAGCTCAGAGTATTGATCCTGCGCCCCTGCAAAACAGGCAGCTCCTTACATTCCTTTACGGGGATATCCTCATAAAAGCTATATCGGCATGTCCCATCAGAAAGCGCCTGGCTTCTGGCCCGTTTGGCCATACGAACCAGCTTCTCTGTGTCCGTCTCCTTTTCTCCACAGGCCAGACCCGCATAAACGTCAATTCTGAATTTTTCGGCTTCGAAGTCTTTCTCTATCCTTTCCATCAGCTCTCGAATCACTGCTTCTGCCCGCTCTCTGGGCTGGCCTTCCAACCACATAACAAGCTCATCTCCATCAAGGCGCAGTGCTACGGTCTGGCATCCTGTAGCTTTTGTCAGGCGGTGGGCAGTCCTGCGAATCAAGACTCCCATTTCCTCAAGTATCATATCTCCAAATACAATACCATTCTTTTCATTTATCTCTTTGAGATGGTCCAGAAGCAGGCTGACCATAACTCCATCCCATCTGGTTCTGCGGGACTCGGCGATAACCTCCATACCGGCGTTAAATGTATAAAGACCAGTAACGCCGTCTGTAATATTTTTCTTAAGCTGTTCAGCCTCCTTTTCCTTCTGCTCCTGGATATCCCGAATACTTCCTACGATCTTCCATCTTCTGCCGTCTGTATCATAAACTGTGTTTCCCGCCAGAGCCACCCACACAAATTCTGCATCCACAGGCCATTTCAGCCGAAACTCCACATACAGTCTGTCTTCCTTGCCTTGCATCACGCTAATGGCTCTCTCTCGATCCGCTTCATAAATATATTCCGGATTGATAAATCCGCTCTCAAACTCCTGGCACTGCCACTGCCCGCTCATTGTTTTATGGTTTACAATATCCAATGTGTAATTCTGAAGATTATAGGAAAAAAAGATATCTTTAGAAGACTCTAAAGCAATTCTGTAGCGCTCCTTCTCCTCCAGAAGAATATTTTCTGCTTCTTTCTGCCGTTCCGTCAGGTCTCTCACCACATCGTACAAAGCATCGATTTCCAAAATATTGGAAGCCCCAAAGTTCAGAAGCCCTTCCCTTCCTCTGCTGATACTCTGCATCAGGCGCTGGACCGGTTTTGTCAGATGCTTCACTAATAAGTAAATCCCAAGGACACCGAATGCCAATCCGATTAAAACGGCCATGACCACCCAGATATAAAGCCGGCGTCCCATTCCAAACAGCTCTTCCTCTGTATTCAGGCCAAGAAGCACCCACTCTGTATTTTCATAAGGAACATTATTGCTATAAATTTTCAAAGGGCAGACCACTGCATAAGTTCCCTGTCCATTGAGCCTCACATCCCGAACCAGAGAAAGGTTATCGTAATCTGTTTCCTCCAGAACAAAGGCACTGCTCATAGAGCGAATTCGATCATAAAGAACTCCTTTTCCTGCCAAAGGCCTATAGCTGCTGTCATTTTCCCTGACTGCCAACATGTATCCTGACTGCTGGGATTCATTTAATTCTGCAACCGGGAAGTAATCATACAGTTCTCTAACGGAAATCTCCACTCCCAGAACCCCATACACCTGGCCCTCATGTCGAAGAGGAAATGAATATGTAATCATTTCATAAGAGTCCGATGATCCCTTTCCCAGAAAGAAAGGCAGCGACCAATAGCCCAGATCCTCTGTGTCCGCATCCGCATATTCTGCTCCTGCTCTCCAGGGCTCATAAAAATAGTTATCCGAATCGTTTTGTCCCTGTCCATCCATGCGAAAACTGGTAGTCCAGTTTGTATCCAGAGGGATGTTCCACTTTCGTGAAAGGTATTTGCTTCCCCGCTCCAGCAAAAGATCCGTATAATTTACAGGATTCGTATTGGGGTCAGAGTCTCTGATAAAAAATCCGGCATAGTCTTCGGCGATGTGCATATCCTTTCCTGTCAAAATGAAAAATATTCCTGTTGTGGAATTACTCTGCAATATATCAAGGCATTCCGGAAAGAGCTGCTCTAAAAACTCGCTCTGCATCTCTTCCAGAGTGAAAAATTCCTCCAGCTCCACTCCCCTGCTTTCCAAAAATTTCTCCAGCTGCTGGTTGATAAGCTCCTCCTTCACATGGATAGAAGCCCAGCGTTGGACCATATCATTTTGCAGGATCACTTTTCTGTTTTCTACTAACCGGCTCATCATGCTGCTGGAATATTCCTGCAGCATTCCCCCAATTCTTTTGACTACCAGAGTGCCAATAATAACCATGCTCTGCATTAGCATAATCACAATTAAGGGAATCAGAAACATTCTGAATATGGTTAATTTTTTTCTTTTTCGCCTTTTATCTTCCATCTCATTCTTGCTCGCTTACCGCATCATTTAGTGCATCACAAAAAGAAGTATACCACTCTTCAAAAGCCTCGTCCGTCACAAAAGGCGCTGACGCTTCCTCCAGACTCTTTCCCTGGTCAATCGCTTCCACAACTGCCTCCCGATCTGCGGCCGCTTTGTCTGCAAGATTATACTCCAGCACTTTTCTAGCGGCGGAACCATTTTGAAAGCTCTTATTGGTATATAAAGTCATACCTTCCAGCTCGTCAAAAATAGTAGTTAAACAGTCATAGGTCTTAGGAGCTACTTCCAGCTCATGCTCCTCGATAACCTGATCCAGCTTTTCCCGACTGCCAGCTTCCTTCATTACCGGCAGATAACCGGAAACACAACCGAACTGCAGATTATGATCCACCTCTGTAAACCATTTTAAAAATTCCACAGCAGCGTACTCATGCTTTTCATCTGATTTTCCAACCACCATACCCGCGCCCTGCTGTACGGCATATTGTTCTCCGTCTGCGAATACAGGCGCAGTGGTTACAATATAGTCAATGGCGTGGCTGCCGTTATCAAGCTCCACCTGATCGGGGAAGTACATAGCAGAGGTGGTGGAACCCGTATAAGCCAAAAGGTCTCCTGTTTTTACGTCATCAGAGCGGAAAGAACCATATGCTCCAAAGTATCCCTTAACCATAGGTACATAATAATTTTCCCAAAGGCGCTTTAGCTGCTCTTTCGGCGTGTTTAATGTTACTTTCCCATTTTCCACCTGAAAAATCTCTACTCCCAGCTGCTGCATACCAACTACAAAATAGTTTGCCACAGCATCTCTCCCGTAAAACGCCTTTCCATCCTCCGGTACATCAGGAGTCTGACTGTCTGTCCACTGGTAATAAGCCTGAGCAACTTCCGTCACCCCTTCTATGGTTTTCAAATCCTCCAGCGATACACCAGCCGCCTCTGCAAAGGGCTCCCAATCCGTCCTGTTGATCATCATAATCTCCGTGGACTTTGCTGTGGGGAAAATTCTGAGAGTTCCGTCAGATGCAATGCATCCTTCCTCAATATAGGAATCCACATATTTTTCCAACTCTTTATCATCCATGTAATCAGACAAATTCGCCAAAGCGCCAGCCTGCTCCACCTCGTAAGCTGTATCTGCATAGGAAGAAAAAATATCCGGCATCGGATCTGCTCCCACTTTCCCTCCGATGGCGTCTCTCACCGCCGTCTCAAGATCCGAAACAGAGCCCTGGGAATACCCCTGAACATATATCCCCTTTTCCCTTCCTACCGTATTATTAAATTCCTCTACCAGGGAATCAAAAGCCGCCTGCTGGGAACCGTTATAGTAATGCCATACGGTTAAAGACACCGGATCTCCGGGGTCCAAGAGATTCTTTTTTCCACATCCGGTCAGGCCAAAAGTCAACGCCGCCGTAAGGCATATACCCTTTATCAATCTTCCCTTCTCTTTCATGGATGTATCTCCTCCTTTTGTTTTTCCATCGCTAATACATATACATACTATTTTAGCATATGCTTCCTGGATTTTCAATCCAACTGTCAGCTGTGTACATAGATTAAATCTGACACGCAAAAAGGAGATGCTGCTCCGGCAGTTTATCCACCTGCTTTTGCAGCAACCCCTTCATCGGTATTTTATACTATTCCCGCAGCCGGAACTTGGCTACCAGCTCACGCAGCATAGAGGCCTGACCAGATAATTGCTCACTTGCGGCGGCGCTTCCCTCTGCTGTAGCAACATTGGTCTGAACTACAATGGCAATCTGCTCAACCCCTCGGGTAATCTCCGTTGCGTTAGCATCCTGCTCTTTGGTATAATCCGCAATCCCGTCGATAAGCTTGCTCATCTTGTCTGCGTGGGCCACCACGTCCAGCATAGAATTGGCCGTATCCTGAGCTGCCTGCACGCCTTCATCCATAGAATCTACTGTCTGGCGCAGCAGGACTGTAGTTTCCTGGGCCGCTTCAGAAGATTTGGCAGCCAAAGCCCGAACTTCATCCGCAACTACCGCAAACCCTTTTCCTGCGGCTCCTGCCCTGGCTGCCTCTACAGCGGCGTTGAGAGCCAGAATATTGGTCTGAAAAGCGATATCTTCAATCGTTTTCACAATTTTATGAATCTCGGCAGACTTTTCACTGATCCGCTGGATCACCACCGTCATATTCTGCATCTTATCGTTGCTCTTTAACAGCCCGCTTTTAACCTCCTGGGAAATGCTGCGCGCTTCCTCAGCCCCCTTGGCAATCTTGTGTACGCTGTCAGACACAGCTGTAATATGGCCGGCCAGGGTTTCTACCTCAGCAGCCTGTTCTGTAGAACCCTGTGACAGCGTCGTGGCTCCGTTGGAAACCTGTTCTGCTCCGGCGGCTACGTCTCTGGAAGCAGAGCGCAGACGTCCCATGGTGTTGTTCAATGCATAGGATATCTCATCCAGGGCGGTCTTTATTTTCTCGAATTCGCCGGTGTACTCATTTTTCAGCGTAAAAGTCAGATTTCCTTTGGCAATCTCCCGCAGCGTTTCCGAAACCTCATCGATATAGGTCACATAGTCCCGAAGCCGGAGTGTAACCTGATTAAAATCGTCTGCCAGCACACCCAGCTCGTCTTTAGACTGGTATTGAATGGCCTGATCCAGTTCTCCTTCGGCAATTCGGGTTGCCACAAGGCTCAATTCCTTTACCGGACGGCCGATAACCCTCCGGACCTGAATTACTACCAGAAGAATCAGCACCAGTACTGCCAAAACCGCTACCAGCAGCATACTGGCTGTCAATTGCTGCAATTCCTGAAGCACCTCTCCCTTGGAGACATAGGCCACTGCTATCCAGTCGCTGTCCGGAACATGCTCTATCTGAATGTATGTATTGTCATAAAGAGACAGCCCCGTCTTTTGGCCTCTGATCTGCTCATTGGCATATGCGTACATACCCTCATTCATTTCACTTAAGAGCTGGCCGGTAATGGCCGGATCTTTATGTCCGATAATGGTATCTGTCCGGGTATCTACCAAAAAAATGCCGCCGGTATCTTCAATTTGAACTCCACTGACAATTTTGGAGATAGAATCCAGATAGACATCTGCTGCAGCCACACCCCGCACAACGCCGCTTTTGCTCTTCAGAACTCCGGATGCCCCTACCACATAAGCCTGGCTGTCCTCGTCAAAGTATACATCCCCCAGTATAAAGGCATCCGATTTCAATCCGTCTTGATACCAGCTTTTTACAGTGGCGTCAAATTCCGGGCCAGGTGCAAAGGAAGCGTGATACAGCGATCCATCTGTCAGCGCCACATACAATCCGGCCGGATAAGCGTCATTTTGGCCTACAGTGTGTTTGATATAGTCCATCATATCAGGAACTTCCATATCTTCATATTCAATGGTATCCCGCTGCGTCTCCAGCATCGCCAGCGTACTGTTCATCCAGGCTTTGGTCTCCTGGAGGGTGCGCTCGGTAGTGGTTTGCAGCAGCGCCTCGCTCTTATCCAGCAGCGCGCGGGACATCTGCAAATAGACTACGGCAAGCAAGATTGCTACCGCGATTACAACGCTTGCAACGATGGCAGATGCCATTTTCCCGGTAATACTCCAGCCGCGTCTGGTTATGCCGGAATTTTCTCTTTTTGTCTTCATACCCATGCTCCCTTTAGAAATGATTATTTTCTATAATAAAAACCAAACTATCATTACTAAAATTATACCAAAAACTGGAAGGAAAGACAAGAACTTTGGCAGTCAGGATTTTGCCCTAACAATACCAAAAAGCCATTGCAAATCCGCTAAAAAACGAATCTGCAATGGCTCTGTCCAATGCGGGTAACAGGACTTGAACCTGCACGGTCTCCCACCAGAACCTAAATCTGGCGCGTCTGCCAATTCCGCCATACCCGCATAAGTGAGAATTCTTGTAACTGGGCTAGTTGGATTCGAACCAACGAATGCAGGAGTCAAAGTCCTGTGCCTTACCGCTTGGCGATAGCCCATTATTCTAAAAAACTGACAGTGTCACCAATATATGACAGGCCGTCACAATGGAGCACCTTCCTATGATATAAAAAAAAATTCCCGAAGGAATTAAAGGGTGGATACAGGGACTCGAACCCTGGGCCTCCAGAGCCACAATCTGGCGCGCTAACCAACTGCGCTATACCCACCATATGCTCTGCGCTGCTTTGCAGAGAACGAGCCTGAAGGGATTCGAACCCCCGACCCACGGCTTAGAAGGCCGTTGCTCTATCCAGCTGAGCTACAGACTCACGTTTGACCACCACTGTTGTCAACGTCCATTATTCTACCATAGCTTATTTAAAAAGGCAAGCACTTTTTTTCTTTTTGTCTGATCTGTTGTAACAGCTGAGACGGCGGCATCTTCTTGTCCGGCTTTGCCAGAAATTTTTTGGTATTAAGGGGATGCCCTCATTTTACAGCATCCCCTTCTTTAAATTATATCAGTTCCACTTTTTGTCCACAAACACCCAGAGGCGGTACATCAGATAGCCCCACGCGAAAAACAATCCAATCAGCACTGCCATTGGCACATGATTTTCATAGTGATCCGGAAGGAAATACTTCTGCCATCCGGGTATATCGGTATAGTAATATTGTCCCGGGCCAAAATCAATCCCCGGCACATGGCCCATACCTTTTGCCATAATGTATATGGCGATCAAAACCGCTGCCAGGAAAATAATTACTCCCGCAGCACACACAATTTTCATTGTTTTTCCTGATTTCTTTTCTGTCATCTTTCTTTCCCTGCTTTCTCCTCGCAGTGGACGGCTGCCTGAACGTTCCCGGAAATTAAACCGTAATATTGGGAATCGGGAAGAAGCGGCCGCTTAACAGCATCCATGCTACAACAAAGGTCAGAACCAGGTTAAAGGTCTGTCCTATAATATAAAGTACAAAGGGTTTGCCACCCTGGAACTGTTCGGACATCTCCTTAAAGTTGGTTTCAAGGCCAATGCATGTAAATGCCAGTGCAAAGCACCAGGTCTGGAATTCTTTTAAGTCAGAAAGGATGGCGGCAGTAGGTTCTACACCGATGGTCCCCTGGAAGATAAAGGAGAAGACCAAAGATGCGCCAATAAATCCTAAGATGAACTTGGGGAATCTGTGCCAAATCTCAGAAGCGCCTACAGTAGTTCCGCTTGTTTTGTCTACTTTTGTAGTAAAGAAAATCGCTACTGCAAATGCGACAAAACCAATCAAAATATTCTGAATCATTTTTACCAGCGCAGCAACCTGTCCTGCCAGTTCACCTAATGCATTCCCTGCCAAAACAACGGCTCCGGTAGAGTCTACAGTTCCGCCAATCCACGCGCCGCCTACCATGGGATCCATAGCAATAACTTTACAAAACAGCGGCATGCCTACCATCATTAAAACAGTGAAAATCAGGGAAATACCAACCGCAAAGGTCAAGTCGGTTTTCTTGGCCTTACAGGCTGCTGCGGTTGCAATTGCTGCGGAAGTACCGCACACAGAGGTGGCGGCAGAGATGGTCATGACCATAGGCTTATTGTCCATCTTTAAAATCTTGGTTCCAAGAATCCACATAAAAATAATAACAACCGGAGTTACCAGCCATGCAATGCCCAGACCGTAAAGGCCAAACTTCTGAATGTTAGAGAACAGAACGCTGGCGCCCATTAAAACCAGCCCCGTCTTAATATAAAATTCTGTCTGAATTGCTGGCTTCAGCCATTCCGGAACCTTTAAAATATTGGAAATCAGCAGGCCAATCAGCAATGCCCAGAATGCATACTCTAAATATTTGCTGAATGTAACCTGGGAAGAAATCAGACGAACCAAGGCAGTCAGGGCAAATACACCTAAAAATGCAATCAGGTATTTCTTTGCATCTTTTCCCATCAGCTGGTTACACACTGCAAATATAATTGCCAGAGCCGCAAAGGTAATAATTACGCCTGTCCAGGTGGTTACGCAAGCCTCGCTTCCGTTAAAAAAGCGTGCAATGGAGCCGCTTTCTCCGCCCCATTTTCCGAAAGTAACCCCTTTAAACCGAAACGCGCCGCTGATTACGCCAATAGAAGCAATGGCAATTACAATAAATGCTCCCCAGATGGATAACCAATCTTCCTTGTGCAGCAGATCGGACATGTGGAACTTTTCCGCCACTACTACATCGTCTTGTACTACTGTCTTTTTCGTTTGCTCTTTCATCTTTTCCCCTTTTCTTAGTTTGCGATTTTTTTAACGAACCTTGGACATTATAGCATAAGTTAATTCTTCTGTCTACAATGAAATCGATATTTTTTTCACAAATTTTTAACGCAAAAAAACAGAACCCCCGATAAAGCCAAAGGGGTTCCGCACCAATAAAAAAAGCGGGTGATGGGAATCGAACCCACGTATCCAGCTTGGAAGGCTGGTGTTCTACCATTGAACTACACCCGCATAATAAAAATATGAAGTTTTTAATAAGGAACACATCGGGGTGACAGGATTCGAACCTGCGGCCTCCTGGTCCCAAACCAGGCGCTCTAGCCAAACTGAGCCACACCCCGTCTTACTTGGGAACCTGCGATTTCCTCTCGCCTTCCGGCGACGCAAGAGTTATTATATACTATGTGCCCTTAAAAGTCAACTATTTTTTTACTTTTTTATCTCTCGTTATCCTGTTCTCTCGTCTCAACAGTTTTTCTAATCTTTTTAACCACCTTCACCATTCCGAACCCACATAGTGAAGATCTACATGGATATGACCACTTTCGTCCAGTTCCATAATCATATAAGAAGGCTTTCTGCCTTCCTGACGAGGAAATGACAGGCTCCCCGGATTTAAAACCACCAGGTCATCCTTGACCTCGTAGCAGGGACGGTGGGTATGGCCAAACATCACCATATCTACCTTTCTTTCAACCGCCTCCCTTTTAATCGTCTCTGTACCCAGAGATACATTATAATAGTGGCCGTGAGTCAAAAGAACCTGGTATTGACCGATCCGGATTTCCCGCTCCCTGTCCAGGTCGGAAAAAAAATCATTATTTCCCCGTACCATCTGTACCTCACATTCCGGATTCAACCATTCCGGAATAAACTGTTCGCTGCCCTCTGCATCTCCCAAATGGATAAACATATCGATGGGCTTTACCTCTTCCAACACCATTTTCAGGTTATCATCCTTCCGGTGGGTGTCGCTGACAATTAAAATCTTCATCACTCTTCTCCTTTGTACCTTTTAGAAAGCTCTTCCTTCATAGCCCTCAGCGCTTTTCCCCGATGGCTGATCTCATTTTTCTGTTCCAGAGTCAATTCTGCGCTGGTAACTCCAAATTCCGGAATATAAAGAATCGGGTCATAGCCAAAGCCCTCATGGCCTGCCGGCTCCTGGGCAATCCGGCCTTCCATGGCAGCCTCTGTATGGATCACTTCTCCTGTAGGGAGAACCGCGGCGATATCACAGACAAACCGGGCGGCCCGCTCTTCTCCCACGGCTCCTTCCAGCCGGTCAATGATGTTCTGGTTTTTGATCAGGTAGGAAGTGTCTTCTCCCATATATCTTGCAGAATAGACTCCCGGCTCCCCGCCGATATAGTCTACCACCAGCCCGGAATCGTCGGCCAGCACAATGCCGCCGGTACACTCCCAGACTGCCCTGGCCTTTATCTCAGCATTTTGGGCAAACGTGCTGCCGTCCTCCTGAATCTTGGGATTCGCCCCGGCCTCTTTCATAGACAGGACTTCCATTCCCAGATCAGACAGGATCATCCGTACCTCTCTCATCTTTCCTTCATTGCCTGTGGCAAAAACTATGGTATGTTTCATGGTATTCTCCTTGTATATGCTTTTAAGCAGATATTGCATTTCATGGCAGTCTCAGCGCGCTGAAAGTGGATGCCGTCATAGCTTAAATATCCTTCCCCGTCTGTAATGTCTACTGTACCCGGAGACGAATCAGCCTGATATTCAATGGCAATGGGCTGGACGCTGTCTCTGGTGGTCAGTTTTATTATCACGGCAAACCGCTGGCCTTTTTCAATCTCCAACGGCCGTTCAAAATCAATGGTATAATAGCCTGCATATTTTAAAGCTCCCTGAGCCAATAACTGCCGGTCTTTAAAGTCCAATGTCCGGGCCTGGCCTCTGCCATTTTGGACGCCGGATGCCGGAATCTTATCAATTCCTGCTGCTCCGTAAATCTCGTACCGGGTATCCGGCCCTACCGCATAAAAGCCTGCTGCAGCCAGCTGCTCTCTTTCCTCCGCCTGATACACATTGGCCCCGTAAGCAGTATCAGACCCGTAACCTGCCTGGCCGGACCAGCCGCACAGATCCGTTTGGTAAATTTTATCGTAATTATCCTTATCTTCTATTTTAGTATATACCAGGTTGGTCTGCCCCATATTGGAATCATAGTAAGACACATAAAAATACCCTCCGTCCCCAAAAGCTTCCCCCCAGCTGCTGACACAGAGGAAGGCTCCGTCCTCCGGCGGCGGAATGGTAAAATTCTCTCTGGGATACTCATCGTCCCATCCCATAATCACTACATCGTGATTTGGTTCAGCATCTCCATTGTAATAATATGCCCGGTTTTCTTTTTGGTAATAAGCAGACTGGCTTTGGGAATTTTTTAAGGATGTATGGAGAGAGCTTTGGACTCCTCCGGTTCTGTAAACCGCCTGCTTAATAGCTTCCCGGTCTCCGGCAGGAAGGATTTGGACCTCCTGCAGGTGTTTTTCCGCAGTCAGACCTTCCGGAGAAATGCCGTCATTATAAGGATCCTCTTCTTCCGTCACAGGGCCCTGCCAAGCCAGAAGATATGCCAGGGACATGGTGTAGTCCCCTCCGGCATTTTGTCCCATGTGAAAGCTGTTGCGGATAGACATGTGATCCTCAGAAAAATCCCAGCTTTCCTCCGGCAATAGCGCAGATTCCAGAGCGGTAAGAGAGGCAAAAGCCCAGCAAGTCCCTAAATCCTGCTGATCTTCCACTTTTGGCGCCCGGCCTTCTTTTCGGGAATCATAGACAGACGGCAGAGGAATCGTGAATTCTGCCTGCCTTTTCCTTATGAACGGCCCATGGCGGACTTCTTCTGCCTTTTTCTCTCCGGTTGTTCTCAGGCAGCCGGTAAGGATAAAAAGAACCAGACACACCAGCACTGCTTTTTTATACTGTTTAATCACCAATGCCTTCCGCTTTCTTTACAGGGCTTCCACCCCGCCGCGGAGGCCTGGGCCCTATAAATTGATAAAAATATGTTTTCATCATTCCGTTATAAATCTTTCGGTTTTTATCTGCCTTGCAGCCAATAGCCCGCTCCGCGTCTTCATAAGCCGTAATCAGATACATAGACCAGGAGTCCAGGCCTTTGTAGCGCTCTCCAATTTCCCGGTATAAGGCCGGCAGATTCTCTTTTTCTTCAATCCTCTCCCCATAAGGCGGGTTGGAAATAAGAAAACCATATTTCTTTGGATGACTTAAAGCGCTTATGGGGCGCTGCTGAAAATGAATCAGGTGATCCACCCCGGCTGCATGGGCATTGGCTCTGGCTGCCTTTACAATATCTCCGTCAATATCATAGCCCTGGATATCCGTCTCTACAAAGCGATCTACCTGTTCCCGGGCTTCATCCATGGCCTCATACCAGTATTTTCTCGGAATCAGGCCTTTCCATTCTTCCGCCAGAAAGCCTCTCTCCATTCCCGGCGCAATGTTGGCGGCCATCATGGCAGCTTCAATAGGGAAGGTGCCGCTCCCACAGAAGGGATCCACTAAAATCCGGTCCTTGTTCCATGGGGTCAGCATCAAAAGGGCGGCTGCCAGGGTTTCCGTAATGGGCGCTTTGCTGGTTAACGCCCGGTATCCCCTCTTATGAAGGGATTCCCCGCTGGTGTCGATCCCGACAGTCACCACATCTTTCAGCAAAAATACCCTTAGTGGGAAACTGGCTCCGGTTTCCGGAAACCAGGTAATTCCATAGTGAGATTTCATTCTCTCTACCATAGCCTTCTTCATAATAGACTGGATATCCGAAGGGCTGAACAGTTTACTTTTAATGGAGGACGCCTTAGCCACCCAGAACTTGCCATCCTGCGGCAGGTAATCCTCCCAGGCAATCGCTCTGGTTCCCTGAAACAGCTCTTCAAAGGTAGTTGCAGAAAAGCTTCCCACTTTTAACAGAATACGCTCTGCTGTACGCAAAAATACATTGGATCGGCAGATCGCCTCTTCATCGCCGATGAAGGTGACTCTTCCGTCCTCTACCCGGGAGATCTCGTATCCTAAATTATAGATTTCTTTTTTTAGCACCGCCTCCAGGCCAAAATGACAGGGTGCAATTAATTCGATTGTTTTCAACTGGTTATCCTCATTTCAGGCAAAGGCTGCTCTTTACAGTTTTACTTGTTTTACCACATCCCCGTCCAGAGAGAAAATGGTAAAAACAGTATCCTCTAAAAGAGCATATGTGTTGGGGTTTCCTCCCTTGGGAATAGAGACGGATCCGGGATTCAGCACCGTAATTTCTCCTGCCTTTTCCGCTTTCAGCAGGTGGGTGTGGCCATGAATCAGAATGTCCCCCGGCTGCATGGGCGGCAGATGCTCCTGATTGTACACATGACCATGGGTAGCGTAAAAAGTTTTGCCATTAAAGGCCAACAGCCCATAGTCTGCCAGAATAGGGAATTCCAGCACCATCTGATCTACCTCGGTATCGCAATTGCCCCGAATGGCGTAAATTTGATTTTTGTATTGGTTCAGCATAGCAATCACCTGCCGGGGATCATAGTCCCTGGGCAAATCGTTGCGCGGGCCATGGTACAGGATATCTCCAAGGAGTACGAAACGGTCCGCGCCGGACTGCCGGTATATTTCCAGAAGCTTTCCGCAAAAATAGGCGGATCCATGGATATCAGAAGCAAATAATACTTTCATCGGCGGTTCTCCTAATTTGTTTTTTGTCTCGTGGTTTTATTTTATGATGCCAGGGGCAAAAGGTCATGTATAAAATGCGGAGCAATCCGTTGGCATCAGGGGTCAAAATACCTTTTGACCCCAACATCATTTTATAGCCAAGGTCTAATCTTGTCAATTCAATTCCGAATCATATGAGCGCCTCTGTAATAGGTAATTCCGCTCATAACGGATGCTGCCGGAATCCCTCTCTGGGCGGCCATTCTGGCAGCCTGAAGGCTGATGCCGCCTCTGGCACAGTAAAAGATTACCGGAGGACCGGAAGCCAGTTCCGAAAGCCGGAGGGCCAAATTGCAATATGGGATATTTACTGCTCCCCGGATATGACCCGCCTGGTAATCAGCCGGTGTCCTCAAATCCACAAGCTGCATGGGAATACCGGCATTTAAACGGTATTCCAGGTCCCACAGGGAAATCATGCCTACGCCCATCTACTCATCTCCTTGCCTTTACTTTAAAAATCCGCCGCCGGTTAGGCGGCATAAGTTAAGGTATGCCCCATGCGCCCGCCAGACTTTTCTGTATGGTGGCGCGTCCGCTGCCGGGCGCATGCAGGTTTACTATAAGATAGTATATTCAGGCAAGGCAAGAATGTCCATTTCCTCTCCCACTGCTGGTTTCTGGCAGCGAAAAAGAGCCTGTCACGCATACGCGCAGCAAGCCCTTCTCCTATTTTGTCTGTGTTTTTCGAAAACCTGCCTGTTAATTTCCCGGCTTAGTTTCTGCTGCTGTTCTTGCTGGAATTCTGGCTGGAATTCTTGCTGTTGTTCTGGCTGGAATTCTTGCTGGAGTTTTCCGCTTTGTTTTTGCTGGAATTCTCCGTATTATTGCGGCAGTTTTTAGAAGTGTTGTCTTCCATGTCTCTGTAGTTGTTGTTCATTGTCATGACCTCCTAACTATTTTTTGTTACGAGGTTAGTATGTCTCTTCTTTTAGAAAATATTCAAAAATTATAACAGTTCAGACGGACAAGAAGATGCCGCAAAATGAAACCACAAATCCTTTGATCTCATTTTGCGGCATCCCGCCGGTATTATCCCAGCACATTCACAATCCGTGCCGGTGTGCGGTAATTCCAAGGAGAAAGCTTTACTCCGGTTCTTTCTGTGGAAGCGTGGATAATCTGACCGTTTCCCACATACATCCCAACGTGATTGATAGAATTGCCGCTGCCATAACAGATTAAATCACCCGGCTGCATCTGAGCCGCAGTAATGGCAATTCCCGCTCCTGCCTGGCCGCCGGAAGTCCTGGGAAGGGAAACGCCCGCGCCATTGAGCATAACAAAACTGGTGAATCCTGAGCAGTCTACTCCGGTCAATGGGTTGCTGCCGCCATAGCGGTAGCTGCAGCCCAAATACTGCATAGCGTAATCTACTACCTGCTGCCTGCGGTTTGCTGCGGTTTCTCCGGTTCTGGCTTCTTTCAGACTTGCTGCTGCAGTTTCTGCTGCTGCCGCCATCTCTTCGTCCCCGGCCGTTTCCAGCTCTACTGCTTCTTTACAGGAAAGATATCCTTCCTCGTCTCCAACCTGTACTTTCAGCCAGCCGTCCTCTGTTTCCTCCATCAGAGGAAAGCTGTCGTCCATCTCTGCTTCCATAAGAAGCTCTCCATTTACGGTATCCGTATGAATCACTGCCGATTCTCCTACTACTTTAACCAAATACTGGGAGGATGCTGTCCCCGGCCCATGATAAATTGCCGTGGTATGATTGACAGTTCCTGCAAATGATGTCATAGATGCTGCTGCAAATACGGAACAAAAAGCAAAAATTCCTGTTGTTTGTCTTAATGTATATTTCATATGTACTCCTAATCTTAATTATAATAATTACGCTTTTATCTTATTTTGTTACATAATTATTAAATTTATTACGAGCACATTATAACTCTTCTTCTATTTTGTGTCAAGTATTTTAAAAAAGCACATTTATCCTAAAATATTCATAAACTCCTGGCCGGTAATGGTCTCCTTCTCCAACAGATAGGCGGCCAGCTCATGAAGCTTTTCCTCATTTTTGGCAAGGATGTCCTTTGCCTTCTCATACTGCTCTTTTACCGTGGCGATAACTTCATCATCAATCTCTTTGGCAGTCTCCGGCGAACAGGCCAGGGAGGTGTCGCCGCCCAAATATTGGTTGGTTACGGTCTCCAGGGCCACCATGCCAAACCGGCTGCTCATGCCGTAGCGGGTTACCATGGCTCTGGCAAGTTTGGTGGCCTGCTCAATATCATTGCTGGCTCCGGTAGTAATGGAATGGAAAATCAGATCCTCTGCCGCCCGGCCGCCGGTAAAAGTGGCGATTTTATTCAGTGCCTCTTCCCGGCTCATTAATACTCTCTCGCCTTCCTCCACCTGCATGGTATAGCCCAGTGCCCCGGATGTTCTGGGAATAATGGTAATCTTGTGCACCGGCGCTGAATGATTCTGACAGGCTGCCACCATGGCATGGCCAATCTCATGATATGCGACAATTTTCCTCTCCTTTTCGGAAACAGCCGCATCTTTTCTCTGATAACCGGCAATAACCACCTCCACGCTTTCTTCCAAATCCTCCTGAAGCACCACGCTTCGTCCCATACGGACTGCCCGCAGGGCGGCTTCATTGACAATATTGGCAAGCTCTGCGCCGCAGGCTCCGGAGGCCGCCCGGGCTACTGCGTTAAAATCCACGTTGTCTGACAGCTTCACTTTGGCTCCGTGAACCCGCAGAATCGCTTCCCTGCCTTTCATATCCGGCAGCTCCACGGGAATCCGCCGGTCAAACCGGCCTGGCCGCAGCAATGCCTTATCTAAGGATTCCGGCCGGTTGGTGGCTGCCAGAATTACCACACCTTTACGGCCATCAAAACCGTCCATCTCTGTGAGAAGCTGGTTTAAGGTCTGTTCTCTCTCATCATTGCCTCCCATTCCACCTGCGCCGTCCCTTTTCTTTCCGATAGTGTCTATCTCATCGATAAAGACAATACAGGGAGCCTTTTCGTTTGCCTGTTTAAACAGATCCCGAACTTTAGCCGCGCCCATTCCCACAAACATTTCCACAAACTCAGAGCCGGAAATGGAGAAAAAAGGCACGTGAGCTTCCCCTGCCACTGCTTTGGCAAGAAGGGTTTTACCAGTTCCGGGAGGGCCTACCAGCAGCGCGCCTTTGGGAAGGGTGGCGCCAATATCCGCATACTTTTGGGGATTGTGAAGGAAATCCACAATTTCTTTTAGCGCTTCTTTGGCTTCTTCCTCCCCGGCTACGTCTGCAAAGGTTTTTCCAGTCTCATTCTCCGCGTAAATTTTGGCATTGGATTTTCCAAAGGTCATGGCGTTCCCGCCCATACGCTTCCCTATAATTTTGGACATAACAGTGCCGATTATCACAAACATGAGAATAGGCATTACCCATGAAAGGATAAAGTTTGCCACCGGGTTAGGCTCTGTGGGAATCTCAGCGGCAAAAATAACCCCCTGCTTCTGCAATTCCACATTCAGCTCTTCGTCGGGCCATACCCAAATACCGGTTTTATAAACCCCGGGCTTCCCCTCCTCATCATTGGCAATAAAAATCAGAGTATTTTCATTTTCCTTTGACACAGTAGTAACATTGCCTGCATACACCTGCTCTTTAAATTCATTGTAGGTCACCAATTGGACCTGGGTCTTAAATAAAGAAGAAAATCCCATGGCATTGATGATAAATGTAATGATCATAATAATCACATAGTAATATAAAAACATTTTCATCGGGTTTTTGCCTGGGCCGCCGTTTCCCGGCTTGCGTTCCTTTGTCTCCATGAATCCGTCTCCTTTTCTTTTGGATTAGCTTTAAAATAGCCCGTTTTCTATTATTTGTCAATAGATCATAGTAAATATTTATTTACTTTTTACTTTTATTGACTTTTGTTTACAACTATGGTAAAACACAATTGATACCCTCAGCGAACAAGGGCAGATGCTTGTCCACTGAGGGTACGACCCATAAATACCTTAGGAGGAAATCATGTACTCAGATACAGGAATCCAGCATTTTTTAGAATTTTCTATTCGGTTTTTGTCCTTTTCCAAAAACCATTTTCGCAAAGAAAATGAGCTGCGGGCCGATTCACTGGCCTTCCATGCCCTGGTTAATCTCCAGATCCTTTCCAGGCAGGAGCTAACCATGTCAGAACTGGCTCAGGAGATGATGATTACCAAGCAGCAGCTTACCCGTCTGGTGAATGATCTGGAAAAGCAGGGTCTGGTTGAGCGTGTCCACAACCCTGTTAACCGCCGCCAGGTCTACATCCACATTTCCTCCAAAGGCATCTCTCTGCTGGAGGAAGTAAAAAAAGCCATGGCAGAGCACGCTGCGGCTGCCATGGCTGTATTTGATGATGGAGAAAGGGCGGAAATCGACGCCTGTCTGACCCGGTTGACAGAACTGTTCTCTAAACTGGATGGTTTTGGCGGTTCCCATGTGTTTCCTCTCTTTTGATTATTCAAACTGGCTCTGATAAAGCTGGTAATAGGCTCCCCTTTTTTCCATCAGCTCTCTGTGGTTTCCTTGTTCCAGGATATTTCCCTGGTCAATGACAAAAATCCGATCCGCCTTGCGGATGGTTGACAGCCGGTGTGCCACCACAAAGGAGGTTCGCCCTGCCAGGAGGTGTTCAATTCCCTGCTGTACCAGCCTTTCCGTGTGGGTGTCAATGCTGGAGGTGGCTTCGTCCAGAATCAGGATCCCCGGATTGGAAACCATGGTTCTGGCAAAGGCTAAAAGCTGGCGCTGGCCAATAGACAACCGGCTCCCTCTCTCGCTGATCTCTGTCTCGTAACCATTTTCCAGGGCCATAATAAATTCATGGGCACTGACTGCTCTGGCGGCCGCTTCGATTTCCTCATCTGTGGCATCCAGGCGGCCGTAGCGAATATTATCCCGGATGGTTCCGGAAAAGAGAAAATTGTCCTGGGTCATAATGCCCAGCTGGCTTCTAAGGCTTTCCAGCGTCACCTCCCGGACAGATATTCCGTCCAGCAAAATTTCTCCGTCCGTCACCTCATGAAAACGTCCAATCAGATTGACAATGGTGGTCTTGCCAGCCCCGGTAGGTCCTACCAGGGCAATGGTCTCTCCGGGATTTACCGTAAAATTCACGTCTTTCAAAATCAGCCTTTCCGGCTCGTCCTCATAGGCAAAGCTTACATGGCGAAACTCTACTTTTCCTGTCAAAGGCGGCAATATGGCGGCTCCTTCCCTGTCCGTAATCTCTGCCGGAGTATCCAGGATATCAAACACCCGCTCTGCTGCCGATAGATTGGTAATCAATTTATTATAAAAGCTTGCCAGATTGCGGATAGGGCTCCAGAACATAGCAAGATAGGTGGAAAAAGCCAGGTAGGTGCCCACCTCCACCGCGTTCCGGCCTAAAAAGTGAATCCCGATAAAGTACAGGAAAAAAGATCCTAATCCCCATGTTATCTCTACCATCGGCCCAAAGCAGTCGACGCACCGCGCTGCCTGGCAGAAGGAATTTCTCTGTTCTTCCGCAAGCTGGTAGAAATCTTTTCGGCTTTCCTCCTCCGCCGCAAAGCTCTGAACAAGGCGGATACCGGAGAAGTCCTCATGGACAAAGGCATTTAAGTTGGAACTTTTCTTTCGGTAAAGCTGCCACATGGGATAAGCTTTGGTCTGAAGCAGGAACATCCCAACCGCCAGCAGCGGCATCGTCAGAAGAGCTGCCATTGCCAGGTATATGTTCTTGGCCACCATAATGGCCGCCACGCCAACAACCGTTAAAAGATCCGGCGTCAGCTTGGTAATGCTGTCGGACAGCACGTCTTTTAAAGAGTTGACATCCCCGATAATCCGGGCCAGAATCTTTCCTGTAGGGCGGCTGTCAAAAAAATGGAAACTCAACGTCTGGATGTGCGCGTACAGCTCCTGGCGGATCGTCATCAGGACCTGGTTTGACAGCTTTGCCATAATGATCATCCTTGTCCGGCTGCCCCAGGCAAATACCGCCGCCATAATAAGGGCCGCGGCTCCCAGCCTCAGAAGTCCCCGGATATCCTTTGCCGCCACATACCGGTTTACTGCCAGTTCCATTAAAAGGGGCCAGGTCATGCTGATGGTTAAGGTTACTGTCATAATCACTGCCACCAGGGCCAGATCCTTTTTGTAGGACAGAAGGTAGATAAAAAGCCGTTTCATCATAGAAAGCTTATTACTATGAAGCTGTTCTTCATCCTGGCGAATGGAATTTACTGCCATACTGTCTCCTCCTCTCCGTATTGGACGCACCAGGTATCATAATATCGTCCGCCTTGTTCCATCAGGGATTTATGGGTTCCCCGCTCCGCAATTCTGCCGTTTTCCATAATCAGGATTTCGTCTGCATCTTTTACCGATGAAATCCGGTGACCGATGATAATCTTGGTGACTCCCTCTATTGTCTTTAATTTCTGCTGAATCTCCCGCTCCGTCTCCATATCCAGGGCGGAAGTGGAATCATCCAGAATCAGAATGGGCGTCTTTTTAGCCAGGGCCCGGGCTATGCTGATACGCTGTTTCTGTCCGCCGGAAAGTCCCACGCCCCGCTCGCCTATGACCGTCTCATACCCCTGGCTGAGACGGTAAATAAAGGAATGGGCGCTGGCTTTGTCAGCCGCCCAGCTTACCGTAGGCTCTTCCATGGTCTCCTTCTGGCCGGTGCGGATATTCTGACTGACGGAATCGGAAAACAGAAATACATCCTGCATCACCACCGCCATGCTGCCCCGAAGCTGGTCTAAAGAAAGGCTTCGGATATCTTCTCCGTCCAGCAGTATCCGGCCCTGATCCGCATCATAGAACCTCTGGAGCAGGCTTACCAGAGAAGTTTTTCCCGAACCGGTCATACCCATAATTCCTAAGGTTTTTCCCGGCTGTATGCTTACGTTAATATCTGCCAGAATCTCCCGTTCTCCCAGAGTAAGCCCTATGTTTTCAAAACAGATTCCTCCTTTTACTTCCTTCAGGATCCGGGGATTTTCCGGTTCCATTATCCTGGGCTTTTCTTTTAAAACCTTCTGGATTTTCCGGTTGGATGCTGCAGCCGCCGCCAAATCATTGCTAAGCCACCCCATCAGCTCCATGGGCCAGATAATGTTGTTGGAATAGTCTAAGAAGGCTCCCAGCTCACCCAGCGTTATGGAATCCCGGATAACCAAAATGCCGCCAACCAGCACCACTGCCATTAAAAAACCCTGGCCCAAAGCGGAAATCAGGGGCTGGTAAAAAGCCATCATCCTGGCCTGTTTCATGTTGAGCCGGTAGTACTGCTCATTTCTCTGATGGAATTTCTTCAGTTCGTACCGCTCTCTGGCAAAGGCTTTCACAGTCCGGACTCCCGCCAGATTTTCCTGAGCCACGGTATTAAGCCTTGCAGTCTCTTCACTGATTTCTTCGTAGACCTGGCCCATCTGATTTTCCATGCGGATGGCGCACCAGCCAATCACCGGCATGACAATAAGAGGCAGCAGAGTCAGTACAGGACTGATTCTCGCCATGAAAATGATGACCAGCACTGTGTGAATCACACACTCAATGGCCAACATTCCCACAAAGCCCATGGCGTTCCAGATCTTCTCTACATCATCCTTGACCCGGGCCATCAGCTCGCCGGTGTTGTGACTGTCAAAATATTCCACTGACAGAGTCTGGATATGATCAAACAGCTCTTTCCGGATGCTGCAGCCGATTTTCGCTCCGATACAGTCGAAGGTATATTCCTTCCCATACTGAAATACGGCCCGGCCCAGCCCAATGCCGATTAATCCCAGCAAAAGGCCTCCAAACAGTTCCATCCGGCCGGCGGTGATAACATCGTCAATAAGCATACGAATGATCTGAGGCACCATCATATCCAGGCCGATGCTGATACACATGGCGACAACCGCCAGAGCATAGAATCGCCAATATTTTTTTGCATAGTTCCAAAGGTATCTCATAAGTTCCCCCCTTTTTGCGCTGCCTGCACACTGAAAAAGGCCGCAATGCCCTACAATCGCAAAGCATCCGGCCTCATTTCCAGATACTAAAAAACCGCAGTCCATACAGACTGCGGCAAGTAATTCTGTGCAAAACGGCGCGGTGTTAAACTCCGCCCATCTCAAAGAATCCGAAAGTTCCGGCAGGCTGTAGATCCATATGTGATTGAGCGATTGTGTTAGTTACAAATGTGTAAATGCGTTTCATCAGTGCTGCCTCCTTTCGTTTAGTTGTGCTTTTTATTATACACCTTTGGAAGTATTTGTCAACCGGTGAATAAAAATTCCGCTTCGAAGTTTTGGTTCAAACCAGGTGGATTTGGGCGGCATCAAAAGCCCTGCGTCCGCCACAGACAACAGCTCGTCCATGGAAGTGGGGTACATGGAAAACGCCACAGCCATGTCCAGATTTACCCGCCGCTCCAGTTCCTTCAGTCCCCGGATACCTCCGATAAAATCGATGCGTTTATCGGTTCTGGGATCTCCAATACCCAGGATGGGACCTAACAGGTGATCCTGAAGCAGGGATACATCCAGGCCTGCCACCGGATCCGGGGTGCAAATCCGGGGCTTGGCAGTTAGCCTGTACCAACAGCCATCTAAAAGCATGCCAAACTGCCCTTTTGCAGTGGGAGAAATGCTGGTTTCCGATTCTTCCACTGTAAAGTTTTCTCCTACCCGGTCTAAAAACTGGTTTTTATCCAGTCCATTTAAGTCCTTTACCACCCGGTTGTAGGGAAGAATCTTCAGCTGATCATCCGGAAACAGTACTGCCAGGAAATGGTGAAAAGGTTCTTCTCCCGTATACCCGGGATTTTCTGCCCGGCGCTTTAACCCTACTTTTACGGCGCTGGCAGCGCGGTGATGGCCATCGGCGATGTAGGTAGCCGGAATGGCTGCAAATGCCTGTTCTACCTCTTTGACCGCCTGAGCCCCGGCAAGCTTCCACACCTTATGGCCCACGCCATCTTCTGACACAAAGTCATATAAAGGCTCTTCTTCCATGGCCCGGGATACCATCCGGTCCAAATCCCTGTCTGCCCGGTAAGCCAGAAAAACAGGGCCTGTGTGGGCGTTGGTCACATCCACATGGCGGATGCGGTCCCTCTCCTTTTCTTCTCTGGTATTTTCATGCTTTTTAATGGTTCCGGACAGGTAATCATCTATAGAACAGCAGGCAGCCAGGCCGGTCTGGCTGCGGCCGTCCATAGTAAGCTGATAAATATAGTAACACTCTTCCGGATCCTCCAGAAAGGTTCCATCCTCTATCCGTTCATCCAACATCCTGCGGGCCTGGGCGTAAACTTCATCGCTGTACATGTCCGCATCCTCCGGAAACTGGGTCTCCGGACGGTCAATGTTTAAAAATGACAGTTCCTTCCCGGCCACGGCTTCCCTGGCCTCAGCCCTGCTGTACACGTCATAGGGCAGGGCCGCCACCCGGGCTGCCACACCGGCAGCCGGGCGGATACAGTAAAATGGTTTTACAACAGCCATAGCTTTTCCTTAACCCTTTACCAGACGCACCCGCAGAACGCCTTCAATCGCACTTAATTTCTCCACGGTATCCGCGTCCGGAACGTTCTCCAGATCCAGCAAAGTGTAAGCAAATTTGTCTTTGCTCTTGTTGGTCATGTCGGAAATGTTTACATGCTGCGCTGCCAAAATACCGGTGATCTGACCCAGCATATTGGGAATATTCTTGTGGAATACCGCCACTCTGGCCGCGCCGCGGCAAACTCCCATATCGCAGGAAGGGTAATTGACGGAATTTTTGATATTTCCGTTATCCAGGTAATCCATGATTTCTTCCACCGCCATTTTGGCGCAGTTATCCTCAGCCTCCTCGGTGGATGCGCCAAGGTGGGGAATCACAATGGCTCCCTCCATACCTGCAACCTTGGGGTTGGGGAAGTCGGTTACATAGTGCTTTACCTTGCCGGAAACCAGGGCCTTTTCCATAGCGTCCTCGTCTACCAGGGCGTCTCTGGAGAAGTTTAAGAATACCACGCCGTCCTTCATCTTGCCCAGAGCCTCGTCGTTAATCATGCCCTTGGTGGTTCCGGTGGCCGGTACGTGGATGGTAATATAATCACATTCTTCGTAAATAGCATCAATAGACTTAACCGGGCGCACTTCTCTGGATAACATCCATGCGGCGCGGATGGAGATGTAGGGATCGTAGCCCAGAACTTCCATTCCCAAAGCCGCTGCAGCATTGGCAATCTCTGCGCCGATAGCGCCCAGGCCGATCACTCCCAGCTTTTTGCCCTTGATCTCGCCGCCTGCAAAAGCCTTTTTGCTCTTCTCAGTAGACTTGGCAATATTTTCATCCCCTTTATTGGCCTTTACCCAGTCAATACCTCCCAGGATATCTCTGGAAGCCAGCATCAGCGCGCCGATTACCAGTTCCTTTACCGCATTGGCGTTGGCGCCGGGAGTGTTAAATACTACGATTCCCTTTTCTGCACACTTATCTAAGGGAATATTATTGACGCCTGCGCCAGCTCTTGCAATAGCCAAAAGGCCCTCCGGCAGCTCCATATCATGCATGGCAGCGCTGCGGACCAGAACGCCGTTTGCGTCATCCAGGGTATCGGTTAACTGGTAATTATCAGTAAGAAGGTTTGTTCCATATTTGGAAATTGCGTTGAGGCAATAAATCTTTTTCATAATCTTTCTCCTCTAAATTAATGATTGTCACGGTTTCAGGCAGCGTATCTTATTTACGGTTCTTTTTCTCAAAATCATCCATAAAGGTAACCAGTTTCTCTACTCCGGCCATGGGCATTGCATTATAAATGCTGGCTCTCATGCCCCCTACGGTTCTGTGGCCCTTTAAATTCTCAAGGCCTGCCGCCTTAGACTCTTTTACAAACAGGGCGTCTAAATCCGCGTCTCCGGTTACGAAGGGAACATTCATTAAGGAGCGATCCTTTTTCTCCACAGTGCCCCTAAACATCTGGCTCTGGTCTAAAAAGTCATAGAGAAGCTTTGCCTTCTTCTCATTGTATTCCTTCATAGCCTCTAAGCCGCCCTTTCTCTTAAGCCACTGGAATACTTTGCCGCACATATAAATGCCGTATGCGGGCGGAGTATTGTAGAGGGAAGCGGCATCTGCATGGGTCTTGTAGCGCAGCATGGTGGGAGTGCCCGGAAGAACGTCCTCTGTAATCATATCCTCACGGATAATGGCAATTACCACGCCTGCAGGTCCTACGTTTTTCTGAGCGCCGCCGTAAAGCATGGCATATTTCTCCACCTCTACCGGCTCAGACAGAAAGCAGGAAGAAACATCGGCTACCAATGGTTTTCCCTTGGTATTTGGCAGGGTCTTAAACTTGGTTCCATAAATGGTGTTGTTTTCACAGATATACACATAATCCGCGTTTTCGGAAATCGGAAGATCCGAGCAATCCGGTATGTAGGAAAAAGTCTTGTCAGCGCTGGATGCCACTGCATTGGCAGCGCCGTAAAGCTTTGCCTCACTAAATGCCTTCTTGGCCCACTGGCCGGTAACGATATAATCTGCCACCTTATTTTTCATAAAGTTCATGGGAACCATGGCGAACTGCTGGCTTGCTCCTCCCTGAAGGAATAATACCTTGTAATTGGAAGGAATTCCCATTAACTCTCTTAAATCTGCTTCTGCAGTGTTGATGATCTCCTCAAACATTTTGGAGCGGTGGCTCATCTCCATAACGGACATGCCGCATCCCCGGTAATCCAGCATCTCCTCTGCTGCTTCCTTCAGTACCTCCTCCGGCAGAACAGCCGGTCCGGCCGAAAAGTTGTATATTCTGCTCATAACCTGTTTCCTCCTCTTTCTTTTGCCTTAAGCTTTTTCATAAAACCCCTCTCTTGGGGGATTATTCAATTTTTAAATCCACATCGTCAAACGCGTCAGAAATGGGCGCCCCCGGTGATACCATGGGGAATACCTTGTCATCGCTTGGGATCTGGCAGTCAATCACAACCGGAATGTTAAGGGCAACCGCCTCTTTAAATACCGGCTCAAAGTCTTCTTTTTTCTCTACCCGGTATGCCTTGGCTCCCATAGCCTCTGCCAGTTTGACGAAATCTACCGTGTCATTTAATACAGTATGTGAATACCGTTTTCCGTAGAACAGGTTCTGCCACTGGCGAACCATGCCCAAAACGTGGTTATTCATAATAACCTCAATAAAAGGAATGTTATACCGGGTAGCAGTGGCCAGCTCATTCATATTCATACGGAAGCAGCCATCCCCGGCAATATTAACCACCAGCTTATCCTTGCAGCCCATCTTAGCTCCTAACGCAGCGCCCAGGCCATAGCCCATAGTTCCCAGGCCGCCGGAAGTAATCAGAGTTCTGGGGGCCTTGTACTGGTAATACTGGGCCGCCCACATCTGATTCTGGCCAACCTCTGTGGTAATGATGGCATCGCCGCCGGTAATCTCATAAATCTTCTCCATAATAAAGGGGCCGGAAAGGCAGCTCTTGTCATAACGGAGAGGATACATATCCTTTAACCTTTCGATATGCATGATCCATTCATCATGGTTCATAGGATCCAGACGGGCATTTAACCTACGCAGCACCACTTTGGCATCGCCGATAATGTGGGCATAGGTCTGAATATTCTTATTGATCTCCGCAGAGTCCACGTCAATCTGCAAAATCTTTGCATTGGGGGCAAATTTTGATGCATTTCCGGTTACGCGGTCGCTGAACCGGGCTCCTACTACCACTAAAAGGTCACATTCGGTAAAGCCGAAGTTGGAAGCCTTGGTGCCGTGCATCCCCACCATACCGGTATACAACGGATCGGTGCCGTCAAATGCTCCTTTGCCCATAAGGCTGTCTGCCACAGGAGCCTGAATTTTGTGGGCAAACGCCTTCAGTTCGTCAGACGCCCCGGCAATTACTGCGCCGCCGCCTGCAAAGATAAAGGGCTTCTGGCTGTTTCGGATTAGTTCTACAGCCCTGTCCATAGCATCTTCGCTGATGGTATCCACCTGAGGTCCTACCACTTCCATCTCTTTATATTCGTACTCACATTCTGCCGCAGTTACGTCCTTGGTAATATCCACAAGAACCGGGCCGGGCCGGCCGGTGCGGGCGATGGTAAAGGCGCGCCGGATAACGCCTGCAAGCTTATTTACATCCTTTACAATAAAGTTGTACTTGGTAATCGGCATAGTCACGCCGGCAATATCAATCTCCTGGAAGCTGTCTTTTCCCAAAAGACTTACTCCCACGTTGCAGGTAATGGCAACTACGGGAACGGAGTCCATCTGAGCCGTGGCGATTCCGGTAACCAGATTGGTTGCGCCGGGGCCTGAGGTGGCCAGGCACACTCCTACTTTACCGGTAGCTCTGGCGTAGCCGTCTGCCGCGTGGGACGCTCCCTGCTCATGGGAGGTCAGGATATGGGTAATCTCATCCTGGTGTTTATATAATGCATCATAAATATTTAAAATCGCTCCGCCGGGATAGCCGAACACCGTATCCACACCCTGCTCTTTTAAACATTGGATAACAATCTCTGCACCTGTTAATTTACTCATTGGCTAGGTTCCTTTCTGAACTGGTATCATTTAGACTTCAGCACCGCTCCCTTGTCCGCTGAGGTGACAAGGCTGGCATATCTGGCCAGATAGCCGGTCGTGACCTGGGGCGTCCTGGGCTGCCATTTTGCTCTTCTGGCAGCCAGCTCCTGATCAGAAACCTGCACATTAAGCTGGTGGTTATCAATATCAATGGAGATAATATCTCCCTCTTCTACTAACGCAATGGGGCCGCCTATGGCTGCTTCCGGGGAAACATGGCCAATGGAAGCGCCTCTGGAAGCGCCGGAGAAGCGCCCGTCTGTAATCAGGGCTACGGTGGATCCTAAGCCCATTCCGGCGATAGCGGAGGTGGGATTTAGCATCTCTCTCATGCCGGGGCCGCCTTTGGGGCCTTCATAGCGGATTACTACCACATCTCCTGCTACGATCTTTCCCCCTTTAATGGCCGCAATGGCATCTTCCTCGCAGTCAAAAACTCTTGCCGGTCCCTGGTGCTTTAACATCTCAGGCGCAACGGCGGATCTCTTTACCACGCAGGAATCCGGGGCCAGATTGCCTCTTAATATGGCAATGCCGCCGGTCTGGCTGTAAGGATTTTCCACAGGCCGGATTACCTCCGGATTCCGGTTTTCCCATCCTCTGATATTCTCTCCTACGGTCTTTCCGGTAACGGTAATACAGTCCAGATTTAACAGACCCAGCTTACTGATTTCATTCATTACCGCATAGATGCCTCCGGCCTCGTTTAAATCTTCCATATAGGTGGGGCCTGCCGGCGCTAAATGACACAGGTTGGGAGTTTTTGCGCTGATCTCGTTGGCAATGTCTACGTTTAAATCCACTCCGGCCTCGTGGGCAATGGCCGGAAGGTGGAGCATACTGTTAGTGGAACAGCCCAGAGCCATATCCATGGTCAGGGCATTGCGGAACGCCTTCTCTGTCATAATGTCTCTGGGGCGGATATTCTGACGGTACATTTCCATAACCGCCATACCGGCGTGTTTGGCCAGCTTGATTCTCTCAGAATAAACGGCCGGAATCGTGCCGTTTCCCCTAAGGCCCATTCCCAAAACCTCGGTTAAGCAGTTCATGCTGTTGGCGGTATACATACCGGAGCAGGAACCGCAGGTAGGACATGTCTTCTCTTCAAATTCCCGAACATCTTCCTCAGTCATGGCGTCTGCCGCATAAGCTCCCACTGCCTCAAACATACTGGAAAGGCTGCGTTTCTGCCCCTTTACGTGGCCCGCTAACATAGGACCGCCGCTGACAAATACTGTGGGAATGTTCACTCTTGCCGCTGCCATCAAAAGTCCCGGAACATTTTTATCGCAATTTGGCACCATAACCAGGGCGTCAAACTGATGGGCCAGGGCCATACACTCTGTGGAATCCGCAATCAAATCTCTGGTTACCAGGGAATATTTCATGCCTATATGCCCCATGGCAATCCCGTCACAGACCGCAATCGCCGGAAATACAATGGGAGTTCCGCCTGCCATGGCAACGCCAAGCTTTACGGCCTCCACAATCTTATCCAGGTTCATATGGCCCGGAACAATCTCATTATAGGAACTTACAATACCTACTAAAGGCTTTTTTAGCTCTTCTTCTGTTATTCCCAGGGCATTAAACAGGGAACGATGGGGCGCCTGCTGCATCCCGGTTTTTACTGCATCGCTTTTCATATGGCTGCCTCCTTAAATTTTTTCTGCAATCCGATCTCCCATCTGGGTAGTTCCAATTTCCGTGCATCCTTCCGCCATGATATCTGCGGTACGGTATCCTTCGGTTAAGACCTGTTTCACAGCCGCTTCCACAGCAGCTGCCTCTTTATCCAAGTCAAAGGAATAGCGAAGCATCATGGCTGCGGAGAGAATGGTGGCAATGGGATTGGCAATGTCTTTGCCCGCAATATCCGGCGCGGAGCCGTGACTGGGCTCGTACATACCGAATTTGCCTTCGTTTAAGCTGGCGGAGGACAGCATACCGATGGATCCGGTAATCATACTGGCTTCATCCGACAGGATGTCGCCGAACATGTTCTCCGTGAGAACCACGTCAAACTGGCCCGGGTTCATGACCAGCTGCATGGCGCAATTGTCCACTAACATATGAGTTAAGGTTACCTCCGGATAGTCCTTTGCAACCTCCTCTGTCACTTTTCTCCAAAGTCTGGAGGAATCCAGCACATTGGCTTTATCGACGCTGGTTACTTTCTTACGGCGCTTCATGGCAATGTCAAATGCTTTGATGGCAATACGGCGGATCTCGTTTTCATTGTAGGTCAAGGTATCTACTGCTGTCATAACGCCGTCCACTTCCTGGGTATAGCGCTTGCCAAAATATAAACCGCCGGTCAGTTCCCTCATAATCACCATGTCAAAGCCGCCGCCGATAATCTCTTTCTTTAAGGGGCAGGCATCTGCCAGCTGGTCATACAAGTACGCGGGCCTGATGTTGGCAAACAAGTTTAAGCCCTTGCGGATTGCCAGAAGTCCTGCCTCCGGCCGTAAATTGGGAGCCACATCATACCATCTGGAATTGCCCACGTCGCCGCCCACTGCTCCCAGAAGAACTGCATCCCCTGCTTTGGCGGTATTTAAAGCCTGGTCCGTGAGAGGAACTCCGTAAGCGTCAATGGAACAGCCGCCCATTAAAACCTCTGTATACTGAAAAGTGTGGCCATAGACCTCCCCCACCTTATCCAATACCTTTACTGCCTCCCGGACAATCTCCGGGCCAATGCCGTCGCCGGGGATTAATGTAATCTTACATTCCATATTTTTTCTCCTCCGCCCTTATGTCGTATTTAGGGTCTCCCTGCCCACTGCAGGGATATTTCCTTTCATAATACCTCATTTATTCGGTACTTTCAACTATTCTTAAGGGATTTCTTGGATTTGCCATATAGAAATTTGGAATCTTTTTTATAAACTGGAGTTAAAGATGCCTGGATCTGGTTTGTTTTCGGTAATAAAAGACAAGAAAGGGCTTCCGCGTACCCTCTAACTTTGATATGATAGGAATGAGTTGTTAGAGTCAAATACCTTTTAACATCTACAGAATACAGGAGGAAAAACGTAAAAAGATGCGTATGAAAAATTTCGGAACCTATATCGTAGCCATTCTTTCCCTGGCAGCTGCTCTGGCGTTTTACTGCTGGTTTGACCTGGCCGGAATGAGATGGGTAAAGCAACAGTCAGAAGTTTCCGCCGCCCAGCTGGAGGCCGGCAATCTGACAGATTTTCAGGGATATCTGGCCGGGGACGGCATCTCTCCTCTTACCTCCGCCCGGGAGTGGGAGGATGCCCTTAATACCATAGATTATCTCGCCGCTGTCCCTGCCGGCATTACAGAGACTGATGTATATTCCCGGGCCAATTGGACAGAAGCCTTTGCACGACGCAGAAACGGCGCATCCGGCCGCCGCCTGGCGGATGCCAGAAAGCAATTTGCAGACTACTCTGACAGCTATCTTCGTTTTTATATCGTAGAGCTGCCTGACGGTACAAAGCTGCTGGCTCAGATGGAACCCACCATTGCACGGGCTGCCGCTTCCGGTAAGCTTCCCACCCTGCCTCTGGGCAAAAAGGTGGGAATCCCCCAGACTGCTAAAAGCCTTCTGGGCCCCTTGTGCGATGAGCAGGGAATCTCTATGAGCCATATGCTTTATACTGTCAACGATCCCTGGCACATGGAACATGGGGATATGCTTACCATAGCCAGAATCGGAATATCTGCAGCATTGTGGTTTGTATTGGCAGTAATCCTGGAGCTTATAAGAAACTGGCGATCCGAACCGGAGTCCGGTAAGTCCACTGAGAAATCTTAATTCCGCTTTTGGGGGATGAGGCGTGAACCACCTGGCCATTTCCAATATACAGGGCCACGTGGTTTACCCTGCTTCCCTTGGCATAAAACACCAAATCCCCCGGGCGCATCTGGCTGGAGTTTACGGTTCTCCCCTGGGTAGCCTGGCTGGCTGCCGTCCGGCTCAGATTCACTCCGGCCGCCCTCTGCAGCACATATCTGGTAAATCCGGAGCAATCTACTCCAGTATTGGGATCCTCTCCCCCGTACACATACCGGTTGCCCACAAACTGAAGGGCATAGTCTACTACTCTGTTTCTGGCTTCTGCACTCTGATCTACCACTTCCACAGCAGTCTCTGTCACACAGGCCTGTCCGGCTAATTCCAGATATCCCGTCCCGGCCGGAGTCTCCACCTGAACCCATCCGTCTTCCAGCTGTCCGGATACCGGAAACGCCTCTCCTCTGGCCGCCATATATATAGAAGGAAGGCCTTCACTTGCACTGCCGTAAACCGGCGCCTCCTGAGCCTCTATCTGGCAAACATACTGAATTCTGGTCTGAATGCTAATCTCCTGTTCCGGATCTGCCTGGACCGGGGTTCCATATGCGGTTATGTAGAAGACCCCTGCCCCTGCAGACGGAAACAAAGAAAAAATGCTGACACCCATGGCGGCAATAAAAGCGCGGCCTGTTTTTTTTATGTTTTTATATAATTTCATGGAAGATTCCTCCTGTTCGACTTTTCTCTGCTTTTTGTTACAAATTATTTCATATATTACAAAATTATTAAATATTGTTACAAAAGTGAGTATAAACGAAAGAAGGGCTTTTGTCAACTATTAAATTCCACGAAAAAGGAGCTGCCTTGACAAACCCGCCGCCAGGTTTGTCAAGCATCAGCTCCTTAAGTTTAGCAATTAGATTTTATTCCCGCGGGCAACAGCCAGGGGACTGCCTATAGGCATTTGGCGACTGCCGCGAGAGTTAAAAATTAGTCCTGACTCGGCTTAACGGTAGCCTCATAAGCATTTGTCTTGCCGATTTCATATTTGATTCCGTCAACCTCTACAGTACCGCTCTTTTTAACAGTACCGCTGGTATTCACAACGACCTGGGTCCCTGCTGTGATTACAGGCGCCTGCGCGGTATTGCCGTCTGTATAAATGTTGTCTAATACTGTGTACAGCATGTACTTGCTGCCATCCTCTGCATCTACTCTTTTGCCGTATTCATCATAGATGCAGCCCTTTACGTAAGCGTTGGTGTAAGCCTGGCCGTTTTTCTTAAAGTAGTAGTGAACGTCTTCGCCGTCGTCATCATAGGTAGTCTTACCAGTCTCCATCTGGCCCTTAGAGGAACCGCTGTCCTCGCTAAAGTAATAAATACCTCCCTGAACCAGATCGGTTCCGCCTACACGGTTCACCTTATTATCCGTAATCTTTACAACGCCGGTGATCATCTTGCCATCGCCGTCAAACAGGTAAGTCTTATTCTTGATAACTCTTGCTGCCACATTATCATAGGTGTCGGTCTCAAACATATCATCTGCGCCTGCGCCGTAATTCTTGGAATCCTTGGCAGCGTTGTTAAATGCTTCGCCCTTGGCGTTTAAGTAGTACCAATCTTCATCGCCTTCCTCGTCCTCATCATCCGGAGCATAGGTGTAGATCCATCCGGTTCTTCTATGTCCAATGTCCTCGGTATAGAAAGCGCTGGCCCCGCTTGCAACAGCCGCAGTGGAATCAGAAATACCGGGAGTTCCTTTTACCCAGGTATCATCCATGGCGCCGTCTGCATCAAAGGTATAATATTTGCCATTGATGTATTTAGTGGAATTCTTTGCTGCGCGTCCATTGGTTCCGAACCAGAACCATGCCTCATCCTCATAAGGATCGCTCTCATCAACGGCGTTATCCGGTTTTTCCAGATACTGCCATCCTAAATGCGCCCAGCCTTCATTCTCTTCGCCAAAGTAGTAGGTCTTCTCCCCTACGCTCAGTTCAATATCCTGCCAGCCGACTAACATATGGCCATCCTCGTCAAATGCGAAGGTACCCTTATTTTCCATGTTTGCCCCATAAGGAATACCGGTTTTTACTATCTTCTTACCATCTCCTCTCTTGGCCTTTCCGTCAGATCCAAAGAAGTACCATACCGTAGAGATGTCATCCTGGTCGGAGCACTCGTTATCTCCTTCGTTATCTACAGATACCCAGGTGTTGGTAACTTTTACGCCGTTAGCGTCCACATAGTATTTGTCATCGTTGGATCCGGAAATTACAATCGCATCTTTTGCCATATAACCATCACTGTCTAAGTAGAACCAGTTGTTTCCGCTCTTTTTCCAGGTGTCTGTTACACGGTCGCCATCGCTGTCCAGATATACCCAATCCTCGCCTTCCTGCTCCCAGTGAGCGGTTGCAGCGAAAGAGGTCATAGACGCACCGATAGCCAACAATGCGGTTGCAGATAATACTGCAACTAATTTTGTCTGCTTTCTCATAATAAATGCACTCTCCTTTTTCTTTTTGAATCTCTCTCGAAATCCTTTTTGCATTACGAGGCAATTATACTTC
>CAJUJM010000088.1 GCA_910586755.1 uncultured Lachnospiraceae bacterium
TATGCTGATTTTGCCAGCAAGGGATATTTCTCCGAGACTATTGCCTCTAATGTATGGCCGGCCGGACAGAATCAGGAGCTGGCTATGGGAACCGCCGCTATGTACTTAAACGGTTCCTGGTTACCCAATGAGGTAAAAGACATGGCAGGAGATGACTTCGTGTGGGGCTGCTTCAGCTATCCCACAGTAGAAGGCGGAACCGATGGTGTGGATGCCGCTAACTACGGTGCACAGGTACTGGCCATTAACAAGGATTCTGAAAATGCTGAAAACGCATTTAAGTTAATCTGCTACATCACTCAGGGCGAATTTGACAAGATGATGTCTGAACTGTCTATTGGTATTCCTGCTGATTCCAACAATAAGGAATGGCCGGCGCTGATTTCTTGTGTAAAGCCGGTAATGGACAGCATGAACACCCGTTATCCGTGGGCAGCCGGCGCTGAGGCCAATGCGGATATGACTCCTATTATTAAGGAAAACTTCCTGAAGCTGTGCGGCGGCAGTATTGATGCTCAGGGCTTTGTAGATGCACTGAAAAAGGCTGGAAATTAATTTTAATAGAAAAGGGCGGCAGAGTTACGCTGCCGTCCTTTTTATACCTGAAAAGCAACCTCAAGTCTGTTTTATTTGAAAGGGGGAAACCGGGATGAAGCGCAACAAAGGCATGATCATACTGTTTTTGACTCCGGCAGTATTGATGTTTTCTGTAATTTTCCTCTATCCCATTATCCGTACCATTGTCATGAGTTTTTTCAAAATTGACGGAATTACTGACCCGGTATCCAAATGGCAGTTTACCGGCCTGTCTAATTTTGTCCGTCTGGCCAATACCAGTTTATTCCGCATTTCCATGTGGAATCTTTTCCGAATTTGGTTGATTGGCGGTATTATTGTCATGTCGCTGGCCTTGCTGTTTGCCGTGATTATCACCAGCGGAATCCGCTTCAAAAGCTTTTTCCGAGCCGTGATTTACTTGCCTAATATCGTCAGTGCGGTAGCCCTGGCTACCATGTGGCTGCAGTATGTCTACAGCCCTAAGTTCGGGCTTTTAAAAACCGTGTTTTCCAACCTGGGCCTTACTTCATTATCCAAGATACAATGGCTGGATAATGATCACAAGTTTGCGGCCCTTCTGCTGGCTTATTGCTTCGGTATGGTAGGATACCATATGCTTATATTTGCCAGCGGTATTGAACGCATCAGTTTTGACTATTTTGAAGCTGCCACATTAGATGGCGCTAATAAACTGAACCAGTTCCGCTACATTACCATGCCTTTGCTAAAAGGCGTTTTCAAGACGAATATTACCATGTGGAGCGTTACCAGCGTAGGATTTTTCGTGTGGTCTCAGCTGTTTTCCACCGTTACGGCGGACACACAGACGATTACGCCCATGGTTTATATGTATATGCAGATCTTTGGCGCAGGCAACAGTATTACAGAACGAAATTCGGGCCTGGGCGCTGCCATCGGCGTACTTTTAAGCATCTGTGTGGTAGCCGTCTTCTGGCTGTGCAACCATCTCATGCGCGATGATGATTTGGAATTCTAAAAGGAGGGGAGACCTATGGCAAAAACAAAAAAATATCGTGATCCAATTAATTGGAAAAAAGAATTGCGCCTTGCTCCGGGATATTTAATCCTGCTGCTCTGGATTTCCTTTACCTTTGTTCTTCTGGGGTGGGTATTACTGGCCAGCTTTTCCACTACAAAGGAGATTTTCGCCAACAAGCTTCTGGACTCCGGGCTCCACTTTGAAAACTATGTAAAGGCGTGGGTTAATTCCGATGTGGCCGGAATCTTCAGGAATTCTCTGGTATATTCCATTATTTCCTGTATCCTGCTGATTCTTATCTGCGCGCCGGCAGCCTATGCTCTGTCCCGCTTTGTATTTCCGGGCAACAAGCTGATTCAGACCGGTTTCGTATCCGCAATGGGCGTTCCGGTGGTTATGATTGTACTTCCTCTTTTTGGAATCGTGGCCAACATGGGGATCCTGAATCACGTGCTGAGCAATGCGGTGCTGCTGATCTTTTTATACATTGGCATCAATGTCCCTTATACTACCATATTCCTCATGACCTTTTTCAGCAATCTGTCCCGGGCCTTTGAGGAAGCGGCGGCCATTGACGGCTGCCCGCCTACCAAAACCTTCTGGCTGATCATGCTTCCTATGGCTCAGCCGGGAATCATCACTGTGACCATATTTAATTTTATCAATATCTGGAATGAATATTTTATCTCTCTGATCTTTGCTAACTCCGATAAGCTGCGCCCCATTGCGGTAGGATTGTATTCCATGATTAATTCCATGAAATACACCGGAGACTGGGCCGGTATGTTTGCAGCTGTAGTAATTGTATTCCTGCCTACGTTTATTCTGTATATTTTCCTGTCAGAAAAGATTATCGCAGGCGTTACCGGCGGCGGAGTAAAGGGTTGAGAACTTTTATTTAGTATAAAACTCCAAAAATATTTTTGCGTATAATAGACAAAGGCTGATTTATTGGTTATAATGTATTTTATACGTTTGCAAAAATATGAAAGGAGACAGGTGAAATGATGCGGCATCAGAAAAGTGTGTTCCGGAGCCTTACTATGGTAACACAATTAGGGATCAGCGTTATGACACCTGTCTTTTTGTGCGTTTTTGCCGGGTATTATGTAGATACCCGTTATGGAACCAGCCTGATGCTCCCGCTGCTGATACTGGGAGTTCTTTCCGGGGGCAGGTGCGGCTATGTGATGGCAAAAAATACTTTTCTGGTTAATGAAAAGCAGGAAGCTGCTGAGGATCGGGAGCGGGCGGCCCAGAAGGCCGGAAACGGCCCGGTTTACAAAGAGGTCAGCCGTCCTAAAATGCCCAGCCGGATTACTGGCAGAGAAGGAAGTATTTCTCAAAGAAGCAGCGGGGATAGCAGAGGCGCAGACAAGGTAAAGGAGGGGTTGGATTGACAAAAGAAACAAAAAATCTAATTCTGGAAATGTCTGCGGGGATTGTGTTTCATAATACGATACTGGGAATTCTGGCGGTTGTCATCTGTTCCGTGAGAGACCAGAGGATAATGCCCATATTCCTGGGCCTGCTTGCAGGTGGGATTTCCGCGGTGCTGATGCTGCTTCACATGGCTGTAATTACCGAAAGAGCCATGGACTGCGGGGACGAGGGCTACGCCAATAAAACTACAATGGTACATGCCATAGGCCGGAAGGCAGTATATATTGCCGTGCTGGCGCTGGTGTTGTTCCGGCTACCCCAGGTCAATCCCCTGGCAATGGTGGTAGGCACTATGGGATTAAAAACCGGTGCATACCTTCAGCCCATTGTTCACCGTTTGGGCGGTTGGCGTTTGTACAGATCAGAGGAAGGGGGACTGGATCAGAGTAGCATTTGATTTTCGAAAACTTAAGAAAGGAGGACCTGTGTATGGGAAGTATGGGAATGCTGGTTGCAAGAGAACCGGATTTCATGATTCACGGAGTGCTCAAATATGAGTTGTTTGGCCAGGAATTCTGGCTGACCACCACTACCGTTTCCATGACCATTGTGTCGCTTTTAATACTGGCCCTGGCCTTCGCGGCAAATCGGACCATGAAAAAGGCTACCGACGTCCCCGGAATGTTTCAGAATGTACTGGAGCTGGCCACAGAGATGTTAGACAAGATGGCAGTGGGAATCTTAAACGGGAATGCACACAAATTTGCCAACTACATTGGTACGATTTTTGCATTTATCCTGCTTAATAACTTAAGCGGTCTATTGGGACTTCGGGCGGCCACCGCGGATTACGGTGTTACCTTCCTGCTGGGAATGGTTACTTTCTTCATTGTCCAGTATCAGGGAATCAAAAACCGGCGGCTTCGCCACTTTACCAGTTTGTTTGAACCGACACCGGTACTGTTTCCGATTAACATAATCGGAGAGCTGGCCAATCCAATCTCCATCTCGCTCCGTTTGTTTGCGAACCTGCTTTCCGGAGTTATTATTATGGGATTGTGGTACGGCATGATGCCGCTTCTTACCAATATTGGTATCCCGGCGGCGCTGCACGTATACTGTGATGTATTTTCAGGTTGTATTCAGACATATGTATTCTGTATGCTGACCATGGTTTACATCAACGACAAAATGGAATAACATAGTTACACAAATTTAATTTTCATTACAGGAGGAATCAATATGAACTTTTCAGGTCAGGATTTTATTTATGGGTGTTCCGCTATCGGTGCTGGTCTGGCGATGATCGCTGGTATCGGTCCTGGTGTAGGACAGGGTATTGCCGCTGGTTACGGCGCTTCAGCAGTTGGACGTAACCCGGGCGCAAAGTCTGATATTACTTCCACCATGTTGTTAGGACAGGCAGTTGCCGAGACCACCGGTCTTTACGGTCTGGTTGTTGCTATTATCCTGATGTTCGTTAAGCCTTTCGGTTGATTATCCGAAAAAACGGGCGATTATGAGATAATAGCACAAGAGGAGGCGAGATTTTGGATCGGTTAATTGGATTTGACCCCCAGTTGCTGCATGAGGCGGTACTTACTGGAATTAATATCTTTATCCTGTTCTTTGCATTATCCTACCTGCTGTTTAACCCGGCCAGGGATTTCCTGGAGAAGCGCCGCAAAAAGATTGCAGAGGAGCTTGACCAGGCAGCTCAGAATCAGAAGAGCGCAGCAGAAATGAAGGCAGAGTATGAAGCGAAGCTGAAGGCTGTAGACAAAGAGGCAGAAGCCATCTTAGAAGAGGCCAGAAGAAAGGCAAAACGCCGTGAGGCTGAAATTATTGATGAAGCCAAGGCGGAGGCCGCCAGAATCGTTGAGCGGGCCGGCAAGGAGATCGAGCTGGAGAGAAAGAAAGCGCTTGACGAGATGAAGCAGGAAGTTGTTTCCATTGCTTCCTTAATGGCAGGCAAGGTAGTTGCCGCTTCGATTGATACCAAGGTGCAGGATGCATTGATTGACGAGACGCTGAAGGAGATGGGTGAGCATACATGGCAAAGCTGATATCAAAAGTGTACGGCGATGCATTGTTTGAGGCAGCCATGGATAAGAAGGATTTAGAGGCTGTCTATGAGGAAGCCCGGGCCTTAAGCGGCATTTTCCGGGAAAATCCGGAGCTTATGGATGCGCTGAATCATCCCCAGATTGTAAAGGAAGAGAAGATTTCCGTCATGGAGAAGATTTTCCTGGGGAAAGTCTCGGATGAGATGATGGGCTTCTTGACAATCATTGTTGACAAGGGCAGGCAGAGAGAGATCCCGGCGATTTTCGATTATTTTATTCAGGCAGTCCGGGAATATAAAAAAATTGGAACAGCTTTCGTTACCAGCGCGGTAGATCTGCGGGATGAGCAGAAAGCCGCGGTAAAGGCAAAGCTTTTAGAAACTACTCCTTATGTGGAGTTTGAGATGGATTATGCAGTGGACCCGGCTTTAATCGGCGGTATGGTGATCCGCATTGGCGACCGGGTGGTGGACAGCAGTGTAAAGACACAGCTCTATGAGCTGAAAAAGCAGCTTTTAACAGTCCAGCTGGCCTAGCGGTAAGCACACTAGCAGGTCCGGACAATTACTGACTAACAGAAAGAAGGTGCGAACCTCAGTTATGAATTTGAGACCAGAAGAAATCAGTTCTGTAATCAAGGAACAGATTGAAAAATATTCAACTAAGCTGGAGGTCTCCGATGTGGGTACTGTTATCCAGGTCGCAGACGGTATCGCGCGTATCCACGGTCTTGAAAAGGCCATGCAGGGTGAGCTTTTGGAGTTCCCGGGAGAGATCTACGGCATGGTTTTGAACCTGGAGGAAGATAACGTAGGCGCTGTTCTTCTTGGTGATACAAAGAACATCAACGAAGGCGACATCGTAAAGACCACCGGACGAGTAGTAGAAGTGCCTGTAGGCGATGCCATGACGGGCAGGGTAGTCAACGCTCTGGGCCAGCCGGTTGACGGCAAGGGTCCTGTTGAGACGGACAAATTCCGCCGCATTGAGAGAGTTGCCCACGGTGTTATTGAGAGAAAGTCTGTAGACACCCCTCTTCAGACCGGTATTAAGGCTATCGACGCCATGATTCCTATCGGAAGAGGACAGCGTGAGCTGATTATCGGCGACCGTCAGACCGGCAAGACGGCAATCGCCATCGATACCATTATCAACCAGAAGGGCCAGGGAGTGCATTGTATCTACGTTGCTATCGGCCAGAAGGCTTCTACCGTGGCAAATATCGTAAAAACCCTGGATGAGTTCGGCGCAATGGATTACACTACCGTAGTCGTTTCCACTGCATCCGACCTTGCTCCTTTACAGTATATTGCTCCTTACTCCGGTTGTGCTATCGGCGAGGAGTGGATGGAGAACGGCGAGGACGTATTGGTCGTTTATGATGACTTAAGTAAGCATGCCGCTGCTTACCGTACCCTGTCCCTGCTGCTTAAGAGACCGCCGGGACGTGAGGCATACCCTGGTGACGTATTCTACCTGCATTCCAGACTTTTGGAGCGTGCGTCCAAGCTGTCAGATGAGCTGGGCGGAGGATCTTTAACGGCTCTTCCCATTATTGAGACTCAGGCAGGCGATGTTTCTGCATACATTCCTACCAATGTAATCTCCATTACAGACGGTCAGATTTATCTGGAGACCGAGATGTTTAACTCTGGTTTCCGTCCCGCAATTAACGCTGGTTTGTCCGTATCCCGAGTAGGCGGCGCGGCTCAGATCAAAGCGATTAAGAAGATAGCGGCTCCTATCCGTGTGGAGCTTGCCCAGTACCGTGAGCTTGCTTCTTTCGCACAGTTCGGTTCCGAATTGGACGCAAGTACCAAGGAGCAGCTTGCTCAGGGAGAGAGAATCAGAGAGGTATTAAAGCAGGGCCAGTATCAGCCTATGCCAGTTGAATACCAGGTAATGATTATCTTCGCAGCTACCAAGAAGTATCTGCTGGATATTCCTACCGCTAAGATTCTGGACTTTGAGAAGGAGCTGTTTAAGTTTATCGACACCAAATATCCGGAAATCCCCGCTAAGATCCGCGAGACTAAGGAGATTACCCCGGAGGTAGATGAGCTGTTAGTAAAAGCAATCACAGAATGTAAAGCGCAGATGTAGAATAGGCAGGTGACAAATCATGGCATCCATGAGAGACATTAAGCGCAGGCGCGCCAGTATCCAGAGCACCCAGCAGATCACCAAGGCCATGAAGTTGGTTTCCACCGTTAAGCTGCAGAAGTCCAGAACCAAGGCGGAGGCATCTAAGCCTTATTCAGAGATGATGTATACCACCATCGGTTCTATGCTTCGTAAATCCGGCACCATTGATCATAAGTACCTTCGTCCCGGCCAGTCTAAGAAAAAGGCAGTGATTGCCGTTACTTCCAACCGGGGCCTGGCAGGCGGCTATAACAGCAATATTGTAAAGCTGCTGGCAGGAAGCGAAAAAACTCCTGCAGAAGACACTTATATCTATGCTATCGGCCGCAAAGGCCGTGACGGACTGGCACGTAAGGGCTATAAGATTCAGAGAGACTACTCAGATGTAATCAATGAGCCTATGTACCGGGATGCGGCGGATTTGACTCTGGAACTTTTGGACGAGTTTGCCAGAGGAGAGATTGGCGAGATTTATCTGGCCTATACCTCATTTAAAAACACGGTGGTCCATATCCCCAAGCTTATCAAGCTTCTTCCGGTGGAGATGGATCTTGCCAAAGAGGAAACCAATACGCTGCTTATGAACTACGAGCCTAATGAGGATGAGGTATTAAACGCTATCATCCCCAAATATATGAGCAGCCTGATTTACGGGGCTTTTCTTGAGGCAGTAGCCAGTGAGAACGGCGCACGTATGACGGCCATGGATTCGGCGACCAGCAATGCAGAGGAAATGATCGATTCTCTAAGCTTGCAGTATAACCGTGCTAGACAGGACTCCATTACTCAGGAGCTGACAGAGATCATTGCTGGTGCAAATGCGATTTCGTAACATTTTAAGTCTGCTTTGGCAGATATTACCATTTAAGTAAGGAGAAACAAGATGGCAGAACAAAACACAGGTAAGATTACCCAGATCATCGGCGCCGTGTTGGATATCAAGTTCAGCCAGGGCAAGCTTCCGGAAATTAACGAGGCCATTCAGGTGCCTCTTAATGACGGCGGTAAGCTGACGGTTGAGGTATCTCAGCACCTTGGTGATGATACAGTCCGCTGTATCGCCATGGGAAGCACCGACGGTCTGGTCCGCGGTATGGATGCTGTGGCTACCGGGGCGCCGATTTCGGTTCCGGTAGGTGAGAACACCCTGGGACGTATTTTCAATGTCCTGGGTGATGCAATCGACAACAAGCCCCAGCCGGATGTAGAAGAATATCTTCCTATTCATAGAAAAGCTCCGACCTTCGAGGAACAGTCTACTGAGACAGAGATTTTAGAGACTGGTATTAAGGTTGTCGACCTTCTCTGTCCTTATCAGAAGGGCGGTAAGATCGGTCTGTTCGGTGGCGCCGGCGTAGGCAAAACCGTTTTAATTCAGGAGCTGATTCGTAACATTGCCACCGAGCACGGTGGATATTCCGTATTTACCGGCGTAGGCGAGCGTACCCGTGAGGGAAATGACCTTTATCACGAGATGCAGGAATCCGGCGTTATTAACAAGACCACCATGGTATTCGGCCAGATGAATGAGCCGCCGGGAGCGCGTATGAGAGTAGGATTAACCGGACTTACCATGGCAGAATACTTCCGTGATAAGGGCGGTAAGGATGTGCTGCTCTTTATTGATAACATTTTCCGTTTTACTCAGGCAGGTTCTGAGGTATCCGCGCTGTTAGGCCGTATGCCTTCCGCAGTAGGCTACCAGCCGACCTTACAGACTGAGATGGGCGCTCTTCAGGAGCGTATTACCTCTACTAAGAATGGTTCCATCACTTCTGTACAGGCTGTATACGTACCTGCTGACGACCTTACTGACCCGGCTCCGGCTAATACCTTCGCTCACCTGGATGCTACTACCGTATTGAGCCGTTCTATCGTTGAGCTTGGTATTTATCCGGCAGTAGATCCCTTAGAGTCTACCTCCAGAATTTTGGATCCCCGTATTATCGGCGAGGAGCATTACAATGTGGCCCGCGGCGTTCAGGAGGTTTTACAGAAGTATAAAGAGCTTCAGGATATTATCGCCATGTTAGGTATGGACGAACTTTCTGAGGAAGATAAGCTGACGGTATCCCGCGCAAGAAAGATTCAGAGATTCTTATCTCAGCCCTTCTTCGTTGCAGGACAGTTTACCGGCTTAGAGGGGCGGTATGTACCCTTAAGCGAGACCATTCAGGGCTTTAAGGAGATTCTGGAAGGCAAGCATGACGACATCCCGGAAAACTTATTCTTAAATGCAGGTAATATCGACGACGTTCTTGCCCGCGTGAAATAGGAGGGCTGATTATGGCAGAGGTATTCCGTTTGCAGATTATCACCCCGGATCAAAGGTTTTATGAGGGGGAAGCTTCCATGGTGGAGCTGACTACCACAGAAGGGGATATTGGTATCTACAAAGGCCACATTCCCTTGACGGCTATTGTGTCCCCCGGCGTCCTTCATATCCATGAAGAGGGCCAGGTTCGCGAGGCGGCATTAATGTCCGGTTTTATTGAGGTACTCCCTGACCAGGTGATTATTATGGCAGAAGTTGTGGAGTGGCCTGAAGAAATTGATGTAAAGCGTGCTGAGGAAGCGCGTATCCGTGCTGAAAGAAGGCTGCAAAGCCACAGCGCCGAGGTTGATGTGGTTCGTGCTGAACTGGCTCTTAAGAGAGCGCTGGTGCGCTTGGAGATGCGGAAATAAACAGTGCATTTGAATACCGGCGTGTTTTCGCGCCGGTATTTTGTTATGGAGGAAACAGGTATGAAAAAGAAAATTTTAATTGTCACGGCGGCATTAGCTCTTTCACTGGGAATCAGCGGAACATCATTGGCTGCAGGGTGGCAGCAAAATGAGACAGGCCGGTGGTACGAAAATGATGACAAAACTTATCCGGTAAACACCTGGCTTCAGGATCTGGCAGACGGCAAATGGTATCATTTTGATATAAATGGATATATGCAGACCGGCTGGATCCAGGATAATGGCAAATATTATTATCTGGATATCGTTTCCGGCGCTATGTGGGCAAATACAACCACCCCCGACGGATACAAACTGGATGCTTCCGGCGCATGGATCCAGGAATCCGGACAGAAAACTGCTGATCAGGAAAAGAAAGCCGGATGGCAGGAGGACAATGTAGGAAGATGGTATCAAAATTCCGATGGCTCCTATGTAAAGAACCGTTGGAAGGAAATTAACGGCAGCCGCTACTACTTTGATGAATCCGGATATGCAACCGTAGGTTTTGCGGAGATTAACGGAGAAGAATACTATTTTAGCAGCAGAGGCGTTTTGCAGACTAAAAACTTTACCATAGACGGCGAGGTTTATATTGTAAATTCCAAGGGCGTAATTTTGGATGTAGTGGACGAGTGGGACTATGAAAGCGGACAGTATACCTATAAGTCCGGTAGTAATAAAACTACTTCCAGCGGCAATAAAACTACCTCCGGAAGCAATAATACCAACACCAATACCACTACAAATTCCCAGAAAGCAAACTCTTCTGCAGCCGAAGACAGCCATAACCGGGAATATGCAGAAGCGGTAATTGATCTGGTAAATGAAGAGCGGGCTAAGGAAGGCCTGAGCCCTCTGGAGATGAACGAAACTCTGATGGGAGGCTGTGAGATCCGTGCGGAGGAGCTGGTGGAGAAATTCTCCCACACCAGACCGGACGGAAGCTCCTGCTATACAGTAGTAAAAGATGATTACGGTTACAGTTATATTGGAGAGAATATTGCAGAAGGTTATACCAGCCCGGAACATGTTATGAATGGCTGGATGAATTCCTCCGGACACAGAGCCAATATTCTGAAAAAAGAATATGAGGAAATCGGCGTAGGCTGCTACATCCACAACGGCAGGAAATATTGGGTGCAGTTGTTTGGGGCGCAGAGGTAAAATATTTTTTGAAACGGCGTAGCTTTCGGGCTATGCCGTTTCTGAGATTTCAAGCTGCCAGAGATTTTCGCCTTGTATAAAGCTCTTACTTGCATTATAATGAAATAACAAAGTGAAGGCTTAGAAAGCAGGGGAACCAAGGAGGAACTAGATGAAAACGACGCTGGTAATTATGGCGGCCGGTATTGGAAGCCGGTTCGGGGGAGGTATTAAGCAGCTTGAGCCGGTGGGACCGGGGGGAGAGATCATCATGGACTACTCTATCCATGATGCGCTGGAAGCAGGCTTTGACAAGGTGGTATTTATTATCCGAAAGGATCTGGAAAAGGATTTTAAAGAGGTAATCGGCAACCGTATTGAGAAGATCACAGAGGTGGCCTACGCCTATCAGGAGCTGACCAACCTGCCGGAGGGATTTCATTTACCCGAAGGCCGTACCAAGCCCTGGGGCACAGGCCAGGCTGTATTAAGCATTAAGGGACTGGTGGATGGTCCCTTTGCGGTGATCAATTCCGATGATTATTATGGGAAAGAATGCTTTAAAAACATGCACCGCTATATGACCGAGGAGATGGACACAGAGAGAAAAATTTACGATATCTGTATGAGCGGATTTATTCTTGCCAATACCTTAAGTGAAAACGGGACAGTGACCCGGGGCGTCTGCCAGGCAAGCCCGGACGGCTCCTTACAAGAGGTTAAGGAAACTTACCAGATCCGCATGACTCCGGACGGTCTGGTGGGCGCGGACGAAAACGGCGCCCGGATAGAGCTGGACGCTTCTCAGCCGGTATCCATGAATATGTGGGGACTTCCGGCATCTTTCTTAGATGAACTGGAAAGGGGATTTCCGGAATTTTTGGCATCCGTACCGGATGGGGATATAAAAAAAGAGTACCTGCTTCCTCGGATTATTGACAAGCTGATAAAGTCCGGACAGGCCACAGTCAAGATTTTAAATACTCCGGATAAGTGGTTTGGCGTCACTTATAAGGAAGACAAGGAACAGGTAGTAAATGCTATCCGCGGGCTGATAGAAGCAGGAATATATAAAGAAAAATTGTTTTCATAGGCACAATCAGGGGGGAAAGGCAGAGAGGCGGCCAGGCTTGCCCTTCCTCCCAATATGAGGAGACCCCGGCTGATACAAGATGTATACAACCGGGGTAATTATGAAAAATCTATGTGCAATTTAACGAATAAAACATATAAGCGTGTTTGATTTCTATACATTTAGTATAAAAAACAAATGTGAATAAACTATGAACCACATGTAAATAGATTATGAAAATGTAAAGGAGGATGAACATCGTGCCAGAAAAGAATCAGAGAAATCCTATTGTCATTGGCCATAAAAATCCCGATACCGACTCGATTTGCTCTGCCATCTGTTACGCCAATTTAAAGACCAGGTCCACTGGACGAAACCATGAACCGGCCAGAGCCGGAAAGATTAACGGAGAGACCCAATATGTCCTGAATTATTTTGGAGTACAAGCTCCCAGATTGGTAGAAGATGTGAGAACTCAGGTCATGGATATTGAGATCCGTCTGATGGAAGGAGTAGATCGAAATATTTCTCTAAAGAAAGCCTGGAATATGATGCAGGCCAACAATGCAGTAACCCTCCCTGTTGTAACGGAGAAAGGAGCGCTGGAAGGATTAATCACAGTAGGGGATATTACAAAGTCCTATATGAATATTTATGACAGCAGTATTTTATCCAAGGCAAATACCCAATATTCGAATATCCTGGAGACACTGGAAGGCGACCTGATAGTGGGAAATGCGGATGCTTATTTTAATCAGGGAAAGGTACTGGTCGCCGCCGCCAACCCGGATTTGATGGAGTTTTATATCGAACCTCATGATCTGGTTATTTTGGGAAACCGTTATGAATCCCAGCTCTGCGCCATTGAGATGGAGGCAGACTGTATTATTGTCTGCGAAGGAGCAGGCGCATCTCTAACCATTCGCAAGCTGGCGGAACAGCATGGATGCACAGTGATTGCCACTGCCTATGATACATATACAACGGCCCGTCTCATTAATCAGAGTATGCCGGTCAGCTATTTTATGAAAACCGACAAGCTGATTACCTTTGAAGAAGAGGATTATGTTGATGAAATCCGGGAGGTAATGGCCAGCAAACGGCACCGGGACTTCCCAATTTTGGACAAAAACGGATTGTATAAGGGAATGATTTCACGCCGGAACCTGTTGGGAGCCACCGGAAAGCAGGTAATTCTGGTAGATCACAACGAGAGGAGCCAGGCAGTGGATGGAATTGCCGGGGCAGATATCCGGGAGATCATCGATCACCACCGTCTGGGCACAGTAGAGACCATTTCTCCTGTATTTTTCCGCAACCAGCCATTGGGCTGCACTGCTACCATTGTGTATCAGATGTATCAGGAAGCTGGAATAGAGATCGAGAAAGAAATAGCAGGGCTTCTCTGCAGCGCTATTATTTCGGATACCCTGCTGTTCCGTTCCCCCACATGTACGGCGGTGGATCGGGCGGCAGCCATGAAACTGGCTGATTTAGCCGGAGTGGAGATTGAAAAGTATGCCGGAAATATGTTTGCTGCCGGAAGCAATTTAAAAGGAAAAAATGATTCCGAGATTTTCTATCAGGATTTTAAAACCTTTACTGCCGGCAAGCTTATTTTGGGAGTAGCTCAGGTGAGTTCCCTGAACGAAGAAGAACTGACGGATCTGCGGGAACGTATGGGATTATTTATCAAGCAGGCCAAGGCAGAGCGCAACATGGATATGATGTTCTTTATGCTGACCAATATTGTCACCGAATCAACGGATCTGATTTACGAGGGACAAGGAGCGGAGCAGTTGGTCATGAAGGCATTCCATCTGGAGCACGACGGGGCTTTAGAAGGCCAAAACTGGATAACCCTGCCTGGCGTGGTTTCCCGTAAAAAACAGTTAGTGCCCGCCCTGGTACTGGCAGAACAGGAGTAAAACGTAACAGTTAAGGGGGGCGGGGGATTTTATGGGAAGTTTTACGTCAAGCTTGCTTGTAAGAAAAATTTAGAACTACTTTCACGGAGGGAAAAATGGCAAAACAAACCTGGAAACCCGGCAATATGGTTTATCCGGCCCCGGCGGTTATGGTCACTGTGGCGGATAAGGAAGGAAATACAGATATTATTACAGCAGCCTGGACCGGAAATATTTGTTCTGATCCGGCTATGACCTATGTTTCCGTGCGGCCGGAGCGGTTTTCCCACCATATGATAGAAGAAACGGAGTGTTTTGTAATTAATCTGACCACCAGGGCTCTGGCCAAAGCTACGGATTACTGTGGCGTCCGTTCCGGCCGGGAGGTAGATAAGTGGAAGGAAACCGGTTTAACCCCTCAAAGGGCAGATCATATTCCGGCTCCCCTTATCAGAGAGAGCCCGGTAAATATTGAATGCCAGGTGGTAGACCGCTTAAACCTTGGCAGCCACACCATGTTTATTGCCAGGGTTCTGGCAGTTCATGTGGAGGAAGCCTACATGGACGAGAAAGGCAAATTTGATTTAACCGCTTCCGGCCTTATGGCCTATGCCCACGGCGAGTATCTGGAACTGGGCAAAAAAATAGGCAGCTTTGGTTTTTCCGTAAAAAAGAAACCTGCCCCAAGAAAAAAGACAAAATCACAGACCCGGAGAGGACAGAAGAAATGAAGCAGCAGAAAAAAACCAACATTACATTAATCGGCATGCCATCATCAGGCAAAAGCACGGTGGGAGTACTTCTTGCCAAGCGCCTGGCTTATTCCTTTGTGGATGTAGACATTGTGATCCAGGAAAAGGAAGGATGTCTGTTAAAAGATATTATTGCAGAAAAAGGGATGGACGGCTTTATGGAGGTGGAAAACCGGATTAATGCAGAGCTGGATGTAAGGAGATCTGTCATCGCCCCTGGCGGCAGCGTGATTTTTGGCAAGGAGGCTATGGAACATTACAAGGAAATCGGCCAAATTGTCTATTTGAAACTGGAATACAAAGAAGTAGAGCGGCGTATCGGAAATGTAGTGGATCGGGGCGTAGTATTAAAAGAAGGTCAAACGCTCCGGGATTTGTATAATGAGAGAGTGCCCTACTATGAAAAATACGCAGACATCACAATTGACGAAACCGGGAAATCCCTGGGCAGAGTCGTGGATGAGCTTCGAAGAATCATAGAAGGGCAGAGCAGGCATTAGCTGTAAAAGGCGCAGAGGGGCTGCAGGGGCCGGGATTACTCCGGATAATACATCCTCTCTGCGCCAATTCCTTCCAGAACTTCTTCTAAAAATCTCTTTCCCCAATAATTTGCCATAGGAAGGTTCATATCCAGATAATTTCCGCAATCTCTGGCAGCAGCGCCAGGCACATCTCCGGTGAAATCCCGGATAAAGGCAAACATTTCTTTCAGCAAACAGATAATATCCTCAGATTTTAAGTCCCCCGCTAACAGAAGATAAAAACCGGTACGGCAGCCCATGGGGCCGAAGTAGAGAACCCGATCCTTGTAATCCTTATGGTTCCTTAAAAAAGTTGCACCCAGGTGCTCGATGGTATGTACCTCAGCCGTATTCATCACCGGTTCAAAATTAGGCCGGGTCATGCGGAGATCAAAAGTGGTGACAACCTGATCCCCTACGATGTCCTTGCGGGAAACATAAACTCCGGGCAGGAGATTTAAATGATCAATTGTAAAGCTTGCAATTTTTTCCATAAAAGCGTTCTCCTTCTCATTTTTATTACACCATGGTCTCTGGTGTTCATATTATAGCATAAAGCCCCCGTGATTCCCATACATTTTTACATAGAAAAGTTGGCGCCGGCAGGCGGCATAAGTTCAGAAAAGGCTTATTGTATAGGAAAGAAAGGAGCGGGCAAATGCAGGATTGGTATCAGATTCCGGAAGAGGAAGCGCTGGCCCGGTTAAAGACGTGCAGCCTGGGACTGGAAGAGAGGGAAGCAAAAAAACGGCTTGGGGAGTACGGAAAAAATGTTTTAAAGGAGACTGGAAAAAAATCCTGGCAGCAGATCTTTTTTGCCCAGTTCCAGGATCTGCTGGTTCAAATCCTAATCGGCGCGGCTATTATTTCTATGATATCAGGAAACGGGGAAAGCACGATAGTAATCTTTGCGGTGCTTTTGCTCAATGCGGCTTTGGGCACAATTCAGCACGAAAAAGCCCAAAAATCCTTAGAAAGCCTTAAAGCCCTTTCCGCACCAACAGCTCAGGTGATGCGGGGCGGGGTCCGGCAGAAAACAGCGGCATGGGAAATTGTGCCGGGAGATATCCTGGTGTTGGAGGCCGGTGATCTGGTGGCAGCTGACGGCAGGATTTTAGAGAGCGTGGGACTGCAAATCAATGAAAGCTCTTTGACAGGAGAACCAGAGAGCGTGGAAAAAGAGCGGGCGGTTATGAAAAGGGAACTGCCTTTGGCAGAGCGTACCAATATGGTATTTTCCGGAGGACTGGTAACCGGGGGCAGAGGGGTTATCGTGGTAACCTCTACTGGAATGGACACGGAGATCGGCAGGATTGCCCGCCTGATGAACGAAACCGGGGAGAAGAAAACACCTCTCCAGATTAGCTTAGATCGATTCAGCAGCCGTCTGGCCATAGGAATTCTGGGAATTTCAGTGGTGGTATTTCTGATGGGGTTATATCGGGGCAGCAGGATTTTGGATTCCATGATGTTTGCCGTGGCTCTGGCCGTGGCTGCCATTCCTGAGGCCCTGGGAACCATTGTTACCATTGTCCAGGCCATGGGAACCCAGAGGATGGCAAAACAGAACGCCATCATTAAGGATTTAAAGGCAGTAGAAAGTCTGGGGTGTGTCTCGGTGATCTGCAGTGATAAGACGGGAACCTTAACTCAAAACAAAATGAGCGCCCAAGCCCTTTACGAAAACGGGACAGTCAGGAAATTAATTCCATCCGCTACTGCAGGCAGAGGAGAGAATTCCTCCGGCCTGCATAGAAACGGACAAGGAGAGAAAGCCATCAGCGCCCGGCTGGCGGACAACACAAAAAAGAAGAGCCCCATTTCTCTGATGGTGGCAGCTGTACTGGCAAATAATGCAGAGGCAGCTCAGTCTGGCAGTCCTGGGGGACCGTTAAAATATATTGGAGATCCTACCGAAACAGCCCTTCTGTCTATGGCGGCAGAAGAAGGGGTGGATATTCCCAAAATTCGTGGCCTTTGGACCCGAATGGGAGAAATCCCCTTTGATTCGGACCGCAAACGGATGAGCGTGGTCTGTAGAAAGAAGGGGGGAGAAGCTTTTCGGATTGTAAAGGGGGCAGCCGACATTTTGCTACCCCGCTGTACCTATATGGAAAAAAGCGATGGAACAGGCCCTATGACCGGAGTAGACCGCAGCCGGATCCGAGCCCAAAATGAGGCCTGGGGAAAAGAAGGGCTGCGGGTTCTGGCTTTTGCTTACCGCCGAGAAAAAGGAAGCGATCCGCAGGACATCCGGTCCGCCTCAGGCGGCAAAGATGCGGAAACCAATCTGACTTTCATCGGCCTGGCGGCTTTAATGGATCCGCCTCGTCCCGAATCCCGCCCGGCAGTGGAGAAGGCCAGAGAGGCCGGTATGAAACCGGTAATGATCACCGGAGATCATCCCGTAACGGCCCGTTCTATTGCGGAAAAGACAAAAATTCTCCTTCCGGGAGAAACCGTGATTACCGGCCCGGAATTAGACCGTCTTACAGATGAGGAGCTGGATGCAAAACTTCCGGATATTTCTGTATGCGCCCGGGTATCCCCGGAACACAAGATCCGTATTGTGGAGGCATGGCAGCGGAAGGGTGAAATTGTGGCTATGACCGGAGATGGAGTCAATGACGCTCCGGCATTAAAAAAAGCTGATATCGGAGTCGCTATGGGACTGGGGGGCACTGAGGTTTCCCGGGATGCGGCATCTATGATCCTGGCGGACGACAATTTTGCCACAATTATTTCAGCAGTGGAAAATGGAAGAAATGTGTACCGAAATATCCAGAATGCCATTGATTTTCTGCTGTCCGGAAATATGGCCGGGATTTTCTGCGTGCTGTATACTTCCCTGCTGGCATTGCCTTTGCCGTTTGCCCCGGTACATCTGCTTTTTATTAATCTGGTTACAGATTCCCTGCCTGCCCTGGCCATCGGTATGGAACCGGCAGAAGAGGGGCTTTTAAAACAGAAGCCCAGGGATCCGTCTAAAGGGATCTTAACAAAAACCTTTTTAAAAGATATTTTTGTTCAGGGAGGATTAATTGCTCTGGCCACCATGGCGGCCTATTATGTGGGATTGACAGGAAGTCTGACAGACAGCCTGGCAGAATTTGGGGAAGCGGCAGAATATGGACTCCGCACGCTCGGCCAGTTGCCAAAAGCCCTGGCCGGGGGATTAAAGATCCTGGGGATGGATGGGGCAGAGGCAATTTCCGCTTTGGCAGATGGAAATATAGGAAAAGCGGTAAATGTGCTGGCCTGCGGAAGCCAGAGAGGGGGAATGGCCGGAATTTCTGTGGGAGAACTTTCGGCAGCCCATATACCGGCGGCCGCTGTGGCAGCTCCTCCCTCCGGCAACTCTGCCACAGCGGCCACAATGGCCTTTACTACGCTTACTCTGGCCCGGCTGTTCCACGGCTTTAACTGCCGAAGCCATCATTCAATTTTTCATTTGGGGCTATTTAGCAACCTGTACAGTATCATGGCCTTTGAGGCAGGAGCAGTTTTGCTGGCTGCAGTTTTGTTCGTGCCAGTGTTGCAGCACTTATTTGCGGCATCAGATTTAAGCTTGGGACAGTTAGGAGCCATCGTCATATTCGCCCTCATGCCTACTCTTTTTATCCAGGCATGGAAGCTTGCCAGAGAATGGATGCACAGGTAAGAAATGCTTGTATTATCAACAGGGAAGTGCTATATTGAAAACATGGTGGGAACTGCCCCGGATGACGGGGCAAGTACATTAAGAAAAAGGGAAGTTTGGAGGCAAACCTTTCAAATCTACCTGGATGACGCAGCAAATACCCAACAGGACAGAGTTTGCCTGAGGGGCGGCTGCGTCAGGAGGAGGAAATCATGAAGCTAGTGACTTATCAATTAGACCGGGAACAGAAAACCAGAATCGGAGTTTTAAATCAGGATGAGACGTGGGTGTACCCCATTAAAAGCATTGGTGTGGATTACAGCGAGATGGAGACATTAATAGAAGAAATCGGGGAATCCGAGCTGCAGCTTTTAGAATATACCAGCAAAAAAGAGCCTTATGGAATCCACGGGGCGGCTCCTGTGGGAGAAGTGCGCCTGCTGGCCCCCATTCAGTATCCTAAACAGGATGTTATCTGCCTGGGTTCCAACTATATGGCTCATGCTGAAGAGTCTGCCCGCTTTAAACAGGAACAGTTTGACGGGAAGAGGGAACATGCGGTATATTTTTCCAAACGGGTGAATAAAGCCAGCGCAGACGGAGATCCGATTCCCGGTCACTTTGATATAGTAGAGAGCCTGGATTACGAGGCGGAGCTGGCTGTCATTATCCGAAAAGAGGCCAAAAACGTTCCTCCGGAAAAGGTGAGGGAATACTTGTTTGGTTATACCATTATCAATGATGTCAGCGCCCGCAATGTCCAGAGAACACACAAACAGTTTTATTTTGGAAAAAGCCTGGATGGATTCCTGCCTATGGGGCCATGTATTACCACAATAGACGCGATTCCCTATCCGCCAAAGCTTTCTATTCAGTCCAGAGTCAATGGGGAACTGCGGCAGGACAGCAATACGGAACTGATGATTTTTACTATCGACCATATTGTCAGCGAGTTGTCCAGAGGGATGACCCTTCAGGCGGGAACGATTATTTCCACGGGAACGCCTTCCGGGGTGGGCATGGGGTTTGATCCGCCGAGATTTTTAAAGGCCGGAGACGAGGTGGAGTGTACGGTAGAGGGAATTGGTTCCATCAAGAACCGGGTTGAATAAAAGAGCATAATTAGGGGGTTGACACAGGCAAAAAAATTTCCTATACTAAAATAGTAATAGTTACTGATTTTAGAGGGAGGTGGCGCTATGAAGACGATAAAATACAGCCGGCAGAGGGAATTTGTCAAGGCCTGTCTTATGTCCCGCAGAGATCACCCTACGGCAGAAGCCATCTATGCATCGATTCGGGAAGAATACCCCAATATCAGTCTGGGAACCGTGTACCGTAATTTGAATTTACTGGAAGAACTGGGAGAGGTAAGAAAGCTGAGATGCGGAAATGGGCCGGATCATTTTGACGGAGACATGGCCCCTCATTATCACTTTCTTTGTAAAGAATGTGGACAAGTGGCAGATATTCCTATGAGCCACATGGAGGAAATCAACACGTTGGCCGGACGTTATTATCCCGGACGGATAGAGAACCACGAAACAGTGTTTTACGGGCTCTGCCCCCAATGTCTGAAATTGGAAGATATGGAAAATATTTCTGGAAAACAGGTTGACAAAATCGGTCAGGTATGATAGTCTAAAACAGTAATCATTACTATTTTAGAAGTAAAGCTATACACGGAACTGATTAAAATTCATATAAGAAAAGGAGAGAATTAACGATGAAGAAATGGGTTTGTACAGTATGCGGATATGTTCATGAGGGAGAGACTGCTCCGGAATCTTGTCCGGTATGTAAGGTTTCTGCAGATAAGTTTAAACTGCAGGAGGATGAGATGGTTTGGGCAGCAGAGCATGGCATTGGCGTAGCTAAAGGCGTTAGCGAAGATATTATTGAAGGCTTAAAAGCAAACTTTGAGGGTGAGTGCAGCGAGGTTGGCATGTATCTTGCTATGGCCAGAGTAGCTCACAGAGAGGGCTATCCTGAGGTTGGTTTATATTACGAGAAGGCAGCCTGGGAAGAGGCAGAGCATGCCGCTAAGTTTGCAGAGCTGTTAGGCGAGGTAGTTACCGACAGCACCAAGAAGAATCTGGAGTTAAGAGTGGCAGCTGAGAACGGCGCTACCGCTGGCAAGGTTGCTCTGGCTAAGAGAGCAAAGGAAGAGAATCTGGATGCCATCCATGACACTGTCCATGAAATGGCTCGTGATGAGGCAAGACATGGTAAGGCTTTCGCTGGTTTGCTTAAGAGATATTTTGGCTAAGCAAATTAAATATAGTCATTAAAACTAGTGGGAAAAGAGGCGCCAGAGGTTTCTGGCCCTCTTTTTTTTGGGCGCGGCCCGGCGGGCGCACGTTCTGCATCAAGATGTTGGGATCAAAAGGAGAATAAGAGATATGTCTAAATACGCAGGAACCAAAACAGAGCAAAACTTAAAGGACGCATTTGCAGGGGAGTCACAGGCACGCAACAAGTATACTTACTATGCATCTGCAGCAAAAAAGGCAGGTTATGAGCAGCTGGCTGCCCTGTACTTAGAGACTGCCGACCAGGAAAAGGAGCATGCCAAAATGTGGTTTAAGGAATTCCACGGCATTGGTACTCCCCAGGAGAATCTGGCAGATGCAGCTGACGGCGAGAACTTCGAGTGGACCGACATGTACGCCCGTATGGCCAGAGAGGCAAGAGAAGAAGGATTTGAAGAATTAGCAGAGAAGTTTGAGCTGGTAGCCAAGGTAGAGGCAGCTCATGAGAAACGCTACCTAAAGCTGTTGGAGAATCTGAAGAACGATGGAACCTTTAAAGGAGACGCTCCCCTTGGCTGGAAGTGCCGCAACTGCGGTTACATCCATGAAGGAGAGGAAGCTCCGGAGATCTGCCCCTGCTGTGCCCATCCCAGAGCATATTTTGAGAGAAAAGCTGAAAACTATTAATTTAGTTTTTCTTTTCGCACACTCGGCAGACGGGAGAATGAAGAATGGGAACGGAACAGAATCAGGGGCCGGGAGCCACTGACGGAAGAAAATATTCCTTAAATGATATGGTGCGGACAGGCTGTGACGGCTGCCGGGGCTGTTCTGCCTGCTGCCAGGGCATGGGCAGCTCCATTGTGTTAAACCCCAAAGATGTTTATCATCTTACTGGCGGCCTGGGAATGTCTTTTCAGGAGTTGATGACAGATAAGATCGAACTTCAGGTGGCAGACGGCATTATTCTTCCCAACCTCCGTATGGATGGGGAGACAGAGCGGTGTGTATTTTTAAATGCTCAGGGCCGCTGCACTATCCATGATTTCCGCCCGGACATCTGCCGCATTTTCCCTCTGGGCCGCAGCTATGAGGAGGATAAGATCTACTACATTTACCTGGTAAATGGATGTAAGAAGCCAGGCCGTACCAAAGTAAAGGTACGTAAATGGATTGATGTTCAGGATGCTGAAAAGGATGAAGAATTTCTAATCAAATGGCATAATTTTCGGAAGGCTGCAAGAGATGCCGCCCGGAAAGGCGCAGGCGTTCATAATTCTTTGGAGCAGGCTAAAGCGGTAAGCATGAATGTGCTGAAACGCTTTTATCTAATGCCTTATGACACAGACCGGGATTTTTACCGGCAGTTTGACGAAAGGCTGAAGACCGGGTATGAAGAACTGGAGTAAAAACCGTTGACAAATCCGGACGGTTGGCGTAAAATGCCATTTTTTGACAGCAAACCTGCGGCAAATATCCGTAGAATACCTTAAAACAGGGTTTTCTACGGATATTTTTAATGGTCAAAAAAGAAGCGATATATTTTATTTCTTTCAAAAATAATGTATAATAAAAGTACCTTTTCAATATAAGCAGGAGGCATTATAGTGAAGTTTGAATGGGATGAGGATAAAAATGAGTTAAATTTCAAAAAACATGGTATTGATTTTGAAACCGCAATGTTAGTTTTTAATGATTTACAGCGTATCGAAATATATGATGTTGAACACAGTATTTATGAAGACCGTTATAGTACTATTGGAATGGTAAATGATGTTCTGTTTGTTGTTTATACAGAACGAAAAGAAAATATACGTTTAATATCAGCAAGGCTTGCGACCAGAGCAGAAAGGAGCATTTATTATGATACGGACAGTTACCTTGGATAGAAACCAAAAGCCCACAAAAGATCAAATTAAGCAAATAGAGGAAGCGGCAAAAAAGAAGATTGTATTTGATGAAGATTCCCCTGAACTTACGCCTGCAATGGAAAAGGCATTTCGCTTAGCAGCAAAAAACCGCAATACTCAAAGGAAAACAAACATATCATAACAAAGAAAAACAAGGAAAACTAAGAAACAAACCGTTGACAAATCCGGGCGGTTGGCGTAAAATCTTACTACACACGGTCGGAATAGAGTATTTTGATAAGCAGGCCGCAGCGATGAAGAGGACTAGTAAGCATCCAAACTCCCCAGAGAGGAAGCCGGTGGTGAGAGGTTTCCGGGTCCCTGGCTGCCCAACCCGCCTTGGAGCATCTCTGTGAAAACAGAGCGTATTATCCGGCGTTAACGGGAAAGAGTGAGTGTCCTGGAGCTATCAGGCGCTAATTTGGGTGGTACCGCCGAGCCATTCGGTCCCTTATGTAAGGGAACGGGTGGCTTTTTGTCATAGTCACAAGCACGGGCTGCCGGCCTCCGTTTCCATTTATAGACTACAACGAAAAGGAGAGAAAGAAAATGGCAAACGACAAGAAAATGGTAGAAGCCATTACGTCCATGGAAAAGGATTTTGCCCAGTGGTATACGGACGTAGTAAAAAAAGCAGAATTAACTGATTATTCCAGCGTAAGGGGCTGTATGGTAATTAAGCCGGATGGCTATGCTATCTGGGAGAATATTCAGAACGAGCTGGATAGAAGATTTAAAGAAGTAGGCGTCCGAAATGTATATATGCCTATGTTTATTCCCGAGAGCCTTTTAGAGAAGGAAAAGGATCATGTAGAAGGCTTTGCTCCCGAGGTTGCCTGGGTAACCCATGGAGGCCTGGAACCCCTTCAGGAGAGAATGTGCGTAAGGCCGACTTCCGAGACCCTGTTCTGTGATTTTTATGCAGAAAATATCCACTCCTACCGGGATCTGCCGAAACTTTATAATCAATGGTGTTCCGTAGTGCGTTGGGAGAAGACCACACGTCCATTCCTCCGGTCCAGAGAGTTTTTATGGCAGGAAGGCCATACCGCCCATGCCACCGCAGAGGAGGCCCAGGAGCGGACGGAGCTGATGCTGAACGTGTACGCGGATTTCTGTGAGGAGGTTCTGGCAATTCCTGTAGTCCGGGGACGGAAGACAGACAAGGAGAAATTTGCCGGGGCGGAGGCCACCTATACCATTGAGGCATTGATGCATGACGGCAAGGCGCTCCAGTCCGGCACCAGCCATAATTTTGGGGACGGATTCGCAAAGGCTTTCAACATTCAGTTTAATGACAAAGATAATCAGTTAAAATATGTACATCAGACTTCCTGGGGTCTGAGTACCCGCCTGATCGGCGGCATTATTATGGTTCACGGCGATAATGAAGGCCTGGTGCTGCCGCCTAGAATCGCCCCTGTCCAGGTGGTGATTGTCCCCATCCAGCAGAGAAAAGAAGGGGTACTGGATAAGGCATTTGAGCTAAAAGAATGTTTGTCCAATTTCCGGGTAAAAGTGGATGACAGCGACAAGAGCCCCGGCTGGAAGTTTAACGAATGTGAAATGCGGGGAATCCCGGTGCGGGTGGAGATTGGCCCTAAGGAGATTGAGGCAAATAAGGCGGTTTTAGTACGCCGTGATACTCATGAGAAGATGGAGGTTTCCCTGGAAGAGCTGGAAACCAAGGTGGCGGAATTGCTGGAACAGATACAGATCGATATGCTGGAGCGGGCAAGGGCCCACAGAGATGCCCACACCTACACAGCTCTTAGCTTAGAAGAGCTAAAGGATATTGCAGATAATAAGCCTGGCTTTATCAAGGCCATGTGGTGCGGCTGCCAGGAGTGCGAGGAGAAGCTGAAAGAAGAGGCGGGCGTTACCTCACGCTGTATGCCTTTTGCCCAGGAGAAGTTGTCCGATACCTGCGTATATTGCGGCAAGCCTGCTGCTAAGATGGTTTATTGGGGCAAGGCATATTAAAACATGGCAGGAAACGCCTGACGGGTAAAATAGTTTAGATGAGACATCTTCTCGTCTGGCATCGATATCTGAACTGTTACGCAAAATTGAGAAAGGAGGCAGCCCCTATGGAAATTCAGGTTCCGGCTCCGGTGGAGCAGATCATAGAACAGTTAAATTGCTGCGGATATGAAGCCTGCGCCGTAGGCGGCTGTGTCCGTGACAGCCTTCTTGGCCGGACACCTGGGGATTGGGACATTACCACCTCGGCCCACCCCAATCAGGTGAAGGCTTTGTTTCGCCGTACTGTAGATACCGGGATTGCTCATGGCACCGTAACGGTTATGGTTGATAAAGTTGGTTATGAGGTGACCACTTACCGGATCGACGGGGAGTATGAAGATGGCCGCCATCCCAAAGAGGTTGAATTTACTCCGGATTTGCTCCAGGATTTAAAGCGCCGGGATTTTACCATCAATGCTATGGCTTACAGCCGTAAAACCGGAATGGTAGATGCTTTTGGAGGCATGGAAGACCTGAAAGCCGGTGTTATCCGCTGCGTAGGCAATCCCATAGACCGGTTTACAGAGGATGCCCTTCGGATTCTGAGGGCACTCCGCTTTTCGGCCCAGCTGGGGTTTGAGATTGAACCGGAGACCTATGAGGCAATTAAAATTATGGCTCCCAATTTAAAACAGATCAGCAGGGAGCGGATTCTGGTAGAATTAACCAAGCTTTTGCTGTCTGAGCATCCGGAGCGGATTCAGATGGTTTACCATACCGGTATGGCCCCTTATATTTCAGATACATTTGGCCGGGTTCACCTGCCTTTGCCAGTTATCAGCCCGGAGCTTCCGGCCAAAAAGCACCTGCGCTGGGCCGCATTTTTGCAAAATGAGGCGGAAGCTGACGCAGCATTGATTTTAAAGCAGTTAAAGTCCGATAATGACACCATTAACCGGACAAGGATTCTGACGCGGTTTGCAAAAGCTTCTCTTCCTCCGGAGAAAGCGGCTCTCCGTCGGGTTATGAGCCAGATGACGCCGGAATTATATGATGATCTACTGCTCCTAAAGGAAAGCAGGCAGGAGGAGCTCTCTCAGGTCCGGCGGCTGACAGAGGAGATCCGCAGGGCAGGAGACTGCCTTTCTCTAAAGAGTCTGGCTGTAGGAGGCCAGGACTTAATGGATGCGGGAATCCAGCCGGGAAAAGCGGTGGGAGAGGCTTTAAACTGTCTTTTGGAATTGGTTTTCAACCATCCGGAATACAACGAGAAAGAAATTTTGATCCAGTATGCACTGAGAAAAAAGCCTGAGGCATTACAGCAGTGATTTTGAGAATTGCTTGTGCCACAGGCTTTCTTTCTGTCATAATCCCGGTACGGCTTTCATACCCTAGAAATAGCTTATGAGAACATACAGAAAGCAGGAGTTTGGAGGGGTAGACAATGACGGAACGATATACAGAGGTACTGGAGATGTATGACATGGAGGTCTACGGGGTTCGGAAGGGCCGCGGGGCATGGATTCTGGACACAGACCGGGGCTGCCGCCTGCTAAAGGAATATCGCGGGACTGCCCGCCGTCTGGAATTTGAGGCAGCGGTATTGGAGCGGTTGAGGGACAGCAGCGGATTAAAGGCAGATCAATATGTAAAGAGCAGGGAAGAAGGTTTGTTTACCAATGCCGGTGATGGCACACGCTTTATATTAAAGGAATGGTTTTTAGACAGAGAGTGTAACCTGAAGGAATTCTCAGAAATCCGCAGCGCAGTTACCAGAATCGGTATGCTTCACCAGCTGCTGCGCCGTGTGGACTTTCGGGAAGAATGGAATATGGGATCCATTTTAGCCAAACCTCTCCATGAAGAAATGAGCCGCCACAACCGGGAACTAAAAAGAGCCAGAAGCTTTATTCGGGGAAAACGGGGAAAAAGCGAATTCGAACTGTGTGTCATTGACAGTTATTCTCAATTTTTTGAACAGGCCCAGGAGGCGGCCAGAGGGCTGGAAGCCATGGAGCAGGATGGAAAAAGCCAGCTGTTTCTGTGCCATGGAGATCTGGATCACCACCATGTTCTGATGGGAAATCACTATGTAGCCATTGTAGAATACAATCGGATGCATCTGGGATTCCAGCCAGCAGATCTTTACCGGTTTATGCGTAAAGTTATGGAAAAGCACGGCTGGAACCTGCGCCTTGGAACCATGATGCTGGAGGCCTACGAGAGGATTCTTCCCATGACGGCTCAGGAGCGCCGGTGCTTATATTATTTGTTTTTATATCCGGAAAAATACTGGAAGCAGCTGAACTATTACTATAATGCCAATAAGGCATGGATCCCGGCCAGAAATATTGATAAATTAAAGGCTTTGGAAGAGCAGGAGGAGGCCCGGCAGGCTTTCCTGAAAGAAATAAAATACTGAAAAAATACTTTTCTTTTATTTGACGATATAGTTATATTTTCAGAGTTAAAAGAGAAAAAACGCTAAGCCCTGATTGGAACTTGTGGCTTAGCGCTTTTAAATGTCGCTTATTGATAGAAAACAAGATATAAATGGAATTATAAATTGTTTCGTAAAATTCAAGAAGAGTTATGAACAAAAATAATAATTCATAGTTAATTTCGATAAAAATATTGACTATATGACGCTTTTTTGATTTAATTTTATTAAAATAAAAGAAAAGAGTGATTCCAATGGATATTTCTAAATTATATAATTATGGATTTTTTACTGATAAAAGGAGATATGATATTCTTGTTTGAAAAGTACATTGAAGTATATTCCACTTTTAATACGGAAAAGTTCTTTGCAGCAAAAAACATTCTTGCCAATAATAATATTCAATACAAAGATACCAGTATTAACAACCAATTAAGACTTTCGTTTAATAATTTTCGTGGAGACAATTATCTGCTGTCTCGTGACAGAACCATAAGAACCACGTACAGTTTATCAGTCAAAAAAGAAGATGAGTATAAAGCAAGAAAGCTACTAAAACCTATTTAAAAGGAGTTCCATTATGAAAAAAATTTTCTTTTTTGTATCAGTCTAGCTATGATGATGTCTGTTTCTCTAAGTGCCGCACTAGCTTCAGAGATTCAATCTACATCAAGCATTGACCCTTATATTTACGAGCTTATTGACTCTTACGAAAATGATGAATTTCAAGAACGAAATGATCTGCCGGAATTAGATGTACGCAAGCTCTTCCCATCACAACAATTTAATCTGGAAGCTTCTTCTTACGATATATATGATAATCGTAAAGTCGGGAAAGATACCTATGTGGCTTCTCGCATATCATTTTATGATCTTGATAAATCAGACCAGAACGAACAGAATGGAGTAACTATTTATGTAGCTATCGAATATGCTAAGAAAGATTTTGGAGATCCTTGGGATTATGTTATGCTTAACAAAGTAAAAGGTGGTGTTGTTCGACAAACAGGGACTGTCTCATGCTCTTCGATTTCCTTTAGATACGCAGTTTATGGTGACGCTTTTAATGCTGATGGCTCAAGAGCCGGCTTAAAAGGCAATAGTGTAAATTACAATGGCGAGCTTAAAAATCCATCTATAGGAAAGACTTACTATATTTATGGCCCAAAGGATTATTATTATAATATGGGAGCAACTGGAAGTTTTGTTGCAGGTATGATGCAGGCGACGCTTTCAAATTCATCACAATTTGAAGCTGCTATAGATATTTCCGCAATTTAAATTAATCAAAAAGGACTTGTAGGTTAGTACCGATTCCAGTTCTTGGTTATTGAGAAGGAGAGGATGCTATGGATTTCAGGCTTTTTAAAGCCATTGAAAATTCCTGGGGTTCTCTCTTTATTACTGTTTTTACTTTTAGAGCATAAAAATTCATGGCATTAAAATGGCACAGCAGGCTTTTTTAAAAGAAATAAAATACTGAAAAATACTTTCTTTTTATTTAGCGATATAGTATAATTTTCATAGAAAAAAGAAGGTTGGAAGGGAGTAAAAAGTTTCTATGAAAGATTATATGAAGATTTACAATGAATGGCTGTCAAACCCTTATTTTGACCAGGCTACCAAAGAAGAGTTAAAAGCCATTCAGGGGGATGAAAACGAGATCAAAGAGAGATTTTATATGGATCTGGAGTTCGGCACTGCCGGTCTTCGGGGCATTATCGGCGCCGGTATTAACCGGATGAATATTTATGTGGTTCGCCGGGCCACCCAGGGACTGGCCAATTATATTATTAAGCAGGGCGGAGCCGACAAGGGAGTTGCCATTGCCTACGATTCCCGCCGCATGTCCCCTGAGTTTGCCATGGAGGCGGCCATGACCCTGGCAGCCAATGGCATTAAGGCATACAAGTTTGAGTCCTTACGTCCCACTCCGGAGCTGTCCTTTGCAGTGCGCGAGCTGGGCTGCATCGCAGGTATTAACATTACCGCCAGCCACAACCCGCCGGAGTATAACGGTTACAAGGTATATTGGGAGGACGGCGCACAGTTTACACCGCCTCATGACAAGGGCGTTACCGAGGAAGTTCTGGCAATTGAGGACCTTTCCACGGTTAAAACTACAGATGAGGCTTCCGCTATTGCAGCAGGTAAGTATGAAGTAATCGGCAAAGAAATTGATGACAAGTATATTGCTCAGGTAAAGGCGCAGGTGGTAAACCAGAAGGCTATTGACGAGATGCAGGATCAGATTACCATTATCTATTCTCCTCTTCACGGCACCGGCAATATCCCGGCAAGAAGGGTTATGAGAGAGCTGGGCTTTGAGCATGTATATGTAGTTCCGGAGCAGGAGCTGCCGGACGGCAACTTCCCCACTGTAAGCTATCCCAATCCGGAAGCCAAAGAAGCCTTTGAGCTGGGCTTAAAGATGGCAAAAGAAAAGAACGCCGATCTGGTTCTGGCAACAGACCCGGATGCAGACCGTCTGGGCGTTTATGTAAAGGATGATAAGTCCGGCGAATATATTCCTTTAACAGGAAACATGTCCGGCGCTCTCCTGTGCGAGTATGTATTAAGCCAGAAGCAGGCGGCAGGCAAGATTCCGGAGGACGGACAGGTTGTAAAATCCATCGTTTCCACTAACCTGATCGATGCAGTTGCCAAAGCTTACAATACGGAGCTGATTGAGGTTCTCACCGGATTTAAGTGGATTGGCCAGCAGATTTTAAAGAATGAGCATACCGGAAAAGGTACATATCTGTTTGGCATGGAAGAGAGCTACGGCTGTCTTATTGGCAGCTATGCCCGGGACAAGGACGCCATCTCCGCAACCGCCGCATTGTGTGAGGCCGCAGCATACTACAAGACTCAGAACATGACCCTGTGGGATGCCATGATCGCAATGTATGAGAAGTACGGATACTACAAGGATGCCGTTAAATCTATCGGCCTGTCCGGTATTGAGGGCCTTGCAAAGATCCAGGCTATTATGGAAAACCTGCGGACCAATACTCCAAAAGAGGTTGGCGGCTACAAGGTGGTTTCTGCAAGAGATTACAAGCTGGATACCATTAAAGACATGGCTACCGGCCAGGTGAAGCCCACAGGCCTTCCCTCTTCCAATGTTCTTTACTACGACATGGAAGACGGCGTATGGATGTGTGTAAGACCTTCCGGTACTGAGCCGAAGATTAAGTTCTACTACGGCGTAAAGGGCGCCTCCTTAGAAGATGCAGATAAAAAGGCAGCCGACATGGGAGCAGCTGTTCAGGCTATGGTAGACGAGATGTTAAAGTAAATTAAAAGCTGTTTTAAAAGGCCTCCGGCATTTGCCGGGGGCTTTTTAAAAATCAGAAAATTTGCGGAGAAAAGTATATTGATATTTACGCGAATAATCATGTATACTAAGGATACACAGTATTTTGCATTTGATGATAAAGACAGAGATCTGAAAAAAATTATAAATAATACTAAAAGTAAGAAAAA
>CAJUJM010000089.1 GCA_910586755.1 uncultured Lachnospiraceae bacterium
AATCATCTGGCAGACATTGCCAGGGAAGAGGGAATGGAGAAAATCGTCATCATATAGGACGAGAACATATCTAAAAAGAGCAAGAACGCTTGTGAAACATAAGTTTCACAACAGGAATGCGTTCTGACGAGCTGGCAGGTGACGCGTAGCGGCGCGTGCCGATACATCTGAAAAGGAGGAACGAGTGTGGGAAAGACGAGTCATGTAGACCAAAAGACCGTTGCCATCCAGATGAAAGATATTGTGAAAAAATTTGGAGATTTTGTGGCCAACGATCACATTAATCTGACGGTCCACAAGGGGGAGGTCCACGCCATTTTAGGGGAAAACGGAGCAGGGAAAAGCACCCTGATGAATGTGCTTTACGGCCTGTACCGTCCCACAGAAGGGGAGATTTATGTGGGAGGACAGCTGGTCCATATCGATACCCCCAAAAAGGCTATTGAACTGGGAATCGGTATGGTACATCAGCATTTCATGCTGGTTCAGCCCTATACGGTTACAGAAAACATTATTTTGGGAATGGAGCCGGTAAAAGGTCTTAAGGTGGACTTAGACTCTGCCAGGGAAAAGGTAAAAGAGCTTTCTGAGCGCTACAATATGCAGGTGGATCCGGATGCCAGGATTGAGGATATTTCCGTAGGTATGCAGCAGAGAGCGGAGATTTTAAAAGTGCTTTACCGGGGGGCCGAGATCCTGATTTTGGACGAGCCCACCGCATCCCTGACCCCTCAGGAGATCGAGGAATTGATTGAGATTATCGGCCACCTGACTGCAGATGGCAAGTCGGTAATCCTGATTACCCACAAATTAAAAGAAATCAAGGCCAGCGCCGATTACTGCACCATTATCCGTCAGGGAAAGTATATTCAGACTGTTAAGGTAGAGGATGTAACAGAAAACGATCTGGCATCCATGATGGTAGGCCGGGACGTAGAGTTTGTGGTAGAGAAAAAAGATATGAAGCCGGGAGATGTGGTCCTGGATATTAAGAACCTTCACGGCAAGGATTACCGGGGAGTTGAGATTTTAAAAGGCCTGAACCTGAATGTCCGCAAAGGGGAGATTGTAGGGCTTGCCGGTGTAGACGGAAACGGTCAGACAGAGCTGGTGGAGATCCTGACAGGCCTTCGCAAAGGCGACTCCGGAGAGATCTTTATGAATGGGGAAAACGTGTTTAACTGGACGCCCAGGGCCCTGTTTGACAAAGGAATTTCCAGTATTCCTGCAGACCGGCAGAAGCATGGCCTGGTGCTGGACTTTTCCGTAGCGGAAAACCTGATTTTACAGAATTTCGGAGAAGAAAAGTTCTCCAAAAAAGGAATTTTAGATAAAAAATCCATATTGGATCACGCAAAAGATCTGGTAGGCAAATTCGACATCCGTCCCTCCGGCAGTGAGGGAAAACCGGCCGGGCAGCTTTCCGGGGGAAATCAGCAGAAGGTTATTATTGCCAGAGAAGTAACCAATGACAAAGAACTTTTGATTGCAGTAAACCCCACCCGTGGTCTGGATGTAGGTGCAATTGAGTTTGTACACAAGTATATTGTGGAGCAGAGAAACAAAAACAGAGCCGTTCTTTTAGTATCTTTTGAGCTGGATGAAATTATGAGCTTATCTGACCGGATCGAAGTTATCTTTGACGGAACCATCAGCGGCAGCATGGCAGGAAAGGATGCAGATGAGAACACTCTGGGACTGATGATGGCAGGAGGAAAGCAGCATGGATGAGAAAAAGAGTATTTTAAACAGTAATGCCCTGTATACCTTTATTGCCATTTTATTTGGCTTCCTGGTGGGAGCGCTGTTTCTTCTGGTGGCAGGCATCAGTCCGGCGGAAGCTTATATGAAGCTGTTTACCGGCGTGTTCAGTAAACCCAAATTTATGGCCTGGGCCATTATCTATGCCAGTCCATTGATTTTTACCGGACTCAGCGTGGCCTTTTCCTTTCGCACCGGCGTCTTTAATATCGGCGCAGAGGGCCAGTTTGTAGTAGGTTCATTGTCAGCTGCGGTGGTGGGAATCCTGGTGGATGTGCCGATGGTGATTCACATTCCTTTGTGTATTCTGGCGGCCGCCCTGGCCGGAGCTCTGTGGGGCAGCGTAGTCGGATGGCTCAAGGTGAAAAAGGGGATTAATGAGGTTCTTCTCTTTATTATGTTTAACTGGATTGCATTTTACCTTTCCAATTATGTGGTTAATTTATCAGCAATCCACAAGGAAGGCGGCGGGGAGGCCACCAAGGATATTCTGGCTTCTGCAGCCATCCTGCTTCCTGAGCCGGTGAGAAAGCTTACAGGCTGCAGTAATGTAAATTTTGGTATTATTATGGCTGTTGCAGCGGCTGTCCTTATTTGGTTTTTAATTAACAAGACAACCCTGGGCTACCAGCTTAGGGCAGTAGGATTTAACCGCAACGCAGCCGAGTACGGCGGAATCAATTCCAACCAGGCAGTGATGACGGCAATGGCAATTTCCGGCTGTCTGGCAGGTCTTGGAGGCGCAGTTCAGGTACTGGGTATGTCCATGCGTATCAGCCAGTTTGCCACCCAGGAAAGCTTCGGCTTCCAGGGGATTACAGTAGCGCTGATTGCCGGATCCAATCCCATAGGATGCATTTTCTCCGGCCTGTTCTACGGGGCTATGAAATACGGTGGCAGCAAGCTCAGCTTAATCAACGCTCCGTCAGAGGTTGTAGACATTATTATGGGCACCATTATTCTGTTTATTGCAGTGTCCCATGTGTTTAAGAAACTGGCATTGAAAGGGAAAAGGGGGTAAGAAATTATGGATGGGATTATTAAAAACCTTGGACTGATTATCAATGCAACATTAGTAGCAACGCCGCCTCTTTTGTATGCGGCTCTGGGTTCCTGCTTTTCTGAGCGCAGCGGCGTAGTGAACATTGGAATAGAGGGAATGATGACCATCGGGGCCTTTACCGGGGCTGCGGTAGGCCTGTTTACGGGAAACGGCTGGATTGCCTTTTTCTGCGGCGGTTTGGCGGGAGCGCTGTTTGGGCTGATACATGCAATCGCCTGCGTTTCCTTTGGAGCGGACCAGACCATTTCCGGTACCGCCATTAACTTTTTGGCCCCCGGTCTGGCAATCTTTCTGTGCAAAGCCATGTTTGACAATTCTACGGATACGCCGCCCCTTGATACGGCCAGCAAGCTTCCCAAGCTGTTTGATGGAATGTTTCCTGTAGGATCTTTTGCAAACAATGTATTCAGTACCTATGTGCCTGCATATCTGTGCTTTATCCTGGTGGCTGTGGTGTGGTTTATTTTCTACAAAACCCGCTTCGGACTGCGGCTGCGGGCGGTGGGAGAGCATCCCAAGGCTTGTGATACTTTGGGCATTAACGTATTTCGGATCCGCTACATCTGTGTGATTATTTCCGGATTTTTGGCAGGCCTTGGGGGCGCTTATGTGACCCTTGCCACTATTAACCAGTTCCGTCCTATTGTTATCGTGGGTCAGGGATTTATCGCCATTGCGGCAGTTATTTTCGGCAAGTTTACTCCCCAGGGGGCTATGAAAGCCTGTCTGCTTTTTGGCCTGTGCAGCGGATTAAAGGTACTTGCCAATACGGGAAATACCATTTCTCCCAACCTGATTTCCATGATTCCTTATGTAGTGACCATTGTAACCTTGGTGCTGTTTGTAGGCCATGCCAGAGTTCCGGCTGCCAACGGAAAGCCCTATGTAAAGTCTAAATAAAGGTAACAGAAAGCGTGACTATGGATATAAAATTATTGATTGAAGAAGCCCTTAAAGCCAGGAAATTTTCTTATACCCCCTATTCCCGGTTTCGTGTGGGGGCGGCTCTGTTAAGCCGGGACGGCCAGATTTTTACCGGCTGCAATATTGAAAACGCCGGTTATACCCCAAGCAATTGTGCGGAGCGGACAGCCTTTTTTAAGGCAGTAAGCCAGGGCGTACTGGAATTTCAGGCCATTGCAGTGGCAGGCGGCCCTGAGGACGCCCTGGAGCTGGATTACTGCGCGCCCTGCGGTGTATGCCGCCAGGTTATGATGGAATTTTGCGATCCTGAAAGCTTTCAGATTATTCTGGCCAAAAACCCGGAGGAGTATCAGATCCGGACTTTAGAGGAGATCCTTCCGATGGGATTCGGCCCAAAAAATTTGGAAAGAAAACGATAAGCGTTGAGAGAGGCAGGTAAGGTTATGATTGATTTGCATCTTCATTTTGACGGTTCCGTGCCGGTGGAGACTGTGATAAAACTGGCGGGAAAGCAGGGGATTGAGCTTCCTGCAAATAATGAAGAGGAATTGGCTCCCTACCTTCAGGCCCCTGTGGACTGCAGGGATTTAAACGACTATTTGTCCAGATTTGATCTGCCCCTTAAGGTGCTTCAGACCAGAGAAGCCTTGGCACATGCCATGGAGGATGTGGTGGAGGAGCTGTATGAGGAAGGGCTGCTTTATGCAGAGATTCGGTTTGCGCCTCAGTTTCATACAGAAAGAGGGCTGACCCAGCGTCAGGTTGTGGACGCAGTGCTGGAGGGAATGGATCAGGGGCTGAAGAAGCAGAAAACCCCAGGTCTGGAGACAAGATTGATTCTTTGCTGTATGCGGGGAGCAGACAATGAAGAAGCCAATCTTGAGACCATAAGGATAGGTTCAGAGCTGATAGGAAAGTCCCGGGTAGCGGCGGTAGACCTGGCCGGGGCAGAAGGAATCTACCCTACCGAAGATTTCGCCCCTCTTTTTGCACTGGCAAGGGAAAAAGGGATTCCCTATACCATCCATGCCGGTGAAGCCGACGGGCCGGAGAGTGTAAAGGCGGCGATCCGTATGGGAACCCGGCGGATTGGTCACGGAGTCCGGGCTGTTGAGGATGCAGGGACAGTAGAAGAAGTGATAGAGAAGGGAATTACCCTGGAATGTTGCCTGACCAGCAATATTCAGACCCGGGCTTTTTTATCTCCCCGGGAACATCCGCTTCTGGATCTGCTAAGGCGAGGGGTTAAGGTAACGGTGAATACGGATAATAAAACCGTTTCCAATACCACCATTGACCGGGAATTCCGGATTTTAAGGGAATGTGGGATGACAGAAGCAGAGAGGCGGCAGATGCTGTTAAACAGTGTCCAGGCAGCGTTTCTGTCCCCAGAAGAGAAGGAAAAATTAGCTGACAGAATCAAAGCCGCATTTTGAAGGAAATCCTGTTCCTCTGTCGTTTGTATAAGTAAGAAAGTATTGACAAATGACAGGAGGTTTTCATATGGGATGTCTGGGTAATCTGCTTTGGTTTTTATTTGGAGGCGCTTTAAGCGGCCTTAGCTGGGGATTAGCGGGCTGCTTATGGTGCCTTTCGATTGTGGGAATCCCGGTGGGGATCCAGTGTTTTAAATTTGCAGGCCTTAGCTGTTTCCCCTTTGGGAAAGAGGTTTCCTATGGAGGGGGAGTGGGTTCCCTTCTCTTAAATCTTATCTGGTTGGTTGTCTCCGGTATTCCCCTGGCTATAGAATCGGCTGTTATGGGAGTGATTTTATGCCTGACTATTGTAGGAATTCCCTTTGGCCTTCAGCACTTTAAGCTGGCAAAGCTGGCGTTGATGCCTTTTGGGGCGGAAGTGAGATAAAATTCCACTTGATTATTTGAATCCGGCGTGGTATACTATAGTCACCGTGCAGATATAGTTCATCGGTAGAACACCAGCTTCCCAAGCTGGGGAGGGGGGTTCGATTCCCCTTATCTGCTCTCAACCTTGATTTTACAAGGAAAACGGGCTGTCTCCTATCCAGGAAGACAGCCCAATTTTTGTTTTTGACATACGTCATATGCAGCACAGTTGTCATTCTGATACCA
>CAJUJM010000090.1 GCA_910586755.1 uncultured Lachnospiraceae bacterium
GCAATCAGCTTTGTGACAGTATCATAGCGATAGATATGCACATACTCATGTGAGAGGACATACAGCAGTTGTTTTTCATTTTTCCAGTCCATTTTTTTCGGCATTAAAATAACAGGACGGAAAATGCCATAAGTTAATGGGGCAGAAATCCTATCAGATTGCTTTACCAAAATTGGACGTTTCAATGGGCGTTTCGCCAGCCACTTTTCTACATAATGGTGGTGGACGGGTAAAGCTGTCCGAAATTCAATCAGACAACGCAAATAGGATATTACGAAAAACAATGCGATAAGTATTATTCCTGCACACCATACAATAAACCACATGGAAACAGATGATGAAATATCCGCTGGCGGTTGTTCCACTCCCTGTGTTGTAACAAACAGTCCTTGCATAGTGGGAATGTTATAATCGGTTCCAACTTCCGGCAATGTTGTAGAAGATATGCTGTGAGTTACCAACGTATAAACACTGAACATTGACGGAATCGAAAACGGGATAAGCAGTCTTAATATCACCAATTCCCATAAAACAAGAAAAGTCTTTTTCGGCAGTTTATTGATTGCCACCCTACGGATAATCACTACCGCAGCAATGAAAGCAGCCCCCGAAACGCTCATTTGCAGTAAATTCATTTACACACACCTCATTCCAAATCTTCCACAATCTGCCTGAGCTTCTGAATCTGTTCGGCGGAGAGCTTTTTTCTGCCTAACAGGGCTGCAAACAATTTGTCAACTGAACCGTCATAAATCTTGTCAATCAATTCATCTGTCTCTGCTTCCTGTACTTCTTCTTTGGGAATGAGGGCATGGCACATGAAATTAGGCTCGGAACGCTCAATCGCCCCTTTTTTGATACATCTTTTTATCAATGTGTAGGTGGTATTCATGTTCCAGCCAATTTCTTTTTTCAGAACATCCGATATATGTTTTGCTGTGGTGTCGCCCTCACTCCAAAGCACACACATTACTTTCAATTCTGAATCGAAAAGTTTAATATCCATTTTTATCCACCCTTTCACACGACTGCAGTAGTTTCCGCTTGGTTATACATTACACCTTTCTTATTAGGCTGTCAACACTACTGCAGTAGTGTTAAGAAAAAATTCATAATTTTTATGTCGGATAGATTCTTTTTTTCGGTTGCTTGCTTCTTTACCGTTTTTCAATTCTTCCGGCGCATTCCCCATCAGAAAAGGCATGGCTACCGTGTCCAGCATTTCAACGTCATTATAATGGTCGCCAAATGCAACCGTATTTTCTAAAGAAATATTCCATAACTTGCATAATGTTTTTACGGCGCTGCCAATGCTCTTATAAATCCTTCTGTGTGAATATGATACGTTCCCGTTTCATACAAAATTTAGAATCAATTAACCCTCTTAAACCTTGCTATTTACCGCAGTAAAGCCATACTTCCAGTCAATTTATTAACTTTCTTCTTGGCTCCGCAAATCGCAATCCCAAGATAATTTAATTCAATTTCTGATACTTCTTTCATCTTCTCTATAAATTCATCATAAGTCTTGCAGCCTTGCGCTAAATCTGAAAAGTCAACAACTGTTAAATCCGAAAAATCCGGCTCATACAATTTCTCACGGATGGTTTTAATAATATCTGCATTGCCTTTCAAAATGGGTACAGGAAATTCAATAATCCCTAAATGTTTATTTCCGGTTCTGTCGTATACATCGGCGCCAATAACTTCCGGCATTTTCTTTCCCAAAGTGATACCCATAATAGCCGCCGTATTTGCGATAATTCCCAGTGGCAGATTTTCGTCAATTACCAAAACGCATTTCTCATTTTGTAAATCCATTTTTTAAGTCCTCCTTTTCCAGAGTTGGAAACAAACTAATCTGTCCTGTTGTATTCAGAAAGGAACAGCCCGATAACGGCTAATACCGTTCCTGCTATAGAAAGAAATGTAACCGTTTCTTTTAAGACCAGCATAGACGTTATAACGGTTATGACAGGAACCATATATATGTAAATACTCGTTTTAACTGGCCCTAATATTTTTACGGCATAATTCCACGTTACAAAACAGAGGGCAGACGCTCCGATTCCCAAATACAAAATATTGAGCAGATTTTTCACATCCGTAAAACGGGGCAAACTTAACTGAAAGTCAAACAAAAATAGTGCAGGTATCATAAATAAAATGCCATAGAAAAATGTCCTGCGTGTAGTAAGGATAACGGGAAGCCCGAAACTCCCTGTCCTTTTTGTCAAGACAGAATAGCAAGCCCACACAAAAGCGGCGGCAAACGCTAAAATATCTCCAACAGGATTTAATTTTAGCTGTGAGCCATTAAAGCTGATTAATATGATTCCTGCCATTGCAACAATAAATCCAATTAAAAAATTTATCTGCAATCTTTCTTCTGACTTCATAAACAGGCGCGCCAATATTGCAGTAATAAACGGGGCCACGGATATAATCACGCCTACATTGGAAGCCATTGTAAAAGTCAATGCAACATTTTCCAGCAAATAGTACAAACATACTCCGCAAAAACCCGCAGCGGCAAAGGTCATTTCCTGTTTCCGGCTTAACCTCTTTATACGGTGCGGATATGCTATCAGCAAAACTAAATAGCCCATAATAAAACGGAAAGATAAGATTTCCACAGGCTGAAAGTCTGCAAGCAGAATTTTTGTGGAAATAAAAGTAGTTCCCCATATAAGGATTGTGAGCAGAGCCGCCAAATGCCCTGCGCGCTTTTCTGCTGCCATTCTATTCACCTCCCTTATCTTTTTCAAAAAAGATTTCACGGTACACTCCCGGTGCAAGCCCGATAAAGCTGGTAAAATAGTTTGTAAAATGGCTTTGGTCGGAAAAACCTGTCCTTATTGCTGCGTCAAGCGGAGATATGCCGTTTGATAATAATTTCTTTGCTTCATTGATACGGATTGTTTCTAAATAACGGTATGGGGTAATCCCCTTTGACTTTGTAAACGCCCTAAGAAGCGTTGACTTACTCAGGCCTGCCTGGCGGCAAATTTGGTCTAAATAAATGCGCTCTGTAAAGTGCTGTTCCATAAATATACAGGCTTTTTCAATTTCCTGTCTGCACTCTGGAATACAGCTGAGGAAAGGCTGGCTGTAATTCTGAATTAGGCTGGACAGCAGGAACAGCAAATTTTCTTCTTTCCCAAAGTCACTGTTTCCATTCATCACCATTTCATGCAGCGGACGCAGATAGCTGATTACTTCATCATCACAAATCACATTTTCTGAAAATCCCGGAAGTTCCCGTTTCCCTGTCACTTCTTCTGCCAAATCAAGCATAATCTCTTTGCTGATATTAAGGCCACGGTAGTCCAATGTGCCGCCATCAGACTGTACGCAGGCATGGTTATCACCCGGATTAAACAAAACAACACTTCCCTGTCTAATCATATAATCTACGTTTCTGCAAGACAGACAGCGTTCTCCGTTCTCCACAAAACCAATCACATAATGCTCATGGAAATGGTTTGGAAACGGCTGGACGATTCCCTCAAAGCGGTAGGCTTCAATCCGCAATGATTCATCATAAACAACGGTTCTGACTTCTTTCTTCATTCAAATTCCCTCCTTGCCAAAACCATTGTAAATCAAAGATTTTGAAAAGTCTTGTAAAATATCTTCATTTTACTCTCTTTATTCCAACGCAACCCGATCAGTCGATTGGCCTGATCTGTCATAAACAGAGGGATGTTCAGCACATCATCATCCAGTCTCAAATTGCCCAGAGAGAAGCGCACACGGAGCTATCCAGTAAGGCCGGCTGTTCTTTTGAATTGCTTTTAATTCCAAAACATATTTTTGCCGTTTTCGGAAAATAAAAGACCCGAAATGCAATAACTGCGTTTCGGGCCTTGTTTTTCACTCTTTTCTTTTTTTAATAGGCTGTCAGTGAATTACCTCATAGCGCAATCTAAGATATGAGTCCTCCAAAACTGCACATTCCTGCAATTTCAACACACCTAATTTTGATAATTCACTTTCTGACAATAAGGATTTTCCATCAATTAAAGTGGATGTATCCTTACCGCCAATTAATACAGGCGCTACAACAATATCAATATAATCTATCAGCTTTTCACGAAGAAACCGTTCATTTAATGTACCGCCGGTTTGTATTGTTATTCTCTCGCAGCTAAATTCTGATTTAAGTTTTGTAAGAACATCTCTCAGCGATAGTTCTTCTTGATATATGATATGGAGATTATCTTCTTCTATTTCAAATGCCGGATGTTTTTTGTTGGATGTAACAAGCACAAATTGTTTGGATAAAGCACAAAAGTAACGTATGCCATGTTCCTCTAAATGTTTATTATCAATTACAACAAAGGAAACCGGCGTTTTACCTGGCATGTCCGCTGTGTTAATGCCGATTTTGGCTTGCACTCTTCCGGAATTAAGGGACCATAAATCTGTCGTCTGCTCTATTTCATAATATTGATGAAGTCCTTCTTTCACTCCTGCAATTTTAGGGAAATCCTTGTCCACGTCTAAATTATCTGATGCGCCAGTGCTGATTTTACCATCAACGGACATTAGCATAAATAATGTTGTAACAGGTCTGTTCATTTTCTCACTCCTGAATTCTGATTTTTCGCTGGTCTCTTAATACCAATCATGTTTTTCACCCCGGTCAAGGGCATTGATCCACGCCATCTCATCCCCGTTCAGGCTGAAATGGTACAATTCGGTATTTTCCCTGATATGATCGGGATTACTGGAGCCAGGGATGACCACCACATCCTTCTGTAAATTCCAGCGTAAAATCACCTGTGCAGAAGACACGCCGTGGGTCCCGGCGATTTCAGAAATTACAGGATCCCCAAGCAGTTCTCCTGTATGACCTCTGCCGCCCAGCGGATACCAGCCCTGTACCACAATCCCTAAATTCTGAATAAATGGAATGACCTCATTCTCCTGATAATAGGGATGGATTTCATTCTGAACCAATGCAGGAACCGTATCCACCTGGGGCAGAAACTCTGTCAATTCCTCCACATACCAGTTAGACAATCCGATAGATCGTATTTTTCCTTCTTTGACAAACTGTTCCATGGCTTTGTAGGCCTCCACGTCATTAGGGTCGGGATGATGCAGCAGCATTAAGTCCACATAGCCGATATCCAACCGGTCAATACAGGCCTGAATCGACTGAACCGGATTTTTCATCTCGCTGCCCGGATAAATTTTAGTCGTAACAAAAACATCCTCTCGCTGTATGATCCCTTCGCTGATTGCTTCCCGGATCGCCTGCCCGACTTCCTCCTCATTGCCGTAAACAGAGGCAGTATCAATGAGGCGGACGCCGTTTGATAATGCGGATTTCACAGAATCAATACATTCATCCCCATGAAGGCTGTAAGTTCCAAGACCGTTGATCGGCATCTCATATCCGCTGTTTAACATGACTGTCTTCCTTTCAAAGTCAAACTCTGCCTTACCGGCGGTTTCTTCCTCCACCCTGTTTTGCCCGCACGCTGTCATAGGAAACGCCAGTAAGAAAACGAATATCAGACTGAATATTTTTCTCATTTTACGCCCTCCCTTACTGCTGTTTCCTCGTTCTTATTTCAGATTTTCCCAAAAGAACTGTTCCAGCTTATCAAAGGGAATCGCATCTTTTCCGCCGCCGTCATACAGGTCCGTATGGACTGCATCCGGAATGATCAGCAGTTCTTTGTTGGCAGTATAAGGATTATCCTTCACCATAGCAGCATAAGCGTCACGGCTGAAATAGCAGGAGTGCGCCTTCTCTCCATGCATGATAAGGACTGCGCTGCGGATCTCATTGCTGTACTGAAGGATCGGCTGGTTTAGAAAGGACATGCACCCAATCACATTCCAGCCGCCGTTGGAATTTAAGGAACGCTTGTGATAGCCCCGATCCGTTTTATAATAATCATGATAATCTGCCACAAAGAACGGCGCATCCTCAGGAAGGGGATCGACAACCCCTCCGCCTAAAGTATAACTGCCATTTTTATAATCTGCAATCCTCTGGGCGTTCATAGCTTCTTTTTTCGCATATCGTGCATCGGCAGAGTTCTCGGCGTCAAAATATCCGTTGGCATTGACACGGGACATATCATACATAGTAGATGCAACCGTCGCTTTAATGCGGGTATCCAGCGCAGCTGCATTTAGAGCCAGGCCGCCCCAGCCGCAGATGCCGGTAATGCCGATGCGCTGTGGGTCAACATTTTCCTGTACGGAAAGGAAGTCCACCGCCGCCTGAAAGTCCTCTGTATTGATATCCGGCGAGGCCATGTAACGGGGCGAGCCGCCGCTTTCTCCGGTAAAGGAAGGATCAAAGGCAATGGTGAGAAAACCGCGTTCTGCCATTGTCTGTGCATACAATCCGGCTGCCTGCTCTTTCACCGCGCCAAAGGGTCCGCATACCGCAATCGCAGCCAGCTTCTTTTCAGCCCCTTTGGGCTCATAGAGGTCTGCCGCCAGTGTGATTCCGTAACGGTTCGGAAATGTTACCTTACGGTGGTTCACCTTTTCACTTTTCGGGAAAGTCTTATCCCATTCCTTTGTTAACTCTAATTTTACGGTACTATCCATTTTTCAATATCTCCCTTTCTTTTTCATTATCGCTTTTCTTTTTCCATACGCCGTACTAAAAAATCAAGGCAATCAACCTTTCCTTGACTTTCATGCAGGCTGTCCATCAAATTGCAGCGGTGCCTTCGCAGCATTTTAATCGCTTCCGGAATCTGACCGCTGCGATACAGTTTGCAGACCTTTTCACTGATTTGCGGGCCGCAGCCTGCATCTTTTAGATTCTGAATCAAATCATCCGTATGACCGTCTCCTTTCCTGCTATGTCTGTATTATATCTTCTTGATTTCTCTTTCGCTAATGGCTATAATTTATATCATAATATAAATTTTAAGAATATCATAGGGGAGAACAATATGGAACTGCGAACTATGAGATATTTCCTTGCTGTGGCAAGGGAGGAAAATATGACCCGTGCGGCAGAACTGCTCCACGTTACCCAGCCCACACTCTCTAAACAGTTAAAAGCTCTGGAAGATGAACTCGGAAAAAAACTGTTTACGCGCCACAGTTTCAGCATACAGCTTACAGAGGAAGGTATTTTACTGCGGAAACGTGCGGAAGATCTGGTAAAAATGGCTGATAAAATTACTACGGAATTTCTCACCTTAGATGATGTTTTGGGTGGCGATGTTTACTTTGGTCTGGCGGAATCTTACCAGATCCGATACCTGGCCGCTGCAATCAAAAGATTCAAGAGGACTTACCCCGGCCTGCGCTATCATATCACCAGCGGCGATACAGAGCAGGTTACGGAAAAGCTGGACAAAGGCGTTATTGACTTTGCTGTGTTGGCACAGGAACCCAATACTGCAAAATACCATTCTCTAACATTTCCTAATGCGGATCTGTGGGGTCTTGTTATGCCAAAGGACTGTCTGCTGGCAGAAAAAAGTACCATCTGTGCAGATGATTTAATGGGACTCCCTCTATTTTGCTCCGAACAGGGATGGAATCATGATATTCCCAGATGGTGCGGTAACAGCATGGATAAATTACACCTTGAGGGGTCATTCCGTCTGTCTTATAATGGATCGCTTTTTGTGAAAGAGGGGCTCGGCTATCTTTTAACTTTTGAGCATTTGATTAACACAAATCCTGAGAGCGGACTTGTTTTCCGCCCCCTTACGCCGAAACTTGAAACAAATATATATTTAATTTGGAAAAAGTACCAAATTTTTACTCCTATTGCTGAACGGCTGCTTGAACAATTGAAATCAGAGTTTTTAGATATAGAAGTCAAACTGTAAAGAAGTAATTTTTATAGAGAGGCAATCCTCCCATCATATATTCATCCCATAAACACCTTCCGCGTTTACTGGCTTAATAACAAGAAGTTCTTCTAATTTTCTTAAAATCTCTTCCACTCTTTCTGAAGAACATTTACATTGTCCGTCTACTCTATATTTACATGGTAAATCATTATTGATACATTCTTTGCTGCTCAGAATATTTTTATTGGTGTATCTGTTCAGCACAATTTCCCGGGCAATGCATTGTTCTCCATTTTCCCTGTTAAGTTTATACAGCACCTGCCCGTCAAGGCCAATAAATTGCAAGGCAAGGCTTGCAGCACCATATGTTACTTTAATGTCCAATGCGAAAGCAATTAGAATCAATAAGGACTTTTTTATATTCAAAGAATATACCCCATTTAGCACAATTAATCCATTGTTGCCTGTTGTCTCCTGTATGACAGATAACTCATTCCCCAGAAAGGGATATTTTTCTGAGCGTAAGACAGTAAAAATTTTTTCAGCGCTGTCTTCTGAAATAAATAATTCCTGAGATATCTTCCTTATGACAGGTATCTTAAAATCCGTTATCTCTATATCCTGCAAGTTTTTCATAATTAGTGTATCCCTTCGATCAAATCCCTGATTGTTTTATCAAAGACCGAACTGACATAAAACCACGCGCCTGCCATTGTGAAGATATACTCCATAAAAGGCGTCCCCATGTCTTTTGCCAGCCAATGCATCACTGTTAATTCCCGAAAAGCAGCTGGCGGATGGGATTCATTCAGTTTAAGCCCCTGATTACTATTAAGCCTGTTATTTTGGACTAATTCCTCTACACGAAGCGCAGCATAATAATATGCAATTGCCAAGTATATATCTCTTTGTTTCTGTAGACTGTCATTTAATTCCAAAGTCATATCAAAAGCAAAAAAATCGGCGCAGATTTCTTCTGCCCAGGCTTTGGCAGCATATGTTTTGACTGATAAAAACTCTTCTATATCAGCAAAAGAATACTCTCTGACACAGAAAAACAACATATCCATAGCCTCTTTTATGTATTGTTTTCTGATCGTTGCTTTAAACCTTCTCATATGCCAATGCGCCATTTCGTGCCGATATATAAGAGAAATACCATCCATTACACACGGATCCGTATATTTCAACTCATAATCATCCCAGTCAAGCCAGAAAAGATGCAATTCGCCATCTATTGTTTTAAACTCATATTTCGGTGTCTGTGACAGGAGCGTTTTAAACTCAGATAATCGCTGCTTACGGTTATGTTCATTGTCAAGATACTCTCGAAGCATAGGAATATCTGTCGAATCCATATTTCTGAGAGTTTTTGCCAGATCCTGAAAATCATACAGTCTCAAAAATATTGTCAGCAAATACAAAGAAAGATTAATTGCATTTTCCTCTGGTTCATACCACGCATTAAAGATGGGTTCTAACACGATATATATATTGATCTTATCTGCTTCTCTTCGTATCGGACTATATTTTTCCTGGTAGTAATATTGTTTGAAAGTCACTTGAGAGGCCAGCACATTGCAGAATATTGTCTTTATTGCCTCTCCATAATTTTTCAAGACTTCTTCCTGCTCCTTATTCAGGCATTCCAAAGTAGTCAACTTACCAATAAAAAATATATGGTCTCTAATATTATATTTACCGGACACTATCGGCTATCCTCTCACATCCAAAATTAAGCTTAAGTATTACGCTCTTGTTTTATATATATCATCTGGTTGATGGTATGTCAATAACAGGCGGGTTATCATTTAGTAATGCTCTGTTCCCTGGTATGAAATAATTTTTTTGAATAGAAAGCAGAAAAAATCTTTACTGTGACACAATTATCCCGGAGATTTCGAATTCCGAAATCCCCGGGAAGTATCATGAGCACATCTGTAGGATTTTTATCCTGCGTTATTAATTAATGCTTAAACCAGCGCTTCCATATCCAACTACTGTGTTGACCAAACTCAGTCCGCTTGCTGTTGCTGAGAATACCAGCATCAGCCGTGTTTGAGCCGTTACCGGAATATTAAGTCCTGTAAGCGCGCCGTTTAATAATGTTCCAATGGATATCACTCCTGTAAGGGATGGCGTCAGATTTATCAATGTTCCGGCAATGGGAGAAAATACGTTGTTTGGTGTTGTGGACTGATAAATCTGCGCCCTTATGGTGACATTGGAGCCTACTAAGGAAAGGGCCGCCGTTGTACTGAAAAATGCGCTGAATGAGGTGATGATCCCGTCACGTGGAACCTGGAAGGCAAAGTTAGAAAGGGTTCCGCTGGCATTTGTAATATCAATTGTAGACCCTAACAACGTAAGGCCCTGGGCACTGCTTCCAAATCCAACAAAGGCGGGAAGGCCTGCAAGACCTCCAACGATTGTTGTCAGAGAAACTGGAATCCCTGATGCAAAAGGAATGATTGCTCCTGTTCCTGCGATGCCGGTCGGGCCGGTTGCTCCGGTAGCTCCAGTCGCTCCGGTCGCCCCAGTTGCTCCATCGGCTCCGGTTGCTCCAGTCGCCCCAGTTGCTCCGTCGGCCCCGGTCGCCCCAGTTGCTCCAGTCGCTCCATCGGCCCCGGTCGCCCCAGTTGCTCCAGTCGCTCCATCGGCTCCGGTCGCCCCAGTTGCTCCGTCGGCTCCGGTCGCCCCAGTTGCTCCAGTCGCCCCAGTTGCTCCATCGGCTCCAGTCGCCCCGGTTGCTCCATCGGCTCCAGTCGCCCCAGTTGCTCCAGTTGCTCCGTCGGCCCCAGTCGCCCCGGTTGCTCCATCGGCTCCAGTCGCCCCAGTTGCTCCGTCAGCCCCGGTCGCTCCAGTCGCTCCGTCGGCCCCAGTCGCCCCGGTCGCCCCGGTTGCTCCATCGGCTCCAGTCGCCCCAGTTGCTCCGTCAGCCCCGGTCGCTCCAGTTGCTCCGGTTGCCCCAGCCATTTATGCAAAACCAAAGCTGAAATTTAATAGGAAACCTGCTACGCCGTTTTCCCATTCTCTTTCCCAACAACTGTCAATTCTTTTTTGTTATTTTGGATCCATTCTGCAATCCGGCGATGCTGGTCTGCGAAATTAAACTCAATGCTGATTTCACCACCCTGATGTATATAAATATTTTTTACCAGATCAACCAGAATTCCCCGGTTTAGTTCTTTTATATTTTTGTGTTTTAAAAAATTGGTTAAATAAGGGTCGTCCTTTGAAACTCCTTTTGCCATCACCTGACACTCTGTCTGAATATTTTGGATTGTTATTTTCAGCTGCTCCGCCTGGGAAGAATACTTCTGTTTCAGACGAGTATATTCTTCTTTGGAAATATCGCCGCTTTTCCAATCGCCATATAACCCATCCACAATGCCTGCGACTTTATCCAATTCCTTTTGGCGAAGGTGAAGCATGGCTGTCAAACGCGAGGATTCATTCTTTGCGACAGGTGACTGATTGATTTCCTCCACAACCTCAGACAAAGAACTAACCAAAGAAATCTGTGTCTGGATTGCTGCCAAAACAGCCTTAACCACGATTTCTTCCTTGATTGTATGTTTCGCGCAGGCATTTTTCGATTTATCCCGAAAAGTGCGGCAGTAATAATAGACAATATTTTTTGTTTTCTGCCTTGTCATCGCTTTTTTACAATCCGCACAGCGGATAAATCCAGATAATAAGTACAGCTTTCTTCCTGCTGGCGCTGTCCGGGTATCCCTTGTTTGGAGCTCAGCTGCTTTTTCAAAAAGTTCAGTCTCAATGATTGGCTCATGGGTATCCGGAACAATATACCAGTCTTCTTCTGGAACAGCACGCCTCTGATGCACTTTATAGCTGATCACCGTCTGTTTCCCTTGCACCATAATTCCCAGGTACATCTTATTTTTTAAAATCTTGGTAACCGAACTGGGTGACCAGAGGCCGTCATTTTTTCCACTTTGGGGACAGCAAAAATTCAGTCCTTTGTTTTTCTTATAAGCAGTTGGATTGGCTACCCCTAAGTCATTGAGCCGGTGTGCAATTCCGTTTTTACTCATACCTTCATAAACAAACCATTGATAAATATTTCGTACTACCTCTGCGGCTTCTTCGTCAATAATCAAGGCATTTTTATTTTCCGGAGCTTTTTTATAGCCATATGGGGCAAATGCTCCGATAAATTCGCCTTTTCTGCGTTTTGTTGCAAAGGTGTCACGGATATCTAAAGAAGTTTTCGCCGCAAAACGGTCATTCATCAGGCCGTTAATGGGCACTTCCAGGCCATGAAGAGTTTCCGGGTGAAGGAAGGAATCTACTCTTGGATCACTGACTGTAATAAATCTGGTTTTGTTCATAGGAAAGATTTTTTCCAGAAAATACCCCTGATCCGAGTAGTTCCGAAACATACGGGAAAGGTTTTTGCAGATAATGCAATTCACCTTTCCGTATTCCATGTCATGAATCATTCGCTGAAAATCCGGACGATCATAATCTGTCCCTGTCAGACCATCGTCGATATAGTAATCAACAAAAGTGAACTCGCCTTCAAAAAATGTTTCCAGATACTCCCCGATTATTTTTTTCTGATTGGTGACGCTTAAACTCTCATCGTTTCCATCTTCCCGTGAAAGACGAATATAAGCAGCCACAAGCCAGACTGTATTACGAGAATCCAGGCAAACAGCGCTGCTCGCCGCTTTTCTTATTCTAGCCATTTAACCTCCCATCTCTCTATAATCATTACACAAGAAGATTATAGCATACTCTTCCTTTAAAGTTATCTCTTTAAAGTGCGAAAGTAGTCGATAAGCACCTTAGAAAGTTCCCTCTCCTCATTGATAAAGGAAATATGGACAGGCGTCCCATCGCAGAGAAAGTTATATGGATTTTTAATCTGCTCTAAATACTTAAGCATACGTAATTCTCCGGACAAACTGGTATCAATTTTTATATCGCAAATGTCTACCAGACTGCTTCTGGGAATCTTTTCAATTGAATCATGACTCATACTCTCAAGCTGTTCTACAGGCAATGCGTTTCGGCCTCCTTTAAGTTGTCGAGTAGTAAAGTCTATGATTACCCGTTTGTCCAATATCCTTTCCCCTTCACTATCTATTTCCAACTCTAAGCGTTCTTACTTACACCTATGCTCTAGGCGAACAAAAAAGAGAATTAAAAAACAGGATTAACCAGTTAAAAATCCATACTGATTAATCCTGTTTTTATAATCCCCCTTCTTTGCCTTCAGTGGACCAGGGGACACACGGTTCTTGTTTACTAAGGTTATGCCTGGAACATCACTTTACAGGCGTATGACGGAGGGTTAAAGCCTTCTGAACCCTGGCTCAGCGGCAATGTGCAGTTAAGCAATTTTTCATATCCTAAGCCCTTACCCACAAGTCCGGTTGCAATTTCAAAATCCTTACGGGTACAATTACGGATAAACTGAATGTCAAACTCCCGAAACATCCCTTTCTGAAAATTCATAACCGGCGGATTCTTATATCCTGCCACGATAACAATCCTTCCATTGATTTTCACTGCATCCGGCAAAAGGTCTGCTACCGGCTGCACTCCGGCGCAGTCATATACATAATCAGCCCCCATGCCATCTGTTCTGTCATAAACTTGCTTAATAACGTCTTGATTCGGATCAAGAGTTTCAAACCCAAGTTCCTCTGCCATGGCTCTCCGCAGCGGGTTTGGTTCACAGATTATCAGTTTTTCTGCACCGAAGCTTTGCAGAGTAATTGCCGTAGAAAGACCAATTCCACCGGCGCCAAACATCAGTACCGAGTCTCCCGGATGATATCCCCCTTTCCGCGCTGCATGAACCGAGATTCCTACCGGTTCAATAAACGCCGCAGCCTGCGGATTCGTCCCCTCCGGCACAGGGCAGATCATCTCATCCGGTACCTGTACATATTCTGCCATACCTCCATCCAAATCAATCCCAATCAACTTTAATGATTCGCAAACATGAAACTGACCATTCCTGCAGCGCTCACATACTCCACAGGGCAGATACGGAAATGCTGTCACCAATGTTCCCTCCGGATATTTGGGGTTTTCCGACGCCACATAACCGGAAAATTCATGTCCCATAATCAGCGGAGCCTTTGCCCGCGGATGCTTTCCTTTTAATATGGTTACATCGCTTCCGCAAATACCCGCATAGGCTACACGGATCAAAGTCCAACCTTTTCGCAGTTCTATATCAGGAACCTCACGGTAAACCACCTGATCGGTTCCCTCAAAAACTAATGCCTTCATAAATGATACCGTTCCTCTCTTTTCCCTGATTGTGTTTTTACTCAGAAGCTGCTTCTTTCTGAAGCATTTTCACCGGCTTCCCTTTCCGGTTTCGATTTCTCTGCCATATGATAAAGCGCTGCAGCAGGATGAAGGATAAAAGAAGCGCTGCCGTTGTAATTTTCGGCCACCCTGAGGTTAAGGTACCCTGAAATGTGATAATCGTCTGTATCACTCCGGTAGTCAAAACACCAAACAATGTGCCGATTACATTGCCAATTCCTCCTGTGGTTAAAGTTCCTCCAATTACTGCGGCAGACACAGCATCCAAATGCAGAGACTGGGCATGCAAACCGTAAGATGACAGAATGTATACCGCAAACACCAGGCTGGCGATAGATGTAGTAAAGCCGGATACTGCATATACATACATTCTGGTTCTCTTTACCGGAATTCCCAGCATCTTGGCGGAAACCTCATTTCCACCGATTGCATAAACATTTCGCCCGAATTTTGTCTTTTTCGTCAAGATATAGAATAGCACCAGCATTACCAGGGCTACCAGCACTCCAAATGTGACATATCCGCCAGGCATCCTCAACTTAAAAATAGACAGTTTCAATACCGCAGGATGACTGATTACAATGGTGTCTGTGCTAATCATATAACATGCCCCTCTGGTTAAAAACTGGGTTGCCAATGTAGCAATGAACGGTTGAAATCCCTTGTAAGAAATCAAATATCCGTTGAGGAAGCCAACCAGCGCACCCACTGCCAAAACCACAGCTACCACCACAGGAAGCGGCAGATTCAGCTCCGTCAGCATATATGCTGATGCCGTAAAGTTAAACGCAATCAGAGCTCCTACTGAGAGATCAATGCCTCCAGATACCAGCACCAGGGTTTCTCCTAAAGCGACAATCAGCAAATGACTGTTATCCATCAAAATATTGCAGATAGTCTGAATCGCAAAAAAGTTTTTGTAGCGAATGCTTCCGAAGGTGAAGAACGCAGCAAAGACTATTACAGCAGCCCACAAGGTAATATGCTCCGTGTTAAAATGATGTTTTCGCAATGTCTTAAACAGCCTCACGCTTTTTCCCCCTTCGCTTTAAAACCAGATCCCAGTTCGTTACCTGAATCATGCCCACCAGTATTACTACTATCGCCTTATAAACCAGGATCGTTTCAGACGGTACTCCTTTTGAAAAAATAGTTGTTGTCAGTGTCTGAACCAAAACTGCGCCAATTATACTTCCTGCCAGATTGCACCGTCCTCCTTTCATGGAATTGCCGCCCAGATTGCAGGCAAGAATTGCGTCCAGTTCCAGATACAGGCCAAGATTTACCGGATCTGCTGCACGGATCTCCGATGCAGTAACGATGCCTGCCATTCCTGCCATCAAAGCGCTAAACACAAATGCACTCCAAACCACAGCCCTGGTCTTAATCCCGGAAAAGGCAGTCGCTGTTTTATTGAGACCGATTGCAGTCAAATACAGCCCATATGCTGTTTTCCGCAGCAAAAGCCAAATCAGAATTCCTAATACTGCTACCAGGAATATGGACACCGGCAGACCTAGGAACCAGCCGGAACCAATATAATAGAATGGCTTGTAATAAATGGTAAGAATCTTACCGCTGGCTATCAGTTCTGCAATTCCCCGTCCGGCCACCTGCATCATCAATGTAGCAATAAGCGGTGGAATTCCAATCCGTTCTACCAGAAAACCATTCCATAATCCAATCACCGCTGCCACCAAAAGTCCTGCAGCAACAGCAATGCCTATTGGAACCCGCGAAGCGGTCACTGCTCCCGTCTCAAAAGCAAAATCTCCCCCAATCAGCGTAGCGGTAACTACACCTGCAATCGCGGCAATAGACCCTACGGAAATGTCGGTTCCGCCGGTCGCAATAACCATTGTAAGCCCCATTACCGTAATCATCAGCGGAACGCCTCTTTTCACAATATCAATCAGAGAACCGTATAAATGTCCATCCCGAATCTGTATGGTGAAAAATCCCTTTGTAAAAAACAGATTGAAAACTAAAAGCCCCAGCAGCGCTACAAGTGTAAGACTCTCCGGCCGCCGCAGAAAGTTTCTCCAAAGATCCTTTTTTTGTTTCATTCCTTCTCCCCCTTCCTGCGCCTACCTTTCTTCTCCGGACCCATGCTCTGCAATGCAGCTGAGGACATGCTCCTCCGTCACCTGTTCCCCTTCCAATTCCCCTACAATATGACGATCCTTATAAATATAAACCTTATCGGAGCAGCGAATCACCTCGCTGATCTCAGATGAGATAAATACAACCGACTTTCCGTCCTCTGCCAGTTTCAAAACAAGATTTAAAATTTCTGCCTTAGCTCCCACATCGATTCCCCGTGTAGGTTCATCTAAAATAAACAGTTCCGGATTCGTAGCCAGCCAACGGGCCAGCAGCACTTTCTGTTGGTTTCCTCCAGATAAATTCCCTACTAACTGGCTGCTTCCCGGCGTAGCAATCCGCAGTTTTTTAATGTACTCATCCGCCAGTTCTCTCTGTTTCCGCCTGGAAATCAAATGAAACATTCCCTTCTTTCCCTGCAGCGCCAGTATGATATTATCTCCCACTGACATTTCCAGAATCAGCCCTTCTGTCTTTCGGTTTTCCGGACAGAATGCCATTCCATAACGAATTCCGTCCTGAGGCGAGGCATTTCTCGTCTTCTTTGTTCCCAGGTAAAAAGTTCCGCTGTCAGCTTTATCCACACCAAATAAAAGCCGTGCTGTCTCTGTTCGGCCAGAGCCCAGAAGCCCGGCCAATCCTACGATACTCCCTTTCTCTATGGAAATATCAAGGGGCGGAATCATCCCCTTCTTTCCAACGGATTCCATTCTGCAATAAACCGATGTCTCTTCCGTCTTCCGGCGGTTTTTGCTCTGGCTTGTCTCCGTAAATGCCGCCAGTTCGCGCCCCAGCATTTTCTCTACCAGGGAGCGGCGGTCAATCTCCTGAATGCCATAGGCGCCAATCTTATGGCCATTACGCAGTACCGTGATCGTATCGGATATTTCAAATACCTGTTCGAAGAAATGGCTGATAAAAATAATCCCCATTCCCCTGGCCTGAAGTTTCCGTATCACTTCAAACAGATTCTTCACCTCATTGGCATCCAGAGAGGATGTCGGCTCATCCAAAACCAATACTTTGGCCTCCATATCCACCGCCCGGGCAATCGCCACCATCTGCTGTACTGCCACTGAATATTCATCCAGATGTGCTTCCACATCCAGTTCCATATTCAGTCTTGCCATAGCTGCCACTGCTCCCCGTCTCATTTCACTCCAGGATATCTGGCCAAATCGATTCGTCGGCTGCCGTCCGATAAAAATGTTCTCTGCCACTGACAGATTGGGGCAAAGGTTTACTTCCTGATACACCGTACTAATTCCGGCTTTCTGAGCCTCCAGAGTAGTTTCAGGCGCTATTTCTTTTCCCTCCAGAAAAATCCGGCCTCCATCCTTATGCTCATACCCGGTTAGGATCTTAATAAGTGTGGACTTTCCTGCGCCGTTTTCACCGCAGAGAGAGTGGATTTCTCCCTCTCTCAGCGTGAAAGAAACGTTAGAAAGTGCCGTAACTCCGGGGTATTGTTTACAAATATCCACCATCTCCACAAGCACTTTTCTCTCTTTGTTCATACAGGCTTCCTCTCTTCGCTCTGTTACCAGGTACGCTTGGGCAGCTCCTCCGCCGCCTGATCCTGGAACCATACAATATTGTCGAGCACTACCCAGGACTCAGGTGACTTGCCTTCCAGGAAATAATCCTGACAAATTTTCAAAAGCGCCGGACCATACCCCAGAGGATTTTCCACCGTTGCATTATATTTTCCTTCTGCCATAGCCTCAAAGGAACCTCTTGCTCCGTCTACGCCCATTAAGAAAATATCTTTGCCTGGTTCCAAACCAGCTTCCTGAATGGCCTGAATCGCTCCCAGCCCCATATCGTCGCTGTGCGCCAAGACACCCTGAATTTTTGCGCCTTCTGCTTCTGCAGATTTCAAGAACGCTTCCATAACCTCTTTTCCCTTGGTTCTGGTCCAGTCGGCAGACTGAGAGCCATAGATTACCAGCTCATCCTGTTTTTCGATTGCATTTAAAATACCTGTATTTCTCTCTGTAGCTGCCGATGCTCCTACAGTTCCCTCTAATACCACAATATTAACCGGGGCCTCCAGTCCCTCACAGCATTGCTCCATGGCTTCCACCAGGTATTCTCCGGCTCTTACATTATCCGGCCCTACATAGCAGAGAGAATAATCCTCCACATCACCTGTTGCCATCTCCACCCGCCGTCCAGCTAAAATTACCGGAATTCCAGCCTCCGACGCCTCCATCAAAACAGAATCCCAACCGGTTGTGACTGTCGGTCTTAATACAATCAAATCTACCCCCTGCTGAATATAGCTGCGAACCGCTTTAATCTGATTTTCCTGAATTGCCTGTGACTCTGAAAACAGCAGTTCAAATTCCGCAGACCCTTTAAAAGACTCTATAATTTCTGCAGACATAGCAGTCACCCATTCCGTTTCCGTTCCTGTCTGGGAAAAGCCGATCACATATTTCTCTTTTCCTTCTTCCGGTTTCACCCCTTCTGCCGTTTCCGTTCCTGCTGCGGCAGTTGGCGCAGCCTCCTTCGTTTTTGCTGTGCACCCCATTGTCATTCCTGCTGTCATTATCGCTGCCATCAGAATTGCCGTCCCTTTTAATACACTTCTCCTCATGTTTCTCCTCCGTTCTTTTTCTTAGTTAATTAGTGATATGTTGTATAGCCATTTGATTTTGGCTATGATCCAGCTCAGGATAATCTTCGCGGTAGTGACTGCCTCTGCTCTCTTTTCTGGCACGGGCAGCGTCGGACATCAGTAATCCTGTATTCATCATGTGCCATAAACTGACCATCTGCCACCGCAAAATCGGTTCTTCCTCTTCTCCCTTCAGACATTGTGTTTTCAGTTGATTCAGAAAATCTGTATATTTTTGAAGCTGACCTTCGTTTCGGATAATCAACAGGCTTCTGTCTGTCTCCGTCTGAATCTGCTTTTTAACATCCTCCCCATTCCTGCATTGGGGCAAATGAAGGTTTCTCCAAAAGCTTCGCTTGCGATCCAGATCTTCCAGATTTGCCTGCGCTCCCGTCATCTCCTTTGCTCTCAATGCGCTGTGCTCTCCTGCAATTTTTCCAAAGACCTGGGACGCAACCGACATGTTACCGCCCAGGCGATCTGCTCCATGAGGCCCGGATGCCGCCTCTCCTACTGCATAAAGGCCATCCACAGAAGTCATCCCATGGGCATCAATTAACGCCCCTCCATTTACCGCATGGGCAAAACAGGCAATTTCCAATGGGGTTTTTTCAATATCAATTCCTTTGTCCAAATACCACTTACGGGTAGTCTCCCACATCAAAGAAAACTGACTGTCACTGTTTAAGCATTTCCGCATTTCTGGTGTGTCCAGCCGCAGAAAAACGTTCCCCCTCCGGTTTCCTCTTCCCGCATTAATCTCTTTCTGTACAGCAATTTCCACATAACCAGACCGGTCTCTCATACTGAATGGGAAATGTCCCCGCTTGTCACCAAGCGCATCCTGCTCCGTCACTCCTTCCGGCAGATAGTTCTCAAGAAAACGCTCTCCCTTTCCGTTTTCCAATACCGGGAAGCACTCCCACAGGTAGTTTTCAAACAGATTTATAAAGGGATAAGCCACTCCGATTCCCATCTGCACGAATTCCAGATTCGCCATTTTGGCTCCCGCCTGATAAGCCAGAGAATAAGCATCTCCTGTGACATCGTAAGGATACATATTATGGGCAAACAGCTGCCCCGCTCCTCCGGCTGCCAAAATAACGCTTTTCGCCAGAATCACGACCTCACCGTTTTCCTGGTCAAATCCATACGCCCCGCAGCACGTGCCGCAGTTTACCAAAAGCTCTGCCACCGTAATTCCGTTCATTACCCTGACGCCCTGCTTCGCAGCCTCATTGTGCAGCACTTCCAGAAGCGGACGAAAATGGTCTTTCATCACATGTGCTCTGGGCCTACTGGTAAAGCAGCTCTGAAACACTTTATAACTGCCGTCCACACGCTCAAAAACCCTGTCTCCGCCCGGAAGTCCGGTCAGGTACTCCAGCGTTTCTGCTGCCTGTTCTGCCAGTATCCGGCTCAGCTCCGGAACCGAAACTCCCAACGATGCCCGATCAATATCCTCATAGAAGCATTCCGGGCTGTCTCCCTGTCCCGGCTCCGGTGCGTTATAAGCTCCGATTTCCGCCACATCATAATAGGTAGCTCCGCTTTTTCCACTTTCTCCTTTGCTGACAATCAATACATCCGCACCCTGTCTGGCTGCGCTTATAGCTGCCGCCAGCCCGGCTCCGCCTCCGCCGATGACCAGGACATCACAGGTTATTTCTTTATATTCTTCTTTCAAACTGACCTCCTCCTGTCATCGGAAGATTTCCTCCGGCATCTGTTTTACATGATCCGCCTTTACTGTAAATGGAAGCTGTTTCAATATATCCCGGTCAATGTCAATGCCAGGCGCTGCTTCTAAAAGCTCTAATCCATCTTCTCCATACCGGAACACACACCGCTCTGTAATATACAAAAGCTCCTGCCCATTCTTATATGCCATGGGGCCATTTAAGGTAATCTGCTCCACCTGCTCTACAATCTTCGGTGTTTTTCCTTCCTGAAGTATGGTCAGTTTTCCGTTTCCGATTTCAAACTCCGCTCCTACTGCCGAGAAGGTTCCGCAAAAGACCAGTTTTTTCGTTTTATGGGTGATGTCGATAAAACCGCCGCATCCAGGCACAATATGATTAAACTTACTCACATTTACATTGCCATGGCGATCCATTTCACCAAACCCCAAAAATGTAACATCCAGCCCACCTCCCCGGTAATAAGGAAATACAAAGGATGAGTCCAGAATTGCGCTGGGATTCCGATTTACGCCGAAAATTTTCCGTTCTGCCGGAACTCCGCCGATTGAGCCGTGTTCCGGGAAAAACGTGCTTGTAATTTCTCCCAGCTCTTCCACTTGAATCATCGGAATATTTGCCGGAATACCGACGCCCAAATTAACCACATGATCATTTTCCCCTATTTCCATGGCCGCTCTGCGGGCAATCACCTTTTTGCTGTCCAGCTTAAGGGGCGGTATTTCAGACACCGGAATCTTGATCTCTCCGGTCAGCGATGGATTCGCTTCTTCTCCTCCCGATACACTCTGTTCCGGATCAATCACAATGTAATCTACCATAATCCCCGGCACCAGCACTTTTCTTGGATGCAGGGTTCCACGTCTGGCAAGGCGTGATGCCTGTACAATCACCTTGCCGCCGCTGGCTTTCGCCGCCATGGCAGCTGAAAGGACCCCTGCATTAACCGGCTCCTGCTCCACCGTCAGATTCCCATCCTCATCTACCGTTGTACCGCGAATAATCGCCACATCAATTTTCGGGTTGGGGTAACAGAGATATTCCTTACCTTTAATTGCAATTTTTTCACAGACAGGTTCTGAAGATATCTCATTCATTCTGCCGCCTTCCATATCGCAGTCTACAAAAGTGCCAATTCCTGTCCTGGTAAAGGTATAGGCCTCTCCTGCCCCGGTCTGATGCAGAATTTCAAAAAGTGTCCCCATGGGGATTACATAAGCCTCCACCTGATTTTCTCTAAGCATGGCTGTCATTTTCGAGGTTTTGAGAAAACTAAAACCACTTCCAATAACCCGTTTTACCATACCAGGATGGGCAAACCGTTCCAAGCCTACACCTTCTCCCATACCGTGAATCGTTGTGTGTATCTCCGTAAGACCGGAGGGATGGCTGTCCGTCAGGAAACGATCCTCTAAAGCTTTCAGAGTTCTGTCCGGAAGCATAATATTTTCAATGCCGCAGACAAGCACGGTACTGTTGTCTTCAATCCAGGAAACCGCCTGCTCAAACGATACTACCTTATCTGTCATCCTTCCCCTCCTCCCGCTTTTCTCTTCATCATCAGAACCTTGACTCCAGACTGGCAAACCTCATCGTTCTGATTTATTATTTCAAAAAACAGTTTCAATATTCCGCGGTCTGCTTTGCTTTTGCTAAATCGTATTTCCTTCACCGTAATCCTTACATGAATCGTATCTCCAAATAAGATAGCTTTATGGAATTTCCAGTCTTCAATTCCCAAAAGCGCAATGGAATTATCCGTAATCAGCCCTAACCGCATCATTAAACCGTGGGCAATAGACAGTCCCAGTAAGCCGTGGGCAATTCTCTCGCCAAATATACTGTCCTTCATGTAAACCGCATCGGTATGATTCTGGTGATAATCCCCTGTCAATCCGGCGAATGCAGAAACCTCATACTCTCCAATCGTTCTGCCTGGCGTAAGAAATACTTCCCCCTCGTTCCAGTCATCTAAATATTTACTCATGCATTTCCTCCTCTTTCAGTCTTGCAATGATGTATGCGCCTTTTGCTGAATACGGCACTGCTCCTGCAGACTGACACGGAATAACCTGTGCAAAAATCTGCTCCTCCCGCAAAATATCGCAAAGGCCGCGGCTGTAAGCGCCATCTCCCATCACAAGCACTGTCATGCTGCTGTCCACATGAATTGCTTCACTGTTTTGTACTGCAAACAAATCATTCTGTATTAAAATCCCATAGAGGAAGTTGGCGGCCGCCTTTGTTCCCACGCCTGCAAACTGGCTGAGAATCCTGGTTGAAAAACAGGCTCTCCCGGTTCCGCACCGGGCGGCAGCCCGGTAGCCTTTCAGCATCATTTCTCTGTCATACTCATCCTTTTCTATAAAGGACCTTCCCACTGCATCGGCAATAATCGTATCGTGTGTAATAGACGATAGCAATTCTCCGGAAAGCGTGGTCAGACAGCCTTCTATATGTCCCTCTTTATCAACAGCTACAAATTTGGTATGAGATCCAGGTATAATAATCAGATACGGCCTGCCCTTTCCATACTGTTCTAACAAAGCGCAACACTCCACTTCTTCGCCTCTCATAATATCCATGGCCTCAAACGCTTCCTCTGACACGGTTTGAACATTATTCTTTACACCCGGGATAAACAGAATCGGAAAAGGAAATATATCCTTCAGCAGCACCTTCGCTGCCGCCTTCGCAAGATCTTTCTTGCTCACCGGCGCTGTACAGTGAGGGATTTCCGCCAGTCCTACATTGGATGTAATCATTCCGCTGGCTGCCACCTGCATCACTTCTTTATATTCAATCCGATATTCTGAAAGCAGTTCCTCTAAACATCTCTGCACGCCTCGTTTCAGCCTTTCGTTACTGCCGTCCCGCGCAGTATCCCTGACTCCTACCGGTGCGCTTTTCATTCCCAGCGCCTGTCCGTCTTCGTTCCAAAGCACAGCCCGGGTATTGGTCGTACCGGTATCAATGGTTAGCCAGTATTTTTTCATTCCCCGGCCTCCTTAAGCTTTTCTATATAACGCTCCGCCAGTTTTGTTATGGCCCCATAATCCTGATTTGTCATATATTCCCGCTTCAGTATGTTGCCTCCTACTCCAAAGCTCATGGCTCCCGCTTTCAGAAAAGCTCCAAGATGCTCCTCTGAAATTCCTCCAACCATCATAAGCGGAATATGGCTTAAAGGTCCGCGGATCGCTTTTACATATGCCACGCCTTCCACGCCTGCCGGAAACAGCTTAACGATGTCTGCGCCCCATGTATAGGCCTGATAAATCTCACTGGCTGTAAATGCGCCGGGAACCGACACCAGCCCCATGGCTTTCGTAAGCCGGATAATCCTTTCATCTGTTCCCGGTGACAGAATAAACTCTGCCCCTGCATCCCTGGCGCAAATCAGCTGTTCCTGGGTTAAGACTGTTCCGGCCCCTGCAATCATATCTTCCGGCAGGGAATTTCGTATCAGCTTAATGGATTCTGCTGTAGTTTCCATTCTTTCGTTTTCCTCCGAGAATGTAATCTCCATCAGCCTGATCCCGCCTTTATACAAAGCTTTCGCTGCCTCCAACGCTTCTTCAGCAGTAAGATTTCTTGCTATCACCACCAAACGGTTTTTTCTTATAGAATCTAAAACTTCCCTTCTCCTGTCCATTATCGTCCAAGCCACCCCCCATCTACAGGAATTACAATACCATCCAGATAATCAGAAGCTTTTGATGCTAAGAAAACAGCTGTTCCCACAATATCCTCCGGCTGTCCCCAGCGTCCTGCAGGAATTCGTTCCAGAATCTGCCGGTTTCTTACCGGATCATTTAAGATTGCCGTGTTTAACTCCGTAGCCAGATATCCTGGCGCAATACAGTTCACATTGACGCCTTTTCCCGCCCATTCGTTGGAAAGGCTCTTGGTAAACTGCATAACTGCTCCCTTACTTCCTGCATAAGCCGGCACGGTCAGTCCACCCTGGAAAGACAGCAGAGAAGCCGTATTGATAATCTTCCCATATCCCCGTTCCAGCATGTGCTTTCCAAAAGCCTGACACAGATAAAATACAGCTTTGGAATTGACATTCATTACAAAATCCCATTCCTTCTGCGGAAACTCTGCACATGGATATCTGCGCTGTGTCCCTGCATTATTGTAAAGGATATCAATTCTTCCATCCTGTTCCCGGATAATCCGTTCTGCAAGCGCTTCTATTTCATCACATTTTGATAAATCAAACAGGTAAGCGCTGCATCGAACACCATAGCTTTCTATGGCTTTTATCGTCTCCTCTGACACTTCCAGATCTATAATTGCCACATTGGCTCCTGCTTTCGCATACCCCTCTGCTACAGCTTTTCCAATGCCTCTGTTAGCGCCTGTTACAACTGCGTTACATCCCCTGATATCAAACATTCTTCCTCCTCCATACGACTGTCTTATTGTAGCTTCAATTTAACCGATACTGCAAAGGTTCCCCATCCAGATAGCGAACCAGTTCTTCCGCCAGCTTGCGTTTCAGATCCACGGATGCTTCTTCTGAATACCAGGCCATGTGAGGACTGAATATTACATTATCAAAGGCCAGCAACGGATTATCTTTGCCTACTGGTTCTTTTACAAATACATCCAGTCCCGCGCCTGCTATCCAGTGTTCGCGCAAAGCCTGCTCCAACGCCTTCTCATCAATGATTCCTCCCCTGGAAACATTGATGAGCACAGCAGTTTCCTTCATAAGCTTTAATTCCTTAATTCCAATCAACCCTCTGGAAGTCTCAAGCGGCGTATGGATACTGATAATATCCGCCTCCTGCAAAAGCTTTTCAAACGGAACTATCTCCACATGTTCCGGCACTCTCTCTTTTGACCGGACATCACATGCTATCACACGGCAGCCCAGACCTTTTATCATTTCTGCCAGACAGGTACCGATTCTTCCCAATCCAATGATGCCCACGGTAAGTTTGCTGAAACGGCAAATCGGAATACATTCCTCATAGGCCCATCTTCCTTCCCGCATAGCCCGATCCGCATGATAAAGTTTTCTGGTGAGTCCCATAATCATAGCCAATGCCTGTGCTGCAACCTCCTGAATTCCGTAATCCGGCACATTACAGACAATAACATTGTTTCTGGTCGCAGCGTCTATATCAATATGGTTAACCCCTACCCCATACCGAACCACCAGTTCCAAATCCTTCATTTCGTTAAAAAACTGTTCTGTCAATGGCGTATATTGATTCGCAATAACCTTAACCCCCTGTAGCTTTTGAATCAGCTGCTCCGTATCATTGCAATCAAGGAATTCATATTCCACATGATATTTGTGAAATACCTCCGCCTCCTGTTTCAAATCAACATGATCGCAATCTGTAATCACTACTTTTCGTTCCATTTCTCTCCTTCCCTCTGTAAAGCGTTCTTTTAATCCGAATAAATCCATTTATCGGAATCCCGATTGATGATCCTTTCGATAATGGCTGCATTGCTTTTTAAGTTTTCTTTTATTCTCTCTTTTTCCCTCCTGCTATCTATCATAATTGGAAAGGCAACACTAACCGCGGCAATTGTCTTGCCTTTCATTTTAATAGGACACGCAATACACTGAATATAAGGCGAGGATTCTTCCTTCTCATAGCTAAACCCAGTCTCCCGAATCTCTTCCAGCTGTTTTTCCAAAATGTCAAAATCCGTAATGGTATTTTCTGTAATCTTCTCCAGTCCTTTTGGGTACATCGCCTTGATCTCATCCATGCTTTTCTCTGCAATCAAAGCTTTTCCCAGGCCTGTACAATAAGCCGGCAGCCGATAGCCTGGAACTGCCGTCACCTGAAGATTAACCGGCGCCGTCTTTTTTATCAAATAAAAAACTTCATTGTCTGAAAGCACACCCAAAAAGCTGGTTGCCTGTACTTCCATGGAAAGCTGCTTCATCACCTCGTCAATCCGGTTTAAAATATTAGAGTCATCCACATAACACCGCCCCAGAGAAAACAAAGATTCTCCAATATAATATTTCTGGTTCTTTTTATTTAAATAGAGAAACCTTCTGCTGCACAATGTGGAAAGAAGCGGCGACAAACTTCCTTTCGGGATTCCAAGTCTCTTTGATATATCAGAAAACGACAGGCCATCTTTGCTGTTCTGTGCAATGATTTCAAATACATCTAAAATTCGATTTGTTGTTCTGTGATTATTTCCTTCATTCATAGCTTATTTTCCTCTATCCTTCGCATTTTGTTCGTATATAAGAACTCATTTCTATTTAAGAACATTATACCATTTTATACAGTCAATTTCAATTCTCACATTAACCGAAATACCGTTTGTCAATTTATGCATAATAATGATTTTTTGTTCGGTTTTTCAAACTCTTCTCCAAAATCTCCCATTTTTTTTAAAAATTCTGTTCATTGATCTTTACTGGGCCGCTTTTATTCTGGATGGCCGCTGCTTCATTTCCTGCTCCGACAAAGGTGTAAACTCAATGCCGTCAATACAGTTCTCGTACAAAAACTGTTTAATCTCTGTCATGTCATTGGATTCATAAAATCGGATCAACAGTCCTGTAAAGGCTGGCTGCAATTCAATGGGAACTGAAATAATCCCGCATCCGTTTGAAATCATCACATGATTGCCTGCCAGCATGGATGTCCTCTTGTTGCCGTCCAGAAACATCTGTTTCCGCACAAGGTAGAGCATCATGGTCAGCGCCCGGTCTGTCGGGTTCTCTATCTGTCGGGTTCTCTATCTGTCCGATCTCCGCCATTTCCTCTCTCCATGGAGGAGAGGGCGGGCTGTCCGTTTTCCAGATGTAACGGTATACCAGAACAGCAGTCTATGGCGCTTTTGCATAAATGTCTGCCTCAGTTGCCCCGGTAGCTCCTGTCGCCCCGGTCGGGCCAGTTGGACCCATCGGACCTTCATCTCCCGGACAGCCTTTTGGTCCTTGGGGACCTATGGGGCCAGTCACACCTTGAATCCCCTGCGGTCCAGTTACTCCTTGCGGCCCCATAGCTCCGGTTGGACCAGTCGGACCAGTCGGGCCGGGAATTCCTCTGGGGCCCTGAGGACCTATATCTCCCTGGGGACCCACCGGGCCGGCCGGGCCTATGGGACCTGCCGGGCCCTGAGGACCCACGTCTCCCTTTGGGCCTTCACAGCCCGGATCCCCTTTGGGACCGATATCACCGCGGACTCCCTGGATACCCTGAATGCCCTGGGGGCCTGCGTAACCTCTCGGGCCTGCACAGCCTCTCGGGCCAGTGTTTCCGGTAGGTCCTACCGGACCAGTATTTCCTCTGGGGCCTCTGGCGCCAGGAGCGCCGGGAATACCCTGGGGGCCTATGGGGCCGGGATCTCCTTTATCCCCTTTGGGACCGGGGCAACCGGTATCCCCCTGGATCCCTTGTGGGCCCATAGGCCCCTGCTCTCCCCTGGCTCCCGCAGGGCCGCGCTCACAGCAGTAATGACAGCATTGATTCTGATAGCAGTTATATAAATTGTTTTGATTCATTTCCAACATATCCTCCCTGATTTTTTATAAAAGGAACTAAAAAGTATCCTTTTCTACAAATATTTTATGCTGCTTTAAAATATTTGTTCCTTTTTATCAAAAGCAGCATGGAAACAGGCCCGGAGCCAATTACAGGCTGTCAAAATACCGTTTGTTATAGAGATATGCCTGAGAATAAGGCTTACAGGCCCCGGCCTTTTCGTTGTATTCTTTTGCCTTTTTCTGGTCTCCCAGTTTGTCATAGCATACGCACAATTGCAAAAAAGGAACATAATCATAGCAGTCCGGCAGCATAAATCCCCCGGAATATTCATTTTTAGGCGTATTCAATGCAGTTTCGTACCAATAAATGGCATTATGGAAGTTTCCATGTTCCAGAAAATATTTTCCAATTTCACAACACAATTCAGCTCTTGGCAAATCAAAGCTCATGCTCCGTAGAAGTGCTGCCAGGGCCGATTGTTCCTGCCCCAGCTGATGATAACACCTGGCGCAAATAGAACATGCCTCTATTTTGTTTTCGACCCATCCCTCTTTTGATTGCAGAAATTCTTCCAGTACAGAAACCGCCTTTTCATACTGTTTATGGTAATATAACTCCCGTCCAAAATAGTATTGCTGTCTCGGTTCTAAGGATTTACCCTCTGCTTCCATTTTCTGGTATATTCTCAGATTCCGGTCAGGATCCCCGGCGCTTATCTTTTTGTGGCAGACAGCAATATCAGAATATATGACTTTGCCCTTCGGCGGAATCACTTCATGTACTGCGCCAATCCACTGATAGCCGGCGCAGTTTCTGATCCATCTTTCCCTGAAATAGGAAAAAGAAGGTTTACCCGCTTCATCAAAAGACGTATTATATTTCATCATTACAATATCTGTATCCGGTGACAGAGACTGCTTTAACTGAAGAAATTTGTCTTTTTGCCCTTCCTCCAGAATATCGTCGGCATCCATCCACATACAGTAGTCCATAGATGCTTTGGAAAAAGAATAGTTTCTGGCATCTGAAAAGTCATCCTTCCATGGGTACGAGTAGACTTTTGACGTATAACTGGATACGATTTCCACCGTCCGATCCGTTGATCCGGTGTCTACGATTATAATTTCCTCTACAAGCTCTGCCACACTGTCAAGGCAGCGTGCAATATGCATCTCCTCATTTTTCACGATCATGCAAAGGCTTATTGTCGCCATATCATTCTCTCCCCTTTTTACCACATGTTAGAAATTGTCCGTTAGGTGGACATCTCTCACACTAAATTATATGCATGAAAAATACCCTCAGTGAACAAGTTCTCACACGCCTTGTTCACTGAGGGTATTTTTGTTTATTTCTTCTGCCCTACTGTTCCATTTCCCGAATTAAATTGACCATTTCAATTGCGCTCATTGCACAATCGTAGCCCTTATTTCCTGCCTTAGTTCCTGCACGCTCAATAGCCTGCTCAATATTTTCCGTGGTAAGTACGCCGAATAAGACTGGAATGCCGCTTTCCAGGGATACGGCTGCAATTCCTTTTGAAACTTCATTGCACACATAATCATAGTGGCTGGTTGAACCGCGAATAACCGCCCCAAGGCAGATAACCGCGTCGTATCTTCCGCTTTTGGCCATTTTCGATGCAATAAGAGGTATTTCAAAAGCGCCTGGCACCCATGCTACATGAATATCATCCTCTTTCACATCATGCCGGAGCAGACCGTCTATTGCCCCGCTTAACAGCTTTGAGGTAATAAATTCATTAAACCTTGCTGCAACAATTCCGATTTTAATTTCTTTTGAGACCAGTTTTCCTTCAAATGTTTTCATGTTGATTTCCCTCTTTCTTTTATATAAAAATGTTGGTGTGATAACCTTTTAACTCTGGTATCATCATATTAATAGTTTAAGATATGTCCCATGCGTTTCTGCTTTGTCTTTAGGTAAAACAAATCATATGCGGTAGCATTCATCTGAAGAGGTACGCGCTCCGTTATCTCCAAACCAAATTCTTCAAGCTGGTAAACTTTGTCCGGATTATTTGTCAAAAGCCGCATACTCGTAACGCCTAACTCCCGCAAAATCTGTGCGCCGATATAATACTCTCGTTCATCACCGGAAAATCCCAGGGCAAGATTGGCCTCCAGCGTGTCCATACCTTGTTCCTGCAATTCATATGCCCGCAATTTATTGATGAGCCCGATCCCGCGCCCTTCCTGCCGCATATAAAGTAAGATTCCCCGTCCCTCTTTTTCAATCTGTGTAAGGGCGGAAGCAAGCTGCTGTCCGCAGTCACAGCGCAGAGAACCGAAGGTATCTCCAGTCAAACATTCGGAATGGACGCGGCAGAGAACATTTTTCCCATCTCCAATATCGCCTTTTATCAGCGCAACGTGATGCTCTCCATTTAACCGGTTTACAAAACCGCAGGCAATAAATTCCCCGTATTTTGTGGGCATTTTAACTGTGGTTACCCGGTCAACTAACTTGTCGCGGCACTTTCGGTAGTTCTGTAAATCCTGAATCGTAATAAACTTTATTCCAAATTCTTTTGCCAGGTTTGAAAGCTCCGGCGTACGCATCATCGTTCCGTCTTCCCGCATAATTTCACAACACAGGCCGCACGCTTTCAGTCCGGCCAGACGGCATAAGTCTACGGTGGCTTCTGTGTGTCCGTTTCGTTCCAGCACTCCGTTTTTCTTTGCAAGCAGCGGAAACATGTGCCCGGGCCTGCGGAAATCTTCTGGCTTTGCATCTTCCTCAACGCAGGCAAGGGCAGTTATCGAGCGTTCTGCTGCGGAAATACCGGTAGAGGTTGACACATGATCTATGGATACAGTAAAAGCGGTTTCATGGTTATCCGTATTTTTTTCCACCATTTGCGAAATTTTTAACTTCTTTACATATTCCTCCGACATGGGCATACAGATTAATCCTTTTCCGTAGGTCGCCATAAAATTGATGTTTTCTGTTGTGGCAAATTCTGCTGCACAAATCAAATCTCCTTCATTTTCTCGTTCCGGATCGTCTGTTACCAAGATTATTTTGCCATTTTTTAAATCCTCAAGGGCTTCCTCAATTGTATTAAATGTTTCCATTTCCCGTCCTCCTAAAATCCATAGTCTGTCAAAAATTCCTTTGTGATTTTACTTTCCCTTTGCTGTTTTGGAGCAGGGGATAGCAGTTTCTCTACATACTTTCCAATGATATCTGCTTCCAGATTGACCAAATCCCCTTCCTTCTTTTCCTGTAAAACAGTCTGTTTTATTGTATGGGGAATGGCGGAAACAGAAAACGCTGTCTCCGTTATTTTGGCTACCGTCAAGCTAATTCCGTCCACTGCAACAGAGCCTTTTTCTACAATGTAACGCATAAGTTCCGGCTTGGCCTGTATCGTAAACCATACCGCTGTATCGTCTTTTTCTACCTTTACAATTTTTCCTATATCATCCACATGCCCCGCTACAATATGCCCGCCAAACCTTCCGTTTGCCTGCATAGCCCTCTCTAAATTCACAGGATTTCCAACGGAAAGCCCTGTAAGCGTAGAACGGTTTAAGGTTTCGTGCATAACATCTGCCATAAATGCGCCGGGAAGAAGATCGGTAACTGTCAGACAAATCCCATTTACCGCAATACTGTCACCTATCTTTGTACCATTCAGCACATCCCTGGCGCTGATTGTGAGAATGGCAGAATGTTTCCCCTGTTTTATTTGCTTGATTATTCCGATTTCTTCCACAATGCCGGTAAACATTTCATTCCACCTCGCTCTCTATCAAAAAGTCTTCCCCCAGCCGTATCACTGTGCTGTTTTTTAGATGAAACGCAGCAGCAGGAGATATAACTCCCTGGCCTTCTATGGGTGTTTTCGCAGTTTCTCCGCCAAACAGTTTAGGGGCAATATAAGCCTGTACTTTCTGAACAATACCGCTTTGAAGGGCCGCCCAGTTCAGCGTGCCGCCTCCTTCTAACAAAATGCTGTCAATCCCTTCCTGTCCCAGCTTTTCCATAAGCTGGTTTAAATCCACATGGCCGTTTTGTTCATCCAAAACCAAAATGCAGCATCCTTTTTCCTCGTAAAGCAGCTGTCTCTCTCTGTCCCTGCAGCAGGTTGCAAAAATGGAAGGGATCTGTTTTGCTGTGGAAACTACCTGTGCATGAAGGGGTGTGCGTAAATGAGTATCACAGATAATGCGGACCGGATTTTTCGTATTTTCAATCCGGCAATTCAGCATTGGATCATCTGCTAACACCGTTCCCACCCCGACCATAATACCAGTGTAGCGGTAGCGTTGTTTTCCTACATGATTCCTTGCAGGTTCCCCTGTAATCCATTTTGACAAGCCGGTGTAGGCTGCAATTTTCCCATCCATGGTCATAGCATATTTCATTACAACAAAGGGGCGTTTCGTCAAAATGTAATGAAAAAACACTTCATTTAGCCGGTCGCAATCTTCTTGCAAAACGTGCTCCGTCACCGCTATTCCATGTTCCCGCAGCATCTGAATACCTCTGCCGCTTACAAGCGGATTGGGATCGCCGGAGCCTGTCACCACACGCTGAATCCCTGCATCTATGATGGCATTGACACAGGGCGGCTGCTTCCCATAATGGCAGCACGGTTCTAATGTCACATATATTGTCCCACCCTCCGGACTCTCTGTACAGGCAGCCAAAGCATTCCGTTCTGCATGGAGCTGACCGTATTTTTCATGCCATCCCTGCCCGATAATTTTTCCGTTTTTTACAATGACAGCACCCACCATAGGGTTGGGTGAAGTCCAGCCCCAGCCTTTCTCTGCAAGCTGTAAAGCAATTTTCATATATGCGCTGTCATCCATTCCATCACCTCCATTGATACAAAAATGCCTTGAATAAAATCATTCAAGGCATTTAGTAATAGCATAAAAACATCTATGTAAAATAGACAAAATAAAGCTCTGGAATGTAAAACACTCCAGAGCAAATATGCTGCATACGGAAAGAAAACTCCTCCATATTTTACAATCTTCTCTCATCCAGACTATACTGTCGGCTTCGGAATTGCACCGAATCATGCCTTGCGGCTCGTGGGCTGTACCACCGGTAGGGAATTACACCCTGCCCTGAAGATCTTATTCATTTTATGTAATAAGTATATCTGTCTGTCCTGTGGTTGTCAAGACTTTTTCGCCACAATGAAATAGCGGTGGATCGTCCCCTCAACCTCTCCTTTCTCCTCCACTATTTTTTGCATGTTTAATAACCTCTCAAAGCATCTTTCAACGGAAAAACCTGGAAACTCCCATTCAATAATATGTGCAAACCACACAAACGCGCCAATATCATAAAATTTAATGGGCCGGTATACTTCCTCAGCGCGGATAATATGAAATCCGGCATTTTCAAACACGTTTCTCTGCTCTCTCAGATTCAGGTGTGGAAAAGGCTTTTCCGTTCCGGGAAGAACCATTTCAACCAAATCTCTTTCATTATCGCCTCCAACCTGCTGGGTAATAAAAATTCCGTTCTTTTTTAACAGGCGGTATAATTCTCCTGCATCAAAGCTCCCATGCCGGTTTAGAATCATATCAAAGGTCTCATTCCCGTAAGGAATCCGGGAAGGGTTACCGCACTCTTTAAAATGTATTCCTAGCGGCAATAGCCTTTCCTTGCACAACTCAACATTGGGTTTAAACCCTTCTGTTGCCCATGTTTTTTCAAAGGGATGATTTAAGGATAGTAAAAATTCGCCGCCGCCCGTGTCATAATCCAGCACATCCAAATCATCCCTTAAGTACTGTCTTACGATCTCTTCATAATTCCATGGCAGGTCGTGCTCTTCCTCATATTTTCCACGGATATGTGAAAAATCCCAGCCTCTGATATGCGCTACCTCTTCTTCCTTTTTCCAAATTGATTTTAATTCTGCTTCGTTCATTTCCACTGCTTCCTTTCATGGACGGCGCGCCGGTAACCAGGGTGCGCCGGTTTACAGAAGTTTACCAAATTCCAATTCTAATTCCTCCGCAAGATACATATCACTCATACAATGCATATCGGAAACACCATCCCGGAGCAACTGATAGACTCCGGAATGATAAAAAAATTTCAGCGCTTCATCCAGTGAAATACCCTGGCGTTTCGCAAAATATTCGATCACACGGCAATATTTTTTCTGAAGTAAAACAGGATTGGCATTCATACTATCTCACTCCCTTCAAAATGCAGCAATTTCAAGGCTTTTTCTGTTCGAAAACAAATTTGCAGATTGGGCTTTTCATATCGCAAACGGTTAATCGCTTCTGTTTTGTCAATGAGTCCGTCGAAAAACAATTCGACAGTATTAAACACTTTATCATTGGCCACACCGCCAATCACAAGATCATAGTCTGTATTATCTTTCCCGCTGCGGCAAGTCAAGATAAAATCAAGCCAGTCCTCAGAATAGGAAGCAAATTCCAAAGTTTTTAACGTAAATCTCCGGTTTTCATCAAAAGAATAGCGAGATATCATTCCGTCTTTTCCTCTGCGTTTAAATTTATGGCACCACTTTGCGGCTTGCTCATACAGAGGGGTGACATAAAAGCCACGCCCAAAATCAACATTAGGGCGAGAATGGGTTAAATCCGGCGCTGCAATTTTTAGATAGGATCCATGATAAAGAATCATATTTCCTCCTTTTCGCCCTGCATTCTGGGCATACAGGAATGCCTGCAGGGTATTTCCACATTTCTTTCTTTCATCACGTCAATGAGATCATTTACGATATAATCCCGGCTTTGTGTATGCAGAACCTCATATTCCGGCACGATATAACCGTTCAAAATGCTGCTTTTTTCCGCAAATGCCTGATAAACCAGCTCTGCATTCACACCAAGTTTTGCAGCAACATTTTCAATGCAAAATATAGCAAATTCCAATTCGCTGGAATCCTTGATTTTTTCTTCTGCTTCCCAAATTGATTTTAATTCTGCTTCGTTCATTTTAACTGCTTCCTTTCATGGGCGGCGCGCCGGTTTACCTGAAATCTCCTTTTGCTTAAAATGTAATATACTTTTAAACCCGTGTCAAGAAATGATTAAAATAGTTCCTCTTTCTTCTGGCCATTTCAAATTTTATTCGGTACAATATAAGTATCTGTCCGGCTCCCGGCCTAGTCTATTCCTGAAAGGTTCTCTGTCCCATGAATCAGCTCCTGTTAGGCCGGTTAAGCAAAATCACCGAAGAAGAATAGCAGATTTTAGACGGCTTTTCTATAGATCTGTCTATTTACTGGGACAGCCCGTCTTTTGTCATTGACAGCCGGAAAATCCTTGAAGCCGGAAAGCTGATCCAGGTGCGCCCACACACCTGCTTTGTCCATTTTCCCAAGCATACTCACAATTTTGTTGTGGAATGCCTTGAGTCTCTGGACTCCCCTGTGTCCTTTCTCCATTTTAAGGTGGCGGACGTGCTGCCTGTCCAAAATCTGGTGGAAAATCTGGTATGGACCATTACACATGGCATCCAGAATAAGCGGCTGATGAATCAGGTAACCATGGGGCTTTTGTTTTTGCAGCTGTTAAACCATATGGACAAGTTGGAAACCAGCGATAATTTTTATGAACAGGAAATCCTGATGAATGTCTTTCAGTATATTGAAGAACATTACCGGGACGGAAGCCTGACCGCCCTGTCTGTTACGGATATCAGTATGGCAGTGGGCTATGACAATTTCAGCTATTTCCACCGCATATTTAAGAAGGAGTTTGGGATCTCTCCCCGGTCTTACCGGATAAAGGATCTCTAAGAACATACATCCGCGACAGCTCTTCCTCCCCTTCCCCCTGAACCATGCACAAAAACTCCCATCCGTATCTCTCATAAAAGGAAGTGTGATCCGTAATCAGGTAAAGGGTATCAATCCCTTTTTCCTTCATATCTCTGCTGGCAAAATCCAGCAGTTTCCCCGCTATTTTCTGGCAGCGGTACTCTTTTTCCACATACAAAGCGCACACATTGGGGGATAAATCCTTTCTGTTGTGGAAATCATTTTCGATGACTCCCAGTCCTCCCACAATTTTGTCTTCTTCCACTGCCAGATACCATTGAGGGATGGGACTCTCCTTTTTCAGACATTCCTCTATGCTTTCCACATATGCCTCCAGAGGAATCTCCCACTTTTCATGGAACCACGCGGCTCCCCTGTCCTTCCACTCCGGATGTTCCTGTATCTTGATAATCTTTATCATAAGCGCTCCTTACCTTTCATGGACAAGGGTATCTGCATCCTTTAAAATACATTCCACTATCCCTGGAATGCTGAATTCTCCGGCAGTCAAATCCGATGGGTATCCGGCCTCCTCCAGAGCTTTGGCAGTAGCGCAGCCGATGGAAACCAGGGTAATCTCCCCTAAAATATCCCGTTCTGTCTCCGGTAAATTTTCGAAAAAACTCTCCACTCCGGAAGCGCTGGCAAAGGTCAGGTAATGAAGGCCTTTTAACTGATGTTTCAGCTCCTGTCCCTGAAGGCCCACCCCCTTTACATCATACAGGGGAACGTCGTCATAACGGATGCCTGACCGGGATAAAATATCAGTCAAGTCCCGGGAACCACGCACTGCCCTGGGGATAAGAATTTTATCATCCGGTCCAAGGATCTCAGAAAGCCCCAGGGCCAGATCCTCTGTGCAATATTTCTCCGGAATGTAGTCAGCCCGCAGCCCATGCACCCGAAGCTCCCGATCCGTCCCTTTTCCCACAGCAGCCAGCTTTAAATGCCCCAGACTTCGGTAATCCCTGCCGCTGTCCAGCAATGCCTTTAAGAATATCCTGACGCCATTGGCGCTGGTAAATGCAATCCAGGTGTATCCGGGCAAGTTATTGATACATTCCCGGACAGGGGCGGTATCTGCCTGGGAAACCACGTCCAGCACTGCGATCTTCTCCACCAGGGCGCCCTGTTCTTTTAAAGCCGTTTCCAATTTTGCAGTAAATGCCGGCGTCCCGGTGATGCCGGTTCTCACATCCTGCAGGGGCCGCTTTCTTGTACTCTCCATATGAAGGCCAGCCACCTCCCCCACCACAATAACAGCAGGGGAGCCAATGCCTGCTTCCCGGCATTTTTCCGTAATATCTCCTAACGTACCCCTTACAGTCCTTTGATCCGGAAGAGTGCCGCTCTGGATCACTGCTGCCGGAGTATTTTTTTTCCTGCCCTGGCTAATCAGGCGATTACAGATTTCATCTAAATGGTTGAGTCCCATTAAAAATACCAGAGTTCCCGGCAGGCTGCCGAAGTGTTCCAAGTCCTCCGGAACACCGTTTTCCCTGGTGTGTCCGGTCATTACATGAAAGCTTCTGCTGATTCCCCGGTGGGTAATGGGGATTCCGGCAGATGCCAAAGCTGCAATGGCGGAAGTTACTCCCGGGATCACTTCAAAGGGAATCCCCTCCTTTTGAAGCTCCATAATTTCCTCTCCACCTCTTCCAAAAACAAAGGGATCTCCCCCCTTTAGCCGTACCACCTTACGGCCAAGGGCAGCCTGATTGACCAGCAGACGGTTGATCTCTTCCTGCTTCATGGAATGATGTCCGGCCCGCTTTCCCACATAGATTTTCTCACAGTCCGGGGAAACTTCCTTTAAAAATTCCTGGGATGCCAGAGAATCGTAAACAACTGCGTCACAAACTCTTAAGGCTTCCATGGCCTTTACCGTAATAAGGCCCGGGTCCCCAGGCCCGGCCCCGGCCAGGATAACGGAACCCAATGATTTCCTTCCCTTTAATTCCTCTGCCACTGCTTTTGCCGCCATCTCCCAGTCTTCCGGTTTTCCGCTCCAGGATGAGTAAATGGTCTCTCCCCCTTCTCTCCGGTAAATCCCCCGCGCCTCTAACCGGCCCTGGATTATCCGGCTGCACACGCCGACAGGCTCGTGGCAGCCTGCATCCAAAAGTCTCAGAACCCGCCGCTCAAGCTGGAAACAGATCTGTGTTTCCTTATGGCAGATCCGTTCTGCCACTTCATTGATACTGCGGCCGGTTTTGCCTTCCACGGCCAGAATTCCCTGGCATCCTGCAGGGATCATCTCTTCCCAATCCAGATACGTAAACCGAACAATGTCCTCCTGTTTCCAGGCAGCCTCTCCCTGTGCTTTCAGTCCCAACTGTCCGGCAGTCCGCTCTACCGTATCCGCAGAGGCTCTGTCTGACTGGCTGTCAGCCTCCTCTTCCTCCAGAATTCCCAGCCGTTTCAGCCCGGCGGCTGCCAGTATAATGGCGTCATAGCTGCCTTCCAATAATTTGCAAAGCCGGGTCTGAACATTGCCTCTCAGATTCTTGCAGGCCACTGGCGCTCCTTTTAAATGCCTGGGTCCAATGTTTTCTATCTGAATCTGGCGGCGCAGGCTGGAGGTTCCCACCACAATGGTTTCTCCTTTTTTTGCCTTCTCCTCTGCTTTTCCGTCTCCTCTGGTAACCAATACATCCCGGACATCGCTCCGCTTTGGCACGCCTGCAATTTCCAGTCCTTCCGCCAGCTCCACAGGCAGATCTTTTGCGCTGTGAACGGCAAAATCAATCTCCCCTTTTTGGATAGCTTCTTCAAACTCTGATACAAACACGCCTTTTCCGCCAAATTCCAGCAAAGGCTTATCTAATATCTTATCTCCGGTGGTCTGCTTTAATACCAGCTCTACCTCCAGATTCGGAGTCTTCTCTTTCATTAAGTTGGCTGCCAAATTTGTCTGGACTACTGCCAGAGTGCTTTTTCTGGTTCCGATACGGACTTTTTGAACCTCTTCCATCTATTCTCTCTCCTCTGTCACCTGTTTAATCAGCTCTTCTACCAAGCTGTCGTCCAGCTGGCAGCCGTTTTCTCTTCCTACGTCCACCATGCGTTTAAAAATTACGGTGCGGCAGGACACATCCGGCACCCTCTCTTTCACAAAATCCCGGTAACTTCCAAGCTGTTCCACCAGTCTGCCATACCCCGCCGGGATCCCCTGGCGCACCTGATTTTTTAAATATTGGGTTACGGTAGGGCTCTTTCCTCCTGAAGAAATCCCCACCACAATATCTCCTTCCCGGACAATAGAAGGGAAAATAAAGCTGCACTCTTCCTTTACATCCACTACGTTTACCGGAATCCGCCGGGCCCGGCAGGCATGGGAAATCCTGCGGTTCAGCTCTTCGTCATCTGTGGCGGCAATGACAAAATCCCGGTCATTCAGGTCTTCCATGGAAAAATGCCGCCGCTTTAAAATAATTTGTCCCGCGCCAGACTCTGGCCTGCCGGCCTGCCCAAGCCCACAGGCCGCTGTCTCCTGGCGGCCGGCCCCCTCAAACCCACCAGCTGCCAGCGCCTCAATCTCCGGTTCTATTTCCGGCGATATCACTGTGATCCGCGGGCCATAGGGCAGCAGAACTTCCACTTTCCTTGAGGCCACCATCCCTCCGCCTGCAATTAAACAATCCTGATTCTCAATATCTATAAAAAACGGGAAATACGCCATATTTTATTCCTCTATCCACTTTCCAATGCCATCCATCACATTTAAGAATACATTTAGCTCTTCACTGCTGACATGATCCCGAATCCGGTACAATATGGTCTCCAGAGGATATTGGTCAAAAATGTTTTTCCACTGGCCCATTTTCCCAAAGCAGGGATGAAACAAGAGTTCTCTTCTGCACTCATCCAGCTCTTCCTCCATAATCTCCCTGGCAATGTCCAGTTCCTTTCTCTTTATCTGATTGTTATTCTTAGAAAGCTTATCAAAAAAATCGATGTCATACAAAGTTACTCCCGGCAGTTTTCCAATTTGGGGATCCATGTCGATAGGAACCGCCACATCCATAAACAACCGCTTCTTGTCTGAATTCAGCGCCTTTTCCAGCCTCTCTCTCACTACCGTATAATGAGGACCGGATGTGGCGCTGATGATAATATCCGCATCCTTCATATATTCATAACGGTCTCCATAGTCCACCAGGTGAATGTGATCGCTTTTCCACTGCAAAGCCAGATCTGCCCGGTGGCTCCGCACCGTACCATAGACCTCAATCCCCGGTTTACTTAATATATTTTTGGTGATGGATCCGCCTATTTTTCCCGTTACTCCCATGACCAATACCTTTTTCACCGGCAGAGTCTCCCCATCCCGCTGGAAATGAAACACCTCATTGGCCACAAGGGTTGCAATTGACACAGGGGTTCTGGATAAATTGGTGTCTGTTTTAATCTTTTTTGCACAGGTAATTGCCCGCTTAAACACGGTATTGATCTCATAGTCTGCCGCCCGCTCCTCTAAGGTAAACTGGTAAGCGTCCTTTACCTGTCCCAGTATTTCATCTTCTCCCAAAACCATAGAATCAAACCCGCAGCACACCTTAAATACATGGGAGATGGTCTGATCCTCGCTGTATATATTTAAATACTGCAAAAGCTCTTCCAGGCGGATTTTCTTTAACTCCGCCACCTGATCCTGCAGGATAGAAATTGCCTTTTTGCTTCCGGACACGTAAAACTCGCTGCGGTTGCAGGTGCAGAGCACCACTGCGCCATGAATCTCCGGGCTGGCGGTAAGGCCCGCCAGCAATGTTTTCTTTTCCTCCGGTGAAAAGGCAAATTTCTCCCGAACCGATACCGGGGCTTTTTTGTGGCTTACGCTGATACAGTACATTTTTTTCGTCTCCAATCCAAAGTACTCCGTAACGAAAACCAGGGGCTATGTAACCCCTGGCTTTCCTATATAAAATCAAATTATTTTTAGTGTACTGATACACCCAACTTACTGGGGACCTGCCTTATGATGTTTGGAAATAGGCTTTACATGGATATTTGCTCTCTGCTCAGCCTCAGTCCAGTACAGTTCTTCTGCAACCTTAGCTTCCGGATTCAGCTCAACGCCATCCAGAATCATCTCTTTAAACTTGATATAACCAGCGCGGTCAATCAGGTGTCCGCCATGGAGGTACTCAGGCTTGTAGTCCATTACCCATGCGGAGAACTTCTGCCAGTTGCCGAACATACCAAGAACTACGTCCTCGGTTACCCAGTTTAAGAACAGTTTGCCCATACGCGGGAACTGCTTGCCGGTACGTCCGCCCAAAGTAACACGCCATAAATGGGTGTCGCCTCTGGTCCAGCCGCCGGTAGGACAAGCGATAACGCACTCGCCGCAGCCTACGCAGCAGCAGGTGTCTTTATCAATCTTTCCATGGTCGTTTAAGGAAAGAACGCCGGTTGCATGGTGATCACAAGCCTTTACGCAGGCGCCGCAGCCGATACAGCGGTCCTGATCATAAACCATCTTATAGATACCCATTACACCGAAATCGTTAAAGTTACCCTTTGCACAGTCATTGGGACATCCTGCAACAGAAACTTTGATATGGTAGTGGCTGGGGAACACCAGTTTTTCGATCTTCTTAGCCATCTCATGGGTATTGGCATTAGCCTTGATACAGTGGGAATTACCAATACATGCCATAACATTTCTGGCGCCAATGGTGGGATAGCCCTGATCGTCTGCTTCCATATCGCAGTCGCACATTTCCACGTTTACGTCCTGAATATACTCTTTAATCTTAGCATTTACTGCCGGAATATTCTCATACTTGATGCCTGGTACATTTAAGGTCTGACGCATACCCATATGGAATGTACCATTGCCATACTTCTCGCACAGTTCCTGAACCAATGCCAGATGCTTTGCATCAATCAAAGCGCCCGGAACACGGAGCTGAAGCATAAACTCTCCAGGTACCTTAGACTGTCTGAAACAGTTAATTCGTGTCTTTTTAACATCAATATCGTGATTCATTCTTGTCCGCCCCTTTCTTTAATCTACCAGATACTTAGCCTGGGTGTAGTTGAATACCGGACCCTCTAAGCATACATAGGTCTCGTCAATACGGCAGTGTCCGCACTTACCGATTGCACAAGACATCTTACGCTCGAAGGATACCCAAATCTTCTCTTCCGGAACACCACACTTGGTTGCTTCGATACCGGTAAACTTCATCATTGGCGGCGGTCCAACGATTACCACTTCGTAGTTGTCGCCGAAATCCTTGAACGGAACTTTGGAAACAAACTGGGTTACGAAACCAACTTCCCAGTTATCAATCTTATCTCTGTCCAGGGTGTAGATACAGTTAAACTTATCTCTCCAGCCCTCGATCTCGTTGCGGAATACAATACCTTCTTCATTCTTGAAGCCTGCGATCAAAGTAACGCTCTCCACATAACCCGGATTCTCAGCAAATACCCGCAGCATGCTGCGTACAGGAGCTAAACCGGTACCGCCAACAATCACTACCATGTGCTTGCCCTTGAACTGGCTCTCAACCGGCCAGCCCTTGCCGTATGCGCCGCGCAGGAACAGGGTGTCGCCTGGTTCTTTCTTAAAGATTTCCTCGGTAACTTTACCAACGGAACGGATGGTAAAATCCATCCAGCCATCGCCGTATGCGCTGACGGAAATGGGAGCTTCTCCTACCTTCGGGATAGACAATTGTAAGAACTGTCCGTGGGAAGGTTTGATATCGGTCTCCACTTTAAACGTATATTCAAGCTTGGTTTCCTGCTTGATTTCCAAAATTTTGCAGGCAACTGGTTTTACCGGATTGTTCATAGTAATCTCCCCTCCTCCTTATTTGTTCTCTTCAGCCACGATCTCTGCAATGGCTTTGTTCATCTTGTCAACAGTCGCTGTAATGGAAATAAATTCCGGACAGCGGGAAATGCAGCGGCCGCAGCCTACACACATATGATAATCCTTAAAGCGCTCCTTATAATCATGGAACTTATGAAGCACCTTAAATCTCATACGATCACCAGGAGTGTTGCGGAAGCTGTGTCCGCCTGCCATATCCGTAAAGCCCTCGATCTGGCAGGAAGCTGTGGTTCTCTTTCTCTCGCCTACGCTGCCGTTCTCATTGTAAGCGATATCGGTAGTGGTAAAGCAGGTACAGGTGCTGCAGGCAACGGTACAGCTGCCGCAGGAGATACATCTCTTGTTATACTCGTTCCATACCGGATGGCTCTTTAACTTGGTCAATACTTCCTTATTGGGAATCTCAGGAAGGGTAACCTTGGTCTTGTTCTCAGTGGGGAAGGAAGGAGTGTAGTCCTCTGCTGTCTTGCCGTCAAAGTACGGTGCAAAGGTATCATCCTTTACCTCAACCTTTAACGCGCCGTCCTTGCAAACGACTGCCAGGCTGTAGTTATCAGTCTTGTTGGTACCCATGCTTACGCAGAAGCAGGTGTCATCGTCTAAATCACACTGCATCATGACGATCTTAACCTTCTCGTGCATTCTCTCATAGTACATATCACTGAATCCACCGTTTCCTAAGTAGATTCTCTCCTGACGCTGCTGAGCTGCGATATCGCAGGGACGCATAAAGATCAAAAGCTTCTTGCTGTTAATCTTGCTCTCTCTGTACTCGTCCTCGGTAAAGTAGAACAAAGGCTCGGTAATGGGAGATAAAACCTCCTTTGCCGGGAAATCAGACTTCTCATCAAAAACAATTTCTTCTACAGCCTTTACCTTGTCGTAACGGATAATATCCGTATCAGAATAGCGGCCCTTGCCCGGGAATCTTTTTGGCGCCCAGATCTCGTACTCTTTGCTCAAATCGGCAAAAATCTGGTTCACTTCATCGAAGCTTACTTTGTAGCCCATTGAGTTATCCTCCTTTTTTATGGTATCGCTACCAAAAATTAACGTAACAACTTGGTGAGTGCCGGAAACCCCTGTTTCCGGCATACTCTCCCACATCATTTTCAATTATAACATGGTTTTGGTGGTTATGTCTATATATAACCGGTAAATTCCAAGTTTTTTATATTTTTTCGCAATAGTTTAAGCTGCTACATTTTATCAAACAATTACTGACACTCCAGTGTCATATTTCTTGTCATCTATGGTAACCGTAATCTCATACTCACCAGGAATATTCTCGGTTCCTACCGGGAACTCCACTGCTCTTGCATCGTGCTCTAAGAAGGTTCCTACACACATTGCAAGGAATGGACGCTTGGTGGTGGGAACAAAATAGCGGCGGGTAGGAGTACCGTTTTTACCCTCCAGATTCAGCATTACCAGGGTTCCCTTCTCAAAGCTTCCCTTAAATACGATACGGTCTGCTTCCTTGGCAATCTTAGCCTTGTACTCATCAGGGATCATGCCGGCAGGCTCTGCGGGAGCCTCGGTCATAAACTCCTCGGTAGCGGTAATATGACCAAGGAGCTGGCCCTTTCCAAAGGTTACCCTGTCATTTTCGTCATACAGATGAAGCTTCTCAGCACGGTAATAGTTAGCCGGTAAGTGCATCTCATAGAGAACCTTATCGTTCTTAACCTCAACGGTGATGGAGCTTAGCTGAACTGCTCCGCTCTCAATCTCGTCGGTAAGGCCTGCTCCCGGGAAGTTTAAGTATTCGTCGCCTCTCTTGCCGATTCCACCGGAATGTACCATGTAATGGCCGTTCTCGTAATATTCGCAGTTGCAGATGTAGCAGGAGAAGAACTCTGCTCCCCGCTCCTTTCCGTACTGCCATACCTGCTCAATGGTCATGTCTTCCGTGTTGATACGGTAGATAACGCCTCTGGAGAAGTTGTCCTTGGCAGGAACATATTTTTCCTTTACTTTTGCTCTGTAATGGCCGTTGTCAAAGCACATGATATCGCCGTTAGGCAGAACCATACATGCGTGCTGCTCATACTGCCAGTCAAAGTCACCGTCGCCTACAGGCTTGAAGAAATACTTCTGCATGTCTTCCGGCCATCCCTCAGGATCGCCGATGATCCAGTTTAACTTACCGGTTTCAAAATCGCGGTTGATAACAATATCCTGATGGCGTCCGGAGAAGGTCAGGGAGTTGGTCTTTTTATCGTACCATACGGCATTGTTGTGGAACCAGTCATGGCCGTCCTGACTGCCGGATCCGCCTACGGGATAAACCGGAAGTACATCCTGATGATCCCAGGTCTTTAAGATCTCACCGGTCTCCCGATCTACCATTACGCAGTAGTCCTCAACCGTTCCTCTTTCCAAAATCTGGCTTAAAATCAGAATGTTGCCGTTTTCCATCTCCCACTCGTCATGGTGATAACCGCCGGGGATCCGGAACTCTTTGTAGATCTTACCAATCATACCCATCTCATAAATACCGGTAGTGTGGTAAGGCGGAGCTACCAGACGGTCTGTACCTACCAGGAGGCGGCCGTTTCTCACTCTCTTTAAGTCAAATGCCAGGTTTAAGGTATTGTACCATCTGGCATCGCCTGCATAGTCATAAGCAGCGGTAAGAGCCGGGGAGGTAGGGCTTACAAACATTACGTTATCGCCAAAATATTCCGGGGTAGTCTGGATGCTGGTGGGCTTATGAAGCTTCTCCGGGCGCGCCTCGGTCTGAACTTTCAATTCCTTGGTCTCTCCGGTGCTCAGCTCGATAACAACGGTATTTTCGTATTCGGGATACAATCCATAGATGGGCAGCACCATATGGATGGAATCGCTGGCCGGGCGGTACATGTAATCACCGGCTGCAGCCTTACCCTTAACCGTAACCTTTGCAAAGGCAGGTTTTGCTGCCTCAAACATTACCAGGGCGGTAAGCGGAGCGATAATATACGGATTTACCACCACATACGGATTGTCAATGGTGTAGCTGCCTTTTTTGTACTCAGCCAGGAATGCTTCCTCAGCGGCGTACTGACGGTCAATAATGTGATCAATTTCTTTGAATAAAACTCCCATTGGTAATTCCCCCTTTTAGTTTAAGTATAAACTGGGACTCCCATTAGGGGAGCCCCGGTATATCTAGTTTTACCAATCTACAGATTAGCACTTAATCTGTACGCCGGTCTCGTACTTCTTGTCGTCTATAATCACTCTTACGTCATAGACGCCCTTTAAGCCGGTCTTGTTTACACTGGTCTTGGTGTTGCGCTCGTCAGAATCCAGGAACGTTCCGCAGCACATAGCCAGGTAAGCTACAGCGGTGGTGGAGATAAAATATCTGTGAACCTCGTCGCCCTGCTCTAACAGCATCATAACCATCTGGCCCTTCTCAAATCTGGAGAAGAAGGTAAAGCGGTCAATCTCTTCTACAATTCTTGCATTGCAGCTTTCCGGAAGCAGCTCGCCGCAGCTTTCCATAGGAATGTCGGTCTCAAATTCCTTAGTATGGCCCATAGCGCCTAAGATCTGGCCTTTACCCAGCTCTAAGTTAATTCCGTCGCTGTACAATTTCAGCTTCTCGCCGCGGTAATAGTTGCCGGGGCAGTCCATTTCCAGCTTCTTCTTGTTATCGCAAACTTCTACCGTAATGCTGTGAAGATCGCCGCCCATATCCTTTGCAAATGCGCCCAGAGCTTCTGAGGGAACGCCATCGGTATCATATGCGATACCGCCGGAATGTACCATGTAATGGCCTTCATTATAATACTCTACGTTGCAAATGTACGGGGAGAAGAACTCAGCTCCCTTGTCCTTGCCGTACTCCCAAACCTGCTCAATGGTCATGTCCTTGGTGTTGATACGATAGCGGACGCCTCTGGAGTAGTTGTCCTTTGCCTTTAATTCCTTGTCCGGACGGTCAACTGCCTTGCAGCCGTAATGGTGGTTGTCAAAGCACATAACATCGCCGTTGGGGGTGATCACGTTAGCGTGCTGCTCATACTGCCAGCCAAAGTTGTTTCCAACAGGCTTAAAGAAATATTTATCAACCATATCCTGGGGCCAGCCTGCCGGATCGCCGATAATCCAGTTTAACTCGCCGGTCTCAAAGTCAATATTTACCATACTGTCAATGTGACGGCCGGAGAAGGTTAAGGAGTTGGTATTCTTGTCATACCAAACTGCGTTGTTGTGGAACCAGTCTTCCTCAGACCAGCTTCCGGAATGGCTTACAGTCTTTGGATTCAGGAATTTCTTGTAATCCCAGGTCTTTAAGATCTCTCCGGTGTTGCGGTCTAACAGAACGCACATATCCTCTACCGTCTCGCTCTCCAAGTCCTCGGTCAGGCACAGGATATTGCCGTCTTCCATCTCAAACTCATCATGGTGATAACCGCCGGGTACGCGGAATTCCTTGTAGATCTTGCCGCAGGGGCTAATCTCATACAGACCGGACATATAGTAGGGCATCTTTAAAAGACGGCTGGAACCCATAATCAGGTTTCCGTTCTTTAATCTCTTTACGTCAAATACGCAGGCTACATTCATATGCCACCTTGCATCGCCGGCATAGTCAAATGCGGAAGCCAGATCCTCACCTGCCGGGGAAACCAAAATCACGTTATCCTGTAAATATTCGGGAGTGGTATCCATATAGTGGATAACCTTCTTGCCATTGTATACGTCCGGTACATCAATGGTGATCACATTAGACTCCCCGCGATATGCACGGATCTCTACTTTATTTGCATAGTTGGAATACAGGCCTACAACCGGAAGCACATGCTTCTTAGCTTTGGGGAAGGTGTGGCTCATATTAGCCTGTCTGGTTTTACCAAATACAGTAATGGTAACTGCAGTTTCTTCCTCAGTTTCAAAACATACTACTGCGGACAAGGGACTGATAATGTACAGATTGTACTTTACCAAAGGATTCTGAATGGTGTAATTGCCAGCCTCAAACTCCTTTAGCATTGCCTGCTCTGCCTCGTACTGACGATCAATTAAGTGATCTTCATAGATGTAATTAACGCCCATTTTGTTTTTCCTCCATATCATTTTTTAGGCAACAGTTGCCAACTGTTACCAGTACACTAGTTTTGTACACCTGCTTCTTATCCGAATTACATGTTCTCCTTAACCATGTTTACAATTACCGGCTTCTGCTGCAGTCCCTGAAGGCGTTTTACCTCAGCTCCGTCCTTTAACAGGATCAGGGTGGGGTAGCCTGCTACGCCGTACTCTGCAGTCAGTTCTTTGTTCTGGTCAAAATCCACCTTTAAGATAGTTAAATCGTCGCCAAACTCTTTTTCAACATCCTTTAATACAAATCCCAGCATCTTGCAGGGACCGCAGGTTGTCGAGAAAAAGTCGGCCAGAACTAAGCCCTTATCGGCCAGCTCCTTAAACTCAGCGCTGTTTACTTCTTTTAACATGGTACTCTCCTCCTTAATAATATAGTTTCTTGATAACAGTAAGGACGGTGCAGACGAACATGGGATGCGCCTTCAAGCTCCGCCTGAGCTGTTAAATTAATCCTCCAGATTCTTTACGTAATGGGATGCCTCCTGAGCAGCGATAGCACCGTCTGCACAGGCGGTAATTACCTGGCGCAGATTCTTGGTAACACAGTCGCCTGCCCCGAAAATACCGGCCTTTTTGGTAGCCATGCGCTCATCTACTTCCACATAACCAAATTTATTTAATACGCCCAGGTCCTTGAAACAGTCAGTAGTGGGTGTCAACCCGATATATTCAAAAACGCCGTCGCATTTTACCGTGTTTTCTTCACCGGTCTTGGTTGATTTAAAGTGAACGCCTTCCACCTTGGTATCGCCTGTAATCTCTAAAATATCCTGATAGGGATAGATAGTTACGTTTTCCATAGCGCGAAGTTTATCGCAGGCAATGGGATCCGCAGTTAAATCAAACATGGTTACAATGGTAATAGATTTTACCATACCGGCTAAAAAGATGGACTCCTCTACTGCAGAATTACCGCCGCCGATTACCACTACATCCCGGTCTCTGTACTGGGCTCCGTCACAGATTGCACACCAGCTTACGCCGTTGCCTCTGAACTTATCCTCGCCGGGAATGTTTAAAGTTCTGGGCTGAGTGCCGGTTGCCAGGATTACAGACTTGGTGGTAAACTCCTTACCGTCTTCCTCACATACTACTACCTTCTCGGAGCCGTTGTCTTTTACTTCCCTGACAGTAGCATAGTCAAAGGTGATGGTGTCAAACTGCTGTGTGTGCTCGAACATCTGATATGCCAGCTCAGCTCCGTTTACTGTACCTACTCCGGTATAGTTCTGAATCTCATTGGTATTGATAATCTGTCCGCCAGGGGCAAGCTTATCCAGCATCAGGACGCTCATGTCTGCCCTGGCCGCGTAAATTGCTGCTGTCATACCCGCCGGTCCGGCGCCAATAATCACTACATCATACTGTGCCATTGTTATCAATCTCCTTTCTGATTTCGCGACTATAGAGGATTCCGACGGAACCCTCTATAATCCAAAAGTTTAAGCACAAAGGTTTATGTTTTTATTTATTCTTACATCAGGATGCTGGTTAACGGGATACCTACAATCAGCATAATCGCCATTTCAACTAAAACGATAGGCAAGGTGTACTGATATACGTACTTGGTAGGAACCCACTCCTTGTTGCTGTGAAGAATCGCCGCAAAGGGAGAAGCCGCCGGGGTAACTGCTGCTGATAACAGTACAAACTGAATCATCAGTGTTACGATGGGTCTGGCGTCAGCACCGGTCTGAATACTGTAAGTCATGATAATGGGCTGTAAAATCATACCAATAACCAAACTGTTGCACAGGTTGGTTAAAATACCGCCCAGGCCCAGAATCAGAATAATAAAGATGGCCGGGGACATGCCCTCGAAAATCGGGGACAGGATAAATGCCAGGAATGCAGAAACACCGGTGGAAGGATCGGTTAATACACTTCCTAAAAATACAGCGGCAACGATGATGAAGTACGCGCCCCAGCTCATGTTGGTAGCCAGGATCTTAGGAATATCCATAAGAGGCTCGCCTTTGATGCGGATAGCCGCCATAATGGCAACCATAGTCATAGCAATACCGTAAACGGCAGGCTTTAAGAACGCCATACCCGGCAGAGTCGGGAACAGGGACGGAAGCATCAGCCCTAAGATAACCAGCATGAATCCTACACAGTACATTTTCTGCTGCAGGTTCATAGGAGGCAGAGGATTCTTGTTTAAACTCTCTACATCAAAATTCTTCATCTTGGAAGTATCCGGGCGGAATACATACTTGCAAAGCATAATAGCCGCAAGAATCATAATCATACCTAAAATAATAGCAGTAATCAAATAAGAGCCGCTGTTTACTGTGATAGGCCCGCCAGGCATCTCTGCGGTGATCTTTTCAAAGTTGCTGAGCAGCGCCAGACCATTCTGGGCAAAGGGCGCCATGGGGAAGCCGATAAGGGAAGCAACTACGATCATGGTAATTGCAACTCTGGGGAATGCGTCACCCTTCTTATAGCCAACCTCATCAAAAATTCCATACAGAACCGGCCATAATACGAAAATCGGAGTAAATGCGTTGATAAAGCCTGCGATAAAGTAGCAGCCCACGCAGAGAACGCCAAGGAATAACCAGGGTTTTCCGTTGGTAAACTTTCTGGTTAAGAAGAACCGGCCTATGTAACCACTGATTTTGTAATATGCAAGACCGCCGGACATAATTTGCATAAACAATACCTGAACCGTAACAGGAGAACCGAATGCAGAGCTTAATACTGCATTCATGTTGCTGTAGTGGGAGAAACCAAGCATACCGATGGAAAGCAAGCTCCCCCAAATCGGATCCACAAAGGTCCATAAGTACAAAGTTCCCAGGAAAATTCCCAGGACTTCCATGCCAACTGGAGTTACCTCGGGCAGGCTGATGGGCAGATACCGGAAAAATAACATAATACCGGCGCCAACCAGGGCATGGATCATTAACATCCTTTCCTTCTTGTCGACTGTGTTAGCCATTTTCATTTACCCCTTTTCTCTTATTAATTGTTA
>CAJUJM010000091.1 GCA_910586755.1 uncultured Lachnospiraceae bacterium
AGCAGGAAGACTTCAAGAGATTTTTTAAAGAAATGGAATTAAGTAAAAGAGCATAACACCAAGAACACCCTACAAATGCCTTGTTTTCAGGCTAGGTAGGGGGTTTTTGATTATAAAACTGTAAAAGTCAGGTTATAACATAATAGCCCTGACAACGTCATGTCAAGGTTATTGCGTGTTCTAATATCCAAATAAACGTCAATTGTAATCTCTTCACTTTTATGGTATGCTACCTTCAGTGGACAAGTCAACAAAAACAAAAAGAGGTTTTCATTATGTCAACAAATCAATTGCATTTACGAGAGCGTATGCTCCCCGCTCCCCGAGGCGGGGGATTTCGAATGAAAGATTACTGGGTCTGGTGCGGTTCCGCCATAAAAGGGGAAGATAACCGTTACCATCTTTTTGCCTCCAGATGGCCCAAAACACTCCCTATGCATCCTGGTTGGATGTTCCAGTCTGAAATTGTGCGGGCCAGCGCCCCGGACCCCTGCGGGCCTTATGAATTTGAAGAGGTGGTTCTTCCTGCCAGAGGGCCTGCATACTGGGATGGCTGTTCTACCCATAATCCAATTATCACCAAATGGGAAGACACCTATGTTCTTTACTATATGGGAACCACCTATCCTTTTGAAGCGCCCAGGCCCGGAGAGCCAGTCTCTTCCGATGATATCCGGGTACAGACTGCCAGAAGTCATAAACGGATCGGAATGGCTGTTTCCAAAAGCATTTTTGGCCCCTGGGAGCGAAAGGATGCGCCTATCCTAAGCACCCGGCCCGCCTGTTTTGACAACTATCTGGTCTCGAATCCGGCTCCCTGTTATAATCCGGACGGCTCGGTGCTGCTTCTTTATAAGGCCAGGGGATATAAAAAGCCGCCATACACCGGGCAATTGCACACAGATATGGTTTTTGGAACCGCAAAAAGCGCTCATTTCAGCCAGCCCTTCCACTCTGTATCCCATGCCCGCTGTTTGCCGGTCAGAACGTCATTCTGGAGGATCCGTTTATCTGGAGAACCGCAGAAGGTTATGAGATGATTGCAAAGGATATGATTGGAAACGTATGCGGGGAGCGTTTCGGCGGAATCCACGCCTCTTCCCTCAATGGCATCGACTGGTCTTTACATATGGGAGAACTGGCTTATTCCAGAAATATTTTATGGGATGACGGAATTACAGAACAGATGGGAAGCCTGGAACGGCCTTTTCTGCTTTTTGAAGAAGGCGTTGCTACTCATGCCTTTTTTGCAACTTCTGATGGCTGTAATAATTTTATGGATGCAACAGAAACGTGGAACATGGTAATTCCACTAAAAGACCCCCAAAGATTGTAATCAGAAAGGAACGTACCCTATGATGTTGAGAACGGTCTGTAAAGCCCTTATCATTCTGTCGCTGGCAGTATGGATTCCGGGATATCAAAGCCTGGCGGCATCTGCTCCTCTTTCAAATATGCCGGCTCCTGTCCCCTGCCCCTCTGTCACAGGTCCTCTCCACGTGGAAGGGACAAAACTGTGCGGCAGGGACGGTTCTCCTGTGCAGCTAAGGGGAATCAGCACCCACGGCCTGGCATGGTTTCCGGACTATGTCAATGAGGAATGTTTCTCCCAGCTGAAAACCCAGTGGGATGTAAATGTGATACGTCTCGCTCTGTACACTGCAGAGTACAATGGATACTGCACCGGCGGCGACCAGAATCAGCTGAAAACTCTGGTTCATAACGGAGTTCAGTATGCTGCCAGCCAGGATATGTATGTTATCATCGACTGGCACATTCTCTCTGACTCAAACCCCAACCAGCACATTGCAGAGGCCAGCGCATTTTTTGATGAGATGTCACGAACCTATGCAGGCTACAATAATGTCCTGTACGAGATCTGCAACGAGCCAAACGGAGGCACAAGCTGGGACGACATCAAGGTATACGCCGACACCATTATCAATGTCATCCGGAAAAATGACAAGGATGGAGTGATTATCGTGGGAACGCCAAACTGGTCCCAGTATGTGGATGAGGCCGCCAGGGATCCCATTACCGGGTTTGACAATATTATGTACTCTCTCCACTTCTACGCCGCCACCCACAAGGAGGATCTGCGAAACAAGATGGCAGCCGCAATAGAGGCCGGTCTTCCCATCTTTGTCACCGAATATGGCATCTGTGACGCCAGCGGCAATGGATCAATTGACACAGTACAGGCCCGGCAGTGGATAGACCTGATGGATCAGAACCAGATCAGCTATGTGGCTTGGAATCTCTCTAATAAAAATGAGACGTCCGCTATCCTTAACAGCTCCTGCGCCAAAACCAGCGGTTTTACAGAAAGTGATTTAAGCGACTCTGGCAGATGGATCTACCAAATGCTGACAGAAAAAAATTAGGATTCATCGTTAAATTTCATTAGCTCTTTGTCTTCCTCCCTGGCGCAAGCAATGTTGCGCCAGGGAGTCTTTTTCAAATACTTCATTATTTACACGAAAACCAAAAGTTTTCATGTACTTAATCAAAATAGCCGCAGCCCCATCTTCGTTTAGCGCCCTACTCCTCCACTGCCACGCTCATCTTCTTCACTGACCGGTAAACGGTAAAGCCAATGCTTCCGAAAGCCGCTGCTAAAAACAGAAGGGAAATAGGACTGGTAACAAATGGGAGGAAGGAGCCGCTGCTGTACATAATAGCCCGGCGGAAGTTCTGCTCTGCCATAAATCCTACCAAAATTCCAATAATAAAGGGCTGTTCCTTTAATCCCCATTTCTTCATAAAGAAACCTATTACCCCAAATACCAGCATAAGGACCAAATCGGAAGTGCTGCTGTTAAGGCCGTAGACTCCCAATACACACAGGAACCCAACTACCGGGAACAGGATCCGTTTCGGGATCCGCAAAAGCCGCACAAAAGCCGGGATAGAGAAATAATTAGCAACCAGCATCGCCAGATTGGCAATGATCATTGCTGCAAAGATATAATAAATGGTCTTGACATCATTGGTAAACATCAGAGGGCCGGGCTGGACTCCCTTCATGGTAAAGGCCCCCAAAAGCAGGCCGGTCACCGCATCCCCCGGAATTCCCAAAGCCAGAAGAGGGATCATAGCCCCGCCAATGGCCGCATTATTGGCAGTCTCAGAGGCAACCAGCCCGGAAACTGCCCCTTTCCCAAACTCTTCCGGATGTTTGGAAGCCTTTTTCGCCGTGTTATAGCTGATAATGCTGGCAAGAGTCCCTCCGATACCTGGCAGGATCCCAATCAAAATTCCGATGACGGAAGAACGGATCACATTGAACTTTTCTTTCCAGTATTCAGCAAAGGTAAAACCCAATCCTTTTACTTTATAATTCTGGACCGCTACCCTATTGACGGTCTCCCGTCCTTTTCTGTCCGCCATGATAAAAATCTCAGAGATAGCAAAAATACCGATAAGGGCCACCGTGGTGTCGATTCCGCTTTCCAGGGCGGGAATTCCAAAAGTAAATCTGGGATAAGTATCCACGGGGGCCGGACCGATCATGGCCACCAAAATCCCCAGCAAGCCTGAGATAGTCCCCTTTACTATATCCTTAGACGACATGGTAACGATAATGCTGAGTGCAAAAAGGTCAGGGAAAAATACTCAAAAGATCCAAATTTCAGGGCAATGTTTGCCAGCATAGGCGCAATTAAAATCAATGCCACAATGCTGATGGCGCCCCCTAAAAAGGACGAGAAAATCCCCAGCCCCAGCGCCTTCCCGGCTTCGCCCCTGCGGGCCATGGGATGTCCGTCCATGCAGGTCATAAGGGATGCCGCAGTGCCGGGAATATTTAAAAGGATTGCAGAGATAAGGCCTCCGGAAAATCCTCCAATATAAAGTCCCATCAAAATGGAAATACTGGGCTCCATCTCCATGGCAAAGGTAATGGGTAAAAACAGGGCCACCGCCATGGTGGTGGAAAGTCCCGGAATCGCGCCGAAAACCAAACCAATGATAACTCCTCCGCAAATCAGCAAGATATTTTGCGGTGACAGGGTCAGAATTGCTGTCATAAAGTTCTCTAACATATACCTTTCCTCCTAGTAATGTATCGGCACGCGACGCCCTGCGCCACCTGCCATATCGTCGGAAGGTATCCTGAAAATGCTTCGCATTTACCTTCCTCCTACAGTCTTGGATACAGCGGAATCCTTACGTTTAAACCGTATCGGAATCCATAACACAAAACCATGGAAAATCCGGCTGCCATCAAAAAGTTTAACACCACTCTTTTTTTGGTAGGCGGTTGATCATCCAGCACCATAAATAATACAAACAAAAATACAATACCGCAGAGAACAAATCCCAGGGTTTTCACGGACAGGGCAATAAATAAAAATGCCAGACCGGCTGCCAGATACTTTATGGGAACCTGAATATAGGGAGCTTCTTCTCCATCTTTTTTCAGATCATGATACAAATTTAGCACTGCACAGAATGTAAAGCACAGGATAATAAATCTGGGCACTGTGCGGGGAGTGATAGCGCCAATACTGCCGCTGGTGGACTGACGGATGGAAAAGGTCTGCCAGTAAAAAATGGCGGCAATGATTAAATATACCACTGACGGAAGGGCTTTTCTCAACTTATCCTTATTCATCTTTATCCTTTCTTTACTACGGAAGTCTGCCGCCGACAGGCGGCATAAATTCAGGTATGCCCCATGCGCCCGCCTAACTTTCATGGGTGGTGGCACGTCCACCGCCGGGCGCATACAGGTTTACTGTCCGGAAAGCACGTCCTTATACTGCCCGTAAGAGCTTTCTGCTGCTTTCAAAATTTCTACCGATTTTTCAGGGGAATTGTACTCCGGAACAATGCTGTAGGTTGCGAACTTTTCCTTGCATTCCGGGTTCGCCACTGCTTTTTCCACTGCCGCTGCAAATGTGTTGACAATCTGAGGATCGGTTTTGGGCGGAAATGCAAAGTAGAAATACTTATCCATCGTAATGTCGTAGCCCTGTTCCTTTAAAGTGGGCACATCCGGCAGGAATTCATTGCGCTCATCCGACATAATTCCCAGGGAAATAAAATCTCCCGACTCCACATACTGCTGGATTGTTCCATAAGGCGCAAAGAAAATGTCAATGCGGCCTGCCAGCATATCGGTGATCCGCTCTGCTGCGTTCTGGGAATCTACATACTTGAAATTCGCCCCGATCTCGCCCTCAAACAGGGCGCAGGCTAAGTGGGCATAGGATCCCTGATTCACACTTGCGATAATTTCTTCCCCTGATAGGGCCCGCTGTACAAAGTCATCAATATCCTGATACTTTGCCGCCGGAATTACCAGAGTTTGAGTGGTATCCACCACCGGAATGGTGCAGATAGTCTGATCCAGCCCTCCTATATCTGTGGTTCCCACGATTTTCGTAAGGAGAGAAGAGGCATGGAAAAATTCTACCGTATAGCCATCCGGCTCTGCATTATAAACTTCTCTGGTCCCCTCAATGGCGCTTCCCTTGTTGACAATGGAAAGGGTAACTCCTAACTCGTCCTCCAGGTAGGTAGATAATATCCTTGCATAAGTATCGGTATCGCCTCCGGCGGAAGCAGAGACGATGACGTTAATATTCCCGTCAGGGTAAGCTTCTTCTTTGGCTTCGCATCCCGAAAGAGCTGCTCCTGCCAAACTAACTGTCAGTAACAATGCCGTTATATTTCTCATATTCTTTTTCATAAAATAGTCCCCTTTCTAAACCTTCTAAAATTGATTCTATCGGATTCCTCTCTGCAGCAGCATGTCCCTTCCCTGAAACAGCTTGTTTCCATCCTGAAGGCTGGCTGAAAAATCATACTTTTTCTGAGGCAGCCCTTTTAATTTTCCATTTTCCAGAAGCTTCTCATCAGAGCCGTACAGATGAGAAATCAACTTTTCCGTTAATTCTTCCAAATCCCTGGCATAGGCCGGATCCCCCGCCACATCTGTCAGCTCCATAGGATCCTTTTCCAAATCAAAAAGCTGACTCAGATTGCCTACCGGGTAATAAATCAGTTTCCGGGTCTTGGTGCGGATCATTCTGGTAGCTCTGTCATCCTCCCAAAGCTCTCCGTAGGAATATTCCCTCTCATAATCTTCTGTAAGAGAAGTTCCCTCCACATAATCCGGCACCGGAAGCCCTGCCAGGGTAAGAAGGGTGGGCATTACATCCCTTAACTCCACAATCCGATCATCCTCCCGGTTGCATACCATATTACAATCTGCCGGCGGAGATAAAATAAACGGAATCTTTACCGAGTTTTCATACATGAGGAATTTACCAAAAAGGCCGTGGGTTCCCAACATCTCGCCGTGATCCGCAGTAAATAGGATAATGGTGTCTTCCAAAAGACCCTGTTCCCTTAATGTTCCCACCACCAGGCGGATCTGGTGGTCAATATAGGTGCAAGTGGCATAGTAAGCCTTCTTTGCAATATCCCGGCGTTCCTTGGTGTCAAACCAGTTATAAAGATTCTTATAATACTGGAAGCCAAAGGGAAGCTCTGATGGATCCTTTTTGGTCCACTCTCCCACCGGCGGGTCTGTAAATTCTGCGTTGTCATAAAATTTCAGATACTCTTTCGGCGGGGCCAGCGGCGGGTGGGGAGCTGCGTAGGACAGATACCAAAAGGCCGGGCGGCTGGGGTCTTTTCTTAAAATGGTCTCACACATTTCCCTGGTAGCCCAATTGGTGGGAGTCATGGTCTCGTCCAGATGGAAGGGGCGGTAAAAATAGTTGTTGTTGCACATGCCATGGGCCATTTCCTCTCCGGCATGTCCGTTTCTCGCTAAAAACCTCTCATAATCATCCTGAACCATCCCCGCCTTGTGACGTCCTTCCTCGTGAAGAATCACATCGTCAAAGCCAATCCGGTCTCTCTGGGGAAATACATGAAGTTTTCCCACTCCATAGGCCTGGTAGCCATTATCCCGGAATACCTGGGCCATAGAAGGGATATCCGAAGGCATGGTAAGAGTTTCGCAAAAGATCCGATCCCCATGGGTCTTGCTGGTAACTCCCAGCATCATCTCCCGCCTTGCCGGGATACACACCGGCGTGGTGCTGATGGCGTTGGTATAGCGGATTCCATAGCGGGCCAGCTCATCCAGGCTGGGAGTCAGAATTTCCCGGTTCCCGGCGCATCCTAAATATGCCCCTGCCCATTGGTCCACCGTTATCAAAAGTACATTCTTTTTATCAGCCATATTCAATTTCTCCTAAATAAATTTGTGGCAAAAGTGTAGAATTCCGGCCGGATTTCATTTCTTTTTTGTAAGACATTTATTTTAAATACATTATATGGTAGAATAATTGTATCTTCAATAGAAACGTTATTGCGACTTTTCCGAACAAAATTCGGATATCAAATAATTGAGGAGATGGATTTATGAAGAGTGTTTTAACCCAAATTTCCAATCAATACGCCAGTCTCAGCTACAGCGAAGGCCTGTTCGCCGATTATGTCCTGGCCAACCGGGATCAGGTCATCCACATGGCCATTGCAGACGTAAGCGAAAGTATCGGCATTGCCTCTTCCACCATCATTGCAGCGGTGAAAAAGCTGGGATATTCCGGTTTTCGGGAGTTTAAGCTTGCCCTGGCCTCCGAGCTTTTAAATCCCGCAGGCGCCTGGAAGCATGTCCCCGACTCCAAAGAGCCGGAAGGAACCAGCACCTACCGGCAGGTAGTTCTCTCCAACATCGCCGCCCTGGAAGAATCTTTAGAAACCATGAAATACTCCCTCATTCAGGATGTGGCGTCCCTGCTTTTAAATGCCGGTCACATCTACATTTTTGGCGTAGGCACCTCCGGGGTACTGGCCAGGGAAGCCCACGATTTTTTCTTCCGTCTGGGGCTTAACAGCACCTTTTTGGAGGATCTCCACTACCAGCTTTTGGCCGCCGCCCGTCTTAAGGAGGGGGATATCGCCCTTTTGATCTCTCAAACCGGCATCAACAAGGATATTATCAATATTGCGGAAAAAATAAAAGAAACCGGACAAACCATTATCGGAATCTCCAACTATATGGGCACTCCTTTTGCCAAATACACGGACCTTCTGCTGGCGCCCCTGACCATGCTTTCCACCACCCACGACAATAATTTTTCCTTCCGCATCCCTATTTTGTGTATCATCGAAACTCTCTATTACACCATCTCGGAACAGATGGGAGAAAAATACCAGTCCGCTTTGAAAGCCAACCGGCAGGTGGTGGAAGGCAGTTCTGTAAACCGCTCTGTTTGATATTGTGAAACAGCTCAGATGTCTGAACTGATACAAGATTGCATAATAACTGGATTTGGGGTAGAATAGCGATAATGCTATATGAAAGGATTTGATATTTTATGGGATTTCAAATTGAGACAAATATTTCTGCCCTGACGGTATTCCTCCAGGGCCTTATCAGCTTTTTGTCCCCCTGTGTGCTGCCTCTGCTTCCTCTTTATCTGGGTTATCTTTCCACAGGGGCAAAGACTACTGATGAAAGCGGACACATTCATTACCGCCAGGGAAGAGTTCTTATTAACACCTTATTTTTTGTAGGTGGAATCAGCTTTGCCTTCTTTTTATTAGGCATGGGAGCAGGCGCTTTAGGACGCTTTTTTGCAGATTATCAGATATGGATTTCCAGAATCGGAGGCCTGCTCATCATCCTCTTTGGACTGTTTCAACTGGGAGTGTTCCGGTCAGGCTTTTTGTCCTCGGAAAAGCGATTTTCACCCCGCTTTGACCGGCTGGGAAGCGGGCCCCTATCCGCATTGATCCTGGGCTTTACCTTTAGCTTTTCCTGGACTCCCTGCGTAGGCCCGGCCCTGGCTTCCGTACTTTTAATGGCCGCCGGATCCGGCAATACGGCGGCGGCATTTTTCCTCATTGGGGTGTATACAGCAGGATTTTGTATTCCCTTTCTGCTGGTGGGCCTGTTTACAGCCAGGCTTTTGGATTTCTTTAAAAAGAACCGGAAAGTGGTTTCCTACACTACCAAAATCGGCGGCATTCTCATGGTTTTCATGGGTATTATGATGCTTACCGGATGGATGAATGGTTTAAGCTCCAATCTGACCGGGCCTCCGGCTGCTCCTGCTCCCCAGAAGGAAGAGTCCTCATGGGAAGCTGCGGAAGAGGAAAACCCGGAAGCATCCCAACCTTCCGGCAAAGAAGTTCCGGGCGAGACCGCAGAAGACGCGGAAAGCTCCGGCGGCAGCAGCGGGAACGCCTCTTCTGGCAGTGGCGAAGATGCTCCTTCCGACAGCGATGGGGCCTCTCCTTCTGACGAAAGAGAACTTCCCGACGCCCCTGAATTTACCCTGACAGACCAGTTTGGCAATGTCCACAACCTTTCCGACTATAAGGGCAAAACCATATTTTTAAATTTCTGGGCCACCTGGTGCGGTCCCTGTAAAATGGAGATGCCGGAAATCCAGGCCCTTTATGAGGACTGGGAAGAAAATTCCGGCGATCTTGTGGTGCTGGGGGTAGCTGGTCCCGGTTCCGGACGGGAAGGGGATGTTGCATACATTACCGCATTTTTAGAGGACAACGGCTATACCTTCCCTGTACTAATGGACGAAACCGGAATATTGTTTTACCAGTTTGGCATTACCGCCTTCCCCACCACCTTTATGATTACGGAGGAAGGCAAGGTATACGGCTATGTATCCGGGGCCCTCTCCCGTGAAATCATGGACAGTATTATAGAACAGACTATGGAATAAGTTCCGGAAAAGGTTTTAGGCTCCGCTCTAAAATTCCCCTCAGATGGGCAATCAAAATCCCATAGTTGGTCATAGGAATGTTTTGATCCCGGGCGCAGCCGTAACGGCGCTTCATCTCCCGCTCATTGAGCATACAGCCGCCGCAGTGGACAATCAGCTTATACTCTTCTAAATCTTCCGGAAATTCCTGGCCCGAGGTAAACTGGAATACCGGGTCTTTTCCGGTATTCCTGCGAATCCAGGCAGGCAGCTTGACGGTTCCGATATCTCCGCACTGGCGGTGATGGGTACAGCCCTCGCTGATTAATATTTTATCTCCGTCTTCTATTTTTTCCAGAGCCCGGACGCCCTCTATGGCCTGTTTCAGGCTTCCTTTATATCTGGCAAAAAGGATAGAAAAAGAGGTAAGGAAAATGTCTTCCGGGGTATGGGCCGCCGCTTTCTCAAATATCTGGCTGTCCGTAATAACGATTTTGGGCCTTTTCCCCATTTCTCTTATGGCCTGCTCCAGTCCGTCCTCCGGAACTATCAGAGCGGATCCTCCGTGGTCCAATATGTCCCGTATGGTCTGCTGCTGGGGCAGGATCAGGCGGCCTTTGGGGGCGGCTTTATCAATGGGAACCACCAAAACCGCCAAATCCGATGGCCCGATTAAGCCCTCTGTAAGTGTTTTTTTGTTTCCGTCCTCCTTTACCAAAGCCCCCAGCTTTTCCTTTAGCTCCTCAATGCCGGTTCCATCCTTGGCACTGATCCGGATGAGACACCCCGATTCCTCCAGCTTTGCAAGGGAACCGCTGATCGTACAGGAGGGCTCTGATACTAAATCCCATTTATTTAAAGTAACAAGAAAAGGAATCTTTTTTCTCTCGATCTCTTCTAGAATCTCCTTTTCTTCTTCCCCCATTCCCACTGTCCCGTCAATTACCAGAACAGCGGCGTCCGTCCGGTTTAAAACCTGACGGCTTTTCTTTACCCGCAAGCTTCCCAGCTCCCCTTCATCATCCATTCCCGGGGTATCCATCATTACCACCGGTCCCAGAGGCAAAAGCTCCATTGATTTATATACCGGGTCCGTGGTGGTTCCTTTTATAGGGGAAACCACGGCCATCTCCTGTCCTGTAACTGCATTTAACACGCTGGATTTTCCGGCATTGCGCCTGCCGAAAAAGCCGATGTGGATCCGTTCTGCAGCAGGAGTTTGATTAAGTCCCATAAGCCTTTCCTTTCTTTCGTAACCTGCATTTAGAAACGGAAATCCCGGTTTCCTTTTTCGATCTCTAAAAGCCGACCCTTTACGATTTCTCTTACCTTTTCTTTGGGGATACTGCCAAGTTCCCTTTTTATCAGCTCTTCCCCTTTCTGTCTGGTGTCCTCAGAAGCATAATCCATCAGGTATTCTTTTAAGGTCATCAGGGCGTTGGGCAGGCAGCAGTTTTCGATCTGTCCCGACTTACACAGGGACATAAAACGGTCTCCGGTGCGGCCTTCCCGGTAGCAGGCTGTGCAGAAACTGGGGATGTAATCCATGCCCATAAGCCAGTTTACCACCTGATCCAAAGTCCGCTTATCGCTGACATCAAACTGTTCCGAACATTCTTCCTCCGGCTCTTCCTCTGCATATCCTCCCACGCTGGTTCTGGAGCCGCCGGAAATCTGGGAAATGCCCAGATGCAGTACCCTTTCCCTGCATTCTTTGCTCTCTCTGGTGGAAATAATCATGCCGGTATAGGGAACTGCAATGCGGATGCAGGCCACGATTTTTGCAAAGGTATCATCGTCAATTCCATTGTCAAACACCCCCGGATCAATGTCGTCAGCCCGTTTGATTCTGGGAACGCTGATGGTGTGGGGACCCACTCCGTATACTGCCTCCAGGTGTTCGGCGTGCATTAAAAGTCCGGCAAATTCATACCGGTACAGCTCCAGTCCAAACAGTACCCCGCAGCCTACGTCGTCAATTCCTCCTTCCATAGCCCGATCCATGGCCTCGGTGTGGTAGTTGTAATCATGCTTAGGGCCTGTGGGATGGAGTTTTAAGTAACTCTCCTTGTGATAGGTCTCCTGAAACAGGATGTAGGTACCGATTCCGGCCTCCTTCAGCTTCCGGTAATTCTCCACTGTAGTAGCCGCAATATTCACATTCACCCGGCGGATAGCGCCGTTTTTATGTTTAATGCTGTAGATAGTCTTAATACTCTCCAATACATAGTCAATGGGACAGTTAACCGGATCCTCGCCGGTCTCCAGCGCCAGCCTTTTATGGCCCATATCCTGAAGGGCAATGACCTCCTTTCGGATCTCTTCCTGGGTCAGTTTCTTTCTGGCAATGTGCTTATTTTTGGCATGATAGGGGCAGTAAACACATCCGTTTATACAATAATTAGACAGGTAAAGAGGGGCAAACATGACGATCCTGCTGCCGTAAAAATCCTTTTTTATCTGTTCTGCCAGAGCAAAGATCTCCTGATTTTTATCCTCCAGATCACAGTCCAAAAGAACTGCCGCCTCCCGATGGCTCAAGCCTTTTCTTTGCCCGGCTTTCTCTAAAATTTTCTGGATCAGTTCCCGGTTGTGCCTGTTTTCCCGGGCGTATTGAAGAGTTTCTAAGATCTCTTCATGGTTGATAAATTCGTCTGCACATTTTGATTTTGGATTATACATGTGTTTTCCTTTCTGGCAGGGCTGATGATAAGCCTACCTCTTTTTATAATCTCCCCGATGAGAAACTACCTTGTATCCGATTGCAGCCATAGAGGCTTTCAGTTCCTCCAGATTCTGGGCAGCTTCTTTTCCCGTACAGATTTTGTTATCATAGAGCAGGTACTTTTCCCTGACATTTTCCGGTGATAAATTGGGCATCACCACATTGGCTCCAGCCAGGATCCCCGCTTCCCTGCCTCCCGAAGATGCGGTGGCCAGCGCGGTGGTGGCCGGAAGCAGCACAGAGGGAAGCATAATCCGGACTAAGCTTAACAAATATAGCGTAAGGGCCGTACTTCCGGCCGGTTCTCCTCTAAAAGGAGTATTACAGTGGGGAAGAAAAGGGCCGATTCCCACCATCTCCGGATCCAGCTTTTGTAAAAATTCCATGTCGTCTGCCAGAGTTTCTACCGTCTGTCCCGGAGATCCCACCATCAATCCGGCCCCGGTCTGATATCCCAGCTGTTTTAGGTGAAACAGACAATTTTTCCGGTTTAATAGGCTTAGCTCAGGAGGATGAAGCCTGCGGTAATGGAAGTCATTTGCCGTCTCGTGGCGGAGCAGATACCGGTCTGCTCCCGCCTCTTTTAGCCTTGCATAGCTGGCCATGTCCCGTTCTCCCACCGACAGGGTAACTGCACAATCCGGCCAGTTTTTCTTGATACTCCGGATGATTTCTTCCAGACGATCATCTGTAAAATATCCGTCCTCCCCTCCCTGTAAAACAAAGGTGCGAAACCCCAGTTTGTAACCGTTTTCGCAGCAATCCAAAATGTCTTCGAGAGTCAGGCGATAGCGGGCCGCCTCTTTATTGCTCCGCCGGATCCCGCAATAATAGCAGTCGTTTTTACAGTAGTTGGTAAACTCAATAAGCCCCCGGACATAGACGGTTTTTCCGTAAATCCCATCCCGGATCCCGCAGGCCAAAGCGGCGGCATACCGGGCGGCGTCAGCGGTTTCCGGAACCGGGCAGGATATGCCTGTCACTCTCCCCTGCCCGTCCGCCCAGGGTTCAAACAATCTTATCCACTCTTCCCGGGTGAGGACATGCCGGGCAGCTAATCGATCTATGTATTCTTTCATTGGGGCGTTTCCCTTTCTCATGCTTTGGAATACAGGGCCTTGGAGCTGACCCCGGGAAGGCGGCCCAGCTTGCCGGACAGGGCGCTGATGGTATCCATGGGAGCGTCCACTACGATACTGATAATGTTCACCTGCTTTTTCTCATAGGGAAGGCCCATCCGGCCGATGACATACCGGCCATACTGAGATAAAAGGGTGTTAACCGCCTCCGCCTGATTCCTGTCGTCAATAATAATGCCGATAACCGCGATTCTCGTCTCCTGATTTTCCATAAAAAGTCCTCCTGCCTGCAGAGCAAAATCCGGCAGAATATGTTACGGACGCCTTTTGCCGGATATTACGTAACAAAAAAGCAGACCCTGCAAAAAGGCCTGCATATATTACAAAATACCCCCGCAAAATACGCCTGTAACGCGCTTTGCCGGATTTTTGTATCATACTGTATCACAATAGACGTTCCCCTATAAGGGCGCGCCCTTCCATTTGGCCTTTCCGTCAGAAATTCTTTCGGTTAGTTTTACTCTATGGTTTTTATTTTTGTTTTGTTCTTTCTCACTTCGGACGCCTTACGTCAGGAATGGTCTGAGGTTTGGAGCCGAAAGCTTTCGCTATATGTTTATCTTAACCGCCTCAAGAGAAAAAGTCAAGCAAATCACTTGACAAATAAAAAGAACAGATCTAAAATTACTTAGGAAGCTAATAAAATAAGAAAAGGATGAGTCTATGATTTCCCTAACCCGAAGCGCCGCAAGGTATGTCAGCAAATTGTCCAACCAGTTACGCAGAAAATTGGATATGCTTTCTTCCAGGAAGGAATTCAGCGGTTCCCAGGGAAGGACGCTCCACTTTTTGCTGGCACAGACACAGGATGTATTTCAAAAAGATATTGAGGAAGAATACAGCATACGCCCGTCCACTGCAACAGAACTTTTAAAGCAAATGGAAAAAAACGGGCTGATCGTCCGGGAACCTGTTGCTTATGACAACCGGCTGAAAAAAATTGTTTTGACCGATAAAGCCTTAATCTACCGGCAGCAGGTCGTAGAGGATTTAACCGAATTGGAAAAAAGACTTGTTAAGGATATTTCTGAAGCAGACTTGGAAATTTTCTTTCAGGTAATTGAGAAAATGATGGATAACTTATCATAAGCTATCCAATATTTTCGCCCAAATACTTAGGAAACTAATATTTTAGAAAGAGAGGTAATCATTATGAATGAAACCAACAATTTTTCCACAGGGAAACTATTCCCCATGATTTTAAAGTATTCTATTCCGGCGTCTATTTCCCTCCTAATTACAGCCATTTACAATATTGTTGACCGCATATTTGTAGGGAATTTTAATGGTACTTCCGCATTGGCCGGGCTGTCCATCTGCTTTCCTCTTTCTTTTATGATGATAGCCTTTGGGCTGACCTGCAGCGCGGGCGGTTCCTCCCTGTTCAGCCTGTTTGCCGGAAAAGGCCAGCAGAAAAATATGAACCGTTCTTTCGGAAATGCATTTCTGCTGGTTATCATTTTTGAAATCCCCTTATCTCTGCTTTTGCTGATCTTTGTAGATCCCATCCTCACCATATTTGGAGTGACAGAAACCGCATATTCTTACGCCTTACCCTATTATAAAATCGTCACCTTAGGCTGTCTCTTCCAGGGACTTACCATGGTCTTTTGCGATTTTGTCCGCGTCTCCGGAAGGCCTGTCCTGGGGATGTACGTCACCGGCATCGGAGCTGTGACAAATATGATTTTAGATGCCGTTTTTGTAGCTGTTTTGGGCTGGGGCGTGGAAGGAGCGGCCTGGGCTACTGTCATAGGACAAATCCTTTCCACTTTATTGGGCGCATATCTGATTTTGAAAGGCTATACAAAAGTAGAAATTGAGAGAGAAACCTTTTCTTTTGATTTTGAGCTTGCCAAAAAAATTGTCTCCTGCGGCTTTGCCTTCTGGATTGCACAGATGGCTATGGGATTCATCAGCCTTGTTTACAACAGCCAATTGGGCAGATACGGCGGTGATATGGCTATCAGCGTGTACGCGGTTGTAGCCAGTATTATGACCTTTGTGATAATGCCTGCCAGCGGTATCAGCCAGGGGATCCAGCCTATTGTGGGCAACAATTTCGGAGCCAAAAATTATAAAAGAGTCATGTCCGCCTTATATCAGGCCTCTGCTCTTTCCGTAGGCGTTACCTGCATTATCTGGCTGATTGTCATGGCTTTTCCGGAAGCAATCTTATCCTCATTTGGAGCTTCTGAAAAAATGATGGAGCTTGGAACGGTTGGGTTAAGAATCAATTTTTGCATCACACCTGTGCTAGGTTTTGTAATGCTGGCCACTACCTTTTTTCAGTCTATTGCAAAGCCGGTTCCGTCTATTGTCATTACCTTTTTAAGGCAGATTTTGTTTCTCATACCATTTATTTATATCTTCCCTGTCCTGTGGGGCATAAACGGCATTTTTGCCGCTCAGCCTGTCAGCGACGCGTTGGCTTTAATCCTTTCGGTTATTCTTGTTGTAAGGGAGCAGCGGCAGTTGTGCCGGTAAGCATTATACATAATTGAAAAGTATTGGGGGATACACAAAAATCTAGAATTATAGTTGGCCCTTATCTCTTCTTTGCTATGCACAGAAACACTAAAAGTATGCTTATTATATATCAAAATATGTCGTAATATATAATATAAAGCAAGATCTGGAAACTTAAGTAGTAATAGCTAGGAGAATATAATCTATGAATTCTTATTTACCTCAAACAGCTAGTGTATCTGAAGATTTTCAAAAAAGAGCATGCTCTTATGAAGCCCAGTCACGTTGGATTACCAGTGATTCAATTAACATAATTCCATATCATTACTTGTCTCGAAGACCAACCATGGGAGAAACCCTTGATGCTGGAGGCGGAACAGGATATTTATCTTCATTTCTCTTAAAAAAGATTCCAGCATCTTCACTCACTATTGTTGATGCCAGCGAAAATATGCTGGCAATAGCAAAGAGCAGAATACCTGGTGCTAATTTAATTAATACATCTATCGAATCGTTTTGTTTAGAAAATGATCTTAAATTTGACACGATACTTGCCAGGCAAATTTTCCACTATGTCAATGATATTGAAGTTGTATTAAATTTATTAAGGGAAAAATTAAGCAGCAACGGATTATTTTATGTTGGACAATTCGTTGTTTGTGATAATGATTCTGATAAATGGCATAAAAATTTGATTCAAAAAATATCAAAAAACAGGAAACGTTCCTTTACGTTTGATGGCTTTCAAAAAGCCTTCGAGTCTAACGGATTTAGAATAATTGAATGTTGTACTGAAGATTATGAAGAAAACATCAAGGATTTTTATACGAGACGAACAAACGAAGAATTGGAATACAATAATTTTTATAAATCAGTTAAAAACTCCTTGAATGAAAACATTACAGAAAAAATGCATATTAAAGTTATGGATAATAATATATTTTTTACTGTGCAATTTTGTCATTTATTGTTAGAACGAAGATAAATTTAGGAGCAGGCAATATGAGTTTTATAAAAAAGGTGCTAAGATTTTTTGTTGAAAATATTACAACTATATTTGCTATTGCAGGCGGAGTTTGGGTCTTCTTTACCTATAAAAAATATGAAACAAATGAATTGCTGAACTTTATAGTTTCTTTTCTAGTTCTAATTGCAGCAACTTTGTTAGTGGAAAAATTGGTAACCCTCGCTTCTATTGAAAAGCGGCTAAAAGTCTTAGAAAGCAAATTTAATCAATCAAGTATATTTTTAAATTGCCGTACATCTGAATTTTGGCACGATGCTCAAAATGTGGCTAAATCCATTTTTATTTCCGGTGGTTCCTTACATTTTATCATCGAAAAGTCTGGAGAAATAGAAACTTTACTTAGTAAAGGATGTATAATAGAGGCAATACCTGTAAAACCCTATTCCTCGGCTTCAGCAACTTTATACAATAATGTAATTAAAGAAGTTCCTTCTATAGACTCCTTCAATAATAATATAATCCAAACTCTTTCTTATTTGTATAATTTAAAGCTTAAGTACCCGCATCAAATAGTTGTACGTCTTAATGATAATATGCCTTCATTAGGACTGTTTGCTATATATAAAGATAAATTGCCGCTAAATATACAAGTTAACCTTTTTTCTGAGAAAGTGTCATATGATAAACGATTGTCTATTAGACTTACTAACAATCCAAACGAACACTATTTTGCATTTCAATATTTTTGTAATCAAATTATTTATTTAAAAAATAGACTACCAGAATGTACAGCAGACAAACTGAAACAAATTATTGAGGCTCATACATAATTAGATAGAGTTGATCTTTCTAAATGAAATAGAGCAATTACTGGAGGCAAATTACACCAATGAATCACCTTTTTCTTCAAGAAATCCACTTTCTATGGGACCGGCTGGATCCGAACAGCTATGTACGCCAAATCCCGGCTCTCACGGGCCGGGATTCCTTAACATTTGATAACAATATTACTTTTTTTGCCGGGGAAAACGGCAGCGGAAAGTCCACCCTTCTGGAAGCTATTGCTGTTTCCTACGGTTTTAATCCAGAGGGAGGAACACCGAATTACCGGTTTTCTTCCTACGATTCTCACTCGGATCTCCATCAGATCCTGCGCCTGGTAAAGGGGCCCAGAAAACCTAAAAACAGCTATTTTCTCCGGGCAGAAAGTTTTTATAATGTGGCTACCAAGGCGGAAGAATACCGGGACGGCGATGATATTGAAACGTATTACCGCCGGTTCGGAAGCAAATCTTTTCATCAGCAATCCCATGGGGAAAGCTTTTTGGCGCTGATGCAGGGAACCTTTACAGGGCAGGGATTTTATATTCTGGATGAGCCGGAGGCTGCCCTTTCTCCTCAGCGTCAGCTTACCCTTTTTATTCAGCTTCACCGGCTTGCCGGACTGGGGGCCCAGTTTTTAATTGCCAGCCACTCCCCTATCCTTTTGGGAATTCCCGGCGCCTCTATTCTGTCCTTTGATAACGGCGTCATTACGCCCTGTTCTTATGAAGAAACAGAAAGCTATCAGGTGACAGAGATGTTTATAAATCAGAGGGATTATTTCGTAAAGAAGCTTTTATCTGACTGAAAATCTTTCTCTGGCAAAGCGTATTAGTTCTTTGGAATTTCCATTCCCTCCGGGACAGGGCAAACATAACGTTGTTTTTTAGCTCTTGCAGATTTCAAAATATCAACAAGATTATCACCATTAAGCACACCCGGATAGTCTTCCTGGAATCCAACTAATACATCTTTATTTTCCTGTTCAAGTTCTCTGCATTGCTTATAAAATTCATGCAAATCTTCTTTCTTGTAAACAGCTTCGATAAAGATTCTGGAATCTTCTGGTATTCGGTCATAAGAATCATATAAATCAATTATTGCATTTTGAACTGTATCAAATGTCAACGGCTTATTCCGTTCTTCCTGCTCAATCAGCACGCCAACTATATCAGATAAGTCATTTTTGTATTGACGGCCTGCCATAAGTTTCATAGCCACCAGGTATTCAGCTGATACTGTTCTAATCTGAAGGATATTTGCAAAAGTCTTATAATACTTTGAATATTCCGCCAATCTTGGTGTATATGAATTTGTATTAACAAAGTCTGTGTTTAGCCATCCAACTGGAAGTCCAAGTCTGTCTCCTACTGTGTTGATTGCATCCTTCATTGCTCCTGAAGACTTAATGATTGCATCCATGTCATAGGTCATTTCTCTAAAGCCATAATTAATAAGGAGCGATGCCCCGCCAATCAGAATGATCTCCGCTGGCATCCTGGCGCCATTCTTTTTACGGAACTCCTTTGCCAGTTCCTTCAAATAACTATCCAGATTTTCTTTTGTAAAAGGCTTATCAACAGACATTTCGCACCTCGCTTTCTACGATATTAAATCGTAGAAATTCAGGTATTGCGTTTGCAAGCGCCTTTTCTTTTATACTTTCATCTCCGGTCGCAGCATATGATACGATAACACTTGCGGGAAAATATGGTTTTTCAAGCTTCTGAGAACGAATATCATTATAATTTGTGCAAAGAGGTAAGCTGTTCATCCTGGACAAATAGTCAATCATTGCCAACAGATATAATGCTTCTCTATACCATCTACGATCATAAAGCTTCCGTATCTCATCTCCCTCAAGCGTTTCGATAATAAAATCTATGTCACCCATATCCTTTACATGATGGCATATATTGCTCTTAAACGTCTCAAAAGAACATCTGTAATCTGCTCTGTCTGAACCATTATTCTCCAATATTGAATCAACCGTTACACCAAGAACCTTAGCAATCTTATACAAAGTTCCGGCTGCACATTTACCAAGATCCGCTTTTCCACTACAAATATCTGTAATAGTTGTCATTGCGACTCCGCTTTCTTTGCTTAAGCGATACCTGGACATATTTTCTTTTTCAAGTAAATCATTTATAATCATCCGCTTTCCCTCCCTTTCTATAATATATCGGTTAACCGAATCATTGTCAATATTATATCCAAGTTGAGAAAATCAATAAACGTTCATCCTGTTTAAAAACTACTGATGGTTTCAAAGGCACTAATTTGGACAAAAAGACAGAATATTAGTTCTTTGGAATTTCCATCCCCTCCGGGATAGGGCAAACATAAGCTTCCCCATTCATCATTTCGTCAAATTCCTCTTTTGCTTTCTTCACCAGTTCCGGATTTTCTGCCAGCCGGACTCCGGCTGCCGCCAGAATTTTAGCAGCATAGATCATTCCCTTTAATCCGATAGAACCTCCGGATGAGGAAACCATCTGCCAACTATGCCCCGGCGCTCCCAGACCGGCGGTGGCAACGGTAGCCATGCCAGTGGGAACAATGTGAGCCACATCTCCTACGTCTGTGGAGGCATAAGTAATTCCTTTTCCTATAGGGGCAACCCCGGTAAAAAGCTGGGACTCCGGCTCCAGTCCAAAAGTTTTTACTGCTGCCTTCCTCTGATCCTCTACCGGCTGATTCATCGCCTTTGCCCACTGTAATTCTTCTGCTGTCCACTCTTCCTGTTCCATATCTTCCATAACCTGGCTCATCACCTCTGCCAACACCTGATTTCCAACCATGGGATAGCAGCCGCCCATATACTGGATTTCCAGCTGGGTTTCCGTCATCATAGCCGCCCCTTCTGCAGCCTTCACCAGCCGGTCATACACCTGATTCACTGTATTCCTGTCCAAGGCCCGGACATAATACCAGACGCTTGCCTTTCCCGGCACAATATTGGGAGCGCCTCCCCCATCGGTGATAGAATAGTGAATCCGAACCTGAGGGCTTACGTGCTCTCTCATAAACTCTGCCCCCATGTTTAAAAGCTGTACTGCGTCCAAAGCGCTTCTTCCGTTCCAGGGATCGTCTGCAGCGTGGGATGTAATTCCGGTATAGTGAAACTTGACGCCGCTGCAGGCGCTGAAGACCGAAACAGATGCCTGATTTACCTTCCCGGGATGCCAGCTTAAGGCCAAATCCAACTCAAAAAAGCAGCCGCCTCTGGCCATAAACGGTTTTCCGCAAAGTACCTCTTCCCCAGGGCATCCGTAAAATACCACGGTTCCGGGAAGGCCTTTTTCCTCCAATTCCGCCTTCATGCCCAGGGCTCCCCCTACAGCGGCGGCTCCCAGCAGATTATGGCCGCAGCCATGACCACAGGCCCCTTCTGTCACCGGTTCTTTGTGGTCGGAAACCTTCTGACTAAGCCCCGGGAGCGCGTCATATTCTCCTAAAAACCCCACTATTGGATGCCCGGATCCCCACTGGGCCCGGATGGCCGTAGGTACTCCGCCTGCTCCGGTTTCTACCTGGAATCCGGCGTCTCTTAAAACCTTTGCTGTTTTTTCACAGGCAATTTTTTCCTGAAATCCACACTCCGGATTTTCCCAGATTTCCTTTGCCAATTTCTCAATTATCTCTCTCTTTTCCTCCACCTCACAGGCGGCCCTGCTTCCGCTTCCGGTAAATTCTTTCATAGCCTGTCCTCCTTTTCATGCTCTTTTTAGTATACCTCAAATTTCTCAAGAATGCCATAAGAGGTATTACTTGTACGAAATAAAGAGATATGATACACTTATAAAACAGCGAGATGATAGTGAAGGGGATAATGTGGACTCTTGGCTCATCCCCAAATAACCTTCTCAGATAAGGACAAGTTACTATGAATCAGGATCTAACCCGTGGAAATATTACAAAAACCATATTGCTGTTTGCCCTTCCCATGATGGCAGGCAATCTTCTTCAGCAGTTTTACAACATTACCGATACCTTTATTGTAGGAAAATTTTTAGGAAAAGACGCTCTGGCGGCAGTAGGATCTGCCTACACGCTGATGACCTTTTTAACCTCAATCCTCCTGGGACTCAGCATGGGAAATGGGGTCTTTGTCTCCATCTGTTTCGGCAAAAAAGAAGAAGGGCGTTTAAAAACCGGAACCTTCTTATCTTTTGTTCTTATTGCCGCTATCACAGCCATTATGAACATTTTCGTTTTTGCCGGGATGGACTTTCTGCTGGTATTTTTAAATATCCCCCAGGAAATCCGGGATATGATGAGGGACTATCTCTGGATTATCTTCTGGGGCCTGGCCGCTATCTTTTTATATAATTATTTCACTGCCCTCCTCCGTTCCATTGGAAATTCTGTGGCTCCCCTGTTGTTCTTGATCGTGTCCACCCTGGTCAATATAGGTCTGGATCTGCTCTTTGTTATTACCTTTGAAATGGGGGCTGGCGGGGCTGCTCTGGCCACAGTGATTGCCCAGTATATTTCCGGAATCGGCGTCGCACTCTATACTTTGCTGAAATGTCCTGTTTTCCGGATCAGCCGGGAGCATATGCGGTGGGACAGCGGCATTTTAAAGGAGATTTCCCAGCTTTCTGTCCTGACCTGCTTACAGCAGTCAGTGATGAACTTTGGTATCCTGATGGTTCAGGGCCTGGTCAACAGCTTTGGCACTGCCGTTATGGCGGCTTTCGCCGCAGCAGTGAAAATCGACTCCTTTGCCTACATGCCGGTTCAGGATTTCGGCAATGCTTTTTCTACCTTTACCGCACAAAATTACGGCGCCGGGGAGTATGGACGGATTCGGGAAGGTATCAAAAAAGCCCTGATTACTGTAACCATTTTCTGTCTGGCCATCTCCCTTTTGGTCTGGATATTTGCGAAAGAATTAATGCTGATTTTCGTTCAGCCCCATGAGACAGAGGTTCTGGCCGTGGGAATCCAGTATCTGCGGGTAGAGGGAAGTTTTTATATCGGAATCGGGTTTTTATTCCTCCTTTACGGCTTTTACCGGGCCATTAAAAGGCCGGGAATGTCTCTGGTTCTGACTGTCATTTCTCTTGGAACCCGGGTGGTTCTGGCCTATGCCACTGCCGGGACTATAGGCGTAACCGGGATTTGGATGGCGATTCCAATCGGATGGATCTTGGCGGATGTTGTGGGATATGTATATTATCAGAAGAGTTGCCGGAGAATGTTTGATTGTGGAAATATTTGCTTTTAGAATTTTTTTGAGGTATTATATTGAATAAAAATGCCGGAAACGTAAAAAATATTCAATCGCAGTTTACTGGCGAGAGCAAAATATGAATTGAGTAAAAGTTACGTAATTGTCTAAAATATGCAATAAAGGAGGCCTGCTTATGGATATTAAAAGAGATAAATACCTAAATGATTTGATTAACCGAATGCACAATGGAATGATAAAGGTTGTAACAGGTATCAGAAGATGCGGAAAGTCCTATCTGCTTTTTAATATTTTCAAGAATTATCTGTTAGAGCAAGGTGTGCCCGTGTCACATATTATAGCCATCGAGTTGGATCAGAGAAAGAATAAAAAGTATCGTGATCCGGATGAAATATTAGATTATATAGAATCACTGATTGTCGATACCCAGCAGTATTACATTATGTTGGATGAGGTTCAGATGTTGGAAGAGTTTGAAGAAGTGCTGAACTCATTACTCCATATCAGAAATGCAGATGTGTATGTAACAGGCAGTAATTCAAAATTTTTGTCAAAAGATGTGATTACGGAATTTAGAGGCCGAGGTGATGAAATCCACATTTATCCATTAACTTTCAAGGAATTTATGGAAGCATATGACGGAGACACATACCGTGGATGGGCTGAGTATGTAATTTATGGTGGTCTTCCATTGACTGTTACAATGAAAACAGAAGAACAGAAGATTCACTATCTTACGAATTTGTTTAAAGAAACCTATTTAAAAGATATTATTGAGAGACACCACATTGAGAAAACACAGGAACTGGAGGACTTAATTGACATCCTTGCTTCTGCTATTGGTTCACTGACAAACCCGCCGAAAATTGAAACTACATTTAAAAGTACCATTCAGTCAACAATCAGTTTAAATACAATCAGACAGTATATAGAGCATTTAGAAGATGCTTTCATTATCAACAAGGCAAATCGTTACAATGTAAAAGGCAGAAAATATATTGGTACACCATTAAAATATTATTTTGAAGACGTGGGACTCAGGAACGCAAGGTTAGGGTTCAGACAGGTTGAAGAAACACATTTAATGGAAAATATCATTTACAACGAATTGCGAAGCAGAGGATATTCCGTAGATATCGGTGTTGTAGAAAAGCGTGGTGTAAACGAAGATGGTAAAGAATACAAGAATCAGTTGGAGATTGACTTCGTAGCGAATCTCGGTAGCAAACGATACTATATTCAATCAGCCTTTATCATGCCAACGAAAGAAAAATGTATTCAGGAAAAGGCATCTCTTGTAAATGTAAACGATTCTTTTAAAAAGATTATTGTTGTGAAAGATGTTGTGAATATTACAAGAGATGAAGATGGAATCACTACGATGAGTATTTATGACTTTTTATTAAAAGAAAATAGTTTGGAACTCTAAGCGCAAAGGATAAATTGATGTAGATCCGGAGGCTGTGAAAATCAGAGTTTTCAACTCCTATTTTTTCACAGCCCCCACTGCCAAACTCCTCTTATTTTAATACTCATCCGAGAGAATCCGGACCGCAATCTCCTTTGCTTTCCCGCTGGTTGGCTCATCCCCCTCAGATTCCCCTAATCGGACGCAGAAATAAACCGGCCCTTCTTCTGTCTGTGCAAATCCTGTAAACCATGCGTCAACAGTTTTGCCCTCAGCCTTTCCCATGCCAGTCTTTCCGTAAACCAGCATGGAAGTTTCATAATCCGTCACTTTCATTACCTGCTTTAGCTGTTCTACTGTCCCGGGGCTGTAAAGGCTATTTACTCCAAAAATTCGTTCCATTACCTGAACCTGTTCTACAGGAGAAATTTTCAGGGAAGATTCGAGCCAAAATCCGGTTAATGCCCGGTTATGATTGTTGGTATTAAGCCGCCCTTCCCAGTCCGAAATATCCTGGTTGCCATATTCCAGCCGTTCTAATTCTTCTGCCATAGCCTCTTTTCCGATATCGTCTATTAACTGTCTGAAATACCACACACAGGAAACCCGGAATGCTTCCGGAAAATCAATATCCCGGTTCCAGTCTTCATTCCAAAATCTTTCCCCGCTCCAGATTCGGGTAGAATTATCCGGTGTCACTATTCCGTTTTCCAATCCTGTGAGAGCGGAGACGATCTTAAATGTAGAGCAGGGAGAATGACGTTCCTCTGCCAGTTCCGGGTTATAAATGCGGTACTGCTTTTTTCCGGTGTCATACAGTACTGCAGTTGCCGTAAGCCTGTCAAAATACCCGGACCAGTCAACTTCTACTATTGCCGGATCCTCTGGTTTGGATTCCTGGATTCCAGATTCCTCAAACATCAATTCTTCAGATTCCGGTTCACCAGATCCAGCTTTGCCAAGCTCAGTTTTCCCGGCTTCCTGTTCTGAAGTCTGAACCTGAGATTCTGCAATCTGAACCCGGGACTCTGCTTCCATGGAGCCGCTGCCTCTCTTCCCGCACCCTGAAAGTATTGTAATGCATACCGTCAGGGTTACAAATACCATATATTTTCTCATAAAAACTTTCCTCAAGTATGGGTTTTCACCTGATCCCACTCCGCCCCATCCTGGGCTCCTGTCAGCCAGTTTAAGGATTTATGGCGCTCCATCACCACTCCCCCGTCCAGTTTCCCGGGCATGGGAAGACGGTTAATTCTGGCGTCTACACAGGCCCAATCCAGGCAGAAAATCAGGTCACAGGCATCCATTAGCTCCTTTTTGCTTTTTGGATGGGAAAGATCTAAAATATCCCGAATGCTGTGGCAGTCCTTTAACAGGCTGACTGCCTTGGAAACATCACAGGTATGGGTGGGAAATCCCAAATCAAAAGTCAGGCCCAGGGCCCACTCCATTACATGAAGGTTCTCATACTGCCAGGAAAATCCGATCCGTTCCTCCTCTGTAGAGTCCGGATTGTGGAGATATTCCCACTCCCTGGGTGAAAAAATCCCTTCCCCCATATTCTCTATAATCCCTTTTACAAAATCCATGGCCTGATCCGGAGTCTGATTCTCCGAAAGCAGGCACTCCGAGTAAAGGGCCACGGTCAGAAGGGCCGCCGCCCTCTCCGCAATCTCCTCCGGGCTTCTCGCCTGAAGCTGCAGCCCGGATTCTAAAAACGGATAGTGGGCAGGCACATAGATTCCTCTCTCCTTGAGGATCTCCTGGCTTTTGTTTCTTCTCTTAATCTGGCCCTGATTAATATTTTCTGAGGGCGCAGCCCCGCGGCCCGGATAAGGCATAAATTCTCCAACCTGGCTTTGTCCTTCAAGGGACAAGAGAAGCTCTTTCTCTCCCTTTTCATCTGCACTGTAGACTCCTGCCTCTCTTCCATCTTCCCCCGGAATCCACATGACTGCCTGAAGCCGATTCAGTATTGGGAAAAATGCCTGATAAACGGTATTTTCTTTTTCCTCTGCCCCTTCATCCTGAAAACGGTATTCAATAGACAGAATCCCTTTGGTCTGCCTGATTTGGTGCAGCAGGTTAATTTTTACGTCTGTATGCTCCGTCTCCACCTGATAAAATCTCTGCCACAATTCTCCTGCCTGTTCTTTAATCAGGTTCTGGGCCTTCTCTCCCATGTCCGTGCACATGATCGTCACACTCATTTTAATATCGCCGTTTTGAAGCTCTATCCGGTTTGTCCGGCGGTTGGGACGGATCCCGAAATTCCGGCACAGGCCGTCCATAACAGCCTGAAGCGAATCAATTACTGTGTATAAAAACATTTTTCTTTCCTGTATCATTTTTATAACTCCTTTCTGATAGCTTTCCTCTTTTTGAATAGAATGATTTCGGGTTCTGCTCCATTACAGCCATATTCGCACACCAGCAGATAATTATCATCTGCAGCAAGCCCGTAACACCTGTCGCTGTTGTGTTTTTCCACTTGATAACCAAGATATATTTTGGAATCGTCAAGCAGTTTTATTTTTTCTCCATTCGGAATCTCATATTCCAAATTAACATATACGCCCCTTAATTGGCAAAGATCTGTTATGCGGGGCATATCAGCAATTCCAAGTGCGTTAAACTCTTCCATTAATTGATTCTTATATGCTAAAAAACAGTTTTTGCCGCCTTTTTTATAACATTCAGCAGCAACACATTGGCCGTCAAAGGGTCTTCCATCGGTTTCTGCACAGCCTTTGCAGCTTTCTTTCCATTTGCACCTGGTACAATCAATTCCGCATATTGTTTTCATTTGAAATTTACCTCCATAAATTCTGCTTATCCTCTTCCTGTATTCCGATCCATTTTACCATTTTTCTTTCCAATAGCCAACAAAAAGCTTAGGGAAGTTAACTATTTTATAGGTTAACTATTTATAAGATTTTGACGATATAAATTATATAGCTCAAAAATACCAAACCGGCCCAAAGGGCTGATAAACCATTATAAAAGGAGGAAGAATGTTTGTGAAACGCAAGTTTCGCAACTGAAACGTGTTCTGAGAAAATGACAGGCACCGCGCAGCGGCGCGTGCCGGTACAACTGAAAGGAGGGGTTTTATGAGCAAAATACAGTCTGTACCGCAAACTACTACCTCCGTTTATCCCCAGTCTTATAAGTCCACGAAAAAAGACAAAGATAAAGAGCTTAGCTGGGAGGACGAGAGAGCTTTAGAAATGCTTAAACAGTATCAGGAATCGAAAAAGGCCAGTGAAAATAACAAAAAGCCTGTTGAATACAATGGTTCTGAGCTGATCCGTATGCTTTCCGCCGCCAGAGGGCGCACGGATATCCACATGGTAGTCTCCAAATGTTATCATACCCTGTCTCAGCTCCTTGCCGCCGCCGGTATGGATGGCGCAGACAATAAAAAAATCAGCAGCTATATTGCCCATGTAAAGAAAATTATACGAAGCGCTGAGAAAAAACTCCGCCATGTGGTATCAGAGGAAGAAATGGAGCGCCGCATACAGTCTGCCCAAAAACAGGAGGAGCACGAAAAGCAGGAAGAGGCCCTGAAGGAAAAAAAGGTGGAAAAACAGCAGCAGGCCTTAAAAGTAGAGCGGGCCAAAAGGCAGACCCATGAACTTCAGGAGTCCTACAGGAAAAAGAAAAAGCGCCATATTAATGAGGAGAAAAAGGATATTCAGAAATTGGAGAAGACCCATCCGGACAGAGCTTCCGGTGTGGAAGATCTCTTCCCTCTTCCCGGAACTACATCCGGAAGTTATGAGGATTTCCCCGGTTTAACAGGTTCTTCCCCTCTGGTTTCCCCAGCGGCAGGAACCGGCGCTTCCCTTGCCCAGACAGCAGGGGTCAGTCCTTCCGCTGCTCCGGCAGGAGGAAGCCCTGCTCCGGTCTCTCTGGATGTGATGGTTTGATGGTTTTAGGGGGAGCAAAATCCATCCCTGTAAGCCTCATCATTCCCAAATCCTCTTTAGAGTCCCCTGCCGCCGCCGCTTCTTTCACAGAGATCCCAAGCCATCGGCAAATGGTCTTTACCCCATTTTCTTTGCTGGCTTCTAGCGGAACTATCTGCAGGCAGTTTCCTTGGGAAAACGCCCGAACCGGCTTTTCCGGGGAAGCTGCCATATGTTTTTCTAAATATTTTTCTAAATCCTCCCCCTCTTCCTCTGTCCAGCTTTTTTGATGAGGCCGCAAAAGAGTTATCTTATAGAGAATTCTTCCTTGCCAGAAGGCCAAAATCCGAAAATCCTGCCTCTTTTTCCAGCTTTTCAGCCCTAAGATAATGTCTTCTTTCATTTCATAAAAATATTCCCTCTTTTCCCCCTCTATTACTGCCTGTAAATGGGCCCCGCCTGCAAAAATTCCGCCGTCAAACAAATCCCTGACATTGGCGCACCGCTTTAAGGCTTCCTTTTTGGGAAGGGAGGTTGCAAAAAACAGGCAGCATCCCAACGCCTTTAACGCTTTCAGGCCAGCCGCCGTATATTGGGGAACCGCCGTCTTTCCCTGGGGAATCAGGGTATTATCAATGTCAAAAAAAGCCGCCTTTATTCTGCGGGGTATCCGAAACATTGGATAAGGCCCGAACAAAACCTGATTGAGAAAATCACTTCTGCCCCCATAGGCCAGATAGCAGCTGCACCGCTTCCTGGCGCACACCGGTTCCGGCAGGGAAACCCTGTTCCCACTGTCCAGGGAAGATTCTGCCTCAGCGCAAAGTTCCTTCCAGCTTTTATCAAGAACCGGACTGATGTTGCAGATCCGAAGCCTTCCGTCTCCCTCCACAAAAAGCCGCTTTCTGCACAGCTCCTTATCTCCGGGAGGCGTAAAAAGTTCCCGCGGAAAATAAGGATCGATCTCTTCCCACTGCCGGATTTCCTCCGGACTGTAAGGCCGTTTTAATCCGTCCATGGCATTGATCCACAGATAAACTTCTTTGGGCAGCGCTTTCTTAAGTTCCTTTAACAGCTCCAAATGTTCCGGCGCCCCCACGGCCCCGGCGCAAATACGGATTCCAGCCCGGGAAAGCTCTTTTACATCCTGAGAAAACACTTGGATTTTCGCCATTTCGGGATGAAAGGTGGCCCAAATTCTCAGTTTTTCCACCTCTCCGCCCTGACCGGTAAAATCCTCTAACAATTTCTTCGCCCCAATGCTTAAATTGGTTTGAATGCCTGCCGCCTCCATTCCCGGAATCCGGGTAATCCGGGCCAGCCCTTCTCTGTACCAGCCATGGATCAGCGCCTCCCCATAGGGCACAACCATAACGGCCCCTGTCTGAAGGGCCTGCTGCTTCTCCTCCAAACTGCATACAAACTCTTCCCACTGGCTCCGATCCTTTAAAAGCTCCCTCTCAGACATAGGCCGCTTAGAAAGAGGGCAATAGGAGCATTGGTAATTACAGCTTTTTAAAATCCCCCGGTATAAAACTGTCCGTTTTCCCATGATCCATTCCCCACTCCTCCATCTTTTTCTGCACCTGGCGGGATATCAGTTTCGGTCCCAAAAAGTCTGAAAGCCCCATCCCTTCCTCTGTGAGACTTAAAAACTCTTCTCCGCCTTTTAGATTCTTCTCTTTTACAAGCTCCAGATAGCCTTCGTCTATCCAATCCTTTAAGATAGAGAAATCCTCCAAAGCTTCCCCCTGAAAGCGTTCTCTGTAGTCCCTGATGCTTAGCCCCGGCCGGATAAACAGATGGCGGATCAGGTATCTTCTCTTCATTTCCTCTTCTGACAAAAGAATTCCGTGGCAGATCCGGGTAAAATCCTCTGTCTCCATATAGTTCTTTAATTCTCTCTCACATTGGCTGATGGTCACCCCATAGGGCGTGCAAAAGTGAAGGTTTCCCAGATAGCTGCGCCCGCCGCAGCCTAATGCCAGGGAAGTTCCCAAACCGCAGGTTTCATAATCCCGCTTTTTCTCTGCTTTTACAAAACGCCGCATGGAATCCTGGCGGAATCCGGCGGATAAAAGCATATCTCTGGCTTCTTTGTACTGGGAAAATGCCTGCTCCTCATCTAAAACCATACCTTCCTTCAGGCTTTTCTCCATGGCCACTCCCCGGCGCACATACAGGGGATATAAAAAAATCTCATCCGGTTCAAAGGTCAGCGCCTCTGTCAGGGAAGCCATCAGGGAATCCTTGGTCTGTCCCGGGATCCCGTAAATAAAATCCAGATTCAGGCAGGGAAAATCCATCTCCTTTAACAGACAGAGGGCCTTTCTGGCTTGTTCCCCCCGATGTCTCCGGTTTAAGGTTTCCAGCTCTGAGTCAATAAAACTCTGGATCCCCATGCTGACTCTGGTAACTCCCGCCTCTTTTAGGACTTCCAGCTTTTCCCTGGTAGTCTGGTTAGGCGCTGTCTCAATGATTATCTGCCTTTCTTTCTGAAAATCCAATTCCGAAAAGATCAAGTCAAACATCCGCTTTAATTGTTCCCTGCCAAGCAGCAGCGGCGTACCGCCTCCCACAGTAAGATCCGAAAAGCAAGTCCCGGCCTGGGAGAGAATTTCTTTATACTGGCGGATCTGCCGCTCTATGGCATCCAGGTATTCATCCCTTGTCTCCTTTTTCTGGCCCGTCAGGGAAAACAGGTTGCAGTACCCGCATTTGCTCTGGCAGAAAGGCACATGAACATAAAGGCTGTGTCCCGGCCCAGCCAGGTATTCCTTATAATCAAAAAGGGTAATACCGGAAAGGGAGCCGTAGGCAGTTTTGTGGGGATAGCTGTACATATATTGGGTATATCGGTTCATCAGACGATTTCCTTCTTTCCTTATCATTGCCTGCTTCAGTGGATAAAGGGGAAAGCCTTTCAAACTACAGGAAAAAATGCTTATATGGCACCGTATCCACCACCTGGTGGCGGATCCCGTGAAACCAGCATCCATCCTCCCCATAGCAGGTTCCGTGATCAGAGAGACAGATAACGAATCCACTGCCCCGTATTTTTTTCCATGCCTGAAAAAGCCGCCCCAGCTCTCCGTCTACATATCTGAGAGCCGCCCGGTGGCTGTCAGGACTATCCTTGGTTTCGCCGTCCAGATAAAAATAATTGGGGTAATGGATGGCATCTATATTCAGGTAAAGGAACATTCTCTCTTCTCCAGCCTGAGATAATTTTCTTAGAATAAAATCCACCTGGTTTTTGGCGCTCTCTTTTACCAGACATCCAAAGGACGGATGCCAATCGCTTTTTTTAAAGTATCCGGGAAATACCTTTCCCAGATCCGACCTCTTGTCAAAAAAAGACACGCCTCCCACGCACCATGTATGGTATCCTTCCCGTTCCAGGCCTTCCATAATCGTCGCCCCGGAAAATGCAAAGGATCCTGCCGGTTCCTTTCTCCCCATGCCAATGGATCGGGGAAAAAACAGCATTTCCCGATCCGCCAGGCTTTTGGCCTTATAGGGCGCCGGCAGGAATCCGGCAAACATGGCGTGGTGGGAAGGGTAAGTAAAATTTCCCGGAGCCTGGCGCTTTTCCCATGGGCCATACTGGTTTAAAACCGGAGTGCCTCCTGCCTCCTCCTCCGCCCTGGCGCAGTCGTAGCGCAGAGTATCCAGGCAAATCATGAGAATATCCTGTTTTCCCACCACCTGTTTCATGTCCACTCCCGGCTCCCTGCTCTTCTGGCGCGGAGAAAAGATTCCGGCAGGCACCTCGCTTTTGGGTCTGTTGTCATTCATACCACTGGCCTCCTTACAAAGCTCCTTCTTTCTATCAAGCCTCTCTTCATAATCTCTGCCTGATGGCGGTAAATCCGATTGTCATTGTAGATATCCTGATAGATCAGATCTCCCTGCCCATTCATCTCAATAATCCGTGGATTCCTGCTCCCTTTTTCCAGCAAAATGTCGATCCCCGCAGTGGAAAGTCCCGGAAAACACTCCATAGCCCGCTCACAGCACTGGAAAATATGGTCCAGAAGATACTCCGGCAGACGGAGCTCTTCTATTTTAAGAGGGCGGTTGTTTAAATGAAGATTGGTAATAGGGCCCTGGGACAGTCTGGCTAAGAGAAAGTCCATTTTCCCTTCCTGGACCACAGCCCGCAGGTCATAGGAATATCCCTGGTACTCTTCTTTGGCATACCATCGTTCCACCACACAATCCATGGAAAGGAGAACGTCTAAAATATTTAAAATTTCTTCCGGATCCCGGCGGCATCGCAGGCGCTTGGTATTGTAAAGCTTTCCTTCCCCGGTCAGATAGGCGCAGGTATACAGGGCCATTGCCTTTCCCCCGGGATGAAGGCGCAGAGCCCCGATCCCGGCGGCGCCGGATCCGGAAACAGGCTTTACAAACACCTGAAAAACCTTTAATTCCCGCATCGCTCCGATCAAATCCGCCCCGCAGGCTATGGAGCTTCCCTCCGGCGGATTTAAAATTTCTGTTACAGGGACTCCGGCTTTCACCAGGGTTTCCTTACAACCTCTTTTATCTAAAAGGCTGCAGATAGCCCGGGGAGTGTTTAAAAACTTTGCCCCCTGGCCTTTCCATATTACTTCTGCCTCCGACAGCTCCTGCCTGTAAGCTTCTGTCAGATTTCTCAATTCCCTCAGGGAACTGCTCTCCCACTTAGGCGGATCGATTTTTAAGTACACCGGCCCTTCCGGCCTGGTCTCCCGCCAGTTTTTCCAATCTAAAAAGAGAAGGGGCAGATCTTCCTGGTCTGCCGCCTTCTTTAAATAAATGGTCCTTTTGGTTTCCGGGCTTCCCAGTAAAACCGCCTGCATTATTCTGTCAGCATGGCGTACAGATAGATTTCGCCATCATATTCGTCAGGCTGGTTGGCGTCAGAAGCATCTACTTCTACAGGGAGGGTTTTCAGCTTCTTTACCATCTCTTCTGTCATAAAATGGTAATGCAGATCCAGCTTTTCTAAGTTAGGGTATTGGGGAACGGCCTCGAAAATCAGCTTTCCTCCCTTGTCTGTCAGGGTTCCGCAGGACAGATCCAAGGTGCGGAGCTGACCCATAATTTTATTCTTCACCACCACCTCTGCCAGCTGATCCTGAATCTCGCTGTCTGCAATGCCCAGGTATTCCAGATTGGGGAAGTCCATGTGATCCAGAAGGCTTTTTATGGTGTCCTCATTTCCGTCAAATCCGTAATTGTCACTGCCGATGTAAAGCAGCAGCTTTTTTAAATTGGGAAGTTTGGCCTTTTCAATTTCTTTGATTACGCTCTCCGGCAGTCCGCCGCAGATAATGGTCAGGGATTCCAGATTGTCATGGCTGATATTTCCCAAAACCAGATCGGTGCTGCCTTTGATGGTCAGCTCTCTTAAACTGGGCATGGCCTCCCACAGACGGCTGTAATTTCCCTGGATGATCCAGGATACTTCGCACTCTTCAAAGTCCATATCTCCCACAAACAGCTCTTCTATACTGGAAAATTGCTCTTTATTCTCCACAATTCCATCTAATATAGGCTGACAACTGTCCTCAGCCGCCCACCCCCAGCATCCAATGGTGATTTTTGTTAAATCGGGGAAATCCGGATCCGACAGCATCTCCGCCACCATGGTTTTGGCGCTTTTCCCCTGGTCTTCGTACTCCTCATAAGTGTAGGAATATGTTTTTTCTGTGATCATAGTGTGGTTCCTCCTTTTTGTCTTGTTTCACCAAAAAATAGTTTCTCTGCATTTTTATAGAGAATATTTTCTTTGTCACTGATTGGAAGAGCAGCGTAATCCACGCGGCTTCGCATCATGCCGGCATGATGAAGCGGAATATCTGTTCCCATCAAAATATGCTCTGAACCAATTTCTGATACCGCCCACTCAATCAGGCCGGGGAGAATACTTTTCATACTGGAAGTATCCGTAAATAAATTGCCGTTTTTCGAGTTCTGGATGGCTCTTACATGGTGTGTTACATCACCGTCACAGTTGTTTCCCAGATGGGACAGCAAAATTTTCACCTCTGGGTACTGATCTCCATACACAGTAAAGGCTTCCGGCGGGCTTAACCGATCTCCGCTGTGAGTTTCCACAGTAGCATGGTAGCGGGAAGCAAATTCAAAAATTTTCGATCCGTATTCTGATATGTGGTATCCATGAGCATCCGGATGAATCTTGATTCCCACGCACTTTTCAGATTGCAGCAGGCGTTCTGCCTGTACAAAAGAATCTGGAATCTCCGGATGAACCACTGCCCACTGATAGAGCCACTCCTTCTCCATAGACAATTGGTACATTATGTGATTGGCTTCTTCCAACGTTCTGTCTCCAAAAAAGAAAATTCCATCTGCCGGTGAGATAAAGGCCCGTTCTATCTCCGCCGCCCTATAACTTTTTTCAACTTCCTCAAGAGTAAGGCTCATAAGCTCCTTTTCTTTTCCCTTCTGAGGAAAACCGCCAACCGGACCAAAATGGCCGTGGACATCAATCGCTTTTATCATTTTATCACCTGCTTTCGCCGTCTTCCGTTTACAGAAGGCGGCTGGACATAGCCTGACTGGTACGATCACGGTTACTTTCGCATATTTCCGGGGAAATTCTGATATATTCCTGATAAACCATATCAATCACAAACAATTGGGATATCTTGGCTACTATAGTACCTGACTGCAATGGACTTTCGTTAGAGCCGCAAAGCAGCACCACATCTGCATACTGTGTCGCCGGAGACTTTGCATAGCGTGTAACCAGAATGACCTTTGCCCTGTGTTCCCTTGCCTGTCCTAATATATCCACCATATCCTTGGTGGAACCTGAATAAGAAAAGAACCACACCACATCCCTCTCCGTGAGCATGGAAGCCGTCAGCACCTGCATATGTGTATCCTGAATCGTTTCAAAGTGTCTGGATACCGTAATAAAACGCCCCCAGGCCTCCATGGCCGTAATCTGACTGCCTCCCTGACCGAAGCAGTAAACCCGATCCGCCTGGTTTAAAATCCTGGCGGCCGCTTCCACGTTTTCGAAGTTCAGTAATTCTTGTGTCTGTTCTAAAGCAGAGCCATACAAACTCATAAGCTTCTGCCCGGTAGTCTGCACACTGTCCCTGACGGTAACATTAATATGTGTGTCAACCTCTTCCTCTGTTGAAGCGTTATTCCTCTGAATGCGTCCCTGTTCCTTGGCCAGGGCGATTTTAAAGTCATTATAACCGCCATATCCTAACTTTTTGCAAAAACGAAATATTGTGCTGTCAGCCACACTGCACTGCTCAGCCAGATCTGTAATTGACATTAATTCCAAATCCCACTTTTTCTGCATCAGATAGTCTGCAATTCTTTTCTCTGACTTTGTCATTTTATTATATTTCTCAGTTATTCGATTGGGAATTTCCAAACACGCCATCTGGTATCTCCTCTCCGTTTCCGCAACCATCCTCTTTTGTAAGGATCTAATAAACGGCTACAGATTTAGTATAATCTGCAGCCGTTCCTCATGCAAGCAAAATTGTCAAATTATGTCTATATTATATTTATATTTCTGGTCTTGTGATTTAGACGGCTGTCTTCTCGCCCGGCCGCGCCAGACAAAAGCCGGGAGTCCACGCCGTCTAAACTTTTGCCGGTTAGTTATAGATTACTGAATTTTTACGTCCCTCATCAATAATCACATTTCCTTTTTCCACATAGCTGTCCAGGGCCTCCTGCGGGGTTTTCTGGCCTGTAAAAGCAGCCTGAAGTTCTGGGAAAAGAACATTTCTCAGCTCGTTGTAGCCCGGGATATTGTTGGAGAAGTTATAAATATATTTTGCATTCTCTGTATATGCCGGCAGGAATAAAAGTTCATCAGAAACGGCCTCTGTTACAGATTCCCGTACCGGAAGGGTATTTTTGGAAGCCAGAACCAATTCCGGATCATGGCATACAAAGTCAATGAAATCTTTGGCCGCCGCAATCCGATCTTCTTTTCCTGTGTTCATCGCCATAAAGCCGGAAACATAGGTAAAGGAGTTAGGATCTGGCTCGCCGGGGATATTTGCCAGACGGGCGTCAAAGGGTTCGATGGTTCCGTTGGCCATATCTGTCTGAAGGTTGGTAAATAAGGTGCTGTTGGTAAAGCTCACTGCAATCTGTTTATTCTGGAACATTGCGTTGCAGTCATTGGAAGTAAGAGATTCTGCACCGGGAACCGTCAGCCCATTGTTGTACAGGTCCAGAAGATACTGTAATGCTTTCACACCGGATTCTTCGTTTACTACCAGGTGTCCGTCATCTCCATAGAACTTATTTCCAAACATGCGAAGCCATGTTAAATTCCAGGTATCGCCCTGATTGTTCATGGCGAATAAAGACATAGGATAAACATTGGGATTCTTCTCTTTCAGAGTCGTTAAAATCTCTTTCAACTCATCAGGAGTCCAGGTGGCAATCTCATACTGACCGGCAATTTTGTCATCCAAACCGGCTTCTCGAAACATATCTGCATTATATACCAGAGTTCCAGGCATGTGAGCAAATGGGAAAATAAACGTGCTGCCTTCTACCTGACAGTTATCCCATATTCCTTCTGCGATGTCTTTCTTATCATCTTCTGTGATAATATCATCAATCGTAACAATGGAGCCCTTATGGTAATAAGAGGAAAGAGTAAATGCGCCCTCATAGACAATATCCGGCAGCGTGTTGGTAGATTCTGCCACATTTAACTTTTCGTCGCGGCTGTCTCCGGGGATTACCTCTACCTTAAACGTCACATTGGGGTTTACATTTTCTGTGTACCGTTTTCCTGCTTCCACAAAGAAACTGTCATAATCAGCTCCGGGCTCGTCTCCGCTGAATACGCCTTTCCAGCTGGGAGTCAGCCATATGGTGAGTTCAATTGGTTCTCCCTCAGGGGTTTTTGCTTCTTCTGCCTTGCTTTCTCCCTGGCCGCTGTCCGCTGCCGGCTTGGCTGTCTCAGAAGCTGCGGCGGTAGAAACCGTATCTTTTCCGCCGCAAGCGGCAAGTGACAGCGCCATAGACGATGCCAAAAGAACAGATAATGCTTTTTTCATAATGATAGTCCTCCTTCTTTGTTGTCATATTGAATATCTATATCCCAGTCCCAATATTGGTCCCTGAATATTCTTTCCTGAAACTATTCTTTCACCGCTCCCATAGTAATCCCTTTTGTAAAGTAACGCTGGAAGAATATAAAAATTAGTAACATCGGCAAACTGGCAACGGTAGCTCCGGCCATTTTATATGCATAATTCGGACTGATCTCCTGCATGATGCTGGCAGTTCCCACCATCAGCGTCATCATATCCTTACTGCGGGCGATAAGCATCTGCCACAGGTAATCATTCCATACATTTACAAAATTCAAAATGAACAGAGCCCCGACACCCGGTTTTACAATGGGCATAACCAATTTGATGAAAATGGTCATCTCTTTTGCCCCGTCCAGCCTTCCTGACTCTCTGATGGAATCCGGCACAGTATCAAAAAAGCCTTTTAAAAGAAATACGCCAAAGGTGGTTGCCACATTGGGTAAAATCATTCCCATATAGCTGTCGCTTAAATTAAAGTTAAGAATAATCTGGAAAAGAGGGACGATAAATATTTCCTTAGGAATCATAAGCGCCCCGATAAAAAGGGCAAACAGGAAATTCTTTCCCTTAAATTCCAGCTTTGAAAAGGCATATGCCGCAAGGGATGAGCAGGCCACCACCAGCAGAGTGGTAACCACAGATACTAATATACTGTTGAAAGCCCAGCGAAACGCAGGCTGCCCTACAAAGAGATCGATATAATTTTTATAATGAAATGTTGACGGGAACCATTCCGGCGGCATTTTAAAAATTCCCGCAGATGTTTTAAAGGAGCTGGTAATCAGCCAGTAAAATGGAAACAAGTTTAGTATGGCGCCCAGGCACACCAGAATGTTCAGGAATAAATCAAAGGGTTCCATATGTTTTAAGCTTTTTTTCATTTCTTCTTCCCTCCGTTTCCACTCATAGACCGGAACTGCGGAATCGCCATGATTACGGCCAGAATAAACATCATAACGCCTACAGCCGCTGCAATGTTCTTTTTATCATAAGAAAATGCATTGCGATAGAGATAGTACATCATGGTCATGGAGGAATTATTGGGACCTCCATCTGTCAATAACTGAATAATAACAAACAGTTTCAACATGGAAATAACACTCGTAACGGAAAGATACAAGGTGGTGGGTTTTGTCAATGGGATAATGATGTGGATAGTTCTCTGGAACTTACTGGCTCCGTCAACTTTTGCCGCTTCGGGGATTCTATCCTGGTTCCTACGCCGGGCTACCATGCTTTCTATAACGCGGTTATCAACAACGGCAGGAAACTGGTTTCCTGTCCTCTGAACAAGAGGCAAGATCGCTATGAGCTGAACTTTGATCTCCTTGAGCAGCAGATTATATCCGAAAATGTGAAGATGGTTCTGTTTTGTTCTCCTCATAATCCTACCGGGCGAATCTGGACCAGGGAGGAACTGGCAAAACTGGTAAGCTTATGTTGCCAATATCATGTCTATCTTGTATCTGACGAGATTCACTCCGACATGACCTTGACACATCCATTTACCACCATCTTCTCTGCCGGCAGTCAGGCAGAAGAAATTGCAATCGCCCTGTATGCGCCTACAAAAACCTTTAATATTGCCGGGCTGTGCACTGCCTATGCAGTAATAAAGAGCCAGCAGATTTCAGACCGTTTTAACCAGGCAGTTTTGGCTTCCGGCCTGAAGGTAAAAAATACTCTGGGAGTTTGCGCGTTGATTGGCGCTTATGAAAAAGGAGGACAGTGGACGGACGCTTTACAAAACTATCTACTGGAAAATGCCCGGTTTGCCGTTTCCTATATAGAAGAACATATTCCGTGTATCCGCGCCTATCTTCCGGAAGCTACCTATTTTTTGTGGATTGATTTTTCACCTGCCGGACTGAGTCCGGAACAGATTATTGAGAAGTGCGTGTACCAGGCTCATGTGGCTGTCACCCGGGGAACAGAATTTATTGAGGGCGGCCAGTCGTTTGTCCGGTTAAACTATGCCTGTCCGCGCAGCCTGTTAAAAGAGGCCCTTCAGAGGCTTGAGAATGTTTTAAATCCCTAAGTTTCATTTTGCTAAGCTTACCCTCAGGAAACAGGGCTACGCCTTGTCTGCTGGGATAACAATAAAAGAAAAAGTGAGGAAACGAAAATGCGAAATCTGGAAAAGTATCATGGCGTCATTCCTGCATTTTATGCATGTTATGACGAAGAAGGAAAGGTAAGTCCTGAGCGCGTCCGCCAGCTGACCCGCTATTTTATTGACGCCGGAGTAAAGGGAACCTATGTATGCGGTTCTTCTGGCGAATGTATCTATCAGAGCAAAGAAGAACGGAAGCTGGTTCTGGAAAATGTGGTGGACGAAGCCAAAGGCCGGTTGACCATTATTGCCCATGTCGCCTGCAACAACACGGCAGACAGCATGGAACTGGCAGCCCACGCAGAAAAACTGGGCGTTGACGCCATTGCTTCCATCCCCCCTATCTACTTCCATCTTCCGGAGTATGGAATCGCAAAATACTGGAATGATATTTCCAGCGCTGCTCCCAACACGGATTTTATTATCTATAATATCCCTCAGCTGGCCGGAGTGGCTTTAACCCCTTCTTTATTTAAGGAAATGCGGAAAAATCCCCGGGTCATCGGCGTCAAAAATTCTTCCATGCCGGTACAGGACATTCAGATTTTTAAGGCGGAAGGCGGGGATGATTGTGTCATCTTTAACGGCCCGGATGAGCAGTTTATCAGCGGCCGCCTTATCGGCGCACAAGGAGCCATCGGCGGCACTTATGGGGTTATGCCTCAGTTATTCCTGAAAGCCGACGCCTGCTTAAAAGATGGTGACCTGGAAACAGCGCGCAATATCCAGTATGATATCGACCAGATCATATATGCCATGTGCGCCTGCAAAGGCAACATGTACGCGGTAATCAAAGAGCTTCTGCGAAGAAATGGCTTAGACATCGGTTCTGTCCGCCTGCCTCTCACCCCTGTGATGCCGGAAGATATGTCCCAGATTGATACTTGTGAACGCTTAATCAAAGAAGCAACCAATAAATACTGCTAAACATTTACATAATACAGGAGGAAGTCATGAAAAAACGTTATCCAAGAATGGCACTGGGCGCCGCCCTGCTGCCCTGGCGTGAGGATTTTACATTGGATGAACCGCTTTTCCGAAAAGGCATAAAAGCGCTTGTCAAAGGCGGCTTAAAATATATCTATACCTTTGGCACAGCCGGAGAAGGCTATGGCGTTGACGAAAAGATGTTTTCTGAAATTACGGCCATTTTTGCAGATGAATTAAAGGACACCGGCGCTGTTCCCATCACAGGCGTTATAAGCTTGTCCATGGAGGAAATGATTCACCGGCTGGAGATTGCTTACGGCTTGGGGATTCGTGATTTTCAAATCTCCTTCCCTTCCTGGGGCGCTTTGACTGATGAAGAAGTTCTTATCTTCTTCCATGATGTATGCGACCGTTTTCCGGATTGCCGCTTCATGCATTACAATAATGGCGGCCGTTCTAAGAAGCTGCTGAAAGCAAAAGACTATATCCGGCTTGCCGATGAGATCCCCAACCTGGCAGCTGTCAAATTTATGAATGACTCTCTGGAGGATGTGATTAACGTAGTCCGGGCCGAAACTCCCATTCAGTTTGTATTAAGCGAATACGGGTATGGTCTTGGCTGTTTGTATGGAGAGTGCAGCATGCTTTTCTCCAGTATTGCCACCCACCTTCCCACTGCATGGAGATTATATGAAGCTGGCCTCAAACAGGACATCCCCACTATCGTAAAACTGGAACAGGAGGTAGCCCTCTCCCAGGAAATATTGTTTGAAACCTGCAAAACACCGGTCATCAATGCCGCCTATGACAAGCTGTATGTGAAAGCATTCATACCGGAATTCCCCATGCGGCTGTATCCCCCGTACCAGACCTTCAGTGAAAAGCAGGTTGAGGATTATATGAGAGAAATGAAGATGCGCCTGCCTCAGTGGTTTCAGTCAAATACCCCATAGCAAGCTATGGGGTATTCCACCCCCGCGGCAGCCGCCAAGCGTGACATGCACGCTTGGCTCGCTGCCCGCGGGAATAAGGCATTGTAAAGCCGCTCTATGGATAGTATAACAAGCTGCCGGAAGGAGTTCGGGCTGAGCTGATTGATGGACGTATTTACTACATGGCTCCTCCTGGCAGAAAGCATCAGCAGATTTTAAGTGCTCTTCACGCTGTCATTTATAATTATATTCAGACCAAAGGCGGAAACTGTGAAGTTTATCCGGCTCCCTTTGCCGTATTTCTTAGCAGAGATGATTCCAACTATGTGGAGCCGGATCTTTCTATCATCTGTAATCCTAACAAGCTGACAGACAAAGGATGCACAGGGGCTCCTGACTGGATTATTGAGTTTCCGAGTATTCCTTCTCAGACTCTGTAAAGGTCCATATCTATGATGATTTTCAGATAGACTTTTCAAAGTGGCATTTTTAACCGGCAATGATCTGTTCATCAAAATACAGGGGGTATAGTAAAATAAATACTACGCCCCCTGTATTCTCTTTTTCAGACAAACTCTGTCGCCCTTTTACAATGTATTCTTTATAAAGTCCCCTTCTTTCATAATAACCGCCATATTGGCAACCGTAAGTTCCCGTATGTTTTTAAGAGGATTCCCGTCAATTACCAATAAGTCCGCGCTTTTCCCCGCTTCAATGGAGCCTGTTATATCATCTACCCTGAGGACTTTCGCGCCATTTAAAGTAGCGGCAGCAATGGTATCCATCTCACTGATACCGGCACATTCCACAAAGGCGTGGAGTTCTCCCACTGCTGTCTCTCCATAGGGGGTCATCTGTGAATTGAATGAATCCGAGCCGATAGTAAGCAGGATTCCTTTCTCTTTTGCCTTTTTTAAGTTGGCGTAAATCCGGTTCAGATCTTTTTCGGCAACCGTTTCACCGGGATACTGGTCATGAAGGGCCGGATCGTATTTTGGGGGAAATGTTGTCAGCCACGCAGGCATAAAATTAATCGTTGGACAGAGGGCGATGCCTTTTTCTGCCATCAAATCCAGGGTTTCATCGTCCAGGGACTGGCCATGGATAATCAGATCCACCCCCGCTTTTACAGAGTTAGACGCGCTGCCAAAGCAGTGGGACCACACTGGTATATGTCTCATTTTACACTCATCCACCACAGCCTGAACCTCTTCCATGGTGTAGTGCTGATCCATGGCAGTCTCCCACCGCCAGATCCCGCCTCCGGTCGCCCATATCTTGATGGCATCCGGATTCTCACGGAGCCTGCGGCGCACCGCTTTTCTCAAATCCCAGGGACTGTCTGCACATTCTCCCCAGGGGTGGGCCTCACGGTTGCGTTCAATGGAAACCTTGTGGGAATCCCCGTGGGAACAGGTAGCGCAAAATCCCCGCCCCGTTGCAACTACCCGGGGGCCTTTCATCACCTTTTCCTCAATCATATTGCGGATATGTATCCCGAACAATGATACCTCGCCTACCGTTGTAAGTCCGGCTTCCAGACATTCATGGGCCTGCTGTACTGCTACCACTGCCTTCTGCAGATTATCCTCAGTAGGCCAGTCCGTATCATTATCTGTCAGATTTCCTGAAAAATGCAGATGGGCGTCAATCAGCCCCGGCATGATGGTCTTTCCATTTATATTATATATTTCATATCCTTCCGGAACCGCTTTATCTGCGCCCCCATAGGTTATCTTGCCGCCATCCACAAGGACAAGGCTGTTCTCAATGGCTTGGTCCCCTGTTCCATCGATCAGAAGGCCTCCCCGAAATGCATGCCTGTTCATAATTCCCTCCATATCAATAATAAATATCTATTTCATCCCGATCCGCAAAGAATTCCACTTCCTTTGCCCCTTCCAGCTTCCCATAATCCTCCTCACTCAGATTCACCACAGGAATATCCACGTTATAGAAGCGCTTTGCAATTACCGGCCCGGTCAGCACCACGGGGTCGCTGCGTAGGTTGATAATGGCTGCCGGCGCACAGCCTGTGCGGATCTGTTCCAGAATAATAAGTCCTGTGCCGCTGCTGCCTTTTGGCGTTGTAAAAGCTAAAACTTTACCGGACATATTTTTCTTGTACAGAGAGTGGCGGTTATCCCGTATTACCCCGGTCTGGGGATCCACTGTCCCCCAAAAGCTCATGGGTTCATTGGCCCATAGCAGTTCTGCCCTGACATTGCCATAGACTGCTGTCTTGCATTTTACCGTTATTTTCTCCATGGTTTTGCCTCCTTTACCACTCTTCCGGCCACTGCCGATTCAATGCATTCCCTTATGCTGCCAAATACAGGCTGCAGGCCCCGCATAGAGAAACAGTAGGTGTCAAACTTTCCTGAGTTGGACATCATGGTCTTTGTTCCCAGATTCTTATTTCTGTATTCCAAAATACAGCCATCGCAGTAGATCTGAACTCCCAGCCTGGTCAGACTCTCATACAGACCACTGTCCTTTAGCCGGTCATTGACGCTTCTGGATGTAATAAGCCAGAAATTCACATTATCATGAACCCTTCTGCTCGGAAACAATTCTGCTACCATAGCACATTCATTGTAAGAACAATGGGGACATCCCAGAACCACAGCGTCAATGTCCGTCACATCCGGATTGGTAATCTGCCGCTCCGCGTCCGCCAGATCTGACAGGTGGATTTCCACTTCTTCCTCAGGCTCTCTGCCGTTAAACGCCTGCTCTTTTGTCTGGGCTTCAGGCGTAACCCCTATCATATGGAACAAGGCGATTCCCCCGGAAGAAGCAGCGGTGGCGCTGAACTGTTTTAGGATCTCGTTGGTAATTCCCTTTGCAGGAATTCCTTCCAGCACCCATATCCGGTCAGCCACAATCGATCCAAAAGAATAGGATACCAGGTTGAAAATGTCCTCTTCCACAAAATACTCAGGCTTAATGTCATCCCCCAGCTTCACAAGCCCTTTTGCATACCGGTTCTCCGGCACATGAAGGCCAAAGTAGGGAGCCCGGCCAGCGATGCCGCAAAGCAGCTCCAGAGGGCCTGCATACCGGTTGGTACGGGCGCCAATGATGGAATTGTAATAGCAGATTACATCCCAGCGCTGCTCATGGTCATGCATGCTTTTGAATTTATCCTGAATCATACGGTCATATTCCCCGTAATCCATGGATCGATCCAGGTTTGTCACCTTTACCTTTGGCTCTTCCCTTGTCTTGAAACCCTTGATGGCCCAGTCGAATTGATCTTTATCGTGCTCCCTGGCCTGGGGCAGAACTACTTTCTCAATCATTTGGCTGATACCGCCGTCACTCAAGATAATCACCACAGTACGGTACTTCTCCGCCAGATCAAATGCCAGATAAGTAAGAGCCGCACATTCCTGTACAGACGCAGGCGTAAGCACGATCTGCCTGGAGTCTCCGTGGCCGCCTCCCCGGACTGCTTCCCAATAGGAGTCCTGTCCCTCTGTAATCTCGCCGTCCCCAACGCCGTATCTCATAACATCCACAAGCACTGCCGGAAGGTTATAGGAAGCCAGATAGGAAATCCCCTCCTGCTTCAGATCGTATCCCGGTCCTGAAGAGCTTGTCATAACACGCTCGCCACAGGCAGCGGCTCCCCAGAGCATGCTCATACTTGCTATCTCACTTTCCCCCTGAACAAAAACACCGCCCCTGGCCGCCATATTCGCTGACATATACTCCAAAATCTCACTTTGGGGCGTAATCGGATAACCTGCATAAAAACGGCATCCTGCTCTCAGCGCCGCCTCCGCAATGGCCTCATTGCCCTTCATAAGCTTAAATTTTTCTCCCATATTATCTCTCCTCCTCTGCTAAGCAGTCAGCACCTTAATCTGCCGTGCTGATGGTAAATACATAGTCCGGACAGATCGTATAGCAATGTCCGCATCCAATGCATGTTTCCTCATTAATACCGATAATCTCATACCCTTTTTTATTGATCTCCTTTAGCCGTTCTATTGCCCCAACCGGACAGGCTTCTGCACAGAGACCGCATCCTTTGCAGAGACTTACATCTGCTGCAGCTTTTGCCTTTGCCATTTTTACCTCCTACTTTTGTTTCACTTTTTAAATTTATATTTCATTTTTTATTTTATAGTTTCATAATATCATTTTACTATTATAATTTCAAGCAATTCATTCCAATATTTTAACAAAATGTTTCGATATTTTCTTTCCGCTTGCTATTTTTTCCATTTGCTCTTATAATAGTGATAAATAGTGTAACGCGCGTATCAAAATACGTGTTTTATAGGAGGAAGGTAAATGCGAAGCATTTTCAGGATACCTTCCGACGATATGGCAGGTGACGCAGGGCGGCGCGTGCCGATACATTATGATACTAGGAGGATATAGGATGGCAAAGGAATTAGAAAAGGCAGAGACAAGGCCGGAAACCATTCAGGCAGTAGACAGAGCTTTACAGATTTTAGAAACAATCGGAAGAGTAAACAGTATGAGTCTGGCAGAATTAAATAGAGAGATAAAGGTGAATAAGGCTTCTCTTTCACGCCTGGTATACACCCTTGTCCAGAACGGGTATCTGGCAAAAAACGAAAAGACGGGAGATTATTCCCTGACTTTAAAGACATACGAAGTGGGACTAAACGCAGTACAGAATCTGGATAAACTTTCCCTTATCAATTCCACCCTGGTGGACCTGTATAACCGCACCGGCCGTATCGCCCAGTTTTCCGTGGAAGATAACAATCAACTGCTTTGCCTTCAGAGCATTGGAAAAGAAGCGGTAAGCTTTTCCGTATACACCAGCGTCGGACACCGCTCCCCTCTCTACAGCACCAGCGCCGGAAAGGCTCTTTTATCTACTTATTCAAATGGTGAAATTATTGAGAAGTGGGACAAGATGAATATCCAATCCCTGACCGGGAATACGTTGACTGATCTGCAGCTTTTCCTGCAGGAAATCGGATTGACCCGCCAGAGGGGCTATGCCCTTGACCGGGAAGAAAATGAATATCATGTGTTCTGTGTGGGATGCGTTATTATGGATTTTTCCAACCGGCCCATCGGTTCCATCAGTATCAGCGGCAGCAGCCTGACGGAGCAGGAGGAAAAAGAGCTTGGCAGTCTTCTGATGGTTTCCTGCCGAAAGCTTTCCGGCCTTCTGGGATATGCCATAAGGTGAACAGGTCTTTTACTGACAAAAAGTCTCCGTCCCTCTGCTATTGTAAAGAGGTTGGGAGACTTTTTCCTTCCTACATCAAATCCTTATTCTCCGCCCCGTATATGCGGCCTATTGAATTTGCATCCAATCTAATGCCGTTGTGAGCGCAACTTCGTAATTTTGAATTTTGGTATTGTACTCTTCTTCTGTAATTTCGCCTCCGTTTTGAGAATAGGTAAATGCCGGAGTATCCCCATCCAAACGGCCAACCGCGGTAAAAGAATCCATCAATTCGGCGCTGACCCCATCCGCGGCCAGTTTATAAAAATCCACTCCGGATTCCGCAGCGCTGCTACTGTAAAACACTTCTATAATTCCATTTTCATAAAGTGAGAAATTCGTTCTGTATCCAAAATCCATTTCCGGAAAAATATGAACCACATTAATTCCGTCATAACCATACAGGTCATAATTCCATGGTGAAAAATCAGGATTTGATACCCCGTTCTCTCCTCCTGCAATAATAAGCTCATTTGTTCCATTTCCGTCTATATCATAAAGCGCATAATAAATATCCTGCTTGTGGGTGCGGATTTCCAAACTGATATTCTCTCCAAAGCAGCTTTCATAGTCATCTGAATCCCGAAGATCCACATAAAAATCGTTCTGAACCATGTCCTGATATTCTTCTAAAATATGGTTATAAATATCAGTCTTTTCATTGGGCGCTTCCAGGTTATCTGCTGCATCAGGGGTCGTCTCTTCCTGACTTGTTGTACCGGCTTTACAGCCCGCCAATAAAAATGCCGTGGATAAAATCACCGCCGCCGCACGTGTTTTATTTCTTTTTCTTCTTTTCATTGCACAGATCTCCCTCGTCTTTCTTTTTTGCCGTCCTTCATGCTGCCTTGACAGCACTACTTTGCCCTATTATACTTATTACATATTGTCAAGTCAATAATTGGTGAAGCCGTAACTATTGATTACACAAAAGTGAATGCAAAAAAGCGGCATGTCGCTTCTGGGATATGCCGCTTCTGCAATCAGAACTGTTTTAAAATGTCGTGATGGCCTACGTCCACCAAAATAATCATTTTGTCGCCCTCATAATACCAGATAATGCGGATGTCCATGTTGACGCTGCACTCGAAAAGATCTGTGGCGCCCTGAATTCGCTTGGTGCGAAGCGACGGGTGGGAGGGGTTTTGCGCCAAGAGTTCCAGTTTGTTTTTTAACTGTTTCTTTTCCTGGGCGGTGAGCCCCTTAAAATGTTTCTGAAACCGCGGCGTAAAGGTAAATTCATATGCCATCAGTCTGCCTCCAATTTATCAAACAGGGCATCCACGCTGTCAAAAACAGGCTGTTCCCCGGAGGCCAGTTTCGCTTTTACACCACTGATCTCCTCTTTCAGCTCGTTCAGGTATTTCTTGGGATAGACAACAACCGGCATGAGGCAGATGGAGCCGTCCTTTTCAAAAACATCCAGTTTATCGCCTTCTGACAAGCCGAGTTTTACAATGATTTCTTTTGGGATTGTGATCTGTGCCTTCTGGCGAAGTTCAGCAAGCATAATATCGTCTCCTATTCATGCCCTTGTTCTGGGCATATGGGTATTAGCTTATAATTTCAAGTGAAAAATTCTAACTTTTTTACTTATAGTATATCTGCTTTGCCAGGAATATGCAAGAGACAGAAACATTTACAAAGAAATTTCTTTGTTATCAGCTTTGCCTCCTGCTTTGGTTTTCTTTTACAGCTTATTCCATTCCGTCCTGTCCTGCTTTGTTTTGGGATTGGCATATAGTACTATACAAGATTAGTACAGGAAGTGAACGATGAAAGCGGACATTATTTCTATGGCAGAATTTTAGATATTGTACACATAAGGCAGAGAATCAACGCCCTGCCTTTGCTTATATTCTCTCTCCAATAATTTCCGTTAATGCAAACCGTTAGGGAAGTAATAGGCTGCTGCCCTCCTACTTTAGGTAACGATCCTTTTAAAGTTTATTTTCTTTACTTTTTCACTGCCATAAGTGTGCTACCTGTGTGTTACTTGTGTGCTACGCAGCAAAATTAAGGGCTTCCGCCGGCCATTCACGTCAACGGAAACCCTTTAATTTATGCTATTATTTAGAACTTCCCTTCCTTAGCAGCTTCCTCAATGGAAACTGTCAGCCTTGATTTTATAGGGTTTTAAGGACTATTTGTGTGCTACTTGTGTGTAACGCACCTAAATTTTTATCTATTTTTGAACACTTACAGACACTTCCTTTTTCTCTGCTCAAGCATAATTTCTACCTGTCTTTTATGCTTTTCATACTCTGCCTGTAATTCTGCCCTGCGTAAAGCAATATACTCCACCGTAGAAGTAAACCCATGCTCATTGAATTTATTCATACTGTTTCTATATGCCCCGGCTTCCACAATATCAAATTTTTCTAATAATTCACGCTTTGCCTTGCCTATCCGTAACCGCCGCAGTCCTTTTTCCTTTGTCTGCCTTACTCGCTCTATGGTTATACCCTGCTCTCTGGCTACCGCTGCCATTGTCCGATTATTTATGAATATCTCTTTTATTATGCTGTTCTCTCTGTCGCTTGTATAACGCTCCACAATGCACCATAGTTGGCTTTTAGAGTGTTCGGCATACATTTTATCTATTGTTTCATCTTCAAGGCTAAAATCGGCTTGTATGGTATCGGCAAGTGTCAAACTGTTATCATCTGCTAAAGGGATGTCTAAACTGGCTACCCCCTGCATCTGTATTTTCAATTCCTGCAGCAGTCCTACAGGTACACGCATTTTATCAGCTATTTCATTGTCTGTCGGCGCTCTGCCTGATTCCTGCTCCAACTTCTGTACGGCTTTCTTGTAACGTGCTATTTTCTGCCTTGTGTGACTTGGTATTCGTACCGTAGAGCCGCATTTTTCAAGATAGCGTTGTACTGACTGCCTTATCCAATATTCCGCATAAGTCATAAACCGCACATTTGCAGACGTTTCATAATGCTGTACCGCTTCCCACAATCCAAAATAGGATTCTTGCAATAAGTCCTCCATAGGCTCATAGGCGTCATATGGTTTTATAAATTTCTTAATCAATGGCAGATTGCTTTCATACAGTAATTGCATATAATCCGTTACAGAATAACCGTTCCTAATTTCAGAAACAATTTGCTCATTCGTCATTGCAATGCACCTACCCCTTTGCTATAATTTGAGTAGATTCAGGATATAAAGAGAAGTCAGCCCACAAAAGCAACGCCCTCTCTTTACTGTGAAACCTAACCTTTGTTTTAGCTAAAAAAGCGCAGACTACCCCTATAGTATATTTTTGAGTCTTTTAGACTCTCATGTATGATTAGGCAGGTTGTCCTGCGGCAGAATCTTCCCAGCCTAACGCTTTCAGCTTTTTCAGGTACGCTTTAATCTTGCGTTCCTTATTGAATTGATTATAGTAATCAGCACCCAGATCCTTGAAAACCACACCATCCTTCAGGATATGGTATATTGCGACCAACATGGAATGTGCAACAGCCACATATGCACGTTTCTTTCCACGGTGCGCACTTATCCTCATAAACTGTGCG
>CAJUJM010000092.1 GCA_910586755.1 uncultured Lachnospiraceae bacterium
CTACATCAGGAGGAAAGCCACCCAGAATCTTTTCCATGAATGCCGCTTTTCGTTATACCATTGTTGTAATTTTGGGAAATACCTTCGTACAATGCTGTATTGCGGATATGAATTGCAGAGTTTTATACAGCAGAAGGACAGATCGCCAGGAGTTTTACGAGCCAGGGGGGTGGATGCTGATCGTAGAAACTGTGGCGCAGGAAGTAGAAGCACTTTTAAAAGAGAGTGGATTCACACTGGATCAGTTCTGCATGATGGTGATATGCAGCGCTGGGATCATAGACAGAAAAAGAGGCATATCCATGTTTCCAGTCGGTTCCAAAAGGGAAAACGATTTCCCTGTCAGAGATGTGATAAAAGAAAGGATGAATCTTACATTTCCGGTAATTGTAGATAATGTGGGACGGTTTTTAGGCTATGCAGAGCTGTTGGAAAATCCGTCGTTGGCTCATAAAAACGTGGTTTCCTTATTTTTGTATCCTACAGGCGGGATTGGGGGATGTGTAATCGAACAGGGAGAGCTGCTTTACGGGCAGCATGGTTATCAGGGAGAGTTTGGACATCTGCTTGTAGAAACTCATGAAGGACGTCCGTGCATTTGCGGAAATCGGGGCTGCTTAGAGAGTATGGTTTCTTCCGAGTCAGTACAGGAAATGTGGAAGGAAATGGAAAAGCAATACCCGGAGACAGAACTGGGGGAAGGAGAAAAAGGAGATATTCCGGGAGTGTTTAAAAAGGCCAATGAAGGCAATCTTTTGGCTATGGCCATTGCAGACAGGCTGGCTCTTTATGTTTCAAGAGCAGTTTATAACATAACTTTAATGTACGATCCACAGGTGATCATCTTGCAGGGGACATTAGCCTATGGGGGGGAATATTTCCTGGAAAAGTTAAAACAGCTGGTAAAGATATTTCCGGGTTATGGAAATGCCAGGAGCTGTAGCATTGTATATTCTAAAATAGAGGATATGGAAGAAGGGTTTGTCACCGGCGCAGCGCTTTATGCATTGAATAAGTGGCTGTTTGGAAATAAATATCTGCCGGATAGAAAGGGGTGATCTGCGGTGACGCAAAGAGAAACGAATATGGATAAGAGGGGAGCTTTGTTTGGACGCTGGAAGATGAGAGAGGGCACCTGGATGTTGACTAACCGGTGGCTGAACATGATGTACCTTCTGGAGGGGGAAGAAATGGCGGCGCTCATTGATACCGGCTATGGGGAAGGAAATATCAGACAGTACGTAGAATCTGTGACAGATAAGCCGGTAATCGTCATTTGTACCCATGGCCATATGGACCACACAGGGGGAAACGGATGGTGGCCATGGGTGTATATGGCGCTTGAGGGCGCCAGGGCTTCAAAAGAGTTCTTAAATAAAGAACAGGAGCTGTGGTGGAAACACATGCCGTATCAGGATTATGAGATTATTCCGGTAAAAGACGGGGATCAGATTGACCTTGGCGGCAGGATATTGGAGATTTTGACCATACCGGCCCATCATGAAAGCAGTATTGCTATCTTAGATCAGAAAGAACGGCTGTTATTTACCGGGGACGAACTGGAATCCGGGCAGGTTCTTTATTTTGTAAGAGATATGAATCTTCCCTACCAGGAAACTGCAAAGGCCCATCTGAATAACATGGAAAAAATTTACGCCAGAAGAAAGGAATATGATGCATTATGTCCCGCCCATAATGGGGCAATGCTGGATCCGGACACTTATATTCTTGACTTTATGGAGCTGGATCGCCAGTTAATAGCCGGGACGGCTAAGCTTCTGCCTGACGAGGGAGGATTCGGCTGGGGACCGGATTCTCATGATGGTTCCAATCCGTTTTTTGATAAATATGGGGTATTAAGAAGGGCGGAATATGGACAGGCATCCGTGGTTTATGAGGAATCTCTAAAATAGTTGTTTGATAAATGGGTGTTAAAAAAATTATATAAAGGAGGAACACATGAGGTACAAAAAATTTAAAAATGCGGGGGTAGAGGTTTCTGCTCTGGCAGTGGGGACCTGGGCCATAGGGGGACAAAATTATGGCGCGGTTGACAGGAATGATTCTATTAAGGCCATACGGACCATGATCGACCAGGGAGTTAATTTGATTGACACCGCTCCATGCTATGGCAACGGTGCGTCTGAAAAGATTGTGGGAGAAGCTTTGCAGGGCCTTGACAGAGACAAGCTGTTCCTTTCCACTAAATTTGGCTTAATTACAGACGCATATTCCGGCGGGTATATTAAGCATGCCAGTTACAAGAGCGCTATGAGAGAAGTAGAAAGCTCTCTCATGAACTTAGGCACAGACTATATTGATTTTTATTATGTTCACTGGCCGGATGTAAATACGCCTGTTGATGAGACTATGGCTGCTTTGAACACGATGAAAAAGCAGGGAAAAATAAGATTTATCGGCGTTTCCAACTTTAGTGAGGAGCAGATATTAGAGGCCGAAAAATATGCAAAGATCGATGTACAGCAGCCGCCATACTCTATGGTAAATCAGAAATTTACCGATTTGATGAAGTGGGGTTATGACAAGGGAATTGATTCTATGACTTATGGTTCTCTGGGTTCCGGGATCTTAACCGGGGCTATCCGCACCATGCCAAGCTTTGAGCCGGGGGATATGAGGCTTACCTTCTATGACTTTTTTAGAGAGCCGGTATTCTCCAGAATCATGGAAATGCTTAAAAAGATGGATGAGATTGCTGCCGGACACAATGTTCCGGTTGCCCAGGTAGCGCTGAACTGGAGTACCCAGAAAGAATTTGTGGGTACGGCGCTCTGCGGCGTGAGAAATGAACATGAAGCAATGGAAAACTGCAAAGCCTTTGAGTGGAGTTTATCGGAAGAGGAGATCAAAACTCTGGATGACGAATTAAAAAGGCTTGAGATTGGATTTTAATTACGAAGAAATAGGAGGAGGTATCTTATGAGAAAGATGGAAAAAAGAATGACGGCCCTTATATGCATAGCGATGATGTTTGCAGCCGGGTGCGGACAGAGAGAAACAACGGCTCCGGCAGTGGATAACAGCCCTGCAGCCGCTGAGACAGCAGAAAGTAAAAATCAGTCTGGCGACAAACCGGTAGCGGGTATGACTTGCTATATGTATTCGGATACTCATATTGCAAATGTGAGAAACACGGTATTAGGAGAAGCTGAAAATGGCCCTGTAGCCGTAGAGACTTCTGACTCCCAGTTCGATGTGGGCTTGCAGATGAATGCCATGGACGCTTTCGTTACAAAGGGTGCAAAATATCTGGTGATCAATAATATCAATACTAATGCAAAGGACCAGGTCATTGATGTAGCCAGAAGAGCGGATATCCCTATTATTTTCTGGAATACAGACTCCCCATCTGATGAGGAGATGGAGTCTTACGGGCCATGTTACTTCGTAAGCTCTGCGGCAGAGCAGTCCGGCGTTGTTCAGGGGGAGGCAGCCGCTAAATACTGGAAGGAACATCCGGAGGCAGACCGCAACGGAAACGGGAAATTAGATTATGTTATGCTCATGGGACAGATCGGAAACTATGATACGGAGATGAGAACAAAGTATTCCATAGAAACGGTACAGGAGGCAGGCATTGAGACCAACTGCCTGTTAGAGGTTGTCTGCGAGTGGCAGAGAGCCAAAGCACAGGATCAGATGGCATCCGTCATTTCTGCAAATGCAAATGATATTGATTTTGTATTTGCAAACAACGATGATATGGCTCTTGGCGCTATTGAGGCTTTAAAGGCGGCAAACTTCTTCACAGATGAGAGTACCTACATTCCGGTTCTCGGCGTTGACGCTACCAAGGTAGGATTGCAGGCAATTGAAGACGGAACATTACTGGCCACTTCTTTAAACAATCCGGTAACTATGGGGAAGTGTATCTATAAGCTTCTTGAATTATTGGAGAGCGGACAGGAGATAAATTCTGAAAACCTTGGTTTTGAAATTGACGGGCACAAGAGAGTATGGCTGGATTATGTGGCCATTACCAAAGATAATATTGAGGATGCAGACCTTTCAAAATACCAGTAGAACCCGGATTCTTTTCGTGGGCCGGAGTGGAAACTTCGGCCCGCGCTCATTAAGAGAGAGTTAGGAGAAGGCAGAATGGAAGATAAAAAAGTTGTATTGGAGCTGAAAAATATCAGTAAAAGTTTCCCAGGCGTAAAAGCCTTGGACGGGGTTTCTTTTACGCTGAAAAAGGGGACGGTACATGCCTTAATGGGGGAAAACGGAGCCGGAAAGTCCACTTTGATGAAATGTGCCTTTGGCCTTTATGACCCGGATGAAGGAGAAGTATATTTTAACGGGGAAAAAGTGCATTTTGAAAATCCAAGACAGGGGCTTGAGGCGGGGATCTCTATGATCCATCAGGAATTAAACCCGATCCGAAGAAGAAGTATTGCAGAAAATATCTGGGCAGGGCGTATGCCGGAGAAGAAAATCGCAGGAATTTCCTTTATTGACCACAAAAAAATGTACCAAGACACGCAGAAGCTGTTTGACGAGCTGCATATCAGTGCGGATCCGAAAACCCAGGCCATTGAGCTGTCCTCTTCCATCCTCCAGTTGGGAGAGATCGCCCGCTCTATTTCTTACGGCGCGAAAGTCATTATTATGGACGAGCCTACTTCTTCCCTGACAGAGGCGGAGACGGTTACTCTATTTGAAGTGATTCATCGTTTAACAGCAGATGGCATCGCAATTGTATATATTTCTCACAAAATTGATGAAATTCTCCAGATATCCCATGAGGTCACTATCATGAGAGATGGCTGCAAGATTGGAACCTGGCCGGCCAATGAGTTGACAGAGGAATTAATTGTGAACCGAATGGTAGGACGCCAGATGGATAACTGGTTTCCGACCCTGGATAATACGCCAGGGGACGTGATCTTGGAGGTGAAGAATTTCACTTCGCCAAATTCCATGTCGTTTCAGGATTGCTCCTTTACCTTGCGCCGCGGGGAGATTTTAGGGATCGGCGGCCTGGTAGGAGCACAGCGCACGGAACTTATGGAGGCATTGTTTGGCGTAAGGGCCGTAAAGTCAGGAGAAATATATAAAAACGGCGAGAAAATTGAGATTCATTCCTCAGCGGATGCCATTGCCAACAAAATCGGTCTTTTGACAGAAGAGCGCCGCGCTACCGGTATCATACCGGGAGCCAGCATCCTGGACAATACGGTGCTGGCTAAGCTGAAAGCATTCAGCAATAAGCTGGGGATGCTGAATTTAAAAGCATGCCGTGAGGGTACGGATCAATATATCCAGGCTATGAATATCAAGACTCCCGGCAGAGACACCAGAATATCCGACCTTTCCGGCGGGAATCAGCAGAAGGTGCTGTTGGCCCGATGGCTGTTAACAGAGCCGGATATCCTGATTTTAGACGAACCCACCAGAGGGATTGATGTGGGAGCAAAATATGAGATCTATACCATTATGCTGAATTTGGCAAAGCAGGGAAAGTCAATTATTATGATCAGCTCGGAGATGCCGGAGCTGATAGGAATGTCCAACCGGGTCATGATCATGTGTGAAGGTCATGTGACAGGATTCTTAGAAGGGGAAGACATCGTAGACTCCAGGATTATGCAGCTTGCCAGCAAAGTAGGGTAATAGATTATCTCAAAAGGGAAAACCAGAAGAAAGGAATGGATACAGTATGCAAGCAAAGCAGTTTGACATAAAAAAGTGGGCGCAGAATAATGCGATTTATCTGGTTTTGGTGGCGATTATTGTTTTGATCGCAGTGAAAAATCCGGCATTTTTATCAGTACGTGTATTTCGGGATATTTTGATGCAGTCCTCCACCAGACTCATTATGGCAATGGGGTGTATGTTTGTTATTCTCTCCGGGGGCGCAGATCTTTCCGGCGGCCGTATGCTGGGGGCAGCGGCAGTGCTGGCGGGTTCTCTTGCCCAGAGTGTGACTTATGCCAATAAATTTTTCCCCAACCTGCCGGAACTTCCGATTATTGTGCCGGTTATTGCCTGTCTGATGCTGGGCATGTTTATGGGGCTGTTAAACGGCCTTGTAGTTGCCAAGCTGAATGTTCCGGCATTTATCGGAACATTAGGCGTACAGTTGATGATTTACGGCGGTGTTTCTATCTACTATAACATGGAGCCCAACCGTTCCCAGCCGTTGGGAGGGTTTTTAAAGTCTTTCTCTACACTGGGAACCGGTTCCGTATTTGGAGTTCCCTATATTCTGATTATTGCTGTGGTGCTGATGATAGGATGCCATATTGTATTGAATTACCATAGGTTTGGCAAAACATTATTTGCGGTGGGCGGCAATCAGGAGGCGGCCAGAGTATCCGGCATCAATGTTCAGCGAATGATTATGCTGGTTTATATTATTGCAGGTGCCTTTTATGCCCTGACCGGCGCCCTGGAGGCGGCAAGAACCGGCGGCGCAACCAATAACTACGGACAGGGCTATGAACTGGATGCCATTGCCGCCTGTGTTGTAGGCGGATGCTCTGTATCCGGCGGCGTGGGGGCTGTTCCGGGAGTGGCTATCGGCGTCACCGTATTTACCGTGATTCAGTACGGCATGACATTCGTAGGGATTAACCCCTACTGGCAGAATGTGGTAAAGGGCGGAATTATTGTTATTGCAGTAGCCATTGATGTTCGCAAATATGCCAAGAAGAGATAAGTCTTAAGTGACAGAAAGGAAAAGTATGGTTCGGTTTACTCAGGATAAAAATATTGTAATCGGTTATGTTCCCATCCGCAGAGATATGTTTCCCGCCGGTCCTGCCATGGAACTGGAAAAAGAGGTGAGGGCCAGGTTCGAAACGATGGCAGAGTCCTGCGGGGATGTGACACTGGTTCCCATTGATGAAGCGGTTGACGGTGGTATGCTTTGGGATATACGGGATGTAGACGGAGTTGTAGAATATTTTCGGAAAAAGAAGGTAGATGCGGTGGCATTGATCCATTGTAACTTTGGACAGGAGGAAGCAGCTGCAAAGCTGGCCAAAGAACTGGATAAGCCGGTTCTCCTCTGGGGACCAAGGGATCCGTCGCCGGAAAGCGACACTTCCGGAAAGACAGGGCCAAGGGATTATGATACCCAGTGTGGTATGTTTGCAACTTCCAGGGCGCTGAGCCGTTACCAGGTCAAGTTTAGTTATATTGAAAACTGCTGGCTGGACAGTGAAGTGCTGGACAAAGGATTTGAGGAATTTATTCGTGTGGTATCTGTGGTAAAAGCGTTCAGAGGAATGAGGATTGGCCAGGTGGGAACACGTCCCAGACAGTTTTTATCTGTAAAGGTCAATGAGTCAGAGCTTCTCTCCAAATTTGGCATTGAGATCGTGCCTATCTGGCCGGAAGAAGTAAAAACCATGGTGGAAAAATTAAAATGGAGTATTGAGCCGGAACCGGAAGGCTGCGAGATCCGTTTTGGGAAACCGGCGCTGGATACTAACAGAGAACAAAATCCAGATCCGAGGATTGAAGAGATAGTAAAAGAGATAGAGGCAAATTTAGATTATTCTGCCATAGGTCATGAAGCAGTGGTAAAGATGGCTTATCTGGAAGTCGCCCTTATGGAATTGGCTAAGATCAATCAGTGCTCTGCTATTGCCATAGACTGCTGGGGATTTTCCCAGGAAGCATACGGGATTGCAAGCTGCTTCGTACTGGGGGATTTGTTTGACAGAGGACTGCCTGCAGCGTGTGAGACAGACATTCACGCAGCTATTGGTTCCGTTCTTTTGCAGGCGGCGGCAAGATATGCGTCCCCGTCATTTATTGCAGACGTGACCATCCGCCATCCGCAAAACGATAATGCAGAACTTTTATGGCATTGCGGGCCTTTTGCCAAATCTTTGGTGAGAAAAGGCGTAAAGCCAGCTATCAAAGACTGCAAAGGGATGTATGAGATCGAGCAGGGACCGATTACCGTGGCCCGGTTTGATCAGGAAAACGGAGAGTATTCCCTTTTGGCGGACGAAGGAGAAGGGGTCGATGGCCCTAAGACCACAGGAAATTATGTATGGTTTCAGGTAAAAGACTGGGTGAAATGGGAAAAGAAGTTAATGTATGGCCCATATATTCACCATGTCAGCGGTATTCATGGCAATTATGCAAAGATTCTGAAAGAGGCATGTAAATACTTAGGCAATGTGGCTCACGATAGTGTAGAACTCGTAGAAGAATTCTAAGGAGGATAGCAATTATGTCATTTGTAAAGGTGAGAGATTTATTAGAAATGGGGAAAAAGAATCATGCATGCGTCCTTGCATTTGACGCGGCAGATGTGAATATGATTAGTTCCGTCATTAAGGGTGCGGAGATGGCCAATAAGCCGGTAATGGTTATGCTGTATCCGGGGATGAGAAATATCCTGCCCTTTGGCGTATTTGCAGAGGTGACGCGTTACTACGCAGAGCGGGCCAGTGTCCCGGTAGGCCTGCATTTAGATCATTGCAGTGATTTTGATATGATTATGGAAGCGATTCATGAAGGATTTCCATCTGTTATGGCAGACGGATCCGTTCTTCCACTGAAGGAAAACATCACATTTACCCGTAAGGTAGTAGAGGTTGCGAAAAATTTTGATGTGGATGTGGAAGGGGAGCTGGGCCATGTGGGAACAGCGGCAGATTCTGATGAATTCAGCAGAAAAGAATTCTTTACAAGACCGGATGAAGTGAAAACATTTGTAGAAAAAACAGGGGTTACTTCTTTGGCTGTATCTTTCGGAAGCGCCCATGGGCTGTACAAGAGTACGCCAAAGCTTGACATTGAACATTTAAAGGAATTAGATGCTGCAACGGATATTCCCCTGGTGCTTCACGGCGGGACGGGTATCCCGGATGACCAGCTGTCTTTGGCATTTTCCAACGGTATCAATAAAATTAATATCGGTACGGAATTCTTCAATCTGAATACCAGGCTGAATCAGGAGTTCTTCGCTCAGGACTTTTCCAATGGAGATCCCTTTGCGTTCCCGGAATATATTCAGCCGAAGCTGGCGGAGTACATAGCAAAAAGGCTGGAGCTTTCCAAGATACAGCTGTAGAAGGAGAAGATCATGGAGAAGAGATTTGACGTTATTGGGGTAGAAAACCCAATTATGGACTTTGCAGTCAGCATCAACCATTTGCCAAAGACAGATTCCATGAGCATTATGCACGATTATTTGTGGCAGTCCGGCGGAAATGCATCTTCCGCCGTGGTTGCCCTGGCCCGGCTGGGAGCGTCCTGCAGTATGCTGGGGGTAGTGGGTACGGACCCCTTTGGGAAATTCTGCCGGGATGATATGGTAAGACACCAGGTAGACGTATCCCATCTATACACCCAAGAAGGTGATACTACATTTACCATCTGTCTGGCAGAGAATGAGACAAAAGGCCGAAGCTTTATCGGACATATGGGAGTCAACGGGGCGCTGACAGAGGAGCAGGTAGACGAAGATTTTATTGCCAGCGCAAGATATCTGCATACCAGTATGATTGAGTGTTCTGCCAAGAAAAAAGCCATAGAATATGCGAAAAAGCATGGAGTTCTGGTATCTGTGGATGGAGGCAGCTATACAGATGAAGCGCCGTTTATCATGGAAAATGCAGACATCCTTATCATATCGGAAGAATTTTATTATGCAGTCTTTTCGGATGATCAATTTGAAAAAAACTGTAAAAAGCTGCTGGAAAAGGGTCCTGGGATCGCCATTGTAACATTAGGATCCCAAGGCTGTGCAGGCGCGGATGATACAGGAAATACGTTCCGGCTGCCTCCTTTTTCCGGATATCCTATCATAGATACTACGGGAGCCGGAGATGTGTTCCATGGCGGATTTGTTTATGCCCACAGCCAGGGCTGGGATACAAAGACTTGTGCCAGGTTTGCCAGCGCTGTTTCCTACATAAATTGTACCAGTCTAGGGGGAAGAGTGGGAATCCCTGACAGAAAGATGGTGGATGAGTTTTTGGAAACAGGAAAGATTGATTATACAGATATTGAACCGCGCCGGGAATTTTACCGCAATGTGATGAGCTTTCAGTAAGGAGATATGACGAATATGGCAGGATTTAGAAGCTCCCATGTGGGGCTGCATGTGAAAGATTTAGATCGCAGCGTTTCCTTCTATCAGGATGTGCTGGGATTTACCCTGGTGAGCAGCATTGAACTGAAGGGCGGGCCCAGGATCGCTTTTGTAGAAATACCGGAACAATTTTTGCTGGAGCTGGTGGAAAACAGAGACATGCCAGTAAAAGCAGACGGTCCCTTTGAGCACGTATGCTTCCGGGTGGAAAGCTTTGAGGAAAGCTTCCAGAGTCTCAGAAAGCAGGGGATCGAATTTGAGACAGATATGCTGTTTTTCAGGGAATTTTGGGATCACGGAATGAAGTTCGCATTTTTCAGAGGTCCGGATGGGGAACGTTTGGAGATTGCGGAATATTGAGAGGAAGAGATATGGATCAGAAACAGTATCAGGAATTACGAAAAAGTCTTGTAGAAGGAGAAAAAAAGATTTGCATAGATGGTGTGGAGATCTGTGTGAGAAACTGCCGGGACAGAAAAGAAGGCTATTTGGATCCAAGGACAGAGGCAGCTGCCAGGCTGACAAGACAGGATTTTGAGAGCCATCCGGAAACCATTGATCCGGAGCTGCTCCGCAACCAGGACAAGCTTTTGGGGATGAGTAATCCTGATGGCCACAGCCTGTTAGAACAGATGCGTTACCAGTTTGGCTGGAGGACTATGGATCGGAGCAAAGGGATCTTGACCAGGTCTGTGAAGGCGGAGACAGAAGAATATACCGGGATCCGGTGGATCTATACACCGGAAAGCGGTAGAAAAGAAAAGCCATGTTTTATATTTATCCATGGCGGAGGATTTTTCGGAGGCGATACTATGACAGTGGAAAGTCAGTGCAAACATTTGGCGGAGCTGGCGGACGCTGTGGTAGTGTCGGTGGACTATCCGCTTTCACCGGAGGCGAAATACCCGGCGGCATTTCACATGTGCTATGACACTTTGACATGGGCACATGAGCATGCCAGGGAGCTGGGGATTGCCAGAGACGCTATTGCAGTGGCAGGTGACAGTGCCGGAGGAACATTGTCAGCAGCAGTTGTTTTAAGAGATCGGGCGGAGGGAAACCATTACATTTCCTATGCCGGGCTTATCTATCCGTCAGTGATCTGGGAATATGGTAAGTCCATGGAATACAGAGATTTGTGGAAAGAGGAGCTGTATGATAACCGGGGAAATGATGCTTTCATTAAAGATCAGATATCGTTAATCGGAAGGACAAAAGAAAACGTAAAAAAATGGTATCTGAAGGAGGGTGAAAATACCGATAGCTCTTATATCAATCCAATTTCAGGGGAATTAAAAGGCTTTCCAAAGACGCTGATTATGACGGCGGAATACGATTTTTTACGTCCGGAATGTGAGTTATTTACAAGGATGCTGCGAAAACAGGGCGTGGATGTGCGTCATATCCGGTATGGCGGGATTGTTCACGGTACATTTGACCGTTTAGGCTATGCGCCTCAGGTGGAAGATATGCTGGCGGAGATGGCAAATGATATTAATTTTTTGTGAAAAGGAGAAGAAATGAGAAAGATCAAGGTTCAGAAACTGACAGATGAAGGGTTCCGAAAATACGGTGTATTTCAGGATTTAACAAACAATGCACAGATGGCTGAGCGGGTGATTCCCTGCGGAACTTTTTACCCGGATCTTTTAACGCTGGATTTTGGAAAGACCACCCTTCCCACTGTTTCCTGCTGCCATGTACATAAGCAGGACAGGATGGTGGTGGACTTTTTAGAGTATCACCAGTACACTTGCGAAGGTTTGGTTGCACTGGATGATGACGTGGTGATCTATGTGGGAGTGCCGGAAATGGGCGCTTTGAAAATTGAGAATATAGAGGCGTTTTATCTGCCCAGGCATACATTTATAAAGTTTAATCCCATGATCATTCACGGCGGACAGTTTCCGGTGCATCAGGAGGAAGCTCATTTGATTTGTATGCTGCCGGGCCGCACATTTAATAATGATATGGTGAGCCGGGTAATTACAGATGAGAGTGAAAAAGGGGAATTGGTTTTATAAGGAGGATATTCATGAATCAGCATAAGGTTGTTTTAGGAATAGCACCGACAAAGAGAAGTTTTTTGAGCATGGAGGAAGCGCTCCGGCAGAAGAAACGTTTTATGTGTGTGATTGAAAAGATCCTCCCGGAAACGGTAGAGCTTGTGACCATTGACGATATCAGTGAAAATGGAATTTGCTGGAACACAGAGGAGACCAGGCAGATCACAGAGAAATTTCAACATACAGGGATCGATGCATTGTTTATCCCATTCTGTGACTTCGGCGAAGAACAGGTGGCAGCAAAAATTGCATCCTCTTTCCACAATATTCCTGTATTGATTTGGGGAGCAAGAGATGAACGTCCAAATACGGATGAGAGCAGGGGGCGGGATACTCAGTGCGGCATGTTTGCTGCTACCAAGGTACTTCGAAGGCACGGCGTAGTTTACAGCTACATTTACAATTGCGAGACTGAGAGCAGGGAGTTTGCAGAAGGGTATGACTGCTTTATCCGCGTGGCCGCTGTTTTAAAAACATTAAAGACACTTAGGATTGCGAAGATCGGCAGCCGTCCGGAGCCGTTTATGAGCGTTATGACCAATGAGGCGGATCTGCTGAAACGGTTTGGAATCACCGTAGTTCCCGTATCTCCTGCTGAGATAAGCAATGGCGCAGAGAAAATTGTAGAAGAAAATGGAAAAGAATTTCAGGAATACTATCAGGACCTGATTACCAGAATGGATACTTCAGCTATGGAAGAGAAAAAAGTGAAGCTGGCGGCGGCTGTGAAAATGTCTCTTTCTGGTATTATGCAGGAGAAAGAGTGCAGCGTGGGAGCGTTTGAGTGCTGGTCAGCCTTTCCTGCATTGATTGGCGTATGTCCATGCGTGGTTCTTGGGGAGATGGCTGATATGGGATTTCCTCTTTCCTGTGAGACAGATGTCAACGGCGCTGTGACGCTGGCCATCTTACAGGCGTGCAACTTATGGCAGGAGCCGCCGTTTTTAGCTGATTTGACTATCCGACATCCTGAGAATGATAATGCAGAGCTTTTGTGGCACTGCGGCCCCTTCCCGTATTCGTTAAAGGCAGAGGACAGCAGAGCAAGGCTGGTGGACGGCCAGGAAAGATTCAGACTGCGTGACGGTCACATTTCTGTGTGCCGCTTTGATGATGCAGAGGGCAACTATTATCTGTTTGCAGGAGAAGGCGACACGGTAGAAGGACCGGAAACCAACGGTACTTATATGTATCTGGAAGTGGACGACTGGAAACGCTGGGAAGAAAAATTAATGTTTGGCCCATATATCCACCACCTGGGATGTGCTTATGGAAATTACAAAAAGGTATTTCGGGAAGCAGCCCGTTATCTGGATATCATCTTTGATGACGCAGATGTTCCCGGGGTCCCCGGTTTATAGCTGACAGCTGGAGAGCCCTGTTTATGAGGGACGGGACATAAGGATTGAGAAAAAAGAATAGATAAGTTTCGCAGGACTGCTGCTTTGGTAAGGATTTGGACTTCTGAAGCGGCAGTTTTTTGTTTTTTAAAAGCAGATAGCCGGAGTGCTGGCGAGTAACGGAATTAATATAAAGTTTTTACGAAATTCAGATAAAAACTATTTAATTTAACCAAGTTTTTGGTTATACTAATATTACAATGAAAATCCGCCGCCGATTAGGCGGCATGCATTCAGGTTTATTTAGTAAAAGCGAAGGGAGAGAGGGTATGATCATCAGACCATATTATATGGAAAGGCTAAGAACCTACCGGGACATGCCGCTTGTGAAAATATTGGCCGGAATCCGTCGCTGCGGCAAATCCACCATTTTGGAAATGCTGCGGGACGATCTCTTAAGCTGTGGTATTCATACAGATCACATTATCAGGATACGTTATACTTCTGAGGACTTGGATGACGGCATGACGGACAAAGACATGTACAATACCATTAAAGAGAAAATGACTGGAAGTGGACGGTACTATCTCTTATTGGATGAGGTACAGGAAATAGACGGATGGGAAAAGGCTGTCAACAGCCTTCTTGAGAATGCAGACACGGATATCTACGTAACCGGCTCTAATTCAAAGCTGATGTCTGGTGAAATATCCACCTATCTAACAGGCAGATATGTCTCCATTCCGGTGTATACGTTATCCTTTGCTGAATATCTGGAATTTAAAAAAGAAAGAAATTTTTCTACCAGGGAGCTTCTGAACGAATATATCCGTATGGGGGGATTTCCAATAGTTGCTTTTGGACAGTTTGACCAGAGGTCAGCGTACCAGATTGTTGAGGGAATCTATCATTCTGCTATTACCAACGATATTACCAGGAGGCATAATATTGCAAACTTTGCCCTGTTTAACCGAGTGGTAAAATATGTTGTTGAAAATGTAGGCAAGACCTTTTCCACCAATGCTATCGTAAAATTTCTCAAAAGTGAGGGGCGTTCCCTTTCGGTGGAAGCGGTCTACAACTACCTGGAGTGGCTGGAAAAGGCTTTTGTAATTTACCGATGTCCCCGCTATGACCTTCAGGGAAAGTCTGTGCTGAAGACCCAGGAAAAGTTCTATCTTGCAGATTCCTCTTTCAAATACTGCATTCTGGGTTTCAATCCGAAATCCATTGCCTCCATGCTTGAGAACATTGTGTACTTTGAACTGCGACGAAGGGAGTATGAGGTTTATATTGGAAAAAATGAGGCCAGGGAGATCGACTTTGTGGCAGTACGGCGAGACGAAAGAATCTACGTTCAGGTATGCCGGGTTTTACCGGAGGAATCCGACCGGGAGGTTGCAAACCTTCTCGAAATTCGGGATCATTATCCAAAGTATGTAGTGACACTGGATGAATTTGCAGCGGGAAATATTAATGGAGTAAAGATTGTACATCTGGCGGATTTCCTGTTGAGCGGGGAGTATTAGGCGTCAGGACTGTCTTTGAAATATCCAGAGATTTAATACTATATTTCGCATATAAACATATAAATAGCGCCAAAGGCAGCCTAAATTTTGGGACGGCCTGTGACGCTTTTTTTCTGTTATTGCGACTGAACATCCAGCGGCAGTACATCAAGAGGGAGTCTGGAGGAAAGCTCTCTGAATTTTTTGGGCGTGACCTCGTAAGCCTTTCTAAAGCAGGACGTAAAATGGCTCTGACTGCAAAAGCCGGCCATATCGGCAATTTCGGAGATACTCAATTCTGAATTTCTTAATAAATCCATACTTTTATGTAACCGCAGAGAAATTAAATAAGAAAACATAGACTGCCCGGTTACTTTTTTGAAAAAGCGGCAGCATTCGCTACGGCTGAGGGCAAGTTGCTGCCCAATATCTTCCAGGGTAATTTTTTCGCTGTAGTGCTGCTGCATGTACTGGACAATTACTTTCAAACGGTCATTATCCACGGATTCGGCAGGCTTTGGTGTAGTGGAGTAACGATTCAGAAGCTGAATGGTGATCCGCCATATTTTGATAATTTCCATATAAACATCCAGTTCCATGTAATCGGGATTTTCCTTCAAAAGCTTCTGTATTGCCCGCAGGGATTCCAGAAGGATAAGGGAGGCCGGAGTGTGCCGGGAAATGAGAACAGCCTGGGGAAAGGGGTGTTGCAGGACAGGCTCCAGGTATTTCAGGAAAATCCGGCTGTGCTCGTCCGCACAGATAAAGGACGGAGGGATGTCAATACAGAAATAGGAAGCAGGGGCTTTCGTTGTTCCTTTGGATAAATGAATTTGCTGGATATTGATAAATATACCGTTTCCTTCCGTAACACGGTAGGAGCGGTTAGGCAGCAAAAAATCGACGGATCCTTCCGTTACCAGGCAGTATTGAAACGCTTCGTGCCAGTGCCAGTTGACGTAATCATAGGTGTCCGGAGTAAAAGAGGTAAAAAAGGCAGAAATGGGCAGTCCGGGAAGGACAGCCTTGATTAGTTCCTCTTTATTGTCTGAGAATCGAATGTTTTTTGCAATCATGATAAACCTCAATATTTTGATAAAACTGGAGAACGCATTGATATATTTTCCTTATTTTCATTGCTATACTATTCTTATCATAAAAAAGGGAAAAAAGAAAGGGGAATTTGTATGCAGCAGGAATGGGAACAGGTGATGCAGACAGACATATTAAAGGCCAGCTCTTCCAGTCAGGCGAAAGTACCGGAGGAATTCAGCTTTGAGGCGGCAGAGGCAGCACGGAATTTCCATCGGGGAATCCAGGGCTATGTGGAAACACCTTTGGTTGCGCTGGATGGTTTGGCCAGGACTTTAGGAGTAAAAGGGATCTATGTGAAGGATGAGGCAAAACGTTTTTCCCTCAATGCTTTTAAGGGACTTGGAGGCAGCTATGCTATGTTTCGCATGTTGTGCGAAATTCTGAACCTGGATCCGGAAAAGACGCAGCTTTCGGATCTTCTCCGGGGAGAGGCAAAGGAAAAGATAAGGGAAATTACTTTTGTAACAGCGACAGACGGGAATCATGGCCGTGGAGTATCATGGGCCGCAGGGCTTTTTGGCTGTAAAGCCTATGTATTTATGCCTGCCGGATCGGCAAAGGCGAGGGCCGAAGCCATACGTGATGCAGGCCCGGCACGGGTGACGATTACCAACATGAATTACGATGATACCGTAAATTATGCCTTGGAACAAAGCGAGAAGAACGGCTGGTATTTGATTCAGGATACAGCCTGGGACGGTTATGAAAAGATCCCGGCCTGGATTATCCAGGGATATCTGACCATGGCCCTGGAGATAACAGAACAGTTAGAGGCGAAAGGCCAGACGCCAACCCATGTCTTTTTACAGGCCGGGGTAGGAGCTATGGCGGGAGGAGTTTTAGGATTCCTGGCGGAAAAATATGTTTCCCGTAAACCTGTGGTTACCATTGTAGAGCCGGAAGCGGCAAACTGTATTTACCGCTCCGCAAAAGCAGGAGACGGGAAAGCCCATTCAGTAGAGGGGATGCCGGAAACCATTATGGCAGGTTTAAACTGTGGGACACCCTGTGCCATTACCTGGCCGGTACTGCGGGACTATGCAGAATACTATATGTCATGTCCGGACTTTGCCGCAGCCCATGGGATGCGGGTATATGCAGAACCAGTGGGGGAGGATAAAAGGATTATTTCAGGAGAATCCGGCGCATCTACCATGGGCGCTATGTGCTTGCTGATGCAAAATAAAGCTTTTGATTTGGTCCGAAAGGATATGGGACTGGATGAAGATTCGGTGATCTTGCTGATTAACACAGAAGGGGATACGGATCCGGAAGGCTGGAAGCGGATTGTAAAGGATGGCCAGTATCCGTTGCCGTAACACGGCTGCCGGAAATAAGGGCAGGGAAAAAGAGACAGAAACAAAAATAGAGAAAAGCCACAAAAAAGAAAAATAAGGGGAACAAAGATGAGTAAAGAAAAGAAAATGCCAAGTTTTGGTTATGCAGCCTTCGTTATGATTGCCTGCTTTGCTTTTATTATGATACCAGCGGCGGTGATGGGGGCCAAGATTCATGTGATGTTTTTATTATCCTGGCTGATTGCAATTCCGCTTTGTATGAGGCTTGGGTTTACATATCAGGACCTTCAGTCCGGAATGATTAAATTTATTCCCAAATGTATTGTGCCGGTGCTGTTGATTCTGATTATCGGCTCACTGATTGGCGCATGGTGCGCCAGCGGTACCATTGCCTACATAACCTCCATTGGATTAAGGGTAATTAACCCGAAATACTTTATGGCAACAGCATTTATTGTAACATTGATTTGCGCCTGTTTTACGGGGACAAGCTTTGGAACCTGCGGCACCATAGGAGTTGCTCTGATGGGCGTGGCAACGGGGATGGGGATTAATCCCTATATGGCGGCAAGCGCAATTTTATGCGCGGCAGTAGTGGGAGACGGGATGTCCCCTCTGTCTGACACCCCCAATGTGATTGCCGGAGCTTCCGGCGTAGATATGTTTGAAAGTGTAAAATTCCAGCTTCCCATGACCATTCCGGTAGCGGTCTTAAGCTTTTTGCTCTTTCTGGTTATGGGAGCTACCGGAAATGTACAGACGGCAGATACCTCATCAATTACCCAGCTGATTGATGCTATTGGTGAGAGCTATAATCTGGGAATTCATTGTATTATCCCTGTTGTCCTGGTATTTGGTTTGTTAATTTTCAAGTTTCCGGCCATTCCGTCTATCTTGGTGGGAAGCCTGAGCGCTCTGGCAGTTGCCTGTATTTTTCAGGGAGAATCCTTAAATAGCGTAATAAGCAGTATGTGGGGCGGATTTACACTGGAATCAGAAAATGCCATGGTCAGCTCCCTGTTCAGCCGCGGCGGCATCTCCGGCATGACAGGAACCTGCGTGCTGATAATCTTTTCCTTTGGGCTGTTTGGAATTTTAAATGAATGTAACATCCTTGACGTGCTGGTGGAACCGCTGGCGGATCGGATTCATTCCCGGGTCAGCGGAGTAATCTGGGTAATGATTCTTGGTTTTTTGGCTTGCTTTTCTTCTTCGGCCAGCTTTTCCGAAGTATTTACCGGAAACATCATGAGCAATGTTTACGAAAAGGCAGGTTTAAATAAGCTGGATTTGACCAGAGCAGCTACGGTTGGGTGTCTGGTCCTGTCCATGTATGTGCCTTTTACCGTGATGGCGGCCACGGTTACGGGATTCCTGGAGGTGGATGGGATCCAGATGATGAAATATTATTACAGCATGCCCATTTATATTGTGGTGATTTTAGTAATAACCATATTTAACCTGGATAAGAAAATGCTGGAGAAAAAATAGAGACGAAGAAAAATGAAGGAGGATTTTAACATGGAAAAATTATATCAGGATATTGCAGCCTTTATCGACAGCCACAGAGATGAAATGCTGGCAAAATTAATGGATCTGGTGAATCTGGAAGGGCATTTTGAAGAGAAGAACAATGTGGAAATTGCCAGAACATGGTTTAAGAAGGAGCTGGAAGCAGAAGGATTTTCATGCCGCATCCGTGAGGTGGCAGAAGATCGGGCAGGAATTTTAATCGGCGTTCTTGGCCAGGACAGACCAGGGAAAGCAATCATGTTTTCAGGACACATTGATACGGTTCATTATAAAGGATCTTTTGGAAAAGAAAACCCATGCCGTGTAGAGGACGGAATGATCTACGGGCCAGGGGTGCTGGATATGAAGGGAGGACTGATTATCGCTCTCTATGCTGTTAAAGCTTTAAACGCAATTGGTTATGACGCCCATCCCATTAAGTTTTTAATTGACGGAGAAGAGGAATCGGATCATGTGGGAAATGACTGCGATGCTTATATGACAGAGGAGAGCCGGGGAGGGCTGTGCGCTTTTAATATGGAATGCGGCGAACTGCAGAACCGCCTTTGCACGGCCAGAAAGAGCCAGTATACGTTCTACCTGACCATTGACGGCGTAGGCGGCCATGCAGGCAATGATTTCCTTCGCGGAAAAAATGCCATTCATGAAGCAACCCACAAAATCGAAGAGATTATCCGGCTGACGGATCTGGATAAAGGAACCACGGTGACAACAGCTGTTATTAAGGGCGGCGGTCATACGGCAGCCATTGCCGATCACTGTGAGGTGGTTTTTGATGTGCGGGTGAACTGTGAGGAGGAAGCACAGAGAATACTCAACCGTATGATTGAGATTTCTTCTAAAACCTACATCGACGGCACTACCACAAAGATGGATTATTACCGGGCAAAGCTGGCTCCGTTGCAGGAAACCGAAGATGTGCTGCGTCTGTATAATCTGTTAAATAAGGTTGCTGTGGAATCTGGCTTTGAGCCATTTGGCAAGATTCACCGCGGCGGGGCGACAGATGCAGGAAATATTGCCGCAGCAGGGGTTCCGGTAATTGATGCCTGCGGAATCCGCGGAGATTTTGCCCACAATAAAAAGGAATACGGAGTCCAGGAATCCCTCTATGACCGCGCGAAAATTTTTGCTGCAGCTGTGGCAAAGATTGAGGAGATGTAAACATGAACCTTCCGATGAATCTGCTGTTTTGGGCTGCGTCTGTGGTTCCGGTGGCGTTTCTGCTGGTGGTAATGATGAAGTTTGGATGGGGGGTGGCGAAAGCCGCCCCCGTGGGAATGGCGCTTGCAGGGCTGATTGGAGTGCTGATTTACCGCTCTTCCCCCGGGGCGCTGGCAGTGGAAGCGGGAAAAGGGGTGTGGAATTCGGCTGCCATTCTGATGGTGATCTGGCCGGCAGTATTTTCCTACGAGTTAAGCTGCGAATCCAAAGGGTTTGAGGCAATCCGCAACGGAATTCAGTCCCTGACCAGGCATGAACTTTTCCAGATATTGATCCTTGGATGGATTTTTCCCAGCTTTTTGCAAGGGATTACCGGCTTTGGCGTGGCGGTGGCAGTAGGAGCGCCGTTATTGTTAAGCATTGGGGTAAGCCCGTTTTACAGCATTGTCATTGTCTTACTGTGCCACTCGCAAGGAGGGACTTTTGGGACTTTGGCCCTGGCCTGGGAAGCGCTGATTGACCAGGCCGGAGTAAATGGGACTCAGGAGGCCCAGGCGGCCTTGCTTGCAGCGGCAATGATCTGGGTCTTTAATCTGATGGCTGTACTGCTTACCTGTTGGTTTTACGGGAAAGGGAAGGGGATACGGGAGGCAGCCCCGGCAGTGGGGATCCTGTCTTTGATCATGGGCGGCGGCCAGTTTCTTCTGGCCCCGGTGAATTCCACGATATGTAATTTCCTGTCTGCCGCTGCAGCCCTGGGGGCAGCCTTTGTTTTGAGCAGGACGAAACGCTATGGAAAGGAGTGGAAAATGGCAGACAGCCCCATAATGGAGAGAAAAATACAAAAGGAACAGACAGAAGAGAAAATGTCGTTTCATCAGGCATTTCTTCCCTACTATTCCCTGACAGGAATTACTATTTTCTGTCTGCTGATTCCACCGGTTTATGGTATTCTTTGCCGGTGGAGCGTGGCTCTTTCCTTCCCCGAAACGGTTACCGGATATGGGTTTGTGACAAAAGCTGATCCTGCCTTTTCCCCATTAAAACCGTTGACGTATGCAGGAACGTTTCTTGCCCTGTCCTCCGTAATCAGTTATGTCTATTACCAGAAAAAGGGGTATTTCCATTCGGGAAGCTTAAAGGCCATATGGAAACGGACTGTACAGAAATGCATGCCCTCAACGGTAGCAATTACCTGCTTTATCATTATGTCCAAATTTATGGGGAGCAGCGGGCAAATATATGTAATGTCCCAGGGGATCGTTTTGGTATTGGGCCGGTTTTATATTATTGCAGCTCCGATTTTCGGGATATTAGGAACATTTATTACCAGTAGTAATATGTCCTCCAATATTCTTCTGGGGAATTTTCAAAGAACAGCCGCCGATTTATTACAGGTGAGCCCATCGGTTACCCTGGCCTTACAGACTGTAGGCGGGGTGTTGGGGACAGCCTTTTCCCCAGGATGCGTAATCATGGGAATATCAACCACCGGATTTGCAGGTGGCGAAGGAAAAATACTGAGAATGATTATTCCATGGGCTGTAGCTTGCGCCATCGTGTTTGGCGGGGTTGCTTATTTGGTTTTGTGCTAAGAAAAATGCGTTCTGACGAAGCGGCAGGTGACACGGAGCGCCGCGTGCCGGTAAAAGGAGGTTGAAATGGAAAATAAGGAGAGAAAGCCCATAAAAATTGTGGAGACCGTTTTGCGTGACGCGCATCAGTCGCTTCTGGCCACCAGAATGAGCACGGAACAGATGATGCCAGTGGTTGAAACAATGGATCAGGTAGGTTATCATGCTGTGGAATGTTGGGGCGGAGCCACCTTTGACACAGCCATTCGTTTTCTGAAGGAAGATCCCTGGGTTCGTCTGAGGCGGCTGCGGGAGGGATTGAAGCAGACAAAACTGCAGATGCTGTTAAGAGGACAGAACCTGTTAGGGTACAGCCATTATGCAGATGACGTAGTGGAATATTTTATTCAGAGATCCGTAGCCAATGGAATTGACATTGTCCGCACTATGGACTGTTTGAATGATATCCGAAATTTAGAAACATCCGTAAAGGCCACAAAGCGGGAGAAGGGGCATGCATTGGTTGCCCTGGTTTATACCCTGGGAGAGGCCTACACTCTGGAGTACTGGAAGGATGTGGCAAAGCGGATTGAAGATATGGGAGCGGATTCCATAGGAATAAAAGATATGGCCGGATTGCTGACCCCTTACCGGGCAGAAGAACTGGTTTATGCAATTAAGGACGCAACGTCTCTGCCGTTGGCTGTACATACCCATTATACTGCCGGAGTCGCTTCCATGACATATCTGAAGGCAGTGGAGGCGGGGTGTGACAGTATTGACTGTGCCATCTCCCCTCTGGCTCTGGGGACAAGCCAGCCGGCAACGGAGGTTATGGCAAAAGTATTTCAGGGGACGCCCTATGACCCGGGGCTGGATATGGAAAAGATGGCGGAAATTTCCAATCATTTTGCCAGGATACGTGAGGAGGCAATCAAGAGCGGTTTGCTAAATCCTAAGATGCTGGGGGTAAACATCAAGACTCTGCAATATCAGGTCCCCGGAGGAATGCTTTCCAATCTGGTTGCACAGTTAAAGGATGCGGGAAAGGAAGAGCTCTACCAGGAGGTTTTGGAGGAAATTGCCAGGGTGCGGAAGGATTTTGGCGAGCCTCCGCTGGTTACGCCATCCTCCCAGATTGTCGGCACCCAGGCCGTTATGAATGTAATTTGCCGTGAGCGCTATAAAATGGTGCCAAATGAATCAAAAAAACTGCTGTTAGGCGAATTCGGGCAGACAGTAAGACCGGCGGATCCGGAAATTAAAAAGCGCATAATAAAGGATGAGAAACCCATTACCTGCCGTCCGGCTGATCTGCTGAAACCGCAGCTTCCCAAATTTGAAAAAGAATGCGGACAATGGAAACAGCAGGAGGAGGATGTGCTTACTTATGCGTTGTTTCCCTCGGTGGCAAAAGAATTTTTCCAGTACCGGGAAGCTTTTCACGATCCCCCCACATAAATCTCAATATTCTTGTGAGATTTGCGAAAGCCCGACGGGGTCATTCCGGTAACCTGTTTAAAGACCCGGTTAAAATGGGTCAGATTGGAAAACCCCGTCTCCCGGCTAATCTGGGTAATATTTTTGTCTGTCTCCATAAACATGCGCTGGGCGTTCATAATCCGGGTTACATTTACATACTGGATCACTGTGCTGTTGGCATAGGCTTTAAATTCCCGGCACAGGTAAAAGGGGCTGACAAAAAAGCGCTCCGACAGATTTTCCAGGGAAATGTTTTCCCCATAATGGTGATGAATATAACGCATAACCTGAGCTACCCGCCTTTCCTGCTCGGCCTTTACCGGGTCAGCGGCCTGCTTTTGCCGGGCCAGGCGGTATAAAAGGAGATTTAAAAGGCAGTGGAGGTATTCGCGGCCAAACCGGCTGCCTTCCTCCTGCTCCTGCAGCAAATCTGTTAAAATCCGGCGGATCTTCAGGCTTTCCCTGCCGTCCGGCCGGTATATGCCGTTTTCCTCTTCTAAAAGGCGGATAAGCTCCGGGGAATCCACCTGGTCTGGCCGGAAATACAGCACGATCCGTTTGAAAGGCATGTCCAAATCCCCATAGGAATAGTGCATACTGTAGGGAGAGAACAGCATTATCTCCCCGGGCTTTAACAGATAAAGCTCGTTTTCAATCCGGTGATACCGGCCCCCGTCTTCCAGATAGTAAAGCTCGTAATAATTGTGGTAATGGGGTTGATGCATATTGTCATTGACCCCGGTAATTCTCTCACAGGCCAGCGCTGCGCCCTGGGCCATTCGGATACCGGCCTGATCTAACATAGCGGATTCCTCCTGCTCTTTTTCTAAAATCATTTCCCTAAAATCCCCTTATTCACTGGGGGTATCTATGTCTACTATAGCAAATCCTTTCCCAAAAAGCAAGATATGTAAAGTTTTGTATAAATCAGCGCAAAATTTGTCTGGTTTTGCAGCCTCCTGATTTCTATAATGAATGTAACAAAACAAATAGCAAGGAGGTTCAAGAAATGAAAGTCTGTACCACTGCGTATGCCGTAACCAAACAGGACAATTATTTTTCCATTGCCACCAATTGTGTGGAGATCCGCGTTCTGTTTCTGACGGACTCTATTTTAAGAATCCGGGCCGGCTTTGACGGGGAGTTTGAAGAGGAATCCTACAGCCTGGTAATGACAGCCTGGGAAGACCGGATGGACGGGTTCTTAAAGGACTACCGGAAACGAATTACCGCCGCAGAAGCCACACTAAAGGACGGAGAAGAAAAGGCGGTGATTCAGGGGAAAGAGCTGACTGTGATCGTAGAAAAGTCGCCTTTCCGCATCTGTGTGTATGACAGAGAAGGCGACCTGCTCCACGCAGACATTGTGGATCTGGCTTACCAGGAAGACTCCAACCGCCGCCGTATCCACACCAGTGAGATCACCCCTGACGACTGCTTCTATGGCTTTGGCGAAAAGAGCGGGGAGTTTAATAAGGCCCAGAAATTTATGGGGATGAGTCCCAAAGACGCCATGGGATACAACCCTAAGGAGACCGATTCCCTGTATAAACACATTCCATTTTATATCAAGCTGAGCAAGAACACCAAAAAGGCAGTAGGCTACTTCTACCACAATACCTATGAGTGTGATTTCGACATGGGCAGAGAGAAGAGCAATTACTGGAAAATGCACAGCCGTTACCGGGCAGACGGAGGCGATATTGATTTGTTCCTCATTGCAGGCCCTTCTGTCCGCAAGGTAGTAGAGCGCTACACCGACCTTACCGGCAAATCTGCCCTGCTTCCCCGTACCGCCCTGGGCTACCTGGGATCCTCCATGTACTATCCGGAGCTGGAGGCAGACTGCGACGATGCCATTACCGGATTTATCGACACCACCAGGGAAGAGCAGATTCCGGTAGACGGATTCCAGCTTTCCTCAGGATACTGTACCGTGGAAACGGAAAAAGGGATCAAGCGCTGCGTATTTACCTGGAATAAAAAGCGTTTTAAGGACCCAAAAGATTTCTTTAAACAGATGAAAGACAGAGGTATTACCGTAACTCCTAACGTGAAACCTGGGATCCTGCTGATCCATCCCAAGCTGGAGGAAATGAAGGAGAAAAACATGTTTGTAAAGGGCAGCGAAAGCGACGAGCCTGCAGTAGGAACCTGGTGGGGCGGCCCGGGCATGTTTGTGGACTTTACCAGGGAATCCACCCGGGAAAACTGGAAAACCATGTTGAAGGAGAATGTCTTAGAATATGGAACCAGCTCTGTCTGGAATGACAACTGCGAGTATGACAGCCTGGTAGACAAGGACAGCCGGTGCTGTTTTGAGGGAAAAGGCGGGACTATCGGCCAGTTAAAGTCGGTGATGTCCAACATCATGTGTCACATTACCAGCGAGGCGGTTCATGAAACCTTTGAAAACACCCGCCCTTATATTGTGTGCCGTTCCGGTCACTGCGGTATCCAGAGGTATGCCCAGACCTGGGCGGGAGATAATCTGACCTGCTGGGATGCCTTAAAGTACAACATTGCCACTATTTTAGGCATGGGTCTTTCCGGCGTGGCCAGCCAGGGGTGTGACATTGGCGGCTTTTACGGTCCGGCTCCTGAGGGAGAGCTTTTCATCCGCTGGATCCAGAACGGGATTTTCCAGCCCCGTTTCTCCATCCACTCTACCAACACGGACAACACGGTAACAGAGCCCTGGATGTACAGCGATTTAAAAGAGGATATCCGAAAGGCGATTCAGTTCCGTTATGAGCTGAGCCCTTACCTGTACTCCTTAACCGACAGGGCCCATCGGCTGGGACTTCCTATTATGGAACCTATGTGCAGCGCTTTCCAGAACGATCCCAAGTGCTATGAGGAGGGCGTGGATTTTATGTTCGGCGACTCCCTGCTGGTGGCAAATGTGGTGGAAAAGGGCGCGAAGACCCGGACTATTTACCTGCCGGAAGGGGATACTTTCTACGATTTTTATACCAGGGAAGATTATCAGGGGGGCCAGACCATTGAGATTCCCGTTACCATCAGCAGCATCCCGCTGTATGTAAAGAGCGGCGCAATCATTCCCATGGCAATGAATAAAATGGATAATCTGGCGACACAGCAGGCAACCGGAATCCGGATTCTCTGTGCAGCAGGGAAAGACGGCCGGTTTGATTTGTACGAGGACGACGGCGTCACCATGGATTACGAGAAAGGCAAGTATTTAAGAACTCATATTACCATGAAGGCAGGAGAGCGGACTTATCTGGATTTTGAACAGGAAGGAAGCTATGAAACCGCAGTGGAGGATCTGTCTATCGACATGATTCACCGGGAGAAATCCCCCTACTGGGTAACGGTGGACGGCGTTAAGATTCCCCATTTCCTTCACAGAAAGAAATTTGAGGAAGCGGATCAGGGCTGGTATTACAGCCAGAGGCTGAAATCTGTCCAGATAAAATATAAGAATCCCAAGAAGAGCCACCAGGTATTGGTATCTTTTGAACAATTTGATTTAATCGGAATGTAAAGGGGGCAAATCTCTATGAAAAAATTTGCAGCAGTAACACTTGCTCTGGGCCTTGGAGTCCTGGCCCTTACCGGATGCGCCAGCACCGGAGCGTCCACCAGTGAGGCCGCCACCGCAGAAAATCCAATGGTTTTAACCCTGGCCCACGGGTTAAGCGAGACCCATACGGTACACATTGCCATGACGGAATTTGCGGATAAGGTCAATGAGAGGACTGACGGGCGGATCCAGGTCCGGATCCTTCCCAATGGCCAGCTGGGCTCGGAGAACGAAAATATGGAGCAGTTGATGGCTGGCGTTATCTCCATGACCAAGGTTTCCGCGCCGGGCCTTGCCACCTACAACGAAGCTTACCACACCTTCGGGCTTCCCTATATTTTTGACAATACCGGGGATTTCTACCACGTTATGGATTCCCAGCAGATGAGAGATTTCTTTCTCTCTTCCCAGGATGACGGATTTATTACGGTAACTTATTATACCTCCGGCGCCCGCTCTTTCTATACTACTAATAAGGCGGTGCGGACTCCGGCAGATTTAAAGGGCTTAAAAATCCGGGTTCAGGATATGAAGTCCCAGACAGACATGATGAAGGCCTTAGGCGGAATCCCGGTTACCATGTCCTACGGGGATGTTTATACTTCCTTGCAGACTGGAATTATTGATGGGGCGGAGAGCAACGAGACTGCCTTGACTACCGGTAAACACGGCGAGGTCTGCAAAGTATTTTCCACCGACGAGCATGCCATGATCCCCGACGTACTGGTAATGAGCGCCAAGGTTTGGAAAAATATCAGCCCGGAGGATCAGCAGATTATTTTAGAGGCAGCCTATGAGTCTACCGAGAGCCACAAAGAAGCATGGGATGCGGCCATCAACGATGCAGTGGAAGAAGCTTCCACTCAGATGAACGTAGAATTTGTAAACGACGTGGATAAGGACGCTTTCCGCGAAGCTACCAGCAACATGGTGGAGGAATACTGCCAGGAATATCCCGGCGTAAAAAATCTGCTTGACATCATTGATTCCGTAGAGTAAAGGGGGATTGTTTCCATGAAAGAAATATTATCTGCTGTGAAAAAAATCATGACAAAGCTTTTGGCCGGAATCGCAACGGTTCTGCTGTCCGTCATGACCCTGCTGGTTTTATACCAGGTATTTACCCGTTACATTTTAAACAGCCCGGCCGCCTTTACCGAGGAGCTGGTGCGCTATTTCCTAATCTGGACCAGCTTTATCGGCGCAGCCTATGCGTTTTTTACCAGACAGCACATGTGCCTGATTGTGGTTCGGGACAGCCTAAAGCCTGCCGGTAAGAAAGTCCTTATGGCAGCAGTGGATTTGCTGATTCTGGTATTTGCCCTGTTTGTTATCACCATCGGCGGTTTTAAGCTGGCCATGAGCGCGGAGAAGGTATTTTCCGCACTCCTTGGAATCCCCAGAAGCCTGGTTTATGCCGTAGCCCCCATCTCCGGAATCTTTATTATCGCGGCCCAGGTCATCAACCTGTATGAGGATATTACCGGAATTACCATTGAAGGAGGGAATGAAGAATGAGTATAGGAGCTACTACCATCATCTTGTTTGCGGTTTTTGCGCTGCTGTTGTTTGCCAGCTGCCCCATTTCCGTCAGCATTGTAATCTCTTCCATTGTTGCGGCTGTTTCCTCCTTGTCCTGGGATCAGATTACCTTCATCACCATGCAGAAGATGAACAGCGGCGTGGAGAGCTTCTCCCTGCTTGCAATCCCGCTCTTTATTTTAGCAGGAAACATTATGAATAACGGCGGTATCGCCAGACGATTGGTAAACTTTGCAAAGCTTTTTGTAGGCTGGATCCCCGGATCCCTGGCCCAGGCCAATATTGTGGGAAATATGCTGTTTGGAGCTCTGTCCGGATCTTCTGTTGCCGCGGCATCCGCAATGGGCGGCTGCATCTACCCCATTCAGAAGGACGAGGGCTATGACCCGGCCTTTGCCACCGCAGTAAACATTGCTTCCGCGCCTACCGGACTTTTGATTCCGCCTACCAGCGCGTTTATCGTGTATTCCACGGTAGCAGGGGGCGTGTCTATCTCCACTCTGTTTATGGCCGGATATGTTCCCGGCATTTTAATGGGAGCGGGTTCCATGGTAGTTGCTTTTATTTACGCGAAGAAGCACAAATATCCGGTATCCGGAAAAGCTGCCATGTCTGAGGCTTTGAAGGTCACCTTGGAAGCCCTTCCCAGCCTGCTGTTAATCGTCATTGTCATTGGCGGTATTGTAGGCGGTATCTTCACCGCAACCGAGGGCGCTGGCATCTGCGTACTGTATTGCCTGATTCTGTCCCTGTGCTACAAGAGCCTTACCATGAAGTCCTTTATGAAGATTCTGGTAAACAGCGCCTGCACCAGCGGTATTATCCTGTTTTTGATTTCCGCTTCATCAGCCATGTCTTTTGTTATGGCATATTCGGGAATTCCGGCGGCCATCAGCTCCGCTATCATGTCCGTATCTACCAACAAGTACGTGATTTTCCTGTTGATGAATGTTATCCTGATGGTAGTGGGAATGTTTATGGATATTACCCCGGCAATCCTGATTTTTACTCCGATTTTCCTGCCTATTGCAGAGAGTCTGGGAATGTCTAATATTCAGTTTGGCGTTATGCTGATTTTCAACATGTGTTTAGGCAACATTACCCCGCCGGTAGGTTCTGTATTATTTGTAGGCTGCGGCATCAGCAAGATCAGCATCGAAGAGGTTACCAAGACTCTGCTTCCCTATTTCGCAGTGCTGTTCCTGATTTTAATGGCAGTCACCTATATTCCGGCATTGTCTCTGGGAGTTCCGTCTCTCATGGGGCTTCTGTAACCGGACTTGACGCACCTTTTCTCTGTGCTTATAATAGGCTGTAACAGGTTGGATGAGGAAAGGTGGTTACATATGATATGGATTTGCAGATACCAGTCCCCATTGGGAGCAGTCACCATGGCTGCAAAGAAAGAGGCGCTGACCGGTCTGTGGTTTGACGGACAGAAATATTTTGGATCGACTCTGACAAAAGACTGGGAAGAAAAGGAACTGCCGGTTTTCGATACGGCAAAGCGCTGGCTGGATACTTATTTTAAAGGAGCCAACCCAGATTTTATGCCGCCTCTTGATACAGGCGGAACAGAATTTCAGAGGGAAGTGTGGGAGATTTTAAAAGCCATTCCCTACGGAAAGACCATAACATATGGACAGATCGGGGCGAAAATAGCAGAGAAGAGAGGACTTTCCTCTATGTCGGCCCAGGCCGTGGGGAATGCGGTGGGGAGAAACCCCATCTCTATCCTGATTCCATGCCACAGAGTTGTGGGAGCCAGCGGAAGCTTAACCGGGTATGCCGGAGGAATTGAGAAGAAGAGGGCGCTGCTTACCCTGGAAAAGGCGATATAACAAAAATGATACAAAAAACAGGCCGGAACAAAATTTCCGACCTGTTTTTCTGCAATTTAAAAATTAACTTAGTTGGCAGCCCCGTGGCTCTTATAATACTCATCAAACAGATTATTTACTGCAGTATGGGTTTCTCCACAGATAGAGGGAAGAGCTCCGCCCCATGCAGCGCCAGCCTGCTTAAAGCCCTTTTCTACAGCAGCCTGCATTTCTCTCATTTTGTCTACATCATCCCCTGCAAGGGCCTGAGCAAAATCAAAAATTCTCTGAGAGGTCTGAGATACACCCCAGAAACCATTCTCGGAAATAGCCTGGGTAGCTTCCTCTTTGGTTTTTGCATCAACGGAATAATTTCCGCTTGCTACAAATTTCCAGAAGTTGTCGCCGCTTGCCATAGCGCCGTTAATACCCTGCTTATGGAAGGTCTGAAGCATCATATTGGTAAAACGCGCCATCTGATTATTTACGTCATCCTTTAAGCTCTGAACCAGAGCAGCGCGTTCAGACTTGCTCATTTTGGAAATATCGGGAGTGCTGCTAATCTCTGCCCGGTCAGTATCGGGCTTTTTAGCCTCAGAAGCAGCGGCTTCTGCTTCCTTCTTAGGATCGGCAGGTTTGGTAGATGCAGCGGGTGCGCTGGTGTAGGCGCTCTGCACTGCGGTTGCATTTTTGCTGTAGGTTACGTCATTTAATATAGACATCATACACGCCTCCTTTTGGATAATATACATTTTATAATTTCACAATTGATATATGTTTCAATATATCTTCTATTTACTATATCGGCAGGTTTTACCAGGAAATAAAGAAAAATACCAGAAATATGAAAAAATTTGGCAGCAGCCGGGACTCTGCCGCTTCAAATTCTTTACGGGGCCGCCGGTATGTGATAAAGTAAAAGGAATACTGGAACCGGGGATGTTCCCTGCAATCTCCAGGCATAAGAGAGGAAGGATACGGATGCTGCTTGTAAGTACAATTCGAAAAGAATGTTTTTCTGCCACCTATCAAAAAGGAGCCAACATTTATCTGTCAGACAAAATCGAAGACCAGACTCTTAAGAAAGAAGACGGGAAGAGCCAGATAAGGGCAGATGTCATTGGCAGCGGAAGGCAGCGGTATAAAACCAGCGTGATCATAAGCGATGACGACGAGATTATAGAATATTCCTGCACCTGTCCCGCCTATTCCACTTATTTTGGTATGTGTAAGCACTGTGTGGCCCTGGCCCTGTCCTACCGGGGATATCAGCTTGCAAAGGAGAAGAGGGGGAAGGAGCAGGAGCCCCCCGCCGGAAAACCAGGACTTTCCAAAACAGCCGCTTCAAAAGGAAGTCAGAAAAAAGTCCGGCCAGTTACCTCAAGCCAGTTAAAAACTATGATTTCCAGCTATGCTTCCATGGAAAAAAGCAGATTTATGGAAGGATACAGGGGAGAGATTGAGCTGATTCCGGAGTTTGAGAATTTCGGTCAGAACATGTCGGTAGAATTTAAAATCGGTTCCCAAAGGAAATATATACTGAAAAACATCTGCAAGATGCTGGATTGTGTGGAAAAGGGGACCTATGATTCTTATGGAAAGAATTTGGGCTTTGTTCACACCCGGGATGCTTTCACAAAGGAGGCCCTTCAGTGGATTGACTTTTTGTCCTTCGTTCTACGGGCCAGGTATCACAATTTTTCCTTTTCCAGCCAGAGTTATTCCAGCAATTTCAGAAAAATCCTCTTGCAGGCCCTGGGACTGGAAAAATGTTTTCAGATGTATCTGTATATGGGGAAACCGCTGCAGGCAGACGGGAAGGAATATGAGATAAAAGATGAGAATCCCAGGCTGAAGCTGACGGTGACAGCAGAAGGGGAAGATGGCGTCCGGCTGAAAATGGATCCCATTCAGGCCATTTACGGAAGCTCCAGACGGTATCTGGTATCCGGCCAGACCATTTATCAATGCAGCCCGGAATTTTCTGTGGAGGTATGGCCGGCGCTTGTGGCTTTGGGCGCGGTGAGACCGGAAGGTTCTTATTACTATTATGGCCGGGAAGAACCGCTCTATCTGGATAAAGAGGATTTCAGAGGATTTTTTGGAAACGTGGCCCCGGTTTTAGAGCCATATCTGGAGATTGTCACCGAGAATTTCGACCCGGATCAGTACCGGCCAAGAGAGGCGGAGCTTTGCGTATACCTGGAATATGAAAAAGGGGCCCCTTACTCCATCCAGGCAAGGGCGGAGGCTGTCTATGGAGACGCAGTCTATGATGTCTATGAGGATATGGACCTGGAGAAGGAGTACCGGGATGTGGAAAAGGAACGGCTTTTGACAGAAGAGTTAAACAAATATTTTGTTTTTGAAAAAGGAA
>CAJUJM010000093.1 GCA_910586755.1 uncultured Lachnospiraceae bacterium
GATGATCAGCTCGCAGAGCTTGCACCCTGGAGTAAAAAACTCCAATCTATCAAAAATCGCATATGAATTATAGTGAATTACTCCAACTCGCAAAGGGCTGGGGTAATTTTATATCTGACCGCATCATTATTTGGCGGTTACGTTTTAACTGGCAGGAAGATTGGATTCCGGTTGCTCAGTTTCTTATTGATTTAAAGGATAACGGTTATCTGAATGTGGATTGTGTTACATGTGACCCGGTAGATTTAAATGCCAGATTGGCGGAAAACAGAACTTTATTTGTTATCGGTTCTTCCCAAGATATTATTAGGCAGGTACAAGAAATTAACCCTGAAGCAGAATTTTCTATGGCTCCAATTCCAGCTCTTGAAGGGCAAAAAGCTGCATTTTGTGGTGGTGAAAGAGAAGCTTATGGCATTTGGAAGGATACAGAACATGAAGATATTTGTTTAGCCCTTCTGGAATACATGGCAAGGCCGGAGAATGTAAAAATAGTATGTGAGGCAAGCAGTAAATTACCTGCAATTAAGAATGTAGATGTTGACTTAGGTACCGTTGCAGATGACTATGCAAAATATACCGATGTTCCTATGTATGGTTTCTTTGACAGAGTATACCTGCCCAATGGTATGTGGAGTACATTAAAGACTGTCGGTTCCGCTATGATGGCCGGTGAGATGACTGTGGAAGAGAGCGCAAAAATCATGGAAGAGGATTACAACACTCTTCGTAATCAATAATAGTTACAACCTATAAAAAGCCGGGACTTTCCAACAGTAAAAGAAGGCTAAATTTAAAAGTTCCGGCATTTCTTTGATTTTGTATGTAAGGAGACACTATGAAAAAGAAGAAGGCGGAACACCTTATCAATTTATTATATATTCCGGCAATTATACTCCTCATTCTATTCGTGATTTACCCGCTGATTTCTGGAATCCAGATTTCTTTTACCAACTGGAACGGATATTCTGCTAAATACAGCTATGTTGGATTTGAGAATTATAAAAAGATGTTTACAGACAAAATGTTTTATACTGCGTTGAAAAACACTTTGATATATGGCGTAGGCAGTACCGTAATTCAGACCATCCTGGGATTAGCATATGCTTTGCTGCTGCAAAAAAAGTTCCCCGGACGTACTCTTGCCAGAGTAATCATTTATCTTCCGGCTATGATTGCCTCTCTTATTATGGGATATATCTGCTATTTTTTAGTACAATACAATAACGGCGCAATCAATGATATTGTAATTCTGTTTGGAGGAACCCCACAGGATTGGATGGCCGACGGAAAACGTGCTGTTTGGATCATTACAATTATTAATGCAATCCAGTTTGTAGGGAAAACCATGATTATTATGATTGCGGGTTTACAGGGAATCCCGGATTCCTATCAAGAAGCGGCAGCTATTGATGGAGCTACCTATTTACAGCGATTACAGCATATTACCATCCCGCTGTTACTGCCAGCGATTACTACCAGTGTTGTTTTAAACCTGATTGGCGGACTGAAACTGTTTGGTATTATTCTGTCTACCACCTCTGGCGGGCCCGGATATTCTTCCCATTCACTGTCAACACTGATCAATTATCTTTACTTTCAGAATCAGAATGCCGGATATTCTGCTTCAGTGGGCTTATTCATGTTTATATTTATTATGTTTATCAGCATTTTTGTGAGAGGCTATCTGGAAAGAAAGGCGGATGAATTATGTTAAATAGAAAAAAGAGCGATTATGTAAAGACCTTGGTTGCAGGACTTATTATATTATTTCATCTGGCGCCTTTATATATTCTTTGTAATATGTCCTTAAAGAGTATTTCCGATACAGGTTCCAAGTGGGCGCTGCCAAAAAGCTTATACTTTCAAAATTTCATCACTGCAGCTGACGTTGGAAATTTGTTTTTGGCTTTAAAAAACACTCTCGTTGTTGTTGTATTTTCTGTACTGATTATTGTAATGATCAGCGCCATGGCGGCTTATCCTTTATCACGGCTGGTATCCAGCACCAATAAAATGATTCTTGGATTTATTGTAGGCATTATGATGATCCCACAGCTCAGTATTTTGGTTCCCCTTTATAAAGAACTGGTTGCAATCAAAGGAATCAATCATTTTTGGGGTGTGATTATTGTTTCCGCCACCTTTAATCTGCCTATGGCTATCTACATGTATACTAATTTTATTTCATCAATTCCCAAAGAATTAGATGAAGCGGCTATGATTGATGGTTGCAGCAGATTATCCGTTTTTTATCGAATTATACTTCCATCCTTAAAACCAGTTACTGCCAGCGTAATTATCTGGACTTCTGTAGGCATTTGGAACGATTATCAGTTTCAGCTTTACTTTTTGCAGAAACCAAAGCTTCAAACCATCACTCTGGCAATTACTAAATTCTTTACAGACAGCAGAACAGATATGGGCGCGGCGGCCGCAGCAGCTATTATTGTTGTATTGCCAACAGTACTTATGTATATCTTATTACAAAAGCAATTTGTCCAGGGAGCAATGGACAGTGCCGTAAAATAAAAGGAGCGTGTAAAAAGTGGATGCCTGCAGTATTAGAAAAATGCTTTTAGATGGAAAGTTTGAGAACGTTTTAATTGCTTCCCACAGAGGAAAATTTGGTTCCAGCGTAATGGAAAATACCGTATTGGCCTTTACAGTCGCAATTGGACAAGGCGCCGATATGGTGGAAATGGATTTAGCAAAAACAAAGGATGGGATATTCATTGGCCACCATGATGATGATATGTCCCGCCTTTTCCATAAGGCCGGTAAAATTCAAGATTATACTTACAGCGAGATTAAACAAATGCCGATTTACAATGTAATCAATGAGCCTTGTGTTGAACATGTCAGCACATTAGATGAGATTTTATCTGCCTTAAAAGAAAAAACGATATTGGTATTGGATAAATGTTGGGAGCATTGGGAGGACATCGCTCCAATCATCAAAACCTATAACATGGCAGAGCAGGTGGTTTTAAAATTTTATATTGAAGACGCGGCGGCTGCCTCATGGGCTTTACAGCACCAAGAGTTTATGTATATTCCTATGGTACAAAATCCTAATGATAAGGAAAAAGTATATTCTTTAAAACAGGAAACCACCATTGTAGGGATAGAAATCCTTCCTGAAGATCCGGATTCATTATTTTTAACCAGTGGATACATAAAAGATTTACATGCCCACGGACTGGCTGTATGGTGCAATTCTCTTAATCTCAGCAGCGAATTAGTATATGGCGGAGGTTTTGACGACTTAAAATCCCTGCGTAACGGCGGCTCATACGGCTGGGGAGAACTGATAACGCGAGGGATCGATATTATTCAAACAGATTGGGTCTATGAACTATTTTCTTTCAGGAAAAGCTACTGAGATAGTCGGCAAGCCCTGCAAACTGAGAAAGTGTCAGGGCTTCGCCCCGGACAGCAGGCGCTGCTCCCAGGCTTTCAATGGCAGAAGCAATTTGATCTTTGGTAAAGCTCAAATTTGGAGCATTATTAAGGCTGTTTTGTAAAGTTTTACGGCGTTGATTAAAAGATGCACGAATTAAATCAAACATCAGAGCCGGCTGTTTTACTTCCACCGGCGGTATCTGATGGCGGGTCAGGCGAATTACCGCAGACCCTACATTAGGCCGGGGGATAAAGCAGTTGGGCGGCACATTGGCGGCAATATAAGGTTCGGCATAATACTGAACCGCCAAAGACAAAGCCCCATAATCCTTGGTTCCGGGACCTGCCTGCATCCGCTGTGCAACTTCTTTCTGGACCATGACGGTAATGTTGTCAATTGGAACATCGCTTTCAAACAACCCCATGATAATAGGGGTCGTAATGTAGTAAGGCAGGTTTGCCACCACTTTGATGGGCCTCCCCACATTATATTCCTGGGCCAGGGTCTTAATATCCAGCTTTAAGATATCTTCGTTGATAATTGTAATATTGTCATAGCCAGACAATGTTTCTTCTAAAATAGGAATCAGATTTTTATCAATTTCCACTGCTACTACCTGTCTGGCATTTTCCGCCAGATATTGAGTCATGGTTCCAATTCCCGGGCCAATTTCTAAAACCATGTCCTCTTTGGTAACGCCGGCAGCCCCAATGATTTTCTCCAGAACGTGTTGATCGATAAGGAAATTCTGTCCAAATTTTTTTTGAAAAGCAAATTGATATTTTTGTATAATTTCTATGGTTTTTTGGGGATTTCCCAGAGTCGCCATGGTATTCTCCTGTCTTATTGACTATGTTAATCGATATAAGTTTTTCCCGTTCTCAAAAGTTACCCTCTCAATCTCTTCCACTGTCAGTCCTTTTATTCGAGCCAGCTCTTTCGATACATAGGGCAGATTTAAGGACGAATTGCGCTTGCCCCGGTTGGGAGTGGGGGCCATGTAGGGACAGTCTGTTTCCAGGACAATCCGGTCAAGAGGAGCATACTCTGCTACCTCCTTTAGCTTTTTCGCATTTTTAAAGGTCAGCACACCGCCGATTCCCAGATAAAAGCCCATGTTTAAAAATTCTCTTGCCATTTCCACTCCATAGGAAAAGCAATGGATCACACCACCTGTTTCTCTGGCTCCCGCCGCCTTCATCATGTCCAAAGTATCTTTAGCAGCATCCCGGCTGTGGATAATCATAGGAAGATTCACTTCTCTTGCCATCTCCATTTGACGTTCAAACCATATCTTCTGGGTATTTCTGTCTGGCTCATCCCAGTAATAGTCCAGGCCGATTTCCCCAACTGCCACTACCTTTTTTCGATTGGTACATTCCTTTAGCCACGCCAGATTTTCGTCACTCAGTTCTGCACTATCACTGGGGTGAACGCCAACGGACGCATAAAAGTAGGAATATGTTTCTGCCAGTTTAACAGATTCTGCGGTAGACTCCAAATCAGCCCCAATATTAACCACCAGGCCAATACCGTTTTCCGGAAGACTCTGGATTAACTTCTCCCGATCCTCATCGAATGCCTGGTCATTATAATGTGCATGGGTATCAAATATCATGCTGTGAAAACTCCTTATGCTAAATTCATGGGGATATCTGAAAATTCAAAGACCTGCCTGGGTTATAAGCCCGGTCAGCCATCCCCCTCTAAGCAATACCTGGCGGATTAGATACAGGACCAGAAACTGCAGCGGGAAAAATGCATAAAAGAAATATTTTAAATGCCAGTATCCCCGTTTGCCATTATACATCATTATGGGAATATATGCCAGTATGGCAGAGCCAAAATAATTAATGCTTTCTACAATTGATAAAATTCCACCTACAGCCATTTGAAATAAAGTCTCATTGCGGAACCAGTAAAACACTGCCGGAAGGATAATACCAATAATATAATAATCACTATGGATCAGCCAGCTCACCCCACTGCCAAGGGCAATACAAACTATCTGAAGAACCGGCCTTCTGTTGAAACGTCTCATCCCTGTCAAGACCAGAAGCGCTACAAACAATGTAAACAGTACATTCTGATAACCTAAATAAAACCAGGAATCATATACTGCCAGATCAAAAAACACCTCGGAGATCAAAGCGCAGGAACCAAGTCTGATAATATATTTCCTTCTGTTTCTGCTATGCAGGAAACCTTCTGTCAATAGAAAGCTTATAATAGGGAAGGATATTCTCCCAATTCCCCGCAAAATCCGATCCGCAAGAAGAATCCTGACTCCAATATCGGAGGCAAAAAATTCGTTTATGGCGGCGGCATCGCCCTGGCTTACTGCTATAATACCCTGCTCTAATATTACTACCGCAACGTGATCCATCACCATAGCAGCAATTGCAATCATTTTTAAGAAGTTTCCTGTCCAGATTCCCGGCCCTCTCCTTCTGCCCTGGCGCCCTCTATTATAGTTTCCTTTTCTCCTCATTTGTAAACCTCACCTTTCAGGGATACATGGATTTTTCCCTAAATTGGTATCTCTTTCTAATCCCTACTATACTCCACAATGGAAAAAAATGCAAGTTTTCCCCACCAGAAGGGATTTTAAAGTTACATTTTGCTCTGTTTCTACCACCATTACCAGTTTTTTAGAGCGTTTCAGGGACTTTGAGGAAAATATACCCACCAAGCAAAGCTGTCCCAAGATAAAAGCAAACGCTCTCATCCCGGGACAGTCTTTTCTGCATCGGTTTAATTTTTATTTCAAAATTATCAGCAAATTTCTGCGCCTGCCGGCATATCCTTTTCCGGTTTCATAATTGCTAAGTTCCCTTCTGCATCCTCAGCGCATAGGATCATACCTTCCGATAGAATTCCCGCCAGGGTAGCAGGCTTTAAGTTGGTAACTACCATAACTTTTTTCCCTACCATTTCCTCCGGAGTATAGTGCGCCTTGATACCACTTACAATCTGGCGTATCTGGGAACCTACTTTAACCTGGCTGCAGAGAAGTTTTTTGGACTTTTTAACTGCCTCACAGGAGATAATCTCACCTACCTGAAACTGAAGCTTTGCAAAATCCTCATAGGTAATTTCCGGCTTTGCCTCCAGATCAATTACGGTTTCGCTAACATTCTCTTTGGCTGCTTCTGTTTCGGATTCTTTAGCGGTTTCCGCCTGCATAGTTTCTACCTTTTCCATTACCTCTTTTACATCCATGCGGGCAAAAAGGATCTCCGGCTTATCGGTTACCTTGCCGCCGGAAGGATACAGGCCGAAGGTCTCCATCTGATCCAGACCTCGCTTCTCTGCGTTTAACTGAGCCAGAATTTTTCCGGAAGTATCGGGCATAAAGGATACCAGAAGAGATGCGCCTATGGTGATCGCCTCTACCAGATTGTAGAGAACTTCTGCCAGACGGTCCTGTTTTGCCTCATCCTTTGCCAGACTCCAGGGCATGGTCTCGTCTATATATTTGTTGCAGCGGCGGAAAATGCCGAAAGTCTCTGTAATCGCATCTGCCACCCGCAGCTGATTCATCTTAGCGTCAACCTTTTTTACAGCTTCTAAAACAGTGGCCTTTAAGTCCTCGTCCACCTCTTCTCTGGCGCCGGTTGCCTTAACCTCTCCGCCAAAATATTTGTTGGTCATGGAGATGGTTCGGTTTACCAGATTCCCCAGGATATTAGCTAAATCGGAATTTAACCGCTCTACCATCAGTTCCCAGGAGATAATGCCGTCGTTGTCAAAGGGCATCTCGTGAAGGACGAAATAGCGAACCGCATCTACCCCAAAGAAATCTACAAGAGTGTCGGCATAAAGCACGTTACCCTTAGATTTGCTCATCTTGCCGTCGCCCTGTAAAAGCCAGGGATGTCCAAATACCTGCTTCGGTAAGGGAAGATCCAGAGCCATAAGGAAAATGGGCCAATAAATAGTATGGAAGCGGATAATGTCCTTGCCGATAAGGTGCAGATCAGCAGGCCACAGCTTATGAAACTGGCCGCTGCTCTCTCCGTCACACTGGTAGCCGATTCCGGTAATATAGTTGGTCAGCGCATCCAGCCACACATAGGTAACATGCTTGGGATCAAAGCTTACCGGGACTCCCCAGGTAAAAGAGGTTCTGGATACACACAGATCCTGAAGCCCTGGAAGAAGGAAATTGTTCATCATCTCATTTTTCCGGGATACAGGCTGAATAAATTCGGGGTGCTGATTAATATGATCAATGAGTCTCTGGGCATACTTGCTCATCTTAAAGAAGTAAGCCTCTTCCCTGGCTGGCTGCACCTCCCGGCCGCAATCCGGACACTTGCCGTCAACCAATTGAGACTCGGTGAAAAACGCTTCGCAGGGAGTGCAGTAAAGGCCCTCATAGTATCCCTTATAAATATCACCCTGATCGTAAAGCTTTTTGAAAATCTTCTGCACCTGGGCTTCATGATAATCGTCTGTGGTACGGATAAATTTGTCATAGGAAGTGTTCATCATATCCCAGATGCCGCGGATTTGAGTCGATACACCATCCACAAATTCCTTGGGGGTCACACCTGCATCCTGGGCCTTTAACTCGATCTTCTGGCCATGCTCATCGGTACCTGTCTGGAAAAACACATCATACCCCTGCTCCCTCTTATAGCGGGCAATGGCATCTGCCAATACAGCCTCGTAGGTATTGCCGATATGAGGCTTGCCGGATGTATAGGCAATGGCAGTGGTAATGTAATAAGGCTTTTTAATTTTCTCTGTCATGTCAATCCTCTCTTTCTGCCGCGGGACTATTGAGACCGTCCCGGCAGCCTATTGCGGCGCAAAGCGGCTGGTTTAGCCGTAGCCGGCGCCTGGTTCATTGTTGGGAAGAATAAAAAAATCCCGCCTTTAAATTTGCACTTAAAGACGAGATATTCTCCCGTGATACCACTTTAATTCGCCTGAACCTCATGGTACAGGCCTCAGGGGCTGCCAATCCTCTCCCTGGACAAAAGGGGGAGATACAGTCCTTCACTGTAACGGGTGAACCCGTCGCCGCCTAAAATCTTCTGTCCTGGCATCTAATATATTTCTCCGCCGGGAATTCTCAGCTGCGAAGCTCCGAGGCCATCTTCTGCGGGTTCTCCCCTTCTCCCTTCTCAGCTTCCGGGATTCTCTGGTAAAGGGGTTCGGCCGCATACTCTTCTCTTCATCGCCTTTTCAAATATATGGTAAGTCTACCTGTTTCCCTCCACTTTGTCAAGGGTTCTGAGAATGATTGTATTCTTTGGAAATATAATATATAATAAATTATATTTCAGCAACCTTTGCATCCCTTTTATGGAGGATAGTAAATGAATTTTTTTAAGTATTTTAATGTCCGGAAACTTTCTGCCCTGACGTTGGCCGCCGTCATTGCCGGTACTTCTCTGATAAATGGCTGTTCTGTGAAACGAAGAGATCCTCTTTCCCCGGCAAATATCCCAAGTATTGAGGAAGGCTCTGATATCCCGGTCAGGAATAAGGAAGATGCTGCCAGAGAGCAGGCCCGGTTTGAGGAACTGATGAATGAGACCTTTCAGGACTCTCTAACCTCTTCTCTGCTGACTCTTCACTATACAGTCAGTGATCCTTCTGCCTATGGAATTACAGATTATCCCCATACTTTCGGCGACTTCTCTGTGGCAGACAGTAAAGAAAATCTTATAGAGCTTCGGGCTTTGGATTCCCAGCTGGACAGCTTCAACCCATCTCTTTTAACGGAGAATCAAATCCTGACTCTGGATATTCTAAGGGAATATGTGGACACAGAGTTATGTCTGGACGGCATTGAATTGTATATGACGCCATTGTCTTCCATCACAGGTATCCAGATCGATCTGCCTATCGTACTTTCGGAATACCGATTCTATAACCGGAAAGACATTGACGAATATTTGGAGTTGGTTTCCAATACGGATGAGTTTTTTGATCAAATCCTGACTTTTGAAGAGGAACGTGCTGCTGCCGGCCTATTCTGCGGCGATTTAGCGGCAGACCACATTATTGAGTCTTGTCAGCCCTACATGATTGACGCAGAATATAACCTGCTTCATACCTCTTTTATCACCAGGCTGGAAGAATTCCCGGATCTGACAGATGAAGAAAAAGATGCTTACATTCAGCAAAATCTGGATGTAGTAACAAATCATTTTATTCCGGCCTATGAACAGCTTACCACCGGACTTTCCAATCTAAAGGGAACGGGGCAATATGAAGGCGGACTCTGCCATTATCCTGAGGGGAAAGACTATTTTGAATATTTAGTTCGTTCTCAAACCGGAACCTCTTATACCAGCATGAAGGATTTAAAAAACGCCATTGAAAGCAAAAATATCAATGACATTGCCGCAATGGCGGTAATCATCCGCAACCGGCCGGAGCTTTTGGATCAGGTCAGCGACTATACTTTTTCTCCCACAGAGCCGCTGGAAATTCTGGATGTGTTAAAACAGGAAATTTCCGGAGAGTTCCCGGAGATACCAGAGCACAGTTTTGTTGTGAAATATGTGGCTCCGGAATTAAAAGATATCCTTTCCCCGGCCATGTATATGGTTCCTCCCATGGATAAATATAATGAAAATGTAATTTATCTCAACATGGATCAGAATAACGGCATCACCCAGTATCTGTATACCACTTTGGCTCATGAAGGGTATCCGGGACATTTGTATCAGAATGTCTATTTTTATGGAACCAATCCAAGTCCTATTCGCTGCCTGCTTTCTTTTAACGGATATTCAGAAGGGTGGGGATTGTACTCTGAATTCTTGTCTTATCTGTACAATAATGGAGTGGATCCGGACGGAGCAAAGCTTCTTATGTATAATTCCTCCGCCAGTATTGGTCTTAATGCACTTTTAGATTTGAATATTAACTATTTCGGATGGAACGAAGAACAGACCTATGATTATCTGGCAGATTATTATGATGTAGAGAATTCTGACATTGTTTCTGAGATTTACCAGACCTTAATCGAAAATCCCGGATATTATCTTACCTACTATGTAGGATATATGGAATTTTGCGAAATGCGGGAACAGGCAAAAAAGGAGCTGGGAGATAAATTTGATGCCAAAGAATTTCATAAATTAATCCTGGATATTGGTCCGGCTCCTTTCTCGGTTATCCGATCCCGACTGGAAGCCTGGCTGCTGGCACAGAAAATGAGCTGATTCCAAAGAGATACTTGAACAAAAAAGAATGTTGCAAAATTAATGTGAAAGCACTGGAATAAAAGAGCGGGCATACCGTCATGGAATACCCGCTCTTTAAAACTATCTGACATTATTCTTTCCAAAAATCCTCGTAATCTTCAAAATAGGTAGAATATCCATTCTCATCTGTTTCCAGCTGCTCAGACTTAACATCTTCCCCATTAACCTGAAGCTTTACCAACTCCAGCTCATAATTCTCAACAAAAGTGTTAACCAATGCTTCCAGAGTAGCCCGATTCATAAAGTCATCGTCCTCATAGGTAGGAATAGCAGAAAGATTCACTACACCTGTCTTCTCATCCTGGCTGACCTCAAAGCTTACCAGAGTTGTACCTTCTTCCAGAACACCGTACTCAATAATCTTATCTACCAATCCCTGATTGGTAAGTTCCTCTAAAGAGTCCATGTTCTGCAGTAATCCGCTTCCGTCTTCATTGATGCTGTATACGGAAATCGTATCTTCCTCCGGCCCTGGAACCTTTCCTTCCACCAGCTGGCCTCCGCCCTGGGTGGTTTCTACAGTTGCAGCAGTCTCTGCCTCTTTCTGAGGGGTTGGGGTACAGGCTGCCAGTGAAACTGCCATAAATGCTGCTGCAATGTACATCATTGTTTTTTTCATAATTGGTAATGCCTCCTTAATCGTTCTGCTGGACCTGACGGAACCAGTTATTTAAGTGTCGTAAGGTCTTAACTAAAACCTTCAGCTCCTCCTCATCCAGTTCATTCATAACACCTTGTATCATCTCTCTATGAAAACCTGCATGGTGCTCAAACGCTTTTTGTCCTTTTTCGGAAAGGGAAATATAGACCACTCTTCTGTCTTCATTGCTTCTCTCCCGGTTGACATAACCTTTCTTTACCAGACTGTTCATAGCAATGGTTAAAGTTCCCACTGTAACGGACAGTTCTTTTGCAATGGCAGACATGTTTTTCGGTGTCCCGACTCCAATCGCATTGATGACGTGCATATCATTATTGGTGATATCCTTAAACTCAGGTGTAATAATCGCCTTTTGCTCAATATCCATAATATCATTGAACAACCTTACCAGCACTTCATTTAAAGTCCCGTAGCTATCCACGTCTTATCCCTTCCTACCCTGTCGGTAAAAGCTTCTTACTGATTATATCTGATTTCTCTCTAGAAAACAACCTCTGAAATCCTTATGAAATTCTTACAAAGTGATGTTTTTTCTGTAACTTTTGTATAAAATCCAAAAAGGCGACAGCCATTTTATTATAATAGAAAATTTTCGGGTTTTCAACCTATATTTACGTTTTTTCAAATTCCCCGCCGTCTGAACTGTTACATTTCAACTTATCCGGCCATTGCAGTGCCAATTATAACACTGGCTATTATTCCTGCTGCCGTCGCTATTAACGCCCCCGACAAGGTATAACGGGTTTTTGTAATGCGAACAGCGCCAAAATAAACGCTTAAGCAGTAAAAAACGGTTTCCGTACTGCTCATTAAAATGGAGCCGATGACTCCCTCCAGAGAATCCGGCCCACTGGTCTTAAAAATATCCAATACAAGGCCTGTAGCCGCTGCATTGGAAACCAGACGTATCAGCGCAACCGGCACAATCGAGGGCGGAAGGTGTATCCATCCGGCCGGCTTTGCTAAAAGCTCTGCTAAAAATGCCAAAAGCCCGGAAGCCCGCAGCACTCCTACTGCTGTCATCAACCCGATAAGCGTGGGCATAACCTCTGACACGGTTTTCATCCCCTTCTTTGCCCCATCTAAAAAATCTTCCAATACAGGACGCTTTTGCAGAAGGCCAAAGCCAACAATATAGAAAATAATCAGAGGAACTATCGCTTTTGAGAGAAAAAGAAAGAGCTTCATAAGATCTGTTTTGACTCTCCCGGTGTTTTTAATAATTTATGCAAAATGAAAGGGAAACATACAGTCCCTTTATTTTTTATTGACATAGGCCTGATTTTAAAGTAACCTGATTTTATAATGAATACTATTCAGGAGTTTGGAAAATTACCGATATGATTGTGACAAAGACTTTTTCATTTCCTTGTTTCTGCTTAAATCAGATTGCCTGGTCCGGGCAGTGCTTTCGGATGCTTCCTCTGGAAAGCGGGGGATATTCCGTTATTAGCTGCGGGAGGTATTTAGAGGTAAAAGAGTCTTCCAATACAAAGGGAAACGAAGAGACAGCCGTATCTTTTACTTGTGAAGAAAAGGATTTGGATTTCTGGCTGCGTTATTTTGATTTAAGTACCAACTATCAGGCCTTTTTAGACTCTATCCGTCCGGATGATACTTATTTAAAAGCAGCTGGAGCTGCCGGATCCGGTATCCGGATTCTGCGGCAGGATCTGTGGGAAATGATTATAACTTTTATTGTCTCCCAGCAGAAAAATATTCCGGCTATCCGGCAGGCTGTGGAACTCCTTAGCCTGCGGTACGGAACGCCTGTCAGATGTTTTGGAGTGAATGAGGCAAAAGAGTTTAGCAGCCCTGCCAAAGAATCTTGTAAAACTGTATATGCATTTCCCACACCTGAGGAGTTGTCCAGGGCTTCTCTGGAAGATTTGCAGAACTTAAAATTAGGCTACCGGGCAAAATATATTCTAAAGGTTACCCAGGACGTATGCACCGGCGCTTTTGATTTACCTCTGCTTTTATCTATGGACTACTCCCATGCTCTGGACTATGTAAAACAGTTTTATGGTATTGGTGAGAAGGTTGCCAACTGCATCTGTCTCTTTGGACTCCATCATATTGACGCATTTCCGGTAGATACATGGATTCAAAAAATCCTGATGGCAGAATATTTCCCCAAGCATCCGAGGCGCTATAAAAAGCTCCCTAAATCCCGTCTTTATGAAGCTATAATTGCAGACCATTTTAGCTGTTACCAGGGATATGCAGGAGTGATGCAGCAGTATATTTTTTATTATGAGCGGGAACGGATGGGAAAGGCAGGGCAATAATGACAGGACAACAATTAAAATGGATTGCTGCTTTGGCTATGGTGCTTGATCATATAAGTGTGGCTTTGATGAGCGGAAACCTTGATGATGCTTCTAACCTTTCTTTTGCCGCTCTGACATTTCGAAGTATAGGCAGGCTGGCGTTTCCTATTTTTTGCTTTTTACTGGTAGAAGGATTTTACCATACCAGAGATATTAAAAATTATATGGGCAGAATGGCTTTATTTTCTGCTATTTCTGAAGTTCCTTTTGATTTGGCAATCTTTGGACGTTTTGTAAATTGGCAGTATCAGAATGTTTATTTCACCCTGCTAATCGGTCTTTTGGTTATGTACGGGATTCAGCAGGTTGATAAGCGTTACCTGGGGTCGGAATTGGGGAATCTTTTGAAAGCGGCTGTGATTGCAACAGGCTGTGGGGCGGCATATTTTTTGAAAAGTGATTACCATATCTATGGAATCTTGTTTATTGTGACGCTTTATTTTTTGCGTGGAAATAAGAACAGGCAGACCATTTTCGGTGTTTTAATGGCTGCCTGCGAATTTACTGCTGTTTTGGCTTTTATTCCTATTTGGTTTTATAATGGAAAGGCCGGAAAAAAACGGCTTCGGTATTTCTTTTACTGGTTTTATCCGGCCCACTTGTTGGTTTTGGGTGTGCTGAGACTTTGGCTGCTTGTTCCATAATCGGTTCGCTAGTTATTTACTATTTTTTGTATCTCTCCTTTTAAGTTCAAAGTATAAAGGCAACAGTATCGCATTGATCATTAATGCATAAAATATCGAAATTAGGGCAACTGAAATATCTGCGCCAACATGTGATGCTTTTAAATTTAAACCATGTAAGGCATTTATCAGACTTATTGTAACGCCTAACCCTCCGAATATTAAACTGGATATACATACTAATTTAACTGCCTTGGCGCTTTCTCTCACCCTTTCTTTTGTCTCTCTTCCCTTATTGAAGATATAAACAAATGCCTTTAAAAAGTCTTTCCAATAACCTGTGGTTATCAGAGCTAAAATGCTGGGAACCACTACAAATCCAAAGCTGATTGCGTCTATGAAATTACATATCTTATGCAGACTAATACCATAGATCATACAAAATACCATGCCTATTACGTATATCAAGTATCTCATGTCTGTCTCCTCCTCAAATAAATATATTTATTGCATATACTATATTAACAGTTTCACTTCAATTCAAAGATATAATTTTTGATGTTAAAAAGTTCTAACATATCTATAACTATAAACTAATATTAGGAAAATGACAATCATTTACAATAAATACTACAACAAACATATGAAAAAGTTTTGATAAGGTAATATTATATTTTAATGTATTTTTCCCCAACGAAAACGATATCATGGCCCCGCGCTTATACATGATATACATATAATTTCAGTCCGTGCTCTCGCGGGGGAGCGACGCCTGCGATTGTAGCTTTAATTTCTGCCAAGGCAACTTTCAATCCACGTTCCCGCGGGGGAGCGACATTATCGAAGCTGCTATGATGTACAGTCTAATCTATTTCAATTCACGCTCCCGCGTGGGGAGCGACTTAACTGCCCAGGCAAGAGAAGTCCTTTCCGGCTATTTCAATCCACGCCCCCGCGTGGGGAGCGACGATACAAAGGTTGTGCCTTATACGGTTAGTAGTCATTTCAATCCACGCTCCCGCTGTAGCTTTTCGCGAAAAATGCAAAATTTTTTCGCATAAATTGCAAAAACTACTTTTTAAAAGAAATTAAAGAAGGACGTTTGAAATAGTTGTACTTTAGATAAAATATATCTGCCTATTAAATTTTTACGCTGTTCAGTCAGCGCTTTTTTATACTTATCTAATATAGCATAAACAGCATCTTCTGTCATAAATGTTTCAATCTTTTTTACAATTTCTATTGTATGTTGATAAAAATTTTTATGGAGAAACTCAATCATTTCCAAATGAGTAGGCTGTTTTGTGTCATTACTTGTTATACGTATCAGTGATTTTGACTTAGTATCTATAAGAGATTTCCATTTTCAAATCTGGCGCATGAAATACCTATTAAGTTTGCTATATCATACGCAATACATTCCGAAACATGATCCGTTGTTTCTATATCCTTTTTAAATTTAAACAAGCCAATTTGTCCGGTATCAGGATTTATAAGCCATAACTTTTTTTCCAGTATATTCTATCCTTAGTGTACAAAGGGACACTCTATGCTCTTGTTTACTGAGAATATCTTCAAAGAAAACTAAAAATGTCTCACTCTCCCCTTCCTATCCATTATCTTACAATATATAACTGCCACCGCCGTACTCACAAGCGTCGCCGCGATTGCCGGGGCAATGATCCCTGCCGGATTCATGCTCCCGTACTGTTGCCGGTAAGCAATCATATTGACAGGAATTAACTGCAAGGAAGAAATATTTAATATTAAAAATGTGCACATTTCATTGCTGGCAACCCTCTCTCTTACACTTTTTGCAAGCACCGGAGTCTGCATATCCTTGGTTTTCAAACTCTCCCGGCCTCGATCTTTTCTTCTCTTGTCATCTGGCGAAACATACGCCGGATTCCCCCTCTCCTCCTCCAGCTTCGCCAATTCCTCCATGGCCTTCAATCCCGCCGGTGTTGCCGCCCATCCCATTCCCAGCATGTTAGCGATCATATTGGTTGCAATAGATTCTGCCGCCGGGTGATCCATAGGAAGCCTGGGAAATAAGAATTTCAATACTGGCCTCATTTTCTTTACCATAGCCTCAATTACTCCGGACCGGCTGCCGATTTCCAATATTCCTGTCCAAAAGGACATAATCCCCAGCATAGTAATACATAGAGTTACCGCTTCCCCGGCAGATGCAATAGCGCCGTCTGTGACCTCCGCCAGCGTTCCGTGAAACATCCCCCAGATAATACCCGCCAGTATCATTCCGGCCCATAACCAGTTCATCATAAAATAACCCCTGAACAGACATCATTTTTATATGTCTATTCCAGGGGTAAAAACTTTAGTTCTTAGTTTTATTATATATCCAATTTGTCAAATACTTTTTGTTTCTGCAACAGCGGACTACAGCAGCCAGTTTGCCGCCGGCAGACTGATTGCCAGTACCACAATCAGCTCCAGTCCAATAAACATCAGCGTATATTTGTAGATTTCCTTCGGCTCCAGCCACTCTTTGTTTCCAAACAACATAGCCGCAAACGGTGATGCTGCCGGAGTGATGGCTGCAGAGGAAAGTACGAACAGAATCATCAGTGCTGTTACCGGCGCAGAGTTCATACCGGATGCCATACAGAAGGTAGCAATGACTGGCTGCAACAGCAAACCGATTACAAAGCTGTTACACAAGTTCGTCAACACTACCGTCAGAAGCATAATGATAATGGCAAATGCAGAAACCGGCACATTCTTAAAGATGGGCATCAGCACACTGTTTAAAAAGGCAGAAACACCGGTGCTCTCACTGGTCAGCGTATTTCCTAACAGAATGGCAGAGCCGATCAGGAAATAGGTGCTCCAGTTAAACCGTTTCATACTTTCACTAAATACCAACAGCGGCTTTCCGGCAATCTGAACGGTACACATTAAAAATACTACAAATGCAGCGATACCATATGTATTTGCTTTTACAATCTTGGCAAAGCTCCAGCCCGGTGCAACGCTGGGAATCAGAAGAATGATTACAAATCCGGCAAAGGAAGCGGCAATCAGCTTCTGTTTCAGGCTCATAGGCGGAAGCGGATTCTTATTAAGGTCATCCATGGTCAGATTTTTCAGCCGGCTCACATCCGGACGCAGAACAAATTTCGCAAAGAGAACCAGAGCGATGACACAGGCAAAAGCATGGATCAGACCGGTTGCCAGATAGCCTGCACTGTTAATCTCTATGGGCGCGCCCATAATGTTGCTGGTAACGGTGGCGTAGTTGCTGATCAGGGCAAGTCCGTTTCCCATAAACGGCGGAACCGGGAAGCCAAGCAGGGTAGCAATCGTTACCAGAATCAGCATGATGGTAGGAAACTTCTCATGCTTTTTCATGCCTACGGTCTCAAAAATATCATACAGAATCGGGCCAAACAGGAAGATGGGTGTAAAACCTCCCATAAATGCGCCCATCAGCACGCAGCCGATCATGATGTAAAATACCAGCATCCACGGATGTCCCAGACAGCTTTTCCTTGTCAGGAAGAAGCGGCCGCAGTACTCTGTCAGCCGGTTTTCCACCAGGGAATTGATAATCAACAGCATGAACATTACCTGCACCAAAATCGGATTACCGAAGGTAGAGGTAAGGACAGAGTTCATATCGCTGGCGCCGGATATTCCCACCATGAAAATAGCCAGAATACTGGATGTAATCGCATCGGATGTCGTCCACAGATAAAGGGTTCCGATGAAGATTCCCAGAATCTTCATTCCCAACGGTGTTACGCAAGGAAGGGTAATCGGAAGGAAGCGGAACAGCAGCATGATAGCCACGCCAATAGCCAGATGCACATACTTTAAATCTCTGTTTTTTGTTTGCATAATAATAACCCCCATATTTAGTAGTTGCTAACCCTGGAAATTATGATAATATATTAACAACTAAAAAAATATAGCTGCGGCTAAGTTTTAGAAAAAATCAGGAGGACTTCCCAATGACTACTTCTTCCGACGTTATCAATTATTTTATGCAGTACGGTACCAAAATCTCTGTCAGCAAAGAAGTCTCCCTCTGCAATCCCAAACTGGCTGACAACTATATCTACTATCTGGCCGAGGGTATCGCCAGCCTGACCTCCCTTACCTCGGAAGGGTCTGAAAAAGACTTTCTTTATTTTCCGGCCGGACATCTTTTATGCTTTCTTCCATCCCTTATGCGGTATTACCGAAAACTCCGGAATGAAGCTCCGGCAAACAATGCATTAGGCATCTCTCAATTTGGCATTGACACCAAGACGGACTGTGTGTTCTACCGTATCAGCGAATCGGTCTTTGAATCCCTGTTGGATACAGACCCTATTTTTCTTTCCTACATTATGGAAGCCATGGCTCACAATTATGCTTCTTTAGTACTGAAGTTTCAAAATTCTCAGGAGGAAAAAATTTCTTCCAGACTTTACAAATGGCTTCTGGACTTCAGTCAGCCAGAAGGAAATTACCGCGCCGTTCCTCGCGGCCTTACCTATACGGATATAGCCAAATATCTGGGCATTCATCCGGTAACCGTTTCTAAACTGGCCAGTGAACTAAAAAAGAGCGGCATCATCCGCAAGGAACAGGGCCGTATCCTGATTATGGATGAAAAACGGCTGTGGGAACTGATGTGATTCCAGCCCAATTCCTGGTTCAAAACATAGCCGCAGCTAATTTCCTGTTCCGAGACCTGTGTTATTCTTTTATCAAAGAGAGCCGCTTTCGGGTGCTGAAACGGTTGTCAAAAATCTATCCCGGTACTTTCCGGAAAAGGAGAATAACTATTATGTCAGGAACATCTTATTCCTTTCAGGAACACTTAATCAGACGTCAGGCCAAAGCAGAAAAAGCCATGCTGCAGACTCTTCGCTCTGGCAGTTACACCATCGACAATCCGCTGGTGTCCTACAATCTTTACCTGATCAATCCTCTCTCTGCAGTGATTGCTTTTTACACAGAAGAAGAAACCGCTGTGACCGTAACCATTCACGGAAAGAGAAAACAGGGCTCCATCACCCACACCTTCCCCAAGGCAAAGGAACATGTGCTGCCCATCGTAGGCCTTTATTCCGACTACAACAACAAGGTAGAGATTCGAGCCTACCGGCAGAGTTCCTACATCGTGGAGATTCCCGTTCCGGATGTGTTTGAAGGCCATAATCCCCTGGAATACATAGATACCACTCCGGAATATCTGCAGGATAACTGCATTTTCCTATCTCCGTCCGGCTCTGAGCTGGCCGCTGCCTTTGACTACGCCGGAGATGTACGCTGGTGCCTAAATATCAAATGCGTATTTGATATGAAACGGCTGAAAAACGGCCATGTCCTCATGGGAACAGACCGCCTGGTAAGCATGCCCTACTACATGTCCGGCATGTATGAAACCAGCCTCTGCGGCAAAATCTACCACGAATACCGGCTTCCCGGCGGCTCTCACCACGACGCCTTTGAGATGCCGGACGGCAATCTGCTCTGCCTGACAGAAGACCTTACCTCCTCCACGGTAGAGGATATGTGCGTGCTTTTGGACAGAGAAACCGGAGACATCATCAAAACCTGGGATTACAAGTCCTTCCTGCAGCCGGGACTTGGAAAGAGCGGCAGCTGGTCAGAAAAAGACTGGTTCCACAACAATGCTGTCTGGTACGATGAAAACACCCATTCCCTGACCTTCTCCGGCAGACATATGGACTCTATTGTCAATATCGACTTTGAAACCGGAAAGCTGAACTGGATTATCGGGGACCCGGAGGGCTGGCCTCAGGAATGGGTAGACCGCTATTTCTTCAAACCTATCGGCAACAACTTTGGCTGGCAGTATGAGCAGCATGCATGCCTGATTACACCGGACGGCGATGTCATGTGCTTTGACAACCATCACTGGGGTTCTAAAAATAAGGACAACTACCTGATGGCCAAAAACAACTACTCCCGTGCTGTCCGATATCGCATCAACACCAAAGACATGACCATTGAACAGGTATGGGAATACGGAAAAGACCGGGGTGCTGAGTTCTTTTCTCCCTACATCTGTAATGTAGAGTATTACAACGAAGGCCATTATATGGTTCACTCCGGCGGCATCGCCTACAATAAGGAAGGATTGATTTCTGAGTCTCTGGGCGCTTTCGAGCAGTTCATGGACGGCACCTTAAAGGCCACTACGTTGGAAATCTGCGACAATAAGATTATGATGGAGCTGCGTACCAAGGGCAACTACTACCGGGCTGAAAAGATGAAACTGTATGCAGAAAACGGCAATCTGGAACTGGGCGAAGGCTCTCTTCTGGGCCGCATGGGCATAACTGCCGAATTCGATACAGAAGTTCCGTCTGAGCTCTCCAGCCAGTTGCTTCCCAACAAGTGCGAGGCCCGTATAGAGGACGAGGAGGATCGTTTCACCTTCCACGCCAAATTTGAGAAAGGCCAACTGGTCATGCTGCTTTTAGAGCAGGGCGATGAAGTACACCGCTACTACATCTCCACCTCCGCCATGTCCCGGAAGGCCATGTGCTGCGGCACCTTCCTGGAGTCCGATGAGCGCATCACCAAGACCAGCATCAACAAAGCCGGTTTAAACGGCACTTACGATCTGTTCGTCATTATTGATGAAACCAAGTATCCCTGCGGCGTAACCGTTACCTGCTGATAAAAAGCTTAAATAAAATTTTAAAAAGCCTCCAAAATCATAAAACTGTAATCAGTAAAATGATTTTAGAGGCTTCTATAAATCCTTTTCAGCAGTAACAGCTGTCAGCGCGATAAATAACCGCCATCCACCGGGATCACTGCCCCATTTAGATAAGAGGATGCTTCCGAAGCCAGAAAAAGGACCGGGCCCTTCATGTCCTCTCCAGTCCCCCAGCGATGAGCCGGAATTCTGGATGTAATCTCCAGATTTCTCACCTCATCGGCAAGGAGCGCACGGTTCATATCCGTATCCATATAGCCTAGCGCAAGGGCATTTACATTTATGTTGTGGCAAGCCCACTCATTGGCAAATGCCTTGGTAATCTGGGCGACACCTCCCTTACTAGCCGCATAGGCAGGTATGGTATAACCGCCAAAAAATGAAATCATAGAGGCAATATTGATGATTTTTCCGCCCCCCTGTTTTAAAAATTCCCGGGCTGCTAACTGACAAAGGGAAAATACAGCTGTCAGATTAATTTCCAAAACCAGATTCCAGTCCTCCAAAGGAAATTCCTCGCTTTTATGCCTCCGTTGAATTCCGGCTCCATTAACCAGAATATCAATCCCGCCCAGAGCCTGGACCGCCTCTTCAAACGCCCTCTCCCGCTGGGTCTGTACAGATAAATCTGCCAAAATCCCATAACAAGAGTATCCTGCTTTATCATATACCGCTACCGTCTCTGTCAGCTCTGGAGAGATGTCAATGATTGCCACCGCCGCCCCTGCTTCCATCAGACCTTCTGCCATCTTTCTGCTTAGTCCCTGAGCGCCGCCGGTAACAATTGCCTTCCTTCCAGTCAAATCAAATGAAACCATACTTCCTCCTTCTATGCCTGAACAATCACATTTTGCATGAATTGTCCTTCTTGATATGCTTTTAAATTTTTACAGGTAATTTCCACTACCTGCTCTAAGGTATATGGCAAATAAAAACCCCCGGCCACATGAGGACTGATTAATATATTGGGATTCGTCCATGCCGGATGCCCGGCCGGAAGGGGCTCTATAGCCAAAACATCCAGACCTGCTCCCCAAATTCTTCCTTCCCCGGCAATCTGGCAAAGCGCATCCAGATCAACCGTCATTCCTCTCCCTACATTCAGTAAGATCGCGGTTTCTTTCATCAAATTCAATTGTTCTCTTCCCATTATTTTTTCCGTCTTACTGGTTCCGGGAAGAGAAATCATGATAATATCTGCCTGTGGGATCAGCTGGTTAAGTTCTGCAAGGGTATACATTTCGTCAGCCAGCGGGTGGGATTTGCCACTGGTATTTACACCAATAATATGAACATCAAACGGTTTTAAGTATGATGCAAATGTCCGCCCGATGTCTCCAAAACCTAAGAGTAAAGCAGTCTTTCCTTCCACACTCTGAACCTGGCCAAGAGGTTTCCAAATATGCCTGTTTTGGTTATCCCGATAGAGGTGCAGCTTCTTCATCAATGTCCAAAGCATACCAAAAGCCTGTCCGGCCACTGCTCTTCCATAAGCGCCCGCGGCATTGGTAAGGACTGCCTTCTCAGGCATTGCCCCAGGCTGGTCATATCCTTCCGTCCCGACTCCGCCCAGTTGATTCCATTTTAATTGCTCTGCATGCTTTAGAAGTTCAACCGGAACATTCCCCAATATTGCATCATAATTGCCGATTTCGCTCTCTTCCACCTGACTGGCTGGCCGGTATGTAAATTGACTGGCCGGGGAGATGGACTCAATCTTCACCTTTTGTTCCTTGTCCAATGGCAAAGTCACTAAAATATTATTCAGTTTATTCATACGCATAAATTCCCTTAAATTTCATATAGATTTATCCTTTTATGGCCCCTGCTGTCATACCGCCGATAATCTGCCGCTGAAAAAGAATATAGAAAAACAGCTGTGGAATAATAATTAAAATTGTCCCGGCTACCAAAGCGCTGATATCCGTACTGTACTGTCCCTTAAACATAGATGCCGCCAGGGAGATTGTATACATAGCCGGTTTTTTTATCATTGTTACAGTTAACGGATATTCATTCCAGATATATAATATATTAAAAATAACAGTGGTAGTCATCACTGGTTTCATAATAGGGATCACTACTCTCGTACAAAGCATCCCCAGATTGCATCCGTCAATAATTGCCGCCTCCTCCATCTCAGAAGGAAAATCTCTTAAAAAGCCAACAAACATCAATGTATTAAAAGCAATATTAGTAGCAACCAATGGCAATACAATGGACAAATATCTCCCGCTGAGACCAAAGTTAATGTTCATCCGGTAAATTGGAAATAGCAAAATATAGACTGGAATCATCTGCCCCATCATAAGAAAATTATAGATCCCATTTTTGATTGTTTTTGATTGAAATTGCAGCCGGGTGATAGCATAGGACGACATAAAAGGGAATACGATTCCAATCACCAGAGTTAAAGCAGCAATAATCAGAGTATTCTTGTACATAGTCAGAAAATCCAGGGTTTTGATCGCTCTGATGTAATTATCCGGCATAAAAGTTTCCGGAACGGAAAATGGATCAAGGGCAATCTCCGAATCGGTTTTAAAACTAAGCAAGATCATCCAAAGAAATGGAATAGCCAAAACTGCTGATACCAGCCAAGTGGCAGCAGTTGTTATATAAGAAGATAACCTGTCCTTTTTCATACTACTCACTCTCCTTATTTACAATCTGCATACAGGCAAATGACATTACCGCTGAAAGTAAAAATGCTATTACCGCAATGGACATACCATATCCAAACCGGGCGCTGGTAAATGTATTGTAATACATATAGGTAACCATCAGCTCCGACACATGAGCCGGGCCGCCGCCGGTAAGCTGGAGAACCAGCTCAAAAACTTTAAAGCTTGCAGTAATTGCCAAAACGATATTGATCAGTATGGTTTGACGGATCAAAGGAAGGGTAATTCTGGTCATAGCTTGCCATTTATTTGCTCCGTCCACCCAAGCCGCCTCATAGATCTCTCCCGGAATCATTTTCAATCCTGAGAGAAAAATCGTCGCGTGGAATCCCAGCTTCTGCCAGATAAACACAATTCCCACCATATAGGGTGTCAACGCCTGACCGCCAATCCATTCCTGCTGCCAATGTTCCAAACCTATGGCACGAAGCAGCGCATTGAAAAGTCCTGTCTTGGGATCCAGAATAAATACCTACATAAGTCCAATAAGAACCGGTGCTACAATGTTGGGAGCAAAGGCAATACCTTTGACAAATGTATTGCCTTTAAATGCCCGGTTAAATAGTAATGACAAGAAAAAAGATAATGGTAAAAGCACACATACCGCCATAATAAATACAATCATAGAATTTTTCAATGATATCAGGAAATCGGCATCTCCAAACAGAGCCTGATAATTAGCCAGTCCCACCCATCTTGCTTTTCCCAGACCGTTAAAATCCGTAAAAGAGTAGTAGAGGGAAACTCCTATGGGGATTACCATATATGCTGAAAAAATCAATAATGTAGGAACAATCATCACTACTTTAATCCAGCGTTTACTAAACCAGTACATAAAAACTCCCCTCTTTTTTATTTTATATAGCTATTTGTATCTTTCATCATCTTGTCCAGATAATCCAGAGCCTGCTCTGGTGTATAAACATTGGTAATTACCCCGGCAATACTGTCAGAAAGCGGTGCATACATCTCTATGGGAAGGTAGTAATCCGGGCAGAGAGCCGGACTCTCCCAATCATCGTGAATCATATCAACCATCATACTGAAAACAGGATAAGCCTCTTCATCCACATCGATCTGGTAGTTCGTAATCGGTATAGATTGTGTCTCCTGAATCATAATCCGGCTTCCCTCTTCTCCATACATAAACTGCAGAAATTCCATAATTGCAGCATACTTGTCCGGATCCTCCTCCGCCTTTTTTGATACAACAAATGGATGACCCACAGCTTTCATAGAAACTTCCTGATTCCCCACACCGTCAGTAAATACTGGTCCCCAGGTAAATCCTGATTGCTCCATAATATCGCTGTTTTGTACCTTGGTAGTATCCCACAGGCCGGAATCAAGCATTGCCGCCTCTCCTCCCAGGAACATTTCCACAGCATTCCAATATTCAATAACATTGGCATTATCCGGGAAAGTCCCTGCATCCCGAAGCTCTGCAATATGCTCATAAAGTCTCAAAAAATCAGGATTATTCCATTTTTCTTCCCCTGCCAGGATTGCATCCACTTTGTCATAATATCCAAAGCGGCAAAGCATTGTCTGGAAAGACCAAACCATATTATTCTTCATGCCCTTGGCAATAAGCGGAATTCCCTCAGCATTAAGAACCTCAGCGCAATGGACATATTCTTCAAAGGTTGTTGGGATCTCAAGATTATATCTTTCAAAAATCTCCTTATTGTACCAAATTCCATTACATTGGAGTTCACAGGGAATTCCGTAAATTCCGTCATTTACCTTAACTACCTCCAGCATGCCTGGTAAGAAACCGGCTTCAAACTCAGGATTTGCCTGAATCATTGGCGACAAATCAGAAAGATATCCCTGTTCCGCCATCTGTACCGCATATCCTCTTCTCATCCAGAAGATATCCGGCAATGTGTCACTCTGTGCCGCCATCAACATATTATTTACGTGGTCATTGGCGGCTGCTCCTGTAATCTCAATGGTTATATGAGGATTTTTCTCCATAAAAGCCTGTGCTGTTTTCCAGATATTTGGGGCCTGTGTCTCAACATCCGGTACATGTTCTGCAAAAGTAATGGTCACCGGTTTTTTCTCCTCCGTTGTCTGAACGGCACTGATATCGGAACCGGCATTATCTGCCACGGCTGTTGTTGTTTCAGGATTTGTTTTTCCTTCATTGGCTGCACCGCATCCAGTCACTGCACTAAGTGTCAGGATAAACGCAGTCGCAATTGATATTAGCTTTATCTTTTTCATGATAGTTCTCCTTTCATTTTACATCTGCCATTTATCATTAAACTTACCGGCGCGCGCCCGGAAGTAAAACAATCCATATTATTTATCTCAAAACCTTTATAGAATCCCGGGTAACCAGCACCGGATCCAATACTAACGTAACTGGCTCCCCTCCTCTGGTTTGAGGATACTCTGCAACCCGGTTTAAAATTAGCTGGGAAGCCAATTTCCCCAGTGATTCAAAGGGATGGGAGACCGCCGATATTCCACTGGCAGCAAGCCATGGAAAGTCGTCATAGGCAACCAGGCTCATATCTTCCGGAAATCCCAGGTTCAGCTCCTTTAACGCCTGGATAGTACAAACACTGATTCCTTCGCTTACACTGATAATTGCTGTTGGCTTCATCGCTGTAATATGCTGCTTAATCATTTCTTTTACGCTATTATCATATGCATATTCTTTTATCATATCAGGAATAAATGACAGGCCCATTTCATCAAAAGCCTTCCGATATCCGGCCGCACGGTTATGCCGTGATCGGCGGGACAGCATCATGATCTTTTCATGGCCGCATTGAATCAAATTTTTTACCGCCAGGTTTGTTCCTCTCTCATCATCAAATAGCAGGGTATCCAACTCTGGATAAACATGGTTAAAGAGCTGAAGCAGTGGAAACCTGGTGGTAATCAGACGATCTACAATTTCAATCCGTTCCTTGGAAGCAGGCGTAAGGATCAGACCGTCTACCTTCCGATCAACCATGATCTCAATGGCATCTCTCTCACTGATGGTATCTTTTTCTGTATACATAGTAATCAACCTGTAACCGGAGCGATCTAATTCATTTACTAACTCTCTTACAATAAAATTATAAAAGCCATTTAATGCCGCAGAATCTGTAATTACCAGTCCAATTACTTTGCTCCTGCCGGTGGGAACCTGTTTTATTGCGGAAACCTTATGGACATAGCCAAGCTCCTTGGCCGCTGCCAAAACCCGCTCCTGCACATTATCGCTGGTACTATATGTATTGCTGAACACCTTATAAACGGTTGGAAGGGATACTCCCGCCTTCTCTGCTACTTCTTTAATCGATGCCATAATCCATTGCCTCCTAAACTTTTCTAATCGTGCTTTTTGATTTCTATTATACAATGTTTTTGACATTCGGAAAAGTTTTTCCAGAAAATTTTCTAATTTTATTTTGGAGAATTATTTAATAATTATTTGACTTTATCTGTAATTTATCATATAATTATTTTAAAGTCAAGGGGCTGTTAACATATTTTTTCCATTCAATTCAAAAATAAGGAGCTAATTATGGTAATAATCACAGAGAAAACAGCAATAATCGAATTTTTTATTCGCATCATAAATTTGGATTCACATGAGATCCTTCTGCAATCTGACAAAGAAAAAAGGCAGATATTATCCGCCCCTTATGGACCTTTAGCTCATTTAAAAGCAGTCCTTGCGCCTAACACCAAATATGATATCTCTTACAAGAATCTGGAGCTTTGTCTATGCTATACTTACGAACCAGAGACTGTAATCCGTGATGGTGTGGTCTTCCATGAAGACAATATAAAAAAACAGAGTTTTCACCAGGAAATCTGCCATTTTACTCCATATAAAAACTGGATGAACGATCCCAATGGGCTCTGCTGGTATCAGGGACATTACCATATGTTTTATCAATTTCACCCTTATGCTCCTGAACCCGGCTGCATGTACTGGGGACATGCTGTAAGTGAAGATCTGCTCCACTGGCGCCATCTTCCTGTAGCCCTTGAACCACAGGATGAGATCATGAACGGCTGTAATTTCCGCGGAGGAGCCTGGTCAGGGAGCGCTCTGTCTTTTTCAGATCACGTTAAATTATTTTTCACCAGGCATATAGGACCTGTCTCTGACCGAAAGATAAAAAAAGAGTATCAGGTGTTGGTAACCTCCAGAGACATGATTCATTTTTCTAAAGAATCTATTATTGTTTCCGGCCAACCAGAACCCGGAGTCTCTTCGGATATCCGTGATCCGAAGATTTTCCGGTACGAAGAAACCTGGTACATGGTTTTAGGATCTGCATACAAAAATAATCCCGCTGTCCTTCTGTATCAATCACAGGATTTGATTCAATGGAAATATAACGGCATACTCTATCTGGAAGAATCCGCAGATACCATTGCCTTTGAGTGTCCGGATTTTTTTGAAATGGATGGGAAATTTATATTGATTGTCTCAAAAATGAGACACGTTGATGAGATGGGAAGAAAAGATACTGTTCACTATTATGTCGGAAATTTTGATGGATCACACTTTTATCCGGAAGCCGAAAAACTCCTGGACTTTGGAGGAAATCTTTATGCTGTTCAGTCTTTTTCTCGTTTAAACCGCAGGCTTGCGCTGGGCTGGATTTCAGATTTTTATAATGAACATCAGGTTACGCAAAATAGTATCTATGGAAGTATGAGTCTTCCAAGAGAGCTGCGATTTGATAAGCAAAAGCTGCTTTTTGCTCCGGCAAAGGAAGTATATTCTTTGCTTGGCCAAGTAATATTTAAAGATTTTACTGAGTCCGCCAAAATCCCTCTTCCGGATTCTTCTTATTATGCCTGCCTGGAATTCTCAGCTCCCTGTGATTTTAGTATTCACCTGAATGAAAGAAGAGATGGCGCGTCATTTGACCTTATCAGCAGAAGCGGAATCATTGAATTTGTTACAAAGGGTGTTGCCAGCCAGTCTGTCCGGTTCTGTACTACACCTGTAAAATGTCTGAAGCTAGAGATTTTTATGGATCGCCGTACCTGCGAGGTTTTCATCAATAATGGAGAGTATAGCGGTACGAAAACATTTTATGGTGATGGAAGCTGCCTTACATTTTCGTTCTCTGTCGCCGCCTCCACCACCATAAAACCTTGCCTTACTATAAAATCCGTAACCGGCTGACCAAACATTGTCAAAACCAGCCAGAATGTGAAATCAATTTTGTCACATTCTGGCTGGGGTTTGTTATATACTACCCGCACAAATCCTTCATCACCTCTTCCACCGTCTCGATTCCGTGGCAGCGGTAAGCATTGGCTCCGCAAAACAGCAGGGCGTCTTCTACCTGGCCTTTGGCAGCGCGAATCAGCGCTCTGGTGATGCAGTAGGGAATTTCTGCCGGATTGCAGTGCTCCAGACAGCAAAAGCAGTGGGTAATCTTTTCTTTTTCCCTTAATACCTTTTCCATAAAAGGGTTTTTAATGGCCCGGCCAGGCATGCCAACCGGGCTTTTTACGATTATAATATCCTCTTTTTTGGCATTTATATAGGACTGTTTGTAAGATAGGGGAGCGTCACATTCTTCAGTTGTAACAAACCGGGTTCCCACCTGAACTCCGTCTACCCCAAGTCCCATATGGTGTTTCATATCCTCTTTGGCAAACACTCCCCCGGCGCTGATTACCGGGATCTTACAATTATATTTTTTCTCATACTGGGATATTATCTCTTTAATCTTATGAATCTCCTGATCATAGGAAGCCTGACGGTAAGTTGATGGCACATCTGCTGTATCTGCTCCGTATTTCCTCAAATCCTCTCTGGAAAATCCCAGATGTCCTCCTGCCAAAGGGCCCTCAATTACTACCATATCAGGGAAGCGTTGGTACTTTCTGTCCCACATACGGCAAATAACCGACGCAGACTTTGCTGAGGAAACAATTGGGGCAATTTTGGTTTTACTGCCCTTCACATATTCCGGTAAGGGAATGGGGAGTCCTGCGCCGGAAATAATAATATCCGCCCCGGCAAGAACTGCTGCCCGGACATAGTTGGCATAGTTTTTCGTGGCAACCATAATATTAAATCCTATAACAGGTTTTAATGATCCGATACCAGATCCTGCGATTTCACGGGCTTTTTTTAGCTCTGCGGCAATGGCGCGCAGGTTTGCTTTTTCCGGATCTGCCTCAAAATCCGGATCCTGAAACCCAATCTGCGCCGTGGAAATAATTCCCATTCCCCCGGCCTTTGCCACTGCGCCGGCAAGGCCGGAAAGGCTGATCCCAACCCCCATACCGCCTTGTATAACTGGATTTTCTACGACTAAATCTCCGATTCGCAATGGACTATATTTTCCCATATCTACATTCCCCTAAACCTTTCATAGCGAAGAGCCGCCGCCTCATCTCCGCTTATTCCCTGATATTCGTTGAAAAATACCCTCATGGCAGTATCTATCTCTGCCGCTATTTCGGAAAGATTCTCCATACTGGCCGGATTCCTTTCCGGCACTACATGCTCGATGAGATTTAATTTCTTTAGATCTCTGGCTGTCATTTTCATGACTCTGGCGGCTTCCGGAGCTTTTTTGCTGTCTTTCCACAGGATAGAAGCAAAACCTTCCGGGGAAAGCACAGAATAAACGCTGTTCTCCAGCATCCATACCTGGTTTGCCACTGCCATTGCCAAAGCTCCTCCACTGCCGCCTTCACCAATTACGATAGAAAGTATCGGAATCTTGACAGAGGACATTTCAAACAAGTTGCGGGCAATGGCCTCTCCCTGCCCCCGTTCCTCTGCCTCAAGGCCGCAAAATGCCCCCGGAGTATCGACAAAACATACCACCGGACGATGAAACTGCTCTGCCTCTTTCATTAGACGAAGGGCTTTCCGGTAACCTTCCGGGGATGGCATACCAAAATTGCGTTTAATATTATCTTTGGTATTGCGCCCTTTTTGCTGCCCGATTACCGTAACCGGAATTCCATGAAACATGGCAATACCGCCTACGATAGCGCCGTCATCCTTAAAATACCGGTCCCCATGAAACTCCATAAAGTCATCAAAAATCTTTTCAATATAATCTAAGGCCGTAGGACGATCCGACTTTCTGGAAAGAATCACTGTGTCCCATGGTGTTTTTCCTGTATAGTCCTTTTTTGCAGAAATAGCAGTCAAATCGTTAAAAACCTCTGCCATTCTGAAAGTCACCTTATTGCCGGTATTTTCATGAATCAACAAGATTTTTACCAAGGTATCCTTTAATTCATGGCGCTCCACAATCTTGTCTACAAAGCCATGCTCTAATAAAAATTCTGACCTCTGAAATCCTTCCGGAAGCTTCTGTCCTATGGTTTGTTCAATAACTCTGGGGCCTGCAAACCCAATCAGCGCTTTAGGCTCTGCCAGAATAATATCTCCCAGCATTGCAAAGCTGGCCGTAACGCCGCCGGTGGTAGGATCTGTTAAAACTGTAACATAAAGCTGTCCTGCCTGCTGATGACGCTTTAAAGCCGCGGATGTTTTTGCCATCTGCATCAGGGAAACCATGCCTTCCTGCATTCTGGCTCCTCCGGAACAGACGAAAAAAATTACCGGAAGCTTTTCTTTCGTAGCCCGCTCCACCGCACGGGTAACTTTCTCCCCCACAATATATCCCATACTGCTCATCAAAAATCTGGAATCACACACGCCAATTACTGCCGGATGTCCGCCAATATTACCTTTTCCGGTTACTACCGCCTCACTGAGCCCGGTTTTCTCTCTGGCGGCCAAAACCTTTTTTTCATATCCCGGAAAATCCAATGGATTGGAAAATTCCATATCCCTATTCCATTCCTCAAAAGTTCCTTCATCCACAATCATCTCAATCCTTCTGCGGGCGTGGACGCGGAAATAACCGCCGCACTTGGGACAGACATAATAATTGTTCTTTACATCCTCAACATAAATGGGCTGGCTGCATTTGTTGCATTTACGCCATAATCCTTCCGGAATATTGGGCTCTTCCTCAGTTTTAGAAGACCGGTATTTGGTATCAATCCGCGTATAAGTTTTTTTAAACATATCCTTTAACATAGCATGCTTCCTTACTTACAATATTCCGGAAAATAGGCGGGAATAAAATCCGTATCCGTTTTCCCCTCTTCAAATGCCGGATTATTTAAAATATCATATTGAAAATCCAGGTTCGTATCAATTCCTTCAATAACCAATTCCCCCAGAGCGCTACGCATCTTGGCAATGGCCTCTTCTCTGTCTTTGCCGTGTACAATCAACTTTAATAACATAGAATCATAATTGGCCGGCACTTGATAGTCGCTGTAAATGTGGGTATCCACCCGAACTCCGTTGCCCCCCGGCACATGGACATTGGTAATTCGTCCCGGACAGGGCATAAAATTTTTCTGGGGATTCTCTGCGTTAATCCGGCATTCGATAGCATGGCCTTTTAATTCCACCTGATCCTGGGTAAGGCTTAAAGGTTCCCCTGCTGCTACCAGAATCTGTTCCTTAATCAAATCCAAACCGGAAACCATCTCTGTAACCGGGTGCTCTACCTGAATTCGGGTATTCATTTCCATAAAATAAAAGTTCTTATGTTTATCTAAAAGGAACTCAATCGTTCCCGCATTTTCATAACCAACTGCCTTGGCCGCACAAACTGCAACAGCGCCCATCTTTTCTCTCAATTCCTGAGAAATGGCAGCGCAGGGAGATTCTTCTAAAACCTTCTGGTGTCTCCTCTGGATAGAGCAGTCCCGTTCCCCTAAATGGATCACATTTCCAAATTTATCCGCCATAATCTGGATTTCCACATGCTTTGGTTGTTCGATATATTTCTCAATATACATAGTATCATCGGAAAATCCCTTTATGGACTCTTGCTGGGCATTTCGAAAATTCATGGTAAAATCATCCTCTCCCCAGGAAACCCTCATGCCCTTTCCACCTCCGCCTGAGGAAGCCTTAATCATTACCGGGAACCCAATTTCCTTAGCAAGCTCCAGTCCTTTTTCTACCGCAAATACCGGCTCCTTTGTGCCCGGAACTACCGGCACCCCGGCCTCCATCATAGTTTTTCTGGCCTCAGATTTATTTCCCATCTTGTTAATAATTTCTGCGGATGGTCCGATAAAAGTAATATTGCACTTCCCGCAAAGTTCCGCAAACCGGGCATTTTCAGAGAGGAAGCCAAAACCCGGATGGATGGCGTCTGCTTTCATGGCCACTGTGGCAGTCAGAATCCGCTCCATATTCAGATAACTTTGTGCAGAAGGCGCAGGGCCAATACAGATTGCCTCATCCGCCAAAAGGGTATGAAGGGCATCTTTATCTGCCTCTGAATACACTGCAACTGTTTTAATTCCCATTTCCCTGCAGGCCCGGATAATCCTGACCGCTATCTCGCCCCGGTTGGCAATCAAAATTTTCTGAAACATGGCTTTCTCCTAACCAATCATAAATGTCAATTCTGCAGATACCGCAACCTTACCGTCCACAGTGGCAGTGGCTTTCCCCACGCCTACCGGGCCTTTCTGCTTGATGATCTCACACTCCAGCCGAAGACGATCTCCCGGGACCACTTTATGCTTAAATTTAGCGTTGTTAATAGCGCCAAAGTAAGCGATTTTCCCTTTATTCTCCTCCAACCCCAGTATGGCAACCGCCCCGGTCTGAGCAAGAGCTTCCACAATGAGAACTCCGGGCATTACCGGTTCCTGTGGAAAATGACCGGCAAAAAACGGCTCATTGTAAGTAACGGATTTATATCCCACAGCCCGAATTCCCGGCTCTAATTCCTCAATACAATCAATCAGAAGAAAGGGGTGACGGTGAGGAATAATTTCCTGAATTTCTTTGATTCCCAACATAAGATTCTCCTTTTTGCAATAGCACAAATTACCGGATGCGGAATAAAGGCTGTCCGTACTCTACTACGTCCTCGTTCTTTACCAGAACCGCCTCTACCACACCGTCAAAATCACTTTCGATTTCATTCATTAATTTCATAGCTTCAATAATCCCCAGTACCTGGCCCTTCTTTACCAGATCGCCTACTTTGATAAAATCATCTGCATCTGGTGACGGGGCGCTGTAAAAGGTTCCTACTAAAGGAGAAGTGACTACACGATCAGAACCAATATTATTTTTCTCTGAATTATTTTCCCCGCCGGTTCCGTCTGCGGTTTTCTGTACTCCGGTCTGTAAGATGCCAGTCCCCTGAGATACCTGAATTACCGGTTCCGGGCTGGAAGTTCCTCCTACAATTACGGTTTCCTTCTCCCTTTTTAAAGCAATTTTAATATTGCCTTCCTCTAATTCAAAACTAGTCAGACCATAATCGGAAACTGCCTGAATCAGCTTCATAATCTCATTAACTTCCATGATTTTCTCCCCAATCTACTGAAACTTTTTCACAATCAGGCTGGCGTTGTGTCCGCCAAAACCCAGAGAATTGCTGATTGCATAATGAATATCCACAGATACTCCATCCCCCATGGTGTAATCCAGATCACACTCTTCCCCCGGAATTTCCAGGCCGGCGGTTGCGTGGACAAAGCCGTCTTCAATGGATTTTACGCAGGTAATAAATTCTACGCCTCCCGCTGCTCCAAGCAAATGCCCAATCATAGACTTGGTGGAATTTACTTTGACCTTATAGGCATGATCTCCCAACGCCAGTTTAATTGCCTTGGTTTCAAATAAGTCATTGTGATGAGTGCTGGTTCCATGAGCATTAACATAATCAATATCTTCTGCCTTAATCCCTGCGTCCTCCATGGCATTTACCATGGCTCTTGCCGCCCCGCTTCCGTCCTCTGCCGGGGAAGTAATATGGTAGGCATCACAAGTTGCGCCATAGCCTGCTACCTCTGCCAGAATTTTTGCGCCTCTGGCCTGTGCATGTTCTAAGGATTCTAAAACTACCACGCCTGCTCCTTCCCCCATGACAAAGCCGTCCCTGTTTGCGTCAAAGGGCCTGGAAGCGTGCTCCGGATCCTGAGAAGCAGATAGAGCCGTAAGGGCTGTAAATCCGGCTACGCCAAGAGGAGTAATACTGGATTCCGTACCGCCTGCCACCATCACATCTGCCTCGCCATACTGAATGGAGCGAAATGCCTCGCCGATGGAATGAGTACCGGTAGCGCAGGCAGTTACTACATTGATACATTTTCCTTTTAACCCGAATTGGATAGCCACATTTCCGGCTGCCATATTACTGATCATTAAAGGAACCAACAAGGGATTTACTCTGGACGGACCTTTTTCCAAAAGTTTTTTATAATCCTTCTCAATGGACTGAAGGCTTCCGATACCAGATCCAATACTGACGCCTACCCGGTAAGGATCCTCTTTCTCCATATGAATTTCTGCGTTATTCAGGGCTTCTTTGGCTGCTGCCACGGCAAACCTGGAAAAAGCTTCCATCCTTCTGGCCGCCTTGGGATCCATATATTTTTTCGGATCAAAATCTTTAACCTCTGCCGCCAGTTTTGCCTTATACTCAGTGGTATCAAAATATGTGATTGGACCGAAACCCAGTTTCTTTTCCTTTAATCCCTGCCAAAATGACTCTACATCATTTCCAATTGGGGTAATAGCCCCCATACCGGTTACGACTACTCTTCTGCTCATTCTCTGATCTCCTTTATTTCCGTCTGAATTACATTGCCATACCGCCGTCTACGCTGATAACCTGACCGGTAATATATCTTGCCTTGTCAGATGCCAAAAATACCGCCATATTGGCAATGTCTGTGGTTTCTCCAAAATGCTTCATCGGAATCTGAGCCTCTGCCGCAGTTTTCACTGCCTCTGAAAGTACCTCCGTCATCTCGGTCTTAATAAATCCCGGCGCAATGGCATTGACCGTAATTCCCCGGCTTGCCATTTCCCTGGCGGCTGCCTTGGTAAGGCCGATTACACCCGCTTTGGAAGCGCTGTAATTCGCCTGTCCCCCATTTCCCATAACTCCGGAAACCGAAGAAATGTTAATGATTCTTCCGCCCCTCTGCTTAATCATCTGGCGGGAAATATGTCTGGTACAATTAAATGCACCCTTTAAATTGGTACTTAATACCGCATCAAAATCTTCTTCCGACATTTTCATTAAGAGATTGTCACGGGTAATTCCGGCGTTGTTTACCAGAATATCCACATGTCCATATGTCTTTACCACATAATCCATAAGCCCGGCTGCTTTTTCAAAATCAGAAACATCACACTGATATGCCTCGGCTTTGCCGCCTGCTTCGGTAATCTCTTTTACCACCTCTTTTGCCTTTTCGGCAGAACCATTATAATTAACAATAACTGTGGCGCCTTCCTCTGCCATGGAAAGGGCAATCTGCCTTCCGATTCCTCTGCTTGCCCCGGTGATTACTGCTACTTTATTTTCCAGACTGTTATTCATCATGAGAGCGCCTCCACTACCTTATCAATATCTTCCAGCTTTTCTACATTCAGGGTCTTCACATTCCGGCTGATTTTCTTCATAAAGCCAGCCAGGGTCTTTCCCGGTCCGATCTCAATGAAAGTATCTACGCCGTCTTTTATCATTGCTTCTACGCTCTGCTGCCAGCGAACAGAGGAAGACACCTGTTGTATCAACAAAGGTTTTACATCCTTTTTATCCGTTATGTAGGAAGCAGTCACATTAGCTACATAGGGAATCTTGGGATTAGAAATTTCTATTCTGTCCAATACTTTTCCAAGCTTTTCTCCTGCTTCCACAAGCATTTTAGAATGGAAGGGGCCGCTGACATTTAGCATGACTGCACGCTTTGCACCTGCTTCTTTTAACTTTTCACATGCTGCCTCCACAGCTTCTTTTTTGCCGGAGATTACAGTCTGTCCGGGGCAGTTATAATTGGCAATCCATACATCTTCCATAGAAGCAAGGACTTCCTCAATTTTTTCCCCATCCAGAGCCAGAATTGCCGCCATAGCGCCGATTCCCACCGGTACTGCTTCCTGCATCAGGATCCCTCTCTGACGAACTGCCTGAATGGCATCATCAACGCTTATCACCTCTGCTGCTGTCAGTGCACAATATTCCCCCAAGCTTAAACCTGCTGCAACATCCGGGTATATTCCTCTTTCTTCCAGCACCTTCATCATGGCAATACTGGCAGTTACCATTGCCGCCTGAGTATATTCGGTAATATTCAGCCGGTCATTTTCCTCAAAGCAAAGCCAGGGAACAGAAAATCCCAGCAGTTTTGTGGCCTGATCAAAAACCTGGCGGCCAATTTCTGTCTGTTCATAAAAATCCTTTCCCATGCCCTGTACCTGAGCTCCCTGACCAGGGAAAATAAATGCAATTCTGCTCATTTTAAAACTCCTTCCGGCATTTAATTTCTGGGATTAATATCCCAGCAGCCTGGATGCCTGTTCCATCATTTCTTCAATCATTTCTTTACAGGTCATCTCCCTGTCAATCATGCCTGCAATTTGACCCGCCATAACTGTACCGTTTTTGACATCGCCTTCCTGAACTGCCTTTCGCAGCGTTCCCAAAGTCAAATACTCTAATTCTTCAAAAGATTTTCCTTCTTTTTCCAGCTTCAGATACTCTCTGGTCATTTGATTTCTCAGACAGCGGATTGGATGGCCATGAGACCGTCCGGTAACAGTAGAATCGATATCGCTGGCCTTAATTAGCCTCTGCTTGTAATTCTCATGTACCGTAGACTCTTTGGCTACCACAAACCGGGTCCCCATCTGAACCGCCTCAGCGCCCAGCATAAATGCTGCGGCAATCCCTCTGCCATCTGCAATTCCACCTGCGGCAATCACCGGAACAGATACTGCATCTGCAATTTGGGGAACAAGGGTCATGGTTGTCAGCTCACCTATATGACCGCCGGACTCCATTCCCTCTGCCACTACTGCGTCTGCCCCTATTCTCTCCATGCGCTTTGCCATGGCAACGGAAGCCACAACCGGAATTACCTTAATACCTGCTTCTTTCCACATATTCAAGTATTTTTCCGGATTTCCGGCGCCAGTGGTGACTACCTTTACGCCTTCCTCCACCACTACCCTGGCTACGTCATCTGCATGAGGACTCATTAACATTACGTTGACGCCAAAAGGCTTTCTGGTCATTTCTCTGGCCTTGCGGATTTCCTCCCGAACCACCTCTCCCGGCGCATTAGCCCCGCCAATGAGTCCCAGGCCTCCTGCTTCAGACACGGCAGCCGCCAGATTATGCTCTGCCACCCAGGCCATTCCACCCTGAATAATGGGATATTTAATTTCCAACAGTTCTGTAATTCTCGTCTTCATTACGCCTCAACACCTTTTGATTTTAAATAGTCCATAACTTTACCTACAGTGGTTAATCCTTCTAATTCCTCAGAAGGAATCTCAACAGAATAGGTATCCTCCAGCGCCATTGCAAGCTCAAATAAATCTAAAGAATCTGCTCCCAAATCCTCTTTAAAGGAAGCTTCCTCTGTAATAATATTCTCGTCTGCTCCTAACTGATCTGCAATAATCTCTTTCATCTTCTCTAACATATCTTTGATCTCCTTTTGATAAATAATATTTGTTAAGACTTTTTACCAAGTCAAAAGCACTGCCCCCCAGGTAAGTCCTGCGCCAAAGCCGGACAATACCAGTTTATCTCCCCGGCTTAATAATCCGCTCCTGTTTAATTCATCCAAAAGAATTGGGATAGATGCGCCGGAAGTATTTCCATAGTGTTCAATGTTCATAGGGAATCGTTCCAAAGGAAGCTTTAACCGTTTTGCCACAGATTCAATAATCCGGTAATTTGCCTGATGAAGAAGAAAGTATGAAATCTCCTCTTTTTTCTCATCCGCCTCAGAAAGAAGTTGACTGATACATTCCGGAACCTTTTTTACTGCGAATTTAAAAACCTCCTGACCGTTCATGGAAAGATAACCCATCTGAGATTCTTTTCCCAGAAGGAAATTTCCATTGGATCGGGCTGTACAAGTTAAAACCCCTGCCCCGCTGCCGTCGGAGCCCATGATAAAATGCCGGATTCCCTCTGGCATTCCTGCATCTTCTGCCATTTCCGCCCGGATAACTGCCGCCCCTGCTCCATCTCCAAAAAGAACGCAGGTACTTCTGTCTTTCCAATTCACCATCTTGCTCATTACATCTGCTCCGATAACTAATGCATTTTTATAAGATCCAGATTTTAAAAATGCATAAGCAGTATTTAAAGCAAATAAAAATCCGGAGCATGCAGCGCTTAAATCATAAGCAATCGCATTTTTTCCTCCAATCATTCCCTGTACCTCACAGGCTACACTGGGAAAAAAATGTTCCGGTGAAGAAGTAGCCACCAAAATCAGTTCCAGGTCCTCCGCCTTCATATCCGCATCTAATAGAGCATTCTGTGCTGCTTTTGCCGCCAATCCAGCTGTAGTCAGTTCTTCTGTAATTCTTCTCTCCCCAATTCCGGTTCGGCTGCGAATCCATTCATCACTGGTATCAACAATCTCTGATAAATCATTATTGGTAATGATTTTTTCCGGAACACAAGATCCGGTTCCTGCAATTTTTGTTATCCACATATTTGTCATCCCATTTATCTGTATAACTTATCATTTTAATTTCAAATATTTTGAATTTCAAAATAATAATATATAATAGTTTTCGTTTTGTCAAGAGTTATTTTTCTAAGTTTTGGGTTAACCAATCGTATTGACAGAAAGCGCTTGCTATGCTAATGTATTAATATAAATACTTGTTCGTTATGGTCGGCATTTTGATGTACTCAAATTTTTACAGGAGGGATAAACTTATGAAAACTACCGGCGTTATCCGTAAATTAGACGAACTTGGAAGAATCACATTACCCATTGAGCTGCGGAGAAGCCTGGATCTGGATGTGAAAGATGGACTTGAAATCACAGTTCAGGATGACTGTATTATCCTTCGCAAAGCAGAAGCGGGAGACGTATTTAACGGAAGAACCAAAGATTTAATTGAGTATGAAGGTAAATACATATCTAAGTCCACGATTCTGGAGCTTGCTGAGTTAGCTGGATTAAAAGTTGTAGAATAATAAAGAGGGTGTCCTTTGCTATAATCAAAAAATTATTCATAGCGGAGGATACCCTTTCCTTTTTCACTATTTGAGGTATCAATATGAAATTAGCTTTTAGTTCTCTGGCCTGCCCATCCTGTCATGTAGATGAGCTGATTCATATGGCCAAAGTTTATGGTTATGATGGAATTGAATTACGAACTTTAGAAAATACCACGGATCTCTGGGAGTTGGAAGATTTTTATCCCGAAAATCTTTCTGCGACAAATTCTAAATTTAAAGATGCCGGGATTTCTGTAATAGTAGTCGGCACCAACATATCCTTTGGCAGACCAGAGTTAAAATATAGAGACAATCAGTTTCAGGTTCTAAGAAAATTCTGTGAGATTGCCCGAGGGCTTTGTTGTCCTTACTTACGTGTCTTTGGGGGGCCTGTTCCAGAAGGACAAACTTATGAAGATGTTTTAGCCCGTGATATTTATAACTATAAAACAGCTGTTGATATTGCTAATACCTACAATGTTAAGCTGCTTTTTGAAACCCACGATGACTTCAGTACCTCCAATGCCATACTTCCCCTTCTAAAGGGTATTGGCAAAGAAGCCGGTATTATCTGGGACATTTTGCACCCTTATCGTTTCGGTGAACCGATAGAAGTCACCTATAAAAATCTTATGCCGTATATCAATCATGTACACATTAAAGATTCCTTTACTTATTCAAAAAAGGGATTTGATATGGCCCTTCCGGGACAGGGAAATATCCCTATTCCACTAGCCCTTTCGCTTTTAAAAAATTCCGGTTATAATGGATATCTCTGCTTTGAATGGGAAAAACACTGGCATCCTGAAATTGCTGAAGCCCATATTTCTCTTCCTCATTTTATAAACTATATAAAAAGGATGTCCCAAGAGTTATTTTGACTTAAGGGACATTTTTTAGTAAACCCTGATACACATCTCTTTTGCTGACGCCTCTGTCCTTTGCTACCAGTTTCATAGCTTCTTTCCGATCCTTTCCCTGGGATTCATAGTATAACATATGTTCCTCCAGAGACATTTCTTCCCATGACTCCTTCTCTTCCCTCTGAATCTCTTCCACAGATTTTCCCTGAATTACCATAACACATTCACCTTTTGGGTCCTGTTCCCTGTAATGCTTCAGAGCCTGGGAGAAGGTTGTAAGAAAGGCTGTTTCGTATTTTTTCGTTAACTCCCTGCAAATGGTGATCTTTCTCTCTCCCAATGCCTGATACAAATCTTCCAGAGTTTTTACTAAATGGTGAGGCGCTTCATAGATAATTATGGTTCTGGTTTCTCTCTTTAATTCTTCCAGGATCCTCTGCCGCTCCTTTTTATCTGCTTTCTCTGACGGCAGAAAGGCCTCAAAACAAAATCTTCTGGTGGGAAGCCCTGACATGGTAAGAGCCGTAATACAGGCGGCAGGGCCGGGAAGTGAAGTAACGGTTATTCCTGCTTCGTAGCACTGCCTTACCAGCTCCTCTCCGGGATCCGAGATCCCGGGGGTGCCTGCATCCGTAATTAAAGCAATATTTAGTCCTTCCCTTATCTGATCTACCAAATATCTGGCTTTCTCTATTTTATTATACTCATGATAGCTGGTCATAGGAGTGCTGATATCAAAATGATTAAGAAGTTTTATACTGTGGCGGGTATCTTCTGCTGCAATCAAATCTACTTCTTTTAAAGTTTTTAATACCCGAAAGGTAATATCCTCCAGATTTCCAATGGGGGTAGCGCACAAATAAAGTGTTCCTGTCATTTTCACTCCTCCTGCCTCAATATCCATAGATATCATAAATCTCTTCCGTATAGACCCCCGGCTCCTTATAAACTATAACAGGGGCTTCCACCTTAATCATAGATCGTCCTCCTCTTACGGCTTCTATAAGGACCATATTGGCATCCCTGTCAATAAAAGGATGGACAAGCTTCATTCGCTTTGGTTCCAGATTATATTTCTTTAGTACAGTAATAATTTCGATAAGCCGGTGAGGCCGGTGTACCATATAAAATCTTCCTCCTGGCTTTAATAATTTTGCCCCTGCAGCCACTACATCTTCCAGTGTACAAAGCACCTCATGCCTGGCAATAGCTTTTGGCATATCCGGATTTTTTAACCCGTGTGCATCATTCATATAAGGAGGATTAGTGGTAATGACATCAAAAGAAGCCAGAGCAAAAATCTGTCCGGCTTCTTTTATATCTCCAACCACAATATCCACCTTTTTTTCCAGGTGATTATAAGCTACGCTTCTGCGGGCCATATCCGCCATTTCTTCCTGAATTTCCAAACCAATAAAATGGCGTCCCTCAGACTTTGCCTCTAAGAGGATAGGAATAATCCCGGTTCCGGTACCCAAATCTAAAACCTTCTCCCCCGGCTTTACTACTGCAAAACCAGATAAAAGCACCGCATCCATTCCAAAACAAAATGCTCCTGTATTCTGAATGATTCCGTACCCATTTCTTTGCAAATCATCAATGCGCTCGTTTTCCTTCAGATTTATTTCCATTCTGTTTCGGTTTCCCTTCCTTTCTTTCCAACTCTTCCAGCTGTTTCAGCTCTGCATCTTCCAGCTTTTCCGGCTTTCCCTTTTTCTTTCGGGGCTTAAAGCGAATATCGTCTACCTTATATTCCCGGATTTCCTTTTCGTCATTTACATTCACGATGACTTTAACAAGTTGGCGGAGCACATTGACACTGTGAACTTCACCCTTACAACCATCATTCGTAGTAACAAAATCCCCAATTCCCGGAAGTTTGCTGTTTAATACCTGATAAGTCTCTTCTTCATTTTTCAGACAACACATTAATCTGCCGCAGACACCGGATATCTTAGTGGGATTTAAAGATAAATTCTGTTCCTTTGCCATTTTAATAGAAACCGGAGCAAATTCCGAAAGATAAGAATGACAGCACAATGGCCGTCCGCAGATGCCGATTCCTCCCATAATCTTAGTCTCATCCCGGACTCCCACCTGACGCAGTTCAATTCTGGTCTTAAATACAGATGCCAGATCTTTTACCAGTTCCCTGAAATCCACTCTGCCGTCCGCAGTAAAATAAAACAAAACCTTATTATTATCAAAGGTATATTCTGCATCAATAAGCTTCATTTCAAGCTCTCTTTTTTTGATTTTTTCCAGGCAGATTTTAAATGCTTCCCTCTCTTTTTCCTTGTTGCGTTTTTCAATTGCTTCATCTTCAGGGGTAGCCATTCGGATTACCGGTTTTAATGGTTGAATCACCTTTCCTTCTTCTACCTCTCTGGTTCCCAAAACCACGTTTCCATATTCTATTCCCCTGGCAGTTTCCACAATTACGTGATCCCCTGTTTTAATATCTTTGTCGCCAGGATCAAAAAAATATACTTTGCCAGCTGTTCGGAACCGAACTCCGATTACTTTCGTCATTGATCAATTCTCCTTCATTGCCAGCAGCAACAACTCCATAGCCAACTCCATATTTACGTTGGCGCGAAGTCTGGTTCTGGCCTTTTCAATAGACTCTAAAATAGTCTCCAGGCCCTGATAACTGCTGTTTTTGCTCATATCATTAATAGAAAAATATTCTTCTTTAAAAATCAACAGATTCATATCCTTGGTAACTTTAAACATCAATACATCTCTGTACCAAAGCTGCATAAAATCCAGACATTCGTCCAAATTCAGGCTTTCATCCTTAAGCTTACGAACCGTTTCCATAAGTTCTGCAATATCCATAGACCGAAGATGTTTTAACAGCGCTAACATTGTCTGATAAACTGCCTGAAATTCCTCAGATTCAGCTAAATACACTGCTTTTCCCAGATTCCCTCTGGCAAAAGCGGAATATATCTCTGCTGTTTCTTCCGCAATTCCTTTTTCCTGAATCAGATAGTTTTTAATGTCCTCATCTTTAAGAGGTTTCAATTTTAACTGGACACAGCGGGATAAAATAGTAGGAAGAAAGGCTTCCTGATTAGCTGTTAAAAGCATGATAACCACGTAAGACGGCGGCTCCTCAATGGTCTTTAATAATGCATTTTGAGCCTGTCCCGTCATTTTTTCTGCCTCATCTATAATGTAGATCTTATAAGGGCTGCTATAAGGCCGGATAGCTACTGTATCATTAATCTGGCGGCGGATATCGTCTACTCCGATACTTCCCGGCTTTTCATGAGTTACATAAATTAAATCCGGATGATTATGAGAAAGCACCTGTTTGCATCCATGGCAGTTAAGACATGGAGAAATGGGATCCCCACCTGGATTTTCACATAAAAGCATAAGGGAAAAAGCTTCTGCAAGCGTCATTTTCCCCATTCCTTCCTCGCCGTTTAAAATATAAGCATGAGAAATTTTACCAGTGGCTATAGCTGTAGTAAAATGCTTTTTAATGGCCTTTTGGCCTAATATGGTCTCAAACGTCTGCATTTATAAACTCCTTTATAAAGTCTGCATGGACAGTATATCATAAATTTTCTCTCTTAGAAAGGTTATTTATGGTTATCCCACGGATTTCCTCAACGATTGTATTTAAGCAAACCTGAAAATCTGCATTCTCATAAGATTTTTCAATATCACAGGACTTTAATCTTTCTTTACAAAAATCCTTTTCATCTGCCAGATATCTTCTGCACATCTCATCATAGCGGGGTTCTGACTGAATTTTTTCTCTGTCAAGAGCTCTTTGAAGCCGAAGCCCGTTTTCAACTGTAATATATAATGGAATCAGCTGTTCCTTGCCAAAATATTGTCTGGTTTTCTCATAAGATTCCAGAGTCCCAATAATGAGATAATTTTCCTTTATCAAATTAATCTGGCCGTCATCTACAGTAAAATAATGCCAGTCCCCCATCATTGTATGATAAGTTCGACATTCGATGACTTTTCCGGCGTCTAATAATCTCTGAAGCTCTTTCCCTGTCGTAAAAAAATATTCTCTTCCATTTTTTTCTCCCGTACGGATGGGACGGGTAGTATAAGGTACTACTGTCTTTAATTCCGGTATCCGGCCCAGAATTTCTTTAAATAGCGTATCCTTTCCCGATGCACTTTTCCCCATCAAATAGAAAATCTTTCCCATCTCATTCTCCCATCACTGTCTCAATATATTCCACTGTCTTGTCTTTAAGGCCCTGAACCGGCAAATTCTTTGCTTTATATTCTTTTATGATTTCTATGATTTTTCTATCCAGCCTCTCTCCCGGCACAATAACAGGGATTCCCGGGGGATATATATATACAAATTCACCGCTTATTTTTCCCTCTGCATCTTCTATCCTTATCCTGTCTGTCTGGCTGTTCCACGCCTGATAAATATTCATACATGCCTTTTGGGGATATGAAACAGCTTTCTGTACTTCCGGAATCAATCTATCTTCCCGGCTGATTTCTTCATCTAATTCTTTTAAAGCTTTAAAAAGCCTTTCAAATCCTTCTTCCCTGTCAAAGGCGGAAGTCATAGCAAGGGTATAATCTGTATTACACATTTCCATCTCTAAGTGATACTGATTCCTTAAAAGATCTGATAATTTTTCCCCATCAATATTCGTTCCCTTTACAGATAATACCAATTTAGATAAATCTACGTCATATACGCCATTTTTTCCGGAAAGCTCTCTTCCTGGAATTCGGATATGTTGAAATTTCTCTGCCTGGCTGCGAAAACTTTGGAGCCGTTCTGCCAGTAAATGAAGCCTCTTTCCCTTATCCTCTGCCATTTTCCCAATACACCAGTCTATTCCTCCCATAAATAGATAAGAAGGACTGCTGCTCTGATATATTTGAAGGTATCGTTCTATCTTTTTTTCATCTGAATATCCTTTTTTCCAATGAATGATTGCAGTCTGGGTAAAGGAGGGTAAAGTCTTATGAAGGCTCTGAATTACCACATCCGCTCCTGAATCCAAAGCAGATTTTGGAAACTCTCCCTGACAGGCAAATGGAAAATGGGCTCCGTGAGCTTCATCCACAATCAGGGGAATTCCATAGCTGTGAACTATCTGAGAAATTCTTTTGATATCAGAAACAATTCCTTCAAAGGTAGGGGAAACAATTAAAACTATCTGAGTATCCGGATGTTTTTTTAACGACTTTTCCACATCTTCCGGCAATACTCCCCCTTGTATCCCAAATTCCGGAATATATTGTGGATAAATATATTCTGCTTCCAGTTCATTGAGGAAAACTCCATGGTAAACCGCCTTATGACAATTTCGGCTCATAATAATCTTTCCGCCTCGCCTGGTTAAACCACAGACAGCGCTTAAAATCCCAACACTGCTGCCATTTACCAGAAACCAGGATTTATCACTTCCATATATTTTAGATGCCTGTTCCATTGCATCCTTTAAAATTCCCTGAGGATGATGGAGATTATCAAATCCTTCAATTTCTGTTATATCAATTTGAAAGGGATTTGGAAACTCAATTTTTGCTCTCTTATGTCCAGGCATATGAAAAGGATATATATCTGACTTTCCGTATTCTTCCAGCTTATTTAAAAGCCCTGTGTTATTCTTTAAATTCACTATTCTACCTCTTTTCTTTCTTGTCTTCCTATTCTATAATAAAACAGAATCAAAATTATTTCAACAAGGGGGAATATCCAATGAGAACAGAAGAGTTTAAAATGGAACGTCCAGGCCTGGTAAATCCCGGAGACAGGGTAAAAATTATAGAACGGGATGGCACCAGCGGTTATAGTTACATTATTGATCCAGCTGTAGCCATGTCTGGCTGTTATTCCAACCGGGATCGAATTCTCTCTGAATATGGAATTGTAAAAGATGTCCGGGAAAATTCCAGAGGCTTCTATGTAATTGTAGAATTCGATGAATAAAAAAGTGTGGCAAAATGGAATTATTTGACTTTTTTCATTTCGCCACATCTCTTTAAAATTGTTTACAACGCAGGGATAATAATAGAATTTGTCCCCTGTTGTTCTCCTATTGTCTCGCTGGGCCGGTTATAGATATCCGTTCCGGGAGCTTGATTTCCAATGGTTTCTCCCGGCATAGGAATCGTTTCTGGCGGCATTGCAGGTGGTATTGTTTCTGATGGCCGCTCTGGAGTAATTACTTGGTTTACATTTTCCTCTAAAGTTTCCTGTAAATCACTTTCCGTTTCCTGCTCACCTGCTGCATCTTCCCTGCTATTTCCACTTTCTCCACTTACTAATATGCTTCCTGCAATCAATTCTTTGGATGCAGCAGAAAATTGAATGGCTTTTGTCTCTAATACGTCCCAGTTTCCATTAAATGCATCCCACCTGGAATCATGTTCATAACAGGTGATGGTATCACCGCTTACGGATAAAAGTTCCAATGCCTTATTTTCATTGATATTTCCCTGACGCACGCCAAGATCCTGTATCCTGTTTACAGCTCCATTGAGTTCTATTGCGACAATCTGTCCATATCCTGACTTCCAGCTTACCGGATAATATTCTCCGTAAATTGCTCTTTGATCTTTATAATAATACAAATTTAATATATTTCCCTGAAAAACCTCACTAACAGCCCTTTTATCCGTACCGTCCATAGAAATCCGATAGATCTGGCTGTATCTTTCTTCACTATCGCTTTCGGATATACAAGCGCTATAATAAATCCAATCCTCAGCAATACAGAAACTGTTAATTCCAAATTCACTTCTGGCCAAAATCCCTGATTGTCCGGAATTATCTTTCCAGTAAATAGAATCCTTTCCTCCATCCTCCTTTAATTCATAGGTAACTCCACTGACAATCTGAGAAGCAGGCCTTACATAAGAAATTTTTCCTTCATCCAATTTATACTGTCTGTCTCCTATAATCTTCATTCCGGAAAAATCTCCTGCTGCAAGGCTTCCCAAGCTATCTACGAGATAAGCAACATTTTCTTCTATTTTTACCTGATACCAACTTTCCCCAACCGGGTAAGAAGTTCCTGATCCCATCTTAAAAATAGATCCGTTTGATGCATAAAAAAGTTGTTCCTCCACTATTAAAATTCCGCTGACATCAGTGGCTATCAATTCTTTTGTTCTGTCTCCCGGGCGCATCCGAAACAATTTTTTGTTTCTTCCCTGTTCTTCTGTGTTTAAAACCACTCCTTCCCGGGCTTGGGGTAAATAATAAATCCATCCATCTAAAATTGCCATAGAATTAGGGGAAGTAGTCTCCGGAACACTCTGTCCTCCCAGATATTCTTCCTTCTCCGACGCAGATTTTTTATAAAGGATTGGACTAAAATTTCCCTGATAATCTTCTGATGTATCCAGATAACAATAAAATTCATTACTTCTTACCAAACTCTTTTTACCAGTCTCTTCTTCTCCAGGGGTTCTTCCCTGATAAGCAGAATCCAGACGAATATCTTTTAAAATCCCATTATCCAGGAATTCGTAAATCCAGCCGTCCATGGCCACAGATTTACCGGCTTCCATAATTTCATTCTCATTTAAATAGTATAATCCATTTTCCCAAAACTTCCATGTATCTTTCGCAAATGAGCCGTCATTCTCCCTGAATTTTGTTCCCTGTTCTGTCTCTACCCAACCATAAATTGCTTCTGTCTCAATTACAATCTGGGGAATAGTAGTCTCTTCTATCTGCTCTTCTCTCTCAATAGAGTCCTTTTTTATCATAGAAAATACGGTAGTGATTACCAAAACTGCTACTACCAGCGTACCTATTGCACAGATTACCATCACTGCAGTCCAGAGATAAGATTCTTTTCTTCTCTTTTTTCTTCTATTTGTCATTCTGCTCCTCCAATCAATTAAATCTATCCTATCAGACTTTATCAATCATTACAAGGAAAGAAACCTTACAATATTTTGCAAATTCTTACATATTCTCATCAAACAAGGAAATTTATATACAAAAAAAGAACTAGCAATTATTTACTAGTTCCTAAAATCATGAGGCATCGGGGACTCGAACCCCGGACAACTTGATTAAAAGTCAAGTGCTCTACCACCTGAGCTAATACCCCATAAAAGAAGATGCCCAAAGCCGGAATCGAACCAGCGACACGAGGATTTTCAGTCCTCTGCTCTACCAACTGAGCTATCTGGGCATGAGTTGCGGGGATAGGATTTGAACCTATGACCTTCGGGTTATGAGCCCGACGAGCTTCCAGACTGCTCCACCCCGCGATAGTATCAATATAAAGTTGTTTAATGGATGGAGGTGGATTCGAACCACCGAAGCGTGTCGCAACAGATTTACAGTCTGCCCCCTTTGGCCACTCGGGAATCCATCC
>CAJUJM010000094.1 GCA_910586755.1 uncultured Lachnospiraceae bacterium
GATCCTGAATACCATTTTGGAGGAGCTGATAGAAACAGTGTCCAACAGCCGTCAGGCAGAAAAGTGTATCCGCTACATTATTCAAAAACGCTATAATGAAAATTGGCAATATCAAGAGAAAATCCAATCAGAATACCGTTCCTTTGTTCGTAATTTCGGAAAAATCATTTTTAGCCGCCGGGCTATTGTAACCGAACAGTTCCAGGTAAAAAAGTAGGCCGGTATAGGAGGAAGATATGAATACAATTCTGAGAAAGTGGGCGGCAGGGATTGAGATTGGTTACATATTGGTTGCCATCATCCTGACCGATTTGGGAATCGGGACAGAACCTCTCCTTACCTTCTCCATACAGGGAATAGAAGTGGGAAGATATGTTCATGAAATGGTCCTTTTAACCGGCTTTACCCTGATGTGGCTGTGTCTTGGCCAGACAGTCTTTTCCTGTCTGGCCCAAAAGAGACGTCCGGATGGGAAGGAGCTGTTAGCCGGGGGAATGTTTGCAGGATTCCTGGGGGTTTTATGTCTGAAGCATGGGGCAGGAAAGGAGGCAGCTAATGCGTTTTTTGCCGCCTGCCTGTTTCAGGCAGGTGGATATCTGTTTGTACGGAAAAATCCCAAACCTTCCCAAGAAGATGAAGACTGGGAGACAGAACTTAGGTGGAAGGACGATTCTGTCTATGTTCCTGCTCTGCTGAAAGACATTGAAGATAATATGTTGAAAAAGAGAACCGCCCATATGCTGTATACCTATGTATACGGAGCGCAGAAATATAAGAGGCGGTACTATCTGTTTACCTGGCTTACAGTAGCGCTGCCTGCCCTGGTGGTTTTTCTTAACAGCTTTGGGAGCAGCCAGAATATGACAGTGCGGGCCGCTGTTTCCCTCTGCTCTCTGGCAGCTGCAGTTGTATCCGGAATTGCCGGCAGTGTCAAGGCAAAAGAATCCTGGGTGCGTTACCGGAAATACTGTGAAAGGGTAAAGAGAGAGCTGTTTTTGTATTCTATGGAAAAGACAGAAGGAGATGTCCGGGAAAAAGAGATAAAATTAGCGAAGAAATTAGAAGAGATTTATAAACAGGAAGGAGTAAACTGGGGGGAATTGCGGGAAGAAGAATGATAACAAGGCGTTAAGTCTTATACCTGAGGCTTGTATTTAAAAAGAATCAGAGCTATAATAGCAGGAAATGGTTAATTGGGAGGAGTGGCCCCATGAGTTTCCTGATTTTTGCAGTGTGGCTGATATTAAACGGAAAAGTGACGGCAGAGATCTGCCTCTTTGGCGTGGTGATATCAGCGGCGCTGCTTGTTTTTATGTGTAAGTTTATGGATTACAGTTTAAAAAAAGAGCTGCTTGTGTGGGGACTGGTTCCCTTTTTTTTCCGGTATATCTGGGTGCTGGTGGAGGAGATCGTAAAAGCCAATGTCTGCGTGCTGCGGCTGATTTTAACGCCGGGCCTGGAGCCGGAACCGGCTCTTATCTATTTTGATACCGGATTAAAAAGCGGAACAGCGAAAATGATATTGGCCAATTCCATTACCCTGACTCCGGGAACCATTACCGTGTCGGTGGAGGGAGAACGGTTCTGCGTCCACTGCCTGGATCTGGAGCTGGCAGAAGGGCTGGAGGATTCGGTATTTGTAAAGCTTCTGGAAGAGATGGAGGAAAAGAAAGAGAGATGGGGATGTTAAAACCAGCCTGTCAAGGGCTGTTATTAGGAGCTATGCTTGTTCTGGCAGTGCTGATTATTTTCAGCATTATCCGATCCGTTCTGGGGCCAAAAATCTCGGATCGGATTATTGCGGTGAATATGACAGGAACCATGATTATTATGGTGATTGCAGTGCTGTCTGTATACCTGGATGAAAATTATCTGGCAGATATTTGCCTGATTTATGCCATGATAAGCTTTTTGGGAGTGGTGGTGCTGTGTAAAGTATACACTGGCGCATATTTGAGAGAAAAGCATATGAAGGCCAATCTGGACGCAGTGGAAGATAACTTAAACCGTCAGGGCCTGGATTTGGAATTTGCCGGTAAGGAAGAGGAGGACAGGAGATGACGGTAAAGTGGATACAATTTGCGGCAGCCGCTCTTTTGCTGCTGTCCGGCCTGGTATTTATGATCCTGGCAGTGTTTGGAGTCAACAAGTTTGACAGGGCCCTAAACCGGATGCATGCGGCGGCTATGGGAGACACCCTGGGGATTTTATTTGTGATTCTGGGGCTTGTCGTGTTAAGAGGAATCTCTATGGATTCGTTAAAGCTGATTTTAGTCATTGCATTTTTCTGGATTGCCTCCCCGGTGTCGGGCCATATGATCAGCAGACTGGAAGCTATGACAGACGAGGATCTGGGGGAGCTTGCGGTGATTCATCATGACAAAGAGAAAAAAGACGGAGGCCAGGAAGATACCCTGGACAAAGGAGTGTAGAAATGAGAGTATTTGAGGGGATTTTGCTTCTGTGTCTGATTATCTGTGCCGTGTCAGTGGCTTTTACCAAAGACTTGCTGACCTCCATTGTGATTTTTATGTCTTACAGCCTGATTATGTGCGTGATCTGGGTGCTCCTACAGTCGCCGGATCTGGCCATTACCGAGGCAGCGGTGGGAGCTGGGGTTACCAGTATTTTATTCTTTGTAATGCTGAAGAAAATCCGCGCTATCCGAAAGGAGGACGGCCATGAGCAGGATGAAAAATAACTACGAAAACAGCAGATTTATGAAATTTAAGCGGTGGGTAGACGGAGAGACGGATTTACTAATGAATACTATGGAGATTGTTCCGGCAAAAGAACCCGAATCCAAAAGCTTCAAAGAAGCCTCTAAAGCCTGTTCCGGCGAAAAAAGGGAGAGAACCGCGCCGGTTTTCTCAGAAGGCAGGGGCCTTTTATACTTCCGCCGGTTCTACCAGACTGTGTCAGTGCTGTTGTGCAGCGGGATTATTTTTGTCCTTTTATGGACGGTAGCCTACCTTCCCTCCTTTGGAAATGCAGGAAATCCCGACAATAATGAGGTGTCCGCCCGTTACATTGAGCAGGGGCTTCAGGAGACGGGAGCCGTCAATATTGTTACCGGTATGATTCTGGACTACCGGGCTTTTGACACATTTGGAGAATCCTGTGTGCTGTTTATTGCCTCCTGCTGTGTGCTGGTCCTTCTTCGGATTGATGCCGCAGACGGAGATCAGAAGGCTAAGAAACGGCTGGCTGAGGCCAACGACCGGATCTATGAACCAAAAAATGATGTGATTCTTCAAAAATGTGCCTGTATCCTGGTGCCTGTTATCCTGGTATTTGGCATTTACATTGTTTTAAATGGCCATCTGTCCCCGGGAGGAGGCTTCTCCGGAGGGGCAGTGCTGGGATCCGGATTGATCTTATATCTCAATGCCTTTGGATTTGAAAGAACCCAGCAGATTTTTACGGAAAAGGTGTATCGGAGAGTCACCCTCTGCGCCCTGACTTTTTATTGCCTGGCCAAGAGCTATTCCTTCTTTACAGGGGCCAACCATTTGGAAAGCGGGATCCCTCTGGGAACGCCGGGAGCAATCTTAAGCAGCGGCCTGATTCTGCCTTTAAATATCTGTGTAGGCCTGGTGGTGGCCTGTACCATGTACGCCTTTTATACCCTGTTTCGGAAAGGGGGAATGTAAGATGGAAGCGCTCTTTACCAACCTGGAAGAAACGGTTTCCATCATTCTCTTTGGTATTGGATTTACCATGCTTTTGCTTCACAGGAACCTGATTAAAAAGATTATGGGTATGAACATTATGGACACGGCAGTGTATCTGTTTCTGGCCGCAAAAGGCTATATAAAGGGGCGGATGGTACCCATTGTAACAGACGGAATTCAGGATGTTTCCGCCTATATTAACCCGGTTCCCAGCGGCCTGGTGCTTACGGGAATTGTAGTGTCAGTCAGTACCACGGCCCTGATGCTGGCCCTGACCATCCGCCTGTATGAGAGGTACGGATCCCTGGATTTGGATCAGATTTTAATGCGGGCAAAAGAGGAGGAGAGAGGATGAGCTTTGTACAAAATTTCCCCTTCTTTTCCATTATTATTGCCATGTTTTCCGGGATTATTTCCTCTGTTCTGTCCGGCAAAAAAGCCAGAAATCTAACGTTTGGAGCCATTCTGATGATCCTGATTTTGTCGGCGGGGGTGTTGTATTTTTGCAATGAGCAGGGGAGTTATACTTATATGATGGGCCATTTTCCGGCTCCCTGGGGAAACGAGATCCGGGCCGGAGTTCTAGAAGGGCTGACGGCAGTGTTTTTCTGCCTGGTGATGCTTCTTTCCGTGCTGGGGGGCATGAGGCATACAGAGCAGGATATAGAAGGCTCCAAACATAATCTGTTTTATATTATGGTAGATTTGATGCTCAGCTCCCTGCTGGCCCTGATTTATACCAACGATTTGTTTACGGCTTACGTATTTGTGGAGATCAATACCATTGCCGGCTGCGGTATGATTATGATCCGTCAAAAGGGACGCAGTCTGTCCTCGGCAATCCGGTATATGATTCTCAGCCAGCTGGGTTCGGGCCTGTTTCTTATTGGATTAAGCCTTCTGTATGATGTAACCGGCCATCTTTTAATGAGTCCTGCCAAAGAGGCAGTGGCGGCTATAGAGGCTGCCGGAAGCTACGGGATTCCCATGCTGGTGATTATGGCGGTTATCAGTGTGGGACTGGCCATTAAAAGCGGCTTATACCCCTTTCATTACTGGATTCCGGATACCTACGGATACGCCACTCCCGCAGCAAGCGCCATTCTCTCAGGACTGGTATCCAAGGGATATATTTTCCTGCTAATCAAGATTTTTTACCGGGTGCTGGGACGGGAAAATGTAATTGCCAGCCAGATTATCAATGTCCTCTTTATGTTTGGCCTGGCAGGGATGGTAATGGGCTCCCTTCACGCCATACTGGAGCGGGATATGCGGCGGATGATCGCCTTTTCTTCTGTGGCCCAGATTGGGTATATTTATATGGGAATCGGACTGGGAACTCAGGCCGGAATGGTTGCGGCAATCTTTCATATTTTTACCCACTCCGCCACCAAAGCGCTTTTGTTTATCAGTGCAGTTGGACTTTATGAGGTATCTGGGAACCGGAAGGACTATAAGAGCCTCAGAGGATCCGGCTACCGCAATCCCCTGGCCGGAATCGGTTTTGGCATCGGCGCTTTATCCATGGTAGGTTTCCCCATGTTGTCAGGGTTTATTTCCAAACTTTTGTTTGCCACATCTGCCCTGCAAAGCCCCACGAAAATGCTCCCCACTCTCATTGTGCTGGCCATCAGTACCGTGCTTAATGCGGTATATTTCCTGCGGATGGTTATTACCATTTACTCTATCCCCAAGGAAGAAGAAAAGAGGATGGAAGAGGGGAAGATCCTGGCGGGAAGCTGGAATCTCAGGCTTGCAATCGCCTGTTTTATTCTGCTTAATTTGACTCTTGGTTTATTTTCCCAGCCTATTGTAAAAGCAATCGGGGACGGATTGACCATGTTCACATAAATCAAAACAAAGGAGTACCAGAAATTATGTTTCATATGGAACAACATCTGCATTTGATTTTTCCGGTGATTCTGCCTGTAATAGCCGGAGCGGCACTGCTTGTAGGAAAACCATTTAGAGAGGATAAACGGGCTGGAAGAATGGTTCTTTTGTCAGCTCTGGGACTGGAGCTTGTACTGGTAGCGCAGGCTCTTATAAAAGGCGGCGGGATGGTTCTCTGGCGACTTACCGGGGCTATGGATTTAGTCTTTCAGATAGATGAAATTTCTGTTCTTTTTGCCGCATTAACTTCTGCAGTCTGGCTTTTGGTAGGGATTTACGGGATCTCTTATATGTCCCATGAACACCGGGAAAACCAGTTCTTTGGATGGTATTTAATTGTTTTAGGGGTGCTCATCGGGCTGGATTTTTCCGGAAACCTTCTTACCATGTATGTATTTTATGAGCTGATGACCCTAACTTCCCTGCCTCTGGTGCTCCATGAGAGAACCCACCAGGCAGTAATGGCAGGGTTAAAATATCTCTTTTATTCCATAGCCGGCGCATTTTTAGCCCTGTTTGGCATCTTTTTTCTGGCGGGAATCACAGAGAGCCTGGCCTTTACGCCGGGAGGCGTGATGTCCCGGGAAATAATTGCAGGCAAAGAGGGACTTTTTCTGGCGGCGGTGCTCTGTATGCTCATTGGCTTTGGGGCCAAGGCCGGAATGTTTCCTCTCCATGGCTGGCTTCCTACGGCCCATCCGGAAGCTCCGGCCCCTGCCAGCGCGGTACTGTCGGGAATCATTACCAAATCCGGTGTGATGGCGGTAATTCGTGTGGTATTTTATATTGTGGGACCGGATCACATTCGGGGAACCTGGGTGCAGAATGTATGGATTTTGTTAAGCCTTTTAACGGTATTTATGGGATCTATGCTGGCATATAAAGAGCCGGTATTAAAGAAGCGCCTGGCCTATTCTACAGTCAGTCAGGTGTCCTACATCCTGTTTGGGCTAAGTGTGCTGAATCCGCTTGCATTTGCCGGAGCCCTGTCCCATGTGGTGTTCCATTCCCTGATTAAAAACGCCCTGTTTTTATGTTCCGGAGCCGTGATTACTGTCACAGGCCGGAAGCGGGCCGGTGAGATGAGAGGACTGGGAAAGATTATGCCCAAAACTCTCTTTTGCTATACGATTGTTTCATTGGGACTGGTGGGGATTCCACCCTTATGCGGCTTTGTAAGCAAGTGGTATCTGGCGGCCGGGGCCCTGTCCTCGGATACTGGAGTATGGAGCTTTTTAGGACCAGTGGTGTTGTTAATCAGCGCTCTTTTGACAGCAGGATATTTGCTTCCCATAAGTTTAAATGGCTTCTTTCCGGGTGAGGAAACACCATGGGGGGATACCTGTATCCCCGAAGAACAAGGCAAAAAGAAGGAAGCTTCTCTTAACATGCTGCTTCCTATCGGGATCCTTACCGCCGGTACAGTCCTGTTTGGTATATTCCCTCAGAGCTTTTTTCACACGCTTTTCGGGATTGCAGAAAGGGTATTTTAAGGGAGGCGTCTATGAAAGAGTTGATGTTGGCGGCTCCTGTGTTTCTGCCCCTTGCAGGTGGAGCGGTGCTTTTAACCTTGTCAGGAAGGCAAAAGGATAGTCCTGCAATAAAAATTGTTTCAGGGGCATTTACTCTGGGAGTCAGTCTGGTGATTTTCTGGCTGTTAGGCAGAAAACCGGAGGACGGTCTGGTACTGTTCCGGCTGTATGGAAGCCTGACTGTAAAGTTTCAAATGGATGCCATGGGAAGCGTTTTTTTAAGCCTTATTGGCTTTTTATGGCCTCTTGCAACCCTTTATGCTTTTGAATATATGAAGCATGAAGAGAGAAAGCCTGCATTTTTTGCTTACTATCTGATGACATACGGAATTACGGCGGGAATTGCGCTGGCAGGGAATTTGGTAACCTTGTATTTGTTTTATGAAATGCTGACTTTGGTAACATTCCCTCTGGTACTTCACCCAATGACCAAGGAGGCCCAGAGGGCCAGCCGGAAATACCTTTATTATTCTATCAGCGGGGCGGCCTTCGCTTTTATAGGGCTGGTATTCCTCTTAAGCTATTCTGCAACCGGAACTACGGAATTTATAGCAGGAGGAAATTTAAATATCCAGGCGGCCCGGGGACAGAAGAACCTGCTTTTGCTGGCGTATGTACTGGCATTTTTTGGATTTGGCGTAAAAGCGGCCCTGTTTCCGGTCCATGGATGGCTGCCTAAGGCCACAGTGGCGCCTACTCCTGTTACTGCGCTTTTACATGCAGTGGCAGTGGTAAAATCCGGCGCTTTTGCAATTCTCCGCCTGACCTATTTCAGCTATGGGACTGCATTTTTAAAGGGAACCTGGGCCCAGTGGGTGGTACTGGCGGCGACGATCATTACCATTGCCTTTGGTTCTACCATGGCAGTGCGGGAAACACACTGGAAGCGGCGTCTGGCCTATTCTACTATCAGTAATTTGTCTTATATTTTATTTGGAGCCGCCCTGATGTCGCCTTTGGGAATCATGGCGTCTCTCTGCCATCTTATGGCCCATGCTTTCATGAAAATATGCTCCTTTTTCTGCGCCGGAGCAGTGATGCACCAGACCGGGAAAACCTTTGTCTATGAGCTGAACGGATTGGGGAAAAAGATGCCGGTAACCTTTGCCTGCCTGACTATTGCCAGCCTTTCTCTTATGGGAATCCCGCTGTTTGCCGGATTCATCAGCAAATGGAATCTGATTCAGGCCGCCTTTTTGCTGGGATCAGACTGGACAAAAGGAGCTGGAATGGGGTGGATCCTCCCCTTTATTGGAGCTGGCGTTATCCTTTATTCGGCTCTTATGACTGGGATCTATATGCTGACTGTACTGGTAAGAGCCTATTTCCCCAAAGAAATTTCGGAAGATCCGGGCAGTGACGAGACAGAGGAAAGGATTACCGATCCAGGGTGGAAGATGCTCCTTCCCCTATTGATTTTTGCTGCAGTGATTCTGCTTATGGGGCTGAATTCAGAAGCTTTTTTGAGGATGGATCTATTAAGGCAGATTGGAGGTGCCATAGGATGACAAACTCTTTGGAAATTCCGTTTTTTCATGTGTATCTGCCGGGGCTGTGTGGCCCGGGGCTTACCTTCTGCCTGGATGGTTTTCGCCTCATCTATCTGACAGTGGGAATGATTATGTGGAGTGTTTCCGGAATTTTTTCTCTGGAATATATGGCCCATTATGAGAAAAGAAAACGGTATTACGTATTTTTCTGGGCCACGTTTTTGGCTACCATGGGGGTATTTTTATCAGGAGATTTTTATACCACCTTTCTGTTTTTTGAGATTATGTCCTTTACTTCCTATGTGTGGGTAGCCTTTGACGAGAAACCGGAAAGTCTGAGGGCGGCCCAGACTTATCTGGCAGTAGCGGTAATTGGCGGCCTTACTATGCTGATGGGTCTGTTTTTGCTGGATAAACTCTGTGGAACGCTGGAATTTGAGGCTCTGCTCCCTAAGGCACAGGAGATCTTAAAAACCGGCGGCCCACGGGCGAAAGAGCTGTATACAGCAGGGATTCTTATGCTGACAGGTTTTGGAGCTAAGGCAGGATGTTTTCCTCTCCATATCTGGCTTCCCAAAGCCCACCCGGTAGCGCCGGCTCCTGCCAGCGCCCTGCTGTCCGGAATTCTTACCAAAACCGGTGTGTTCGGCTTGATTGTAGTATCATTTCAAATTTTTTACGGGGAAATGGAATGGGGACTTTTGGTGGCGGTCCTGGGGCTTACTACCATGTTTTGGGGAGCTTTTCTGGCCGTGTTTTCCATTAATTTAAAGAGGACTTTGGCCTGTTCATCAGTATCTCAAATTGGGTTTATCTTAACGGGGATCGGTATGGGCTCCCTCCTTTTGGCAACAGGAGAAGATCCGGCTTTGGCGATCCGGGGAACCTTGCTCCATATGATCAACCATTCTCTGTTTAAGCTGGTATTGTTTCTGTGCGCCGGGGCAGTATTTATGAATCTTCATCAACTGGATCTAAATCAAATCCGGGGCTTTGGAAGAAATAAACCGGCGTTATGCTTTTGCTTTTTTACAGGTGCAGCAGGCCTTGCAGGAATCCCGGGATTTAGCGGATATATAAGCAAAACCTTGCTTCATGAAAGCATTGTAGAATATGGAGCTTATACAGGAAATATCGGATGGAGGTTTGCTGAGTGGATATTTTTATTTAGCGGAGGTATGACAGCTGCTTATATGACGAAGCTGTTTATTGCCTTGTTTTTGGAGAAGAATCCCGAAAAGCAGATGGAATTTGATCAGATGAAAAAGTCTTATATCAAGCCTTTAAGCAAAGGCGCTTTGGTGGCGGCAGCCCTGTTGATTCCGGTTTTCGGGCTGACACCGGGAATTACGATGGATGGGCTGACAGAGCTTGGGCAAAGCTTTTTTGTACCGGGAATGAAAACCCATCCGGTAGCGTATTTTTCTCTGGAAAACCTGAAAGGGGCCGCTATTTCTATTGCAATAGGCGGAGGATTGTATGGACTGATCCGCCGCTTCTTGATGGCAGACGGAAAGTATATAGATCGCCTTCCCAAATGGCTGGATTTGGAGAATTTAATCTACCGTCCCATACTGGAAAAAGCTCTTCCGGGGATATGTGGAACTGTGTGCAAATACCTGGATAAGTATGTGGTTTCTATACCGGTAACCTTGTTTTTACAGGCATCCGCTCTGGTTTGCCGGAGCATGGATCACATGGCAGACGGAGTGATTTTGCTGGCCCGGCATACGACTCACAGCCAAATTCCTTCCCCATTTCAGAAGCAGAAAAAATTTGCCTTTCCCATGTCCGGGATAAAGGGACGGCTGATCCATTTATGCAGCCTGGTGGAGGAGAGTTTCTCCTTCGGCCTTATGCTCTTTAGCATCGGCTTGTTTTTAACCATCGGATATCTGCTGGTGGTATTCTTTGGGGTGTTATGACCAACTTTTTATGTCCTGAATAAGGGCGGACTTTTTGGCATATATATTATGGAACAACACTCCCAGAGGAGAGGTTATGGCAATCTATGTGGTAAAAGAAGGAGATACGGTAGACATTATAGGAGCGGCCACAGGTATTCCGGTGGAGACGCTCCTCCGAGATAATCAGATTGAATATCCTTACCGCCTGGCTGTGGGCCAGGCTCTTTATATTGAAGAACCATATCCAAATCCTTATCAACCATCTCTGTTTTCCTTTGGCTACGCATATCCCTTTATCAGTTCCAGAGTATTAAAGGACACACTTCCTTATTTAAGCGCCCTGTATGTTTTTTCTTACGGGTTTACAGAGGAAGGAAATCTGGTATATCCTGCAAGCGATGACGGATGGATGATAAGAGAGGCCAGAGAAGCCGGGGTACGTCCTGTGCTTACCTTGACGCCTCTGGGAGCAGACGGGAGATTTAACAATAATCTGGTATCTGCCCTGGTAAGAGATGAGGCCGTCCAGCAGCGGCTTATCTGGGAACTGGGACGAACCCTGCAGGAGAGAGGATTTGAGGGACTGGACATTGATTTTGAGTATGTTCTTGCGGAGGACAGAGAAAGGTTTGCCGCCTTTGTGAGAAAGGCCAGACAAGTAATGAATCTTTTCGGCTATCCGGTTACCGCCGCTCTGGCCCCCAAAACCTCAGCAGGGCAGAAGGGGCTGCTATATGAGGGCATTGATTACCGCCTGTTAGGGGAAGCAGCGAATTCTGTAATGCTGATGACCTATGAGTGGGGTTACAGTCAGGGACCTCCCATGGCGGTAGCCCCGATTCACATGGTCCGCCGGGTGGTGGAGTATGCGGTGACGGAAATCCCCAGAGAAAAAATCAGCTTAGGGATCCCAAACTACGGCTACGACTGGCCTCTCCCCTATGAGCGGGGAGTCACGCGGGCCAAAACCATTAACAACCGGGAAGCTGTCCAGATTGCCATTGATTACGGCGTAAACATCCGATTTGATGAGACGGCCCAAAGTCCGTATTTTCGGTACTGGCAGTATGGGATCCAGCATGAGGTTTGGTTTGAAGATGTGAGAAGTATCAAGGCAAAATTCAATTTGATTCAGGAGTATGATCTTTTAGGGGCGGGATATTGGCAGCTCATGAACTTTTTTAAAGCCAATTGGCTGATGATGGATGAAATGTTCAGAATTGTATCTTGACCATTTTCGCCAAATGTTATAAGATTACTATAACAGTTATAACGAAAGATGGTGATGGATTGCTTTGGAAGATTGATTTCAGCAGCGATGAAGCGCTGTATCTGCAGCTTTGCAATCAAATTATTATGGATATTGCGGCGGAGGTGCTTCGGGACGGGGATTCCCTGCCGTCTGTGAGGCAGCTTGCAGACAATATCGGCATTAACATGCATACGGTAAACAAGGCATACACAGTATTAAAACAGGAAGGGTTTGTGAAGCTGGACAGAAGAAAGGGCGCATTTATCTGCCTGGACATGGACAAGATGCAGGCTATGGAGGAGATGCGCCGGGATTTGGAAGTGGTGCTGGCAAGGGGGATCTGCCGGGACGTAACCAGGGAAGAGGCGCACAGGCTTTTAGACCAGGTATTTGACGCATATACCAAACGGTGACAGAAACGATTGACTGTCTCCGGGCTTACCGGGGACTATTTATGGAGGATAGTTATGCTGTGTGAGAGATGCAGGATTCGTGAGGCGAATATTAAATATACAGAGATTATTAATGGGGTAAAAAATGAACACAACCTTTGCAGCCAATGTGCCAAAGAGATGGATTTTACCGGATATTCTGCGATTTTTGACGGGGAATTCCCACTGGGAAAGCTTCTCTCAGGCCTTTTGGGCATTGGGGAAGAAGCAGATCAGGAAGAGGATAAGATGTCCCAGGTGGTATGTCCCACCTGCGGCACCAGCTATGAGGAATTTGTAAAGAACAGCCGGTTTGGTTGCCTGGACTGTTACAGCGTATTTGATCTGCTGATGAGCGACAGTATTAAGAAACTTCAGGGCGGGGATACCCATGTGGGTAAACATCCCAGATATCAAAAAATGCATCCGGCCTCTCAGCTGATGGAAAATCAGGAGGATTCCCGGGAAAAAAGCCCAAAAGAGCAGATTGACCTGTTAAAGGCACAGTTGGCAGTGGCTATTTCAGATGAAGAATACGAGCTGGCAGCACAGTACCGGGACAAAATTAAAGAGCTTTTGAAGGAGGAAAATGCTGATGCTTAGATGGTTTGAGAAGGCGGAAACTTCTGCAGGCAATGTGGTATACAGCAGGGTACGGCTGGCCAGAAACTGGGAAGCATACCAGTTTCCTCAAAAGCTTTCTGACACAGACAGCAGAGAATTAATAAACCGTCTGGAGGCAGGGCTTAAGGATCTGAAGGCTGACGACGGGCTGACTTATGAATACGCTTATTTAGAAGATTTAAAGGAGCTGGACAGACTGGCTCTGAGAGAGAGAAGAATTTTAAATTCTGGCACAGTAGCAAAAAAAAGTCCTACAGGTATCGTAATATCAGAGGATGAAAGCACCAGCTTTATTTTAAACGGGGATGATCATATCCGGCTTCAGGTTCTGGCGCCCGGACTTCATCTGGATGAATTGTGGCAGAGGGCGGATAAGCTGGATGACTATGTAAATACCCGGTTTTCCTATGCCTTTGACGAGAAGTACGGATACCTTACCTCTTACCCTACCAATGTGGGCACCGGGCTTCGGGCCTCGGTGGTCCTCCATCTGCCGACTCTCTCTATGGGAAAAAAATTCCAGAATCTTCTGGCAGAGATGAGCCGCTTTGGAGTCAGCATCCGGGGAGTATACGGGGAGGGGAGCGATAACTACGGCGCTCTCTATGAAATTGCCAACCAGAAAACCCTGGGGCAGAGTGAAAAGGATATTGTTGAGCTGGTTACCAAGATTGCCAGACAATTGGACGGCCAGGAGAAAAAGGTACGGAAGCTGGCCTTGGAAAACCACCGTTTGGAGAGAGAAGACGAGGCTTACAAGTCTTACGGCGTTCTGCGGTATGCCAGACGGCTGGCCAAAAAGGATGCCATGATTTTCCTGTCCCAGCTTATGGCCGGAATCACCGACGGTCTGATTCATGGGGAAGAGCCCTGCTCGATTTACCGGCTGATGCTGGGGATTCAGAATGCCAATTTACAAAAGCTGTCTCATAAGCCTTTAAGCCAGGAAGAGCTGGACGTGGCCAGAGCGGCCTATCTGCGTACTGAGCTTCCTAAGCTTGCGGAACAGGAATAGACGAAATTCAGGAGGACAACATGATATGATAGAACGTTTTACTGCTAAGGCCAGGGAAGCGATTGGCCTGGCTGTGGATGCCGCCAGGGAGCTGGGGCGCAACTATGTGGGCACCGAGCACCTGCTTTTGGGGCTTCTCAGAGAGGGGAGCGGAGTGGCTGCCAGAGTATTAATCGAAAATGGGGTGGATGAGAAAAAGGTATTGAGCCTGATAAGCCAGCTGATTACTCCGGACAATGCCATTGGCTTGGCAGAGCGGGGCACCTATACCCCCAGCGCTACCCGGGTTTTGGAAAACAGCTATCGGGAGGCTATCCGGTTTAAAGCTCCGCTTATCGGTACCGAACATCTGCTTTTGGCCTTAATCCGGGAGGGGGACTGTGTGGCTTCCCGTCTGGTAAATACCATGGGGATCAGCGCCCAAAAGCTGAATTTAGACCTTTTGGTGGCAATGGGGGAAGATGCTCCCCAGACTGCCAGAGAGGAGGCCATGAGTGGAAGATCCTCCAGAGGGAAGAAGGAAACCCCTACTCTGGATGCCTACAGCAGGGATTTAACCGCCCTGGCAAGAGACGGAAAGCTGGATCCGGTAATCGGCCGCCAGGGAGAGATGCAGAGAGTAGTTCAAATCTTAAGCCGCCGCACCAAAAACAACCCTTGCCTGATTGGCGAGCCGGGTGTGGGAAAGACAGCGGTAGTGGAAGGTCTGGCCCAGCTGATTGCTTCAGGGGACGTGCCGGAAACCATTGCGGATAAAAGGGTTATGACTTTGGATCTTTCCGGCATGGTTGCAGGCTCTAAATACCGCGGAGAATTTGAAGAGAGAATCAAACGGGTGATCTCCGAGGTGACAAATGACGGAGGAGTTCTCCTGTTTATTGATGAGATACACACCATTATCGGAGCAGGGGGAGCCGAAGGCGCTTTGGATGCCTCCAACATTTTAAAGCCTTCCCTGGCAAGAGGGGAGTTGCAGCTTATCGGCGCTACCACTGTGGAGGAATACCGAAAATATATTGAAAAGGATTCTGCCTTAGAGCGCCGCTTCCAGCCGGTTACAGTGGAGGAACCGACAGAGACCGAAGCGGTGGAGATTCTGCGGGGGTTAAAGGGACGTTATGAGAACCATCACAAGGTAACCATTACCGATGAGGCCCTGGAAGCTTCTGTTAAGCTTTCCGCCCGGTATATTAATGACCGTTTCCTTCCGGACAAGGCTATCGATTTAATCGATGAGGCCGCTTCCAAGGTACGCCTGGCCGGTTTTGCCGAGCCGCCGGAGATCAAGGATTTGGAAGAAGAGATCGGGGCTCTGGAAAAGCAAAAGGAGAATGCTATCCGCACGGAAGCCTACGAAAAGGCGGGAGAAATTAAAAAGAGGCAGGAAAAGAAAAGGGAAAAAATAGAAAAGATCCGTGGAAAATGGGAGAAGGAGAGAAACAGCCGCCCCAGAATTGTAGATGAAAATGAAATTGCAGATGTGGTGGCCGGATGGACGAAAATTCCGGTGCGTAAGCTGGAGGAAGAGGAGTCGGAGCGGTTAAAGAAATTAGAATCCATTCTCCATGAGCGGGTAGTTGGGCAGGAGGAGGCTGTAGTGGCAGTATCCAAGGCCATCCGAAGAGGCCGGGTTGGCTTAAAGGATCCCAAGAGGCCCATTGGTTCCTTCCTGTTCTTAGGCCCTACGGGAGTGGGAAAAACGGAATTGTGCAAGGCTCTGGCAGAAGCCATGTTTGGCACGGAAAATGCCCTGATTCGGGTAGATATGTCCGAGTATATGGAAAAGCACAGCGTGTCCAAGATGATTGGCTCCCCGCCAGGTTATGTAGGTTATGAGGAAGGCGGACAATTAAGTGAAAAGGTCCGCAGAAATCCTTACTCTGTAATCCTATTTGACGAGGTGGAAAAGGCTCACCCGGATGTATTTAACATTCTTCTTCAGGTTCTGGACGATGGACATATTACGGATGCCCAGGGAAGAAAAATTGATTTTAAGAATACTATTTTGATTATGACTTCCAACGCGGGGGCGGAAAATATTATCTCCCCGAAACGTTTGGGCTTTGCTTCTGCCAATGACGAAAAGGAAAATTACGCTTTCATGAAGGGAAGAGTCATGGATGAGGTAAAACGGCTGTTTAAGCCGGAGTTTCTAAACCGGATTGATGACATTATTGTGTTCCACCAGCTGAATAAAGACCATATGAAGGAGATTGTCTCTATTATGCTGAAATCCATTATCAAACGGGCCAAAGAACAGATGGCTATCAGCTTAGACGTTACCACCCAGGCTAAGGAGCTTTTGGTGGAGAAGGGTTATGACGAGAAATACGGGGCCCGCCCCCTGCGCCGCACCATCCAGAATTTGTTAGAGGACAAGCTGGCAGAAGCGGTGTTAGACGGCTCCGTTAAAGTAGGAGATGAGGTGGAGGTAATCCCGGAAGGAGAAGGGCTCGGTTTTTCTGCTGCAGCTTCCGTGTGCAAAAGTTGACGGAAAACATTTTTCAAACATGCTCTAGAAATTTACAGGGGAAAATGCTATAATGTCTCTAACATACAGTAACCGCTCAGACATGAGGGAATTGGACGTTTCCCGTCCCGGCTGCGCCGGAAAAGAAGATATTGCCTGAACGGTTACAACATACACAAGGAGGATAAGAAATGCCTGCAAATGAATTAATCCGCAGTGAAGCTGACGGAAGCATCACCTTTGGAGATTACAAATTATCTGTAAAAGGAAAATTAGATAATTTTGAGCATCAGGGAGATTTATATAAAGTAAAGACCTATTCTGAGATAACCAAGTTAGAGAGAAATGGTATGTTTGTTTATGAGTCTGTACCCGGAACTACTGTAGAGAATTTGAAGGTAACAGACAAGGGCTGTACCTGTGTGGTAAAAGGGGATAAGGATGCTCAGCTTACTATCCAATTAGAGGATGATACAGAGTACGAGGTTTATGTAGACGGCGTGTCTGCAGGGGACATGAAGACCAATATGAGCGGTAAGCTGGTAGTCAGCGTGGAACTTGGAGAAGGTTCTGCCGCCACCATCCGTGTGGAAAAGAGATAGTATATGGCAAAAGGAAAAACAACTGCATTTTTCTGCAGGGAATGTGGATATGAGTCTGCCAAATGGATGGGCCAGTGTCCGGGCTGCAGAGAGTGGAATACTTTTGTAGAAGAACCGGTTGAGAAAAAGGAGCCGCGGGGCCTGGGCCTTGCGGCTTCCCGCAGTTTAGGCGGATTAGGAGGACGGCCCGGCGCGGGAAAGGACTCCCGCTGCCGGCCGGCTCTTTTGTCGGAAATCTCAGTTGAGGAAAAAGACAGGGTTTCTACCGGACTTTTAGAGTTGGACCGAGTGCTGGGAGACGGAATCGTAAGCGGTTCTCTGGTGCTGGTAGGAGGAGACCCGGGGATTGGCAAATCCACTCTTCTCCTTCAGGTCTGCCGGAATCTGGCCGGTAGTGGAAAAAAGGTTTTATACATATCCGGCGAGGAATCTTTAAAACAAATTAAACTCCGGGCTAACCGAATTGGAGAGGTACGGGGAGATTTACGGTTTCTGTGCGAAACCAATCTGGAAATTATTGAGGGAATCATAGGAGAGGAAAAGCCGGGAATCGTGGTTATTGACTCTATCCAGACTATGTTTCGGGAAGAGGTGGCCTCTGCGCCGGGAAGCGTAAGCCAGGTAAGAGAGTCTACCAACCTTCTGATGCAGATTGCCAAGGAATATGGCATTACGATTTTTATTGTGGGTCATGTGACCAAGGAAGGAGTAGTGGCAGGCCCCAGGGTGTTGGAGCATATGGTAGATACTGTGCTGTACTTTGAGGGAGACCGCCATGCTTCCTATCGGATCCTGAGAGGAGTGAAAAACCGCTTTGGCTCTACCAATGAGATAGGAGTATTCGAGATGAGGGAGGAAGGGCTTGTAGAGGTAGAGAATCCTTCCGAATATATGCTGTCCGGGCGGCCGGAAGACGCTTCCGGAGCCGTTGTAGCCTGTTCTATAGAAGGAACCAGACCCATTCTTTTAGAGGTTCAGGCGTTAGTAACAGAGACCAGTTTCGGCATGCCCAGGCGGACTGCTGCCGGTACGGATTACAACCGGGTAAATCTTCTAATGGCGGTTTTGGAGAAACGATGCCGTTATGATCTGGCCAGGTTTGATGCCTATGTGAATATTGCAGGAGGCATCCGGATGAACGAACCAGCTTTGGATCTGGCCATTGTAATGGCATTAATCTCCAGCTATAAGGATCGGCCTGTGGATCCGGGATGGATTCTTTTTGGGGAAGTAGGGCTTTCCGGAGAGGTTCGGGCTGTGTCCATGGCAGAGCAGAGGGTAAACGAGGCTGTAAAGCTAGGCTTTCATACCTGTATATTGCCGAAAATTTCACTGGAGAAGCTGAAGACCCGGGACAAAATACGCCTGATAGGAGTCAGCAATGTAAAAGAGGCGATTGGCTTGTTATAATTATAGGAGTGCCTTCTGTGACACAAGAAAAAATCCTGAAGCTCTCTCGAACTTCAGGATTTCCCCTCACACTTTTCCACACTTTATAATTTCTTCCCAAAGGAAACAGGGGAAGAGGGGCTCGAACCCCCATCTACGGTTTTGGAGACCGCTGCTCTACCATTGAACTATTCCCCTTTAATACTTTGCAAAAACTCTTGCCTCGTGCTTGATTATAATACCACATTATCCGTGAAGTGTCAATGATTATTTTCCAAGTTTTTTGGATAATTTGACAAATTTATAGGAAAGAAGAGGAATTGTACAGAAAAAATGCATTAGTTTTGACAAAACCGAAAAGTATACAAAGAAAACATATAAAGGAAAACAAAACCATACAGAATGACGAAATACCGGTTGAAAAGAGCGGTTCTCTTTGCTATAATAGGAAGAAAGTTTTAACGATAAGGGGAGATTTTGCTATGGCATCAAAAAAGAGAAATATTATTGTAGGACAGTCCGGAGGCCCGACCTCTGTCATTAACTCCAGTTTGGCAGGCGTATATAAAACTGCCAAGGAGAGAGGTTTCCATAAGGTTTATGGTATGCTTCACGGAATTCAGGGCTTGTTAGACGAGCAGTATGTAGATTTATCCACCCAGATCCATTCTGATATGGATATCGAATTGTTAAAGAGGACTCCCTCTGCATTTCTGGGTTCCTGCCGCTTTAAGCTGCCGGAGATTCACACAAATCCAGAAGTTTATGAGAAAATCTTTATGATTTTAGACAAGCTGAATATTGAAGTATTTATTTATATCGGTGGCAATGATTCTATGGATACAATTAAAAAGCTGTCGGATTATGCTATTGTAAAGGGATATAACCAAAAGTTTTTAGGTGTTCCCAAGACGATTGATAATGATCTGGCCCTGACCGATCACACCCCCGGCTTCGGCAGCGCTGCCAAGTACATTGGCGCTTCCACAAAAGAGATTATCCGGGATGCCCTGGGACTTACCTATAATAAGAATATGATTACCATTATTGAAATCATGGGCCGCAATGCAGGCTGGCTTACCGGCGCTACTGCACTGGCCAGGACAGAGGAATGTGAGGGACCGGATCTGATTTACCTGCCTGAGGTTCCCTTTGATTTGGATAAGTGTCTAAAGAAGGTTCAGGATCTGTTAAAGAAGAAGAGTTCTATTGTGATTGCTGTTTCAGAAGGCATTAAGCTGGCAGACGGCCGCTATGTATGTGAATTGTCAGGAGGCGGAGAATACGTGGATGCCTTTGGCCACAAGCAGCTCCAGGGCACTGCCGCATATCTGGCAAGTTTTATGGGGGCTGAAATCGGGTGCAAGACCAGAAGCGTAGAATTTTCTACTCTTCAGAGAAGCGCCTCCCACATGGCTTCCAGAGTAGATGTGAACGAGGCCTTTATGGTAGGCGGCGCTGCAGTGAAAGCAGCAGACGAGGGAGATACCGGCAAGATGGTAGTAATCGACCGAATTGCGGATGATCCCTATATGAGCGCAGCAGGCATCTATGATGTCCACCGCATCGCTAACAATGAGAAGCTGGTTCCCAGAAGCTGGATTAACAAAGAAGGGAATTACGTAACAGAAGAGTTCATCAACTACATTGAACCTTTGATCCAGGGCGATTACCAACCCTTTATGGTAAACGGCCTTCCACAGCATTTAGTTTTAAAGCGGTAGTTTTTAAGGCAAATTTTAACCACATATTGAGCGATTTGTAAAAAATCTGGTTCCCCTTTCATGCGAAATCAATAAAATATAAAGGGGAACCATTTTTTGTGTCGGAAAATGTGTGTGAATTATGCAAAAAATAGTGGGAGATTCACCGGAAATAACCGGTAAAACGTATAAAATGTAAGTCCTTACAGCCTTAAAATTCAATATTTGACAATTAGTGGAAGCCATGATATATATATCTTAACACAAAACACTTTAAATTTTATAGTTCAAAGGAGATTAAGATTATGAAGCAGAAAAAGATTATGTTGCCGTCTATTGCGGCTGCAAAGAAGTTTGTTCAGGAAGCAGAAAAATGTGACTTTGACATCAATGTATTTTACAACCGCATTATTATTGATGCGAAATCCCTGCTAGGTGTTTTAAGCCTGGATTTAACCAGGGTATTAACTGTAGAATACAACGGCGAGGACGAGGCTTTCGAAGAGTTTTTAGGAACTATGGAAAAGCACGTTGCAGTAGCGTAAGATAATTGCTCAGGAAAAGGCAGACTCTTAAGGGGCCTGCCTTTTTTGCGCTTTTGCAGATGCCTAATTCATTATCCGCATCAGGCCTACAACTTTCCCTAATATTTCAACTTCATTACAGATAATGGGATCCATAGAATCATTTTCAGGCTGGAGGCGATAATGGCCGTCTTCTTTATAGAAGCGCTTTACTGTAGCAGAATCCTCTAATAATGCAACCACAATCTCCCCATTGTCAGCGTGGGATTGCTGAGCTACAAGAATATGATCTCCATTATAGATTCCGGCATTGATCATACTTTCCCCTTTCACCTTTAGCATAAAAATTTCTGCGTTAGGAAGTACATCTACTGGTATAGGAAAGTAGTTCTCAATATTCTCCTGAGCGAGAAGGGGCTGCCCGGCAGCAATGGAGCCAAGAATAGGAACGTTAACAACTTCCCTTCTGGTAAGGTTAAAGCAGTCATCTAAAATTTCAATGGCACGGGGCTTTGTGGGATCCCTGCGGATATATCCGTTTTCTTCCAGTGTTTCCAGATGAGAGTGGACAGAAGAGGTGGATTTTAAATGGACAGCTTCACAGATTTCACGAACTGCCGGTGGATATCCTTTTTTTAAAATCGTTTCTTTAATATATTCTAAAATTTCCTGCTGTTTTGCAGTAATTTTCCCGCTTGGCATATAGACCTCCTTAATTGTGACAGAATATTTGTTCTGGTATAATAGTATCACATTTCTTATAAAAATGCAAACATTCGTTTGTGTTTTTGAAAAATCCGTTGACAAACATATGTTCCTGTAGTATAGTATAAGTACAAAAAAGAACATACGTTCAAATGGCAGACAATTATTTTTCCAATACAAAAGGGGAGAAGAGTATGGAGAAACGCAGAAGAAAACTCTTATTATGGGCAGCAGCATTTATCATCAGCTTAAATTTGCTGGGATTCATAAAACTCAATATTTTGGCAAGGGAGCCGGATTCTTTGGCTTATACGCGATATTATAAAAGCATTATGATTCATGAGGGGGATAGCCTTTGGAAAATTGCAGAAAGATATTGTCCTTATGAGCTGTTAACCACAGATGAGTATGTTTACGAGCTAAAAAGAATTAACGGCCTTACAGAGGATACAATCCATGCCGGCCGCTATCTAACTATCGTTTATTTCGAATCGGAACCACTTTCATAAAACTTTATTTTTCCCAAAATTGTTAGGAATCGGAATTTTCCTGCTTTGGCCGGGCTCTCTGCTTTTATTCCGCCTTTTTCATCTAAAGGCTGGCTAAAAGCAGAGGAGGCAAAGGGATAGATTATTCTAAATTATCATCCTCCAGTGATTCGTCCTCATCATCCCGGTCATCCTGAACGGTTACAGAAGATCTGGAGCCACTGTAGAACTCTTTTCCCACAACATTCCGCTGATGACGGGATGTTTCCACTAAGTCGGAGAGCATAGTTCTTATTTTTCTGGGATTTTTAATATTTTCCAGACATATCTCCGGTGTTTTATCGGCTTTTGCGGTGATAATAAGAGTTCCTGTGCCAAATATTTTTCCAGCCAGGGTTTGCTCCATGGTAATATCTACAATGCGGTACAGCAAAGTTTCGTCCACCACGGTCTTGAAAAATCCCTGCTCAATCATTAAGCGCTCATTGGTAATATAATATTTTGTGAATGTCCAGGGAAACCAAAGTACATGTTTTCTATCTCTCCAATGCACCTGAACATCCTTATTCATAGTTTCTGCCATAGCAAAATCCTCCTTACCTCTATATAGATTCATTTTATAATTCTTTGCGAAGCTTTACTGCATTTCTGGCACTTCTACGGCGTTCATCTTCCAGTGCGGCGTAATGCTTTTTAGTAGTGTTTACATCGCTGTGTCCCAAGACATCTGCTACCAGATAAATATCCCCGGTTTCCCGATAAAGATTGGTTCCATAGGTACTGCGGAGCTTATGCGGAGTGATCTTTTTATTCGGTGTTACTGTACGGGAATACTTTTTTACCAGATTTTCTACACTTCTTACTGCCAAGCGCTTTTTTTGCAGGGAGAGGAATAGTGCGTCTTCGTGCCCTTTTTCGGGAAGTATTTTTCGGCGTTCATCTAAATAGTCCAGGAGCGCGTCCTCCACTTCCCGGCCAAAATAAACAGTGACCTCTTTTCCGCCTTTTCTGTGAATTTGAATTCCACCGTTTTTGAAGTCTACATCATTAAGATTTAATCCCACACACTCAGAGACACGGATACCAGTGCCTAACATAAGAGTGAGAAGAGCCAAATCCCGTACCTTTGTTTTGTCATGAAAGGCTTTTTGTTTTGGGGTAAGATTGTCTCCTTTTTCCACCTCATCCAACAAGAGGACCACTTCGTCAATGTCTAATCGGATTATTTCTTTTTCGTGAAGTTTGGGCAGCTGGACTAAAGCCGCCGGATTATTCTTTAATTTTTCTGTTCGGTAAAAATAGTTATAAAAGCTTTTCAAAGAAGAAATTTTTCTCATGATTCCACGCTCACGGTTAATGATTTCCTGACCTTGAGCATTGTCCCGATATTTTAAATATTCCATATATTCTTCCAGATCTGTGACCGTAATCTGGTCTAAATCGTCCAGGGAAATTTCTTTTATATCTTTAACACGGAAATAGGGATTCTCTTCCTGCAAAAAATGAAAAAATACATTCAAATCATAGGCGTAGGCAATTCTGGTTCTTGAGGAAGTTCTGGGTTCAATACCACGGAAGAATTCTGGGCAGAAGAGGGGGAGTGTTCCAATCAGCTCCCGCAGACGTTTTACATTTTCAATATCTTTTTGTTCATGATAAGAAAGATTCTTCACAAAGTTCACCTCCTTTTTGCCAACCTTCGATTTTTCCGTCTGATACAGCGTGGAACATGCAAGCCTTAGCCCCCGGATTTTCCTGCTCCAGCTGCTTTATCAGATTTTTGACATATTCCCGTCTGGTATGTCCGTCTACAGGACAGGGATTTTTACACACAGGAAGGTTGTATTTGTTTTGAAAGCCAATTACCTCAGCTTCTGAGACATAAATCATAGGACGAATAACAGATAAATCCATCCGATCCAGATAAGTATTAGGAGAAAACGAATGAAAACGTCCCTCATACAAGAGAGAAAGCAGCATGGTTTCAATTACATCATCTTTGTGGTGAGCATAGGCGATTTTATTACATCCAAGTTCTTTTGCTTTTAAATTTAAAGCTCCCTTTCGCATTTTAGCACATAAAGAACAAGGATTAGATTCCTTACGGATATCAAACAATATATTTCCTATATCAGTAGTTACAACGGAATATGGAACAGATAATTTATCACAAAGAAATTGTACGGATTCCAAAGATAAATGGCCAAGCCCTAAATCTACAGTAATTCCCACAATAGAAAATTTTTTAGGATAAAATTTCATAAGCCCATTTAGGGCGTATAGAAGAGCAAGACTGTCTTTGCCTCCGGAAATTCCCACAGCAATGCGGTCATCTTCATCAATCATATGGTAGGCGTCAATTGCCTGGCGGGTTAAACTAAGTAGACGTTGAAACTTCATTAAGAAGTCCTTTCTAAGTTAATTATTCGTTAAACTATTCTTTCGCGCATAGTTAAGTGTGACTGCAGGGATATTTTGAAGTCTTGGTAATATATTGTTTTCCTGTGTGATTTTAATTTGCGTGATACTATCTTGAATAGGTTTTAATTTTTTATCCATCATTTCAGATAAGGCTAATAACAATTCATTATCGCTCATATAAGATACCCCTTTCTTTTGGTGTCTTCATGATAACACAGGAAAATTTACAGGTCAAGCACATTACCCCGTCTGAATTGCTACAATAATACCTTATTTTTAATAAACCCTATTGAAATTTCCCCTCTTTCTATTTTATAATATTTGATGGTCCCCTCAGTGAACAGGAACCTAATACTTTCCATATATCTTATTTTAGGAGAAAAGAACCGGACGAAAGAATTTTTCATACCTGTAACCTTAGAAAAAGCAAAGGATTTTATCTTGCATCCCAGGGAGCAGATCCGATCCCTGGTTTTGATGACATAAAAGATTTCTATCGGATTGCTGTGAAAAAGCAAGGAGAACTGATCCAATTCTTTATTAATGAGCTTCCAATTCTTTCTTTTGAGGATGACGGGCATACTTACGGTCCCTTATTAGGCGCAGGAAAGATTGGCTTTCGCCAGCTTGCTCCGCTTGTTGCGGATTACAGAAATCTACAGGTTTATTCTCTTCTACCTTAAAATTTCTTTTTGGCCGAAAGGTTATGGAATGGTTAAGGGGGAGCCAGCAACTCGCATCACTGGCTCCCCCAACCGAAATTGAATTTTATTCTGTTACCAGGACATAACTTGCTCTTCCTGAAAATTTACGCTGTTCTTGATTGTCCCCTTCCCATTCAGCTGCAAACTCATAGATTTTATCTGGTTTTATGTCTAAAAACGGGATTACATAATAATAGGTAGTGATACTCTCTTCTATTACGTCCGGTTTTCCCATATCTTTAGGCCATTGGCGGACCACCAGCTTGTCCGGCTGAATTTTGGTAGAGAATGAATATCCTACATAGTCGATACCGCTATATGTAGGCAGTTTCAATCGGGCACAGTGCTCCATAGCCGCTTCTTCTAAAGGCGCGCAACCACATGCAACAACCCCGAGACCTTCTCCGTTTTCGTCCAAATTCCAAAGGTAATTTCCAGAGTGGATTTCCAGGGGATCGTATTTGCTGGATAAGACATCCGTCAATGTAAAGGTTGGCACATCCGTCAAAACTATATTCTCTGTTCCTCTGCCCTCTTCCCCTGGTAATGAAAAAAGTTGTTTGGCCCTATATATCTTGATGCCGTCAGATTCTTTTTCCTTCAAATCTTCCATTAAGATAAATATGGAATTTCCGCTTTCTAGCTCTCTTGATTCTGCCAGTTCTCTTGCCCCTAAAACCCAGAAAGCTCCTGGAAACCCGTCTGTATCAGAACTGATCAGGATCCGATCTTCATGGATTTCTTTAATATGGGCCTTAATACCCACATAATTGATTGTCGCAGTATTTTCAGATATTTCTTGAGGCTGGGGATCTTCAGAGAAACTTTCCATGGAGGCCTCCGTAATCAGTGGCGATCCACTCTCTTCCTGGGAAGAAATTGTGGTGGTTACGATTACTGCTGGCTCAAAGGAATCACCGCATCCGGTAAGGATAAGAGAAATTACCCCAAAAAGAACTCCCAGGTTCCGTCTTAGCTTCATAAACGTCTCCTTGATGTTAAGGTTATCAGGAAGGCTCTCTTTGCTCTTCTGTAATTGTTATATTATCCCCTGCTCTGAGAACCTGCTGAAATCTTCCGATTTCGCCGTTGACACTCAACGTCACTGTGCCTTTTGGATGTTCCAGATCAATACCGGAATGCTCAATCAGATCCATTAGATAATATGGACGTCCGTCTGCCTTCTTGGGAAGATGCAAGGGAGAGCCATTAAAATGGAACAAGACAGTCTCTACCGGCTTTTTCTCAGAGGGCTTTTCTTCAGCAGGCCTTTCCGCTTCTGAACCAGTCTCATTTAAAAGAGGCCTTTCCTTTTCCTGGAAATTTCCCTGCTCAAAAGAATTTTCTTCCTGGAGAGATTCTTCCTCCTGAAAAGAATTTTCTTCCTGGAGCAATTCTTCCCCTTGAAAAGTTTTTTCTTCCTGGAGAGATTTCTCCGGTTCAAAAGAAATTTCTTCCTGGAAAGCTTCGTCCTCTTGTAAAACTTCTTCTTCTGGAAGACTCTCCTGAGAAATTTCTTCTTCAGGCAGTTTGATTGAGATTACATCCCCGTTTTTCAAAAGAGTTTTTAACGAAACATTCATTCCATTGACGGTCACATCTTCACTTAAAGCTGCCCCTTCAATATCTTCCAGGTGAACGCGGGCCGGAGTCCCGTGAACAGCGGGAATGAATTCAATGTTATCCCCTGCATGGATTACATCCGAAAGCTTTCCCTCTTTCTGATTAATAAACAGAGATGCCGGTTCGGAAGTCGTACCATAGAATACTTTCCGCTTTCCATTAATGGTCACGGTCAGATTAGCCCCTGTGCGTCCCATAATATCCCGGAAATTATAGCCATTCATCATCAGAAGATTCAGAGCCGTAAAAGTCCCGCTGCGGAACAGCTTGGCCGGATTGTTATTTAGGATTACCCGGAAACTGTCATTAATCATATTTAAGCCAGACGAAATAGCAATACCGAGAGGCGTAGCGTATTCCGGATTATTCAAATCATATTCTTTGGAAATTGCATTGGCCTGAAAATAATTTCCAGCAATAGCTACCCGGCTGTCGTCCATTCCCAGGGCTTCTGTGATACATTCTTTAAGCCCTGCCAATTTGCTGCCTCCGCCTGCCAGAAACAGAGCGGATGGAGCTGTGCCGTTTATTTCCACAACCTTATCAGCAATTTCCTTGGAAAGGGCTTCCTGAGCTCCCTGAATGCATTTACTTAAGTCTGCTTTGGAAAGCTTTTGTTCCAGTCCTAAAATATTGGCAAAAGAAATTTCCTCATGATGCCCTAACTGGGCCTTCATGGATTCAGCCGTGGAAAAATCTACTAGATAATTTTTCATGATTGCTTCTGTAATCTCATCTCCTGCCATGGTAGCCATAGTATAGCCAGTTATACTTCCTCCTACACATGCGGCAATATCTGAGGTTCCTGCGCCAATATCGACAAGAACCAGGTTCAGAAGTCTGATATTTTCCGGAATCGCCGCATTGATGGCGGCAATGGGCTCCAGAGTCATGCTGGCCACCTCAAGGCCAGTCTTGTTCATGGTGGTATAAAGGCTTTCCACTACCTCGCTGGGAAGGAATGTTGCGATGAGATCTACCTTAATTTGATGTCCCCGGTGATCCTTCAAATTAGAAATTACATACTGATCCAGGAAATACTGGCACACCGTATAGCCCACCAGATAATAACGGCGGGAGTCATCTGCCGCTTCATTCTCCGCATCAAAAGCCTCCTCCGCCTTGGTAATGGCCCCTGCTTCCAGACGGCTGATTATTTCATCGTCAATCAGCTGTGTTCCCTGCAGTTCCAATTCATAATCTGCCCGTTTGGTTCTCAAAGCGCGGCCTGCCGCTGCTACGCATACTTTCTCCAGTTTGATACGAGTCTTGGCCTCCAGACGTTTCTTTACCTTTTTTGCAATAGCAGTTACCTTCTCGATATTCTCAATCTGCCCGTCTATCATGGCGCGCTCTGTATGTTCCTCTTTTTCCACTGCAATGATGTTGATTTTGCCATCTTCCACAACGCCCACCATTCCAATGATGCTTCTGGTTCCAATATCCATAGCCAGCACAACATCATTGGTTTGAGCCTTCATAGGACCTCTGGCTGAAACCGGAACCTTTTTCGCAGCAGATGTTTTCTTTACTTGCCCTCTAGCCATATCTCCTCCTGTATTACCTCAAATACATTCTCCTATCATTATAGTAAAATCTGTCACGAATGTAAATGATTTTATTGCGAATACCTAGTGTACTGGTCATTTTGCCAGATATAATGCGGTCAGCACACTAGGAGAGCTCAGGGCCGGAATGGATGATACCAACATTATTTTCAGATGTATCCGGCGCCGGAAGGCCGGCTCCTGGGCCTTCCGGTTCCGGGATTTCCGGGGAGGTGGGACCATTGGGGGATGGACCCGTTCCGGGACTTGAGCTTCCTCCTGTCCCAGGATTTCCAATGGTGTCAGACGGGCCGGATGGCGGCGGTGAAACCGTCTCGTCCTCATCAATATCTTCCACAGAAGGTCCGGGAATTCGTTCTCCATCTGATTCTTCTCCATCAGTACTTTCTGTCTCTGTCTCGGATTCTTCTGTCTCAGATTCTGATTCCTCTTCTGAAGTCTCTGCAGCAGTTGTTTCTTCTACAATGGGAGCAGGCTCCAGGCTTGCTGTTTCCTCCACAACAGGCGTGGGAAGCGGCGGGGACTGGTTATTCTGGCTGCTTCCCGCTCCCTGGCCGTCGGACCCTTTGTCCGGCGGATTATAGATGAATCCCGGGATTTCTCCCTCCTCATAGATACCGGTAGTCTGTGCAATTTTATTGCTGATTTCCCTTACTGCCGGTGAAATAATATATGCGGCATCCTGACCATACAGGAATTGGTGCAGGGCGGCTACATTACTTTCCAGGGTCATAGGGATGACACAGTCTAATTTGCCAACCCTGGTAGTTGTCTTGGCAAAGGGGAAGCCTGCGGTCTGTCCTATTTCATACTTTGTGATGTTTTTGGCAATAGGCATTAAATCTTCCGGACCTACACTGGTGGAAAGCTGTGGAAGAACGCCTACCACAATATTGGTAAGAACAGAGATATCGGCCTGCTTTGCCTTTTCCAAAGCCAGCATAATTACCTTGCGCTGACGCTCTGTACGGTTAAAATCCGTATCCATCAGACGGAGGCGGCAATAAGCCACAGCCTGGACTCCGTCCAGATGATTCATTCCCGCATGTTCCAGGTGATAAGAGCCCACTCCAGTGGATTCTACGGTTTCTGTGATAAAGGAATTGATATAGTAAAACTCTTTATCTGTAATTTCCAAGTCAATACCGCCTAACAGATTGATGGCATCAGCAACCGCTTTCCAGTTAAAAGTGGCGTAATCATCAATTTGAATGTCCAAATTGCGTTCCAGAGCCTTTATAGCCTGTTCATGGCCGCCTAAGAAATAGGCCTCATTGATCTTGTCAAAGCTTCCGTCGCTGTCAATTTGCAGATAGGTATCCCGGTACACAGAAACTAAGCGGATTTCGTTGGTCTTCTTGTTGATGCTGCAGATAATTTCCACGTCAGAAAGGGCTCCTTTTTCAAGCCCCCCGCCTCTGGAGTCTACACCGAAAACCGCGATGTTCCAATACCCATCCCGAAGTTTCCACCACCTTTGGACAAATAAGATTCCTGCAATTACGGCAATTGCAAGCAGGATTCCAAAGAAGATTTTTCCGGTTTTTTTGGAGCTTTTTCTATTTTTGCGGCTGTGGCTTGGATTTTGCCTGCTGCCTCTATAATCTTCTGCCTGTCTGCTGTAAGAGGCGCCTGCCTGTCTTACGCCGGATTTTTTCTGGCGGCTGCCAGACCGGCGGCCGCGCCTACGCATACGATCAATTTCATCCTCATAGGGTTCCTCCACTTCTGTCCTGGGAACCCTTCTTTCTCTCTGGGGAGCCACAAAAGCTTCCCTCTCGTCATAGTCAAAGTCTATGTCATCAAAATAGTCGTCTGTATCCATATCCAAATCCTGAAAATCGTCAGAATCATCGTAAGGATAATCATCATGGTATTTCATTCCAATATTCTCCTTTGTTAAGCTCCCTTTAGTCAATGAGATTCCGGTAATAGGGCCAGTCTGCGTCCATGGTTTTGACTGTTACATTGTTGACAGAACCGCTGGATTCATGGATGACTTCCATCTGACCGTTGGGTGCCCAGCCAAGAAACATGACCACATGAGCGCCGGTTCCGGTTTTTAAAATGATATCTCCCGGCTTCAGCTCAGACCTTTTTATGCGGCGCCCACAGAGGGCCAGACTGCTGGTGCTCTCCCCGGCAAGCCTCTCCCTGGTAACAGACCAGTAAACCCAGTTTATCCAGCCGGAGCAGTCCAGACCTTTCAGGATTCTTCCCTTGGTGTCCGGATTTATAGGTGTCCCGAAATAGTTTCCCTCATATCCGGCGCGGGAGGGCTTTCCCCCCCAATAATAAGGTACTTTCCCTACAGAAGATAGGGCAAACTGAATAATCTCCCGCCTTTTTCTGGAGAGCCCTGCTGGGAGCTTGTCCATATAGGCATCAATTTCACCGGCAGACAGAGGATTTCTCATGTTAATGGTGGAAATACTTAAACCGTAATTTTGATACCAGTCCTGAGCTCGAATCGCCTTTGCCATCTGGACACTGTAAGGATCCCAGCCATCCCAGCCGTCCTCTGTTATATTTTCCGGATCGTTTCCGATGGCATCTGCATATAAAAGGCCTTTGGAATCATCAATTCCTAAAATTTTAATGGAGATATTTAAATCCACATGGCCCGGACAATCCCCTTTTTTGCCGGAGGAGCCGGATTTGCCTTTGGTTGCCGGTTTCGATTCGGAGGATTGCCTGGGGGAGGATTGCTCTTTTGCCGGTTGAGAAGGAATCTCTTCCTCTGCCTCACTGGTTTTTGCAGCGGCAGAACTGCTCTCTTCCAGGAAATAAGGTTCTTCTATATTAACGGCGGCATTTCCCGGCGTTCCCACAAGCTCATGGCCAGGCCCCACATGATCCCACTGGGTGGGATCAACCGTATTTTTCCGAATTGTACCACCGCTTGAAGTATCCTCCGGTATGGGAATGATAGGCCCCTCCTCATCTGTCTCCCTGTAAGCAGCGGAAGCTGCTATGGTATCACCAGATTCTTCGTGTTCATGAGAGGTTTCGCCTTCTTTGGACAGCTTTTCCTGCGCTTCCCCGGAATCCTTTTGACCGGTTTCTGTATTCTCCCTGGTTTCCGCCCAGGGGTCCTGGGAGACAGCCAGCTCTGCCGCCAGTTCTGCCTCCTCCTCCTCCTGTATTAGTTCTTCCATAGATAAATCCAGACAGCCGTTGCAGTAATAGACCTTGCTCATACTGTAGGAATAGCTGTGGGAGGCAGCCCACAGACGGTTTGCATATTCCTCAAAGCCTTCTACATCCATTACATCTGTCTGAAAAGTATAAACACTTGCCATAGAAAGGATTTCTTTTACATTCGAATAGCCGCCAATCGCCTTTCCGCTTCCATTGGTAAAGGAAACATTTACCCTTTTCCAGTTATTGATGATCCAGGTATCCGGATTATCCGGATCATGAGACTCATCGGTTGGATTATATTTTCCATAAACAGCCGATGCCGGCTTTTTCAGGCGGGATGCCATCTTGGATGGCTTAATTTCCGCCAAATCATATATGGCGGCAAACCAGTCAGAGTCCTTTATTGTAAGCTTTTTATACACGGATCCGGCATAGCTGTTCATTACATCTGACTGATCAGCCCCTTCCGGAAAATAATAGGCCAGATTTAACTGGGTAATGGAAGGCTCATAAACATCCGAATCCGGCTCTTCTGTTTCAGGTTCTGTCTCCTCTATCTCAGCCCATTCCATATTCCCGGGGATGAAAATAGCTTCTCTTACCAGCATCCCCGGTGCCGGGGATGCTGGTCCTTCTGGTATATAAGACTCTGCCAATATACCATTTATGATTCCGGCAGCCAAAAGGATGGGCGCTGCAATTGCCTGCTTTTTATTACGTAATATCCAACAATACATGGCAGCAACAGGCTTTGTTGGATTTTTTCTGTTCCAAACAATCATGGAATTCTTAAACCACCTTAAATAATCTGAAATGCAATAAACACACCATAATAGTATAACATAGGATAAAACCGAATAACAGAACCTATTTTTTAAATATTTTTTAAGATTTATGCATTAAAAAACTTGCAGCAGAATAAAATCCATTGTTTTTATTCTGCTGCAAGTCTTTACCGGTTTTTCCAGTCCTGCTTGTTCTTTGCAAAATTGATAATCAATTGTACGGAATTGTCAAAGCCAATTGCGCTTCGGTTGATACACAAATCATAGCTTTTGGCATCCGACCACTTTTTGCTGGAGTAATAATTGTAATAGCTGGACCGTTTTTTATCCGTCTTAATCATAATATCCCGGGCTTTCGCTTTATCCACCTGATACATCTTCATCAAATGCTCGATTTTATCTGGCTCATCCGCCGAGACAAACACGCTGGTTACATTGGGATAATCTGCCAGGGCATAGTCAGCGCACCGTCCTACAATTACGCAGGATTCCTCCAGCGCCAGCTTTTTAATAGAATCAAACTGTGCTAAAAATACTTTATGGTTAATGGGCATATCCATATAAGCCGATGTGGTATATCCCATAGAATACGTATCCATTACCAGAGAATATAAAAAGCTGCTGGTTGGTTTCTCATCGTGGGTCTCAAAAAGTTCTTCACACAGTCCGCTGTTCTTGGCAGCCAAGGACAGCAATTCCTTATCGTAGCATTTAATGCCCAGCTGTTTGGCAACTTCCTGTCCAATTTGGCGCCCTGCGCTGCCACACTGCCGTCCGATTGTAATTACTAAATTTCCATTCATAGTCCTCTCTCCTTTCACGCTTTACGCTGCCGAAAACTCGCAAGATGTCATTTTGTTAAATCCTTTTAGATGTGGAATCTGGGATAAACTGTTATAATTAATTATACTGCAAAATCCCGAAAAAGTACAGAAAAACAGTGAAAAAATATCCAATTATTCTAATTTATCCAAAAGCTGCATAAAATATTCGGGCAATGGAGCGGAAAACTCCATGTATTCCCCGGTTCTGGGATGGCGAATTCCCAGTATCCCGGCATGGAGGGTCTGGCCTTTTAATCCAGATAAGGGGCATTTGGCAGGACCGTAAACCGAATCCCCCAATAATGGATGGCCCAGGCTTGCCATGTGGACACGGATTTGATGAGTTCTGCCGGTTTCCAGCTGGCATTGGATATAGGTATAGCCCTTCAGCTGCTTTAAAACCTGATAGTGGGTTACAGCCGTCTTTCCGTTTTTATAGTTAATGCTCATTTTTTTTCGATCTGAGGGGTGGCGCCCGATGGGACCTTCTACGGTCCCCTGAGGTTCCTTTAAGTTCCCGTGAACAATGGCAAAGTATTTTCGGGTAATGGAGTGCTCTTTCAGCTGGGCCGCTATGGATCGATGAGCTATATCGTTTTTGCACACTGCCAGGATTCCTGTAGTATCCTTGTCTATTCGGTGCACAATGCCGGGCCGGAGGATTCCGTTAATCCCGGACAGACTGCCGCGGCAGTGATCCAAGAGTCCATTTACCAGGGTTCCTGTATAATGTCCAGCCGCAGGATGGACTACCATGTCCTTTGGCTTATTGACAATCAAGATATCCTCATCTTCATAAAGAATATCCAGATCCATGGGCTCTGCCAGAATCTCTGGCTCTGCCGCTTCCGGAACCTGAAAAACAATCAAATCATCACAGCAGACCTTATAACTGCTCTTTACCGGAGAACCATTTACAGAAACAGCCTCAGACTTTAACAATTTTTGGATATAAGAACGGGACAGGCCCTCTAAAAGGCCTGTCAGATATTTATCGATACGGATATCCTGATCCTCTTCCTCCACTAAAAATCGCTGTTCCAAAGGAACCTCCTTATGTTTTGCAACTGCTCAGACGGCAGGGAATGGTTACTATAAAAGTCCCGCCGCCGGCAGGCGGCATAAGTTCAGGGATGCCCCATGCGCCCGCCAGACTTTTCTGTGTGGCAGTGCGTCTGCCGCCGGGCGCATGAAGGTTTACGGTTTCTCCTCTGCTTCTTTTTTGCCAGGAGAAAAGATCTCCAGTTCTTCTTCTTTATAAAACCACAGCATTAATAAGAGAAAAGCGGCGGCAGATGTGGTTACATAGATATCCGCTACATTAAAGATAGGGAAATCAATGAGGGAAAAATAAAGAAAGTCTACCACATAACCATTGCTTACCCGATCCACCATATTGCCGATAGCGCCGGACGCAAGCATATTCAGACAAACAGTCAATGGAAGAAAGCGGCGGCTTACCGGCATCTTTATCAGTGCATACACCGTAAAGACCAATACTGCCAAGGTAATCAGAAAGAGAAATCCCTGCTTCCCCTGGAGAATGCTGAAAGCTGCTCCCCTGTTCTCAGAATAAAAAAGTTCAAATACCCCTTCGATTATCACAAAGGCTGGATTCCCCTTTAAATGAGTGACAGCCAGATGTTTGGTCCACTGATCGAAAAAAATCAGGATAAGGGCGCTGAGAGAAAACATGCAGATCTGTTTTCCTTTTCCTTTCATAGGCTCACCGCCTCCAATCCCTGCCGCATTTCTTCTTCTGTAACAGTTCTGTCTACATATGCATTTCCAATCTCACTAAGAAGAATAAACTTAATAAGGCCCTGCTCCATCTTCTTATCATGTTTGGTGGCTTGAATGATCTCTTCCGGGTCCAGGCCTTCTGTTTTGGCGGGAAGATGGAAAATTTGTAAGACTCGGGAAAGCTCTTCCACCTCCCGAACACTTATCATCCCCCTTAAGGCGCTGATCCGGCAGGCAGCCAGACAGCCGATGGCCACGCAATGGCCGTGGAGCATGGTGAAATCCTTTAATTTTTCTATGGCATGCCCCAGGGTATGGCCAAAATTTAAAAGGGCTCGTTCCCCCAGCTCTTTTGGGTCGTTTTCCACTACATCCCGCTTAATCCGGTTACTCTCCCAAATCATTTCCCGGCAGACTTTTAAATCCCTGGCCTCAATGGCAGAAGCATTGCGGCACAGCCAACGGTAATACTCCTGATTTTTAATCAGGCCATGCTTAATAATTTCCCCCATACCGGAAGAAAACTGGTCCTGATCCAAAGTCTGTAAGGTGGCCAGATTGGTGTAAACCAGACGGGGCATGTGGAAAGCGCCTACCATATTTTTGTAAGCATCAAAATCTACACCGGTTTTTCCGCCAATGCTGCTGTCTACCTGGGAAAGCAGGGTGGTAGGGATCTGAACAAAGGAGATCCCTCTTAAATAGGTAGCCGCCGCAAAGCCACACAGATCTCCGGTAACTCCGCCGCCTAACGCCACCAGCATGTCGGTTCTGTCAAAATGATGTCTAATTAAAAATTCATATAACTCCCGGACTGTATTCAAATTCTTATTCTCTTCCCCAGCCGGGAATACAAACATCTCGGTTCTGGCGCTGCAGCCTGTGAGAATCTCCCTGATTTCTTCCCCGTAAAGCCCGGCTACATTGGAATCCGTGACAATACAAAGCTTTATAGAGCTGGTCCCCAGCTCCAAAAGCCTGGGCTTTAACTGGCTAAAGCTTTCCTCTATTACAATCTGGTACAGAGGTTTTCTTTCTGTATCGTGTACAATCAGACAATCAGACATGCTGTCTCCTTTCTTTTAAACCCGTCCTTTCGTAACCGTTCAGACGCCGTCTGAATGGTTACGTCTCTTATGAATAGCGATCCAGGGTAATAAAAAGTCTTCCCTTCTTCGTTTCTGTCTCTACACCTCGATAAACAAACCTGCCAAAGCCTCTTACAGAGACAATGTCCTCTTCTTTTAATAAAAAGCTGTTGGATGTAACCATACGGCCATTTACAAAGACCTTTTCTCCTTCAATATATGGCGTCATTTTGCTTCTGGAAGACTGCCAGGCCAGGGCCAGGATACAATCCAGACGCAGGGAAGCCACACTTCCGGAAACAGTCTCAAATTTTGGGGTGATGGAGAGCTCCTTTATCTCCGCCCGTTCCAGAACCATATTGGTGTGACGGACAAAGCTTAGTTCTCTGCAAAGATAATCTGCCATATCCTCCATACAGAAAATATGGCAGATCTTGTCCTCAATTAAAATATCCCCGATTTTACTCCGTTCAATTCCCAGATTCATCAGGGCGCCCAAATAATCTCTGTGGCTTAAGTTTTCTGCAAACCGTGGATTTACCGGCCTGGCGATGAGGCAGGTAAACGGATATTCACAGAGCTTTTCCTCATAAGAAGGAAGAAAGCAAACAACCTTCCTCTCCGCCATTCTATATCCTCCGGCCAGCTCATATTTGACAGACGGAAGGGAAGAAAGCAGAGAAAAGAATATTGTCTGCTCATATAAATTTAAAAAATCAGTATGTACAGGAATGTCCCGCTGAAAACATATGCGGGACAATTCCTGAATTCGCTTCCGAAATAATGCTTCTTCTTTTTCCATAAACAGATGACACCGGTTAAAAATGGAGATTCAGTCCGCCGGTTCCTCCTAATGTATTCCCGCTTAAAAATTCCTGGAAATCTCCCGACAGTTCCACGGACTCTGGGGAAATAATGAATATGTAGTTGGAAATCTTTTTTAAATTTCCATCTATGGAGTAGGCTGATCCGGAAATAAAATCAATAATTCTCTGAGCAACCTCGGTATGGATCCCTTCCATATTCAGGAGGACTGCCTTGCCGGATAACAGATAATTGCATATCTCCTGAGAATCCTCCATGGAGGTGGGTCTTACCAAAACGACCTCCATACCTGCGCCTCTGGAGCGCATAGGAACTACCTTACTGTTGGAACTGGAGCGGGCAGAACCCATGAAACGGGATTTGGGCGGTTCATCTTCATCCTCGTACTCATCTCTGTCTCTGGAAACACCTCTTCTGGCAGGCCTCTCGTCTTCGTACTCTTCTTCTTCATCTAAAAAGTAACCGTCATCATCCTCATCAGTGAGACGTGTTAATTCCATTAACTTATTTAACAGGCTCATGTATACTTACTCTCCTATCTTTTTGACTAGCGATGTCCAAAAATGCTTGTACCCACTCGTACTATCGTGGCGCCCTCTTCAATCGCTACCTCATAATCCCCGGACATTCCCATAGAAAGCACGTCCATAGACATATTATCAATGTTTTTACTGGCTATGTCAACAGATAATTGAAATAAATCTTGAAAAACTTTTCGATTTTGTTCTGGATTTTCGACAAAAGGCGGAATTGTCATAAAACCTTTTACTCTCATATGGGAAAAGAGGGCGATTTCTTCCAATGCTTTTTCCACTTCTTCTACAAAAAAACCGAATTTACTTTCCTCTCTGGCTACATTGATCTCCAAAAGCACCGGGGTAACAAGTCCTGCTCTGGCGCTCTCTTCCTCTATCTGGCGAGCCAGACGCAGGGAATCTACTGAGTGAATCAAAACAGTTTTTCCAATTACCTGGCGTACCTTGTTGCGCTGAAGGTGGCCAATCATATGAAATCTGGCGTTCCCCGGCATACCAGGAGACTTCTCCAGAATCTCCTGAACCTTGTTTTCGCCAAAATCCCTGGCTCCTGCCTCATATGCGTCTAAGAGCATGGGAAGGGGCTTGGTTTTACTAACTGCAACTAAAGTTACATCTTCCCTCTTTCTGCCTGCCCGGAGGCATGCCTGCTTTACCCGCTCTTCTACTTCTAAATACTGTTCTCTTACCACTGTTCTCTCCCCTTGTTTCTATTGATAAATCAGTTTTCCCTCTTCCACTGTTCCTGCATCCAATACAATGTGATCGTATACGGAAAGCCCGTAATCCATATTTTTCTTTACCGTGCAATATTCGTCATTGGATGTCAGCACCTCAATCTGCTTAAATACGGCATAGCCTTTATTGATATTATAAACTCCCTTAAGAGAGGCTGTGGTTCCAAGCTGATAGCGATCCGTTGACTCCGGTTTTATCAGATAATCTCCTGGTTGAAATCCCTGGTCCCCGCCTATCTCAATATAATAATACTCGTCTGTGGCATAATATAGAGTAGCCGGCGTAAATACCATAGAAGCTCCGTTATTAGAATAGACTTCCTTAAAAAATCCGGTATCGTTGCTGTCCCCGCCTTTGGCCAGGTAATCCAGGGGAACCAAAAAGAAATCTTTGGTAGTAACTGCGGAAATCGGGATTTTCAGGCCATCTACCTTATCAGATACAATCTCAAAATCCACATACCGTTCCGACACAAACTGGATCATATATTTGTTAAAATCCAGCTTACCGTAAGGTTTTCCATCTGCTCCCGTAATCATGGAAAAGCTGCCGGTGGTAGTCAGCCCCCTTCCTCTAAAGGATACCTTCAGGCTGCTCTCTGTACCATACTTTTCCACATCTTCCTCAGTCAAAGGAAATACAATAGACCAATCGTCTGAGACCACAAGTTTGTAGACCGGCTCGTTTAATTCTGCAATCTCTCCGGCCCGGGTAACCGTGCTTGGATAGCTGCTTCTGTCAAACAGGGACGCTTCCACCTGGGAGGCCTCTAAACCTTCCAGAGTATCAATGGTATAAGATACAATCCCTGCTTTGTCAGATCGGACCTGAGTAAAGCGGATTCCTGCCGCCTCCATGGCTGCCAGATTGTCTGCCGTGTCAAAATTGGAATACTCTAAAATCAATGACTCCAAAGAATATTTAATATCATATACACTTCCAAAATTTGCTTCATCAAAAGTAAGGTTAAAGGCGGAAAGCTGTTTTTTTACCGCAGAAAGGCTGTCTGAGCTTAAAGACTGTCCATCAGAATTTTGGTTTAGAAAGTCAGACATTTTGTTTTCTTCATCAATGGAATAAACCGTAGTTCCAACTGCCGCCCGCCGGCCCTCTCCTACGTAGTAATTGATAGTGCCTGCCTTGCTGGTATATTTGACTTCTTCGTCCCGAAGGATGATTCCGGTGTAGTCCTTGTCATTTACGATGCCCCCATCTACTACTTCATAAAATTGGATTTTTTCCCGCTTCACATATGTATAGACACTAAAACCCATATATACGAAAATTAATGCAAAAATGATCATACCGATGTTGATATTCAGAGGCCTTCGATAACGTATGACTTTATTGTTCTTCTTCGGGTTTTTCTTTGCCACTGGTGAAGTCCTCCTTTCCATCTAGTATTATAGGAGAAATTTACCAAAAATTCAAGTTAAAAAGAGGTACTGCCTGGTTTGCAGTACCTCTTATGTAGTGTAGAAGTATCCGGGAAACACACAGAGAACGTGTATTTCGGCTGTTTTATAAAGAGACGATTACGTCTTTTTTCGCGTGCTCAGGAAGCTCGTCCGCATCCAGGGATACGCTTAAAATAAAGGTTACGTGTGACTTCTCACCGATTTTTTCCAAAATTGAAATGGTTTCGGAAATGTCTTCCCCTTCCAGGCAGGACAATTTGAGGAAACTATCTAAATACATGGCCTCCAGATCGTGGTCTTGAGAAATAATACCGCAAACAAAGCCGATAAAGCTTTCGCAGCTGGTAATCGGATATTCATTTACATTGATCAGTCGAATACGGTTGTTTAATTCGTACATATGTTTGGAACTCTTATCCAAGTATACAATAGTGCCATGTGCATTCTTAATAGCGGTATTGGCTCTCTCCAAAAGATGTTTGGTCTTACCTTTACCTTTTCTTCCTGCAATAATCTGAACCATAACAATCTCCTCCTTGGGGTCATTGATTTGTATAAAAAGTCGATTCGAATTAAATTAATTATAGTATAATTTTCAAAAAAAATCAATAACTAATTGACAATTTTAGAAATAATATTTGACATATTGTCATAAAGCCCGGGCCGGCTCTGAGCTTTCATAATCACAGAGATGTATTCCTCAGAAGATGGGTCACGGGTTGCCATTACCAGACAGTAGCCTGCTGCCTGGGTGGTTCCGGTCTTTCCACCAAATACCGTAAGCCCCTCCGGTGTCTCCCTCTCTCCTGTCATAAACCAGTTTCCGCCCTTCCAGGTAGTGGAAACCGTTTCTCCAGAAGCAGACTGATAGGAGGCCGCATAGGCAGTGGATCCGGTCATCTCCCGAAATTTAGAGTATTTCATGGCTTCATGGAATATCAGATATAAGTCGTAGGCCGTGGTATAGTGATCTTCCTCATGAAGGCCATGAGGATTGGTGAAATGGGTACCGGTAGCCCCAAGAGCCCTGGCTTCCTGGTTCATCATATCCGCGAAGCCTTCAATGCTTCCGGCCATATGGATTGCAATAGCGGCTCCGGCATCATTTCCTGAAGGAAGCATTAACCCATATAAAAGCTGCTCCAGAGTCAATTTGTCGCCAGGATGAATCCCGCATAAGGAGGCTCCTGCCTCTGTAATCACCGCATCCCTGGTGACGGTTACTTCATCGGACAGGTTGCCATATTTAATGGCAATCAGAGCAGTCATAATCTTGGTGGTGCTGGCCGGATAAAGCTTTTCATAAACATTTTTACTGTAGACAGTTTGAGAGCCATCCATAGAGAAGACTCCGGCTGCTTCTGCTGTCACCGATTGATCGCTGTCGCCGGAAAAGTCTGTAACTATGCACAAATCCTGGGCAAAAGCGGATGCCCGGTCCGGTTCTGCCTCTTCTTTTCCACTCTCCCAAACTATGGAAGAAAAGTCATAGGGACGCTCAAGCTCTCCTGAGGAACAGCCGCTGAGAGAAATACTGATCAAAGCCAATATCAGGGCTTTGAAAGGGATTATTCGCGCCACTCTAAATCCCCCCGCTCCAAAGACTTAATTAAAAGCTCTGCAGTAGCCAGGTTGGTGGCCAGAGGAATATTATAGGTGTCGCACAGCCTTACCACATCGTTGACATCCGGTTCATGAACCTTTGGATTGTGAGGATCCCGTAGAAAGATTACCAAATCCATTTCGTCATGTTCGATCATAGAGGCAAGCTGCTGCCCGCCTCCCAAATGTCCGGCCAGATACTTGTGGACATCCAGATTGGTTACCTCTTCTATAAGCCTTCCGGTGGTTCCGGTGGCAAACAGAGAATGTTTGCATAAGACTCCCCTGTATGCGATACAAAAATTCTGCATCAATTTCTTCTTTGCATCATGTGCAATTAACCCTACATTCATATAGGCCCTCCTTCATTAATGAACAGTTTTCCTTTGTAATCCTACATTCAATACAAGACCGATTCCGATATAAATACTGAGAAGCGAACTAATACCTGCGCTGATAAACGGCAGGGGCTGTCCGGTGTTGGGCATCATCTTGGTTGCCACCATGATGTTGATAAAACTCTGAAATGCAATCAGAGCAGCCATGCCTGTACAAATCAGTCTTCCTGTTAAATCTTTGGCTTTGGCAGCCAATCGGATAATTTCAAAAATAATAACCACATAAAGGATTAGAACTACCATTACGCCCCGAAATCCTAATTCTTCACCGATTACGGCAAAAATAAAATCCGTCTGCTCCTGGGAAAGGAAATTGCCATTTTTTACAGAAGCTATGGTAGTGTTGTTTAACCCTTTTCCCGTTAGCTGGCCGGAGCCAATGGCAATCAGGGAGTTATCCTGCTGCATGTTTCCGTCCTGATATTTGGGATTGGAGGGAAACACAAAGGCCAGAATCCGATTTGCCTGATATCCTTTTAAAAATGGAATCATCTCATATTGAAGGAGATAGACAAACAACGCTCCCACAGGGATTAGTACGGCAAGGGCGCCGCCAATCCATTTATAACTTAAACCTGCCAGATATATCATAGACAGGAATATGAGCACAATAATAATACTGGTGGAAAGACTGGGCTCTGCAAGGATTAAAATTACCGGAACAGAAAACAGAACCAGGGATATCCCCAATATAACAGGTTGATTCAGCCTGTCCTGGTATTTATTAAAATACCAGGAAAAGAAAACAATCAGGCCGATTTTTACAAATTCAGAAGGCTGGATAGCGCCGATACCCGGCAATACAATCCATCTGGTAGCTCCGCCTACCAGCTTGCCGATTAAAAGGACTGCAGCCAGCATAACGACACAGCCGATGTAAATTAAAGAGCTTAAATTTGCAAGTTTATGGTAATCAATTAATGACAAACTGATTGCCAGAACAAATCCCACCACAATTCCCATAATTTGCTTGTTTAGCAGAGCTGCGTCCATGTTGGACGCGCTCCTTAAAACTAAAAAGCCAATAATATTGAGAAAGAAAATCTCTATCAACAGACGAAAATTGTAGTTTTTAAAATCGTATTCAAAAAGCATATTTTAACGAATCCTCTACTATAAAGGCCGCCGCCGGCCGCAAAAAGGCTTTGGCGAACTGCGAAGCGGAATACTTGCCCGAAGTACAGGGCCTTTTTTGGGGCTTGGGACGGGGGCAAGCCCCAGAACCTGAATCTCGATCCCGTCTGCCTCAATCTCCATGTATTTTGAGATAACACGAATCATATCATCCTTCATCTTTTCCAGTATCTCCGGAGGGTAGTCGGTCTTATCCGATAACAGGAGAAGCTTTAGCCTTTTCCTGGCTATCTCCCCGGAGGCCTTTTTCTGAAATACTGGCCAAACGCTCATTCCACCCCTCCTAAGCTTGCTTTAAAAAGCTGCTCAAGCGGGCAAAGAAGCTTTTGGGCGAATCCAGCTCCATTAATGGGATGTTCTCACCCAGGACCCGGCGGCATATATTCATATAGGCCTGCCCGGATAAGGATCCCATGCCAACTGAGGGCTCTCCCTGATTGGTAGAGATTACGATGGATTCATCATCCGGAACGGCTCCGATGACATTGACGGCCAGAATGTCGATAACGTCATCGATGGACATCATATCTCCCCGGCGGACCATATCCATCCGAATACGGTTTACCACCAGATCGATGTCCCTCATCTCAGCAGCTTCCAAAAGGCCGATAATCCGGTCTGCATCCCGGATTGCGGAGACCTCCGGGGTTGTGACTACCAAAGCCCTGTCTGCCCCGGCAATGGCATTGTAAAAACCCTGTTCAATGCCAGCCGGACAGTCCAGGATTATGTAGTCAAACTCTTCCCGCAAATCGTCAGCCAGTTTGGTCATCTGCTCCGGCGTCACCGCGGACTTGTCCCGGGTCTGAGCAGATGGAAGCAGGTACAGGTTGGGATATCTTTTGTCTCTTATGAGGGCTTGCTTCATACGACAATTGCCTTCTACTACGTCTACCAGATTGTAGACGATGCGGTTTTCCAGACCCATAACCACATCCAGGTTGCGTAGTCCGATATCAGTGTCGATCAGAACTACCCGCTTACCTAAAATGGCCAGGCCGGTTCCCACATTGGCAGAAGTTGTCGTCTTGCCTACCCCTCCTTTTCCAGAAGTAATGACAATGACTTGACTCATAGCAATATCCTCCTGCATACTTTTCCAAGTACTATTTTACCCTAATTTCACAAATATTTCCAGCATTAAATAAAATTTAGCATACTGAACAAACTTTTCTTCAGTGTTTTGGTATAAATAGCATTATCTTCTGCGTATGCAATGGCAGGGCCCTTGGCCAGACGTTTCCCCTTATCTCCTGCTCTCTGGATATGGTCTCCAATGCGAAGCTGCAGGGGCATCATATCCAGGGCTACAATTACAGCCCCGTCATTCCCGGCGGCTCCGGCAAAGGCAGAGCCTTTCAGCTCTCCCAGAATAATAATATTTCCCTTGGCTGTCACTCTGGCTCCATGGCCCACATCCCCGATGATCACAATGCTGGCCTCAGATTCCAGCGTATCTCCCCGGTCCAGATCTCCTTTAAAAAACTGGCCGGTTCTTTCTGAAAGCTCCATAAGCTTTTCATTTAAAGCTTTTTCACAGCGGCTGATCCGCTCTGCATTGGTATCTAACAGGCAGAGAATCTCTATCTGGGAGTTTTCCGTAATCGTATTGACAACCAAAAACTCTTGTTCCGGCGAGAGAGGTCTTCCTTCCAGAGAGAGGGTCATTTGGACGGAGCCCCAGAATTTTGCGCTGTCCCTGAACTTTACAGCCACATCTGCAAGCAGTTGTTCAAAGGGAACCATAGGGTCCAAATAAACCGACATTCCGGCCTTATTACCTTTAATCACTACTGTACTATGCCCCATGATAGTCTCCTTTTCTTCGTAATTGGTAACCGTTCAGCCAAGCCTTTCAGCTTAGTCCTGAATCTCTACGGCAGTGGCATCCAAAGCGCCTGCCGCCTGGATTCCTTCCAGAGTCGTATATCCATAGTAATAGTTGTAAACGTTTTTTGCAAGGGTTGCCGCGTTACCGGAACTGTAGCCATAAGGGATATTAACGGTGACGGCTACCTCCGGAGCTGCATAAGGGGCAAAAGAAACGAAAAATGCATGGTTGGTACGTCGGGTATCCTCCTGAGCTGTACCGGTCTTCCCTGCCACTTCAATAGCCAGATCAGAGAAAATCCTTTTCGCGGATCCCTCTGCAATAACCTGGCGCATGCCAGCCTGTACTGCATCCCAGGTGGATTCCTGTATATCAATAACAGAAGAAACTTCAGGGACATAGTCTTTAATCAGGTTTCCGTCAGAGTCTGTAAGCTTGTCCAAAAGGCTTAGCTCGTAAACGGTTCCCCGGTTGGCCATTGCCGTCACATAGCGGGCAAGCTGAGTGTTGGTAAAGGCATGGCTGCCTTGCCCCATGGAAGAACGCTCCGGATCCGTATCGGAAATCCTGGGAGACGCCTCGTCAATTTCTACTCCGGAGGTGTGATCAAGGCCAAACATGGTTGCATACTTTGCCAGGGTTTCCAATCCCAGGCTGGTAGAATAAACATCATTTTCATCCATGGACATACGGTGGGCCAGTTCTGCAACCACATAGTTGCAGGAGTTTCCAATTGTACCGATGATATCCAGCTGGCCATGGTGTCCCGGATAGATCCAGCATTTAATCGGAGTATCAATCTCTTCATACTTACCAGTACATTCAATGGTCTCGCCCATCTGAATCACGCCTTCTTCCAGAGCAGCCACTGCGGTAATGGGTTTAAAGGTAGAACCCGGCGCTTTTACCATCATAGTAGCGTTGTTTCGAAGGGGCAGAGACAAATCCTCACGAAGCTGATTGTAATAAGCGGCATCTACAGTGCCTGACATTCGATTGTTGTCGTAGCCCGGGTAGGTAACCAGAGCCCGGACTTCCCCGGTGTTTACATCCACAATCACGCAGGAACCGGTACAGGGATCCAGGGCAAGCTGGGCTGGAGTCAGTTCAATACTCTTGATTTTGCTTCGGATAAAGGTATAGGCATATCCGTCGCCTCCGGCAGAAAGATTCCTGATTTCTTCTGCATCATACTCCAAGACACCCTGATCATAAAGGGCGATACACAGCTGCCAGCCCTTTACAGTACCATCATTAATCAAATACCGGTAGATTTGTTTGGTAAACCGGGGATCCTCTTTTAATTCTTCTATGATGTATGTTACCAGACTCTCAAAAATACTGTCTGCATTGGAATATCTGGTGTCAATATCAAGCTTTGCGGTATCAATCCATCCGTCGGCAATCCCTGCATAAATATAGTTTCGAAGACTTATGGTATCCGCCTTCCACCCCAGGTATGCCGCGCTTGTTTCATCGATGTCAGCCTTCTTTATAATCCCCACCTCCTCGGAGGCCAGGAATTCATAGATGTAAACCATATAGGCCATCATATCTTTGGGAAGCTGTCCCAGCTCCAGCGCATGGGGACTTAAAAGCTCCGCCTGAATACTGTTTAAAATCTGCTGTTGAGACAACGTTTGGATCTGATAGAGCTGACGCTCCATGGAGGATGCTTCCTCTGTGCTCATGTGAGCCAGAGACAGCACATTGTTATTGATGAGCTGGTAGTATACGTCTTTTACCGGGATGGGCTTTTTGGAGTCCTTAAAGGTCTCTTCCTCCCGAATATCCTCCAGGCGCAGATGATCCAGCAAAATTCCGGCAAGCTGACGTTCCAAAAGCTCATATACGCCAATCTGCAGATCCTGATCCACGGAAAGATAGACATCATTCCCGGCCTGGGGAGCCACCTCTTCCGTGACCTCCAGAATCCGGCCCATATTGTCTACATTTACCACCTTATACCCTTTGCTTCCCTGAAGATCTTTTTCCAGGGAGGCCTCTAAGCCGGTGCGTCCCACCAGATCCGTGGCCCGGTATTCCTGATTACTTCCTTCAGGAATATCTTTGTTCAGCTCTTCCAGCTGCTCTTCCTGAACCTTTCCGATATAGCCGATAATGGGTTCAAAATAAACGCTGTTATTATATACCCGAACAGAGCTTTCTTCTATGGTTACTCCGTGAAGATCTGCCGTATTTTCCATAATTTCTGCAACGGTTTCGTCAGAAACATTACTTGCAATGGTGGTGCTTTCGTATTTTCGAAAGGCGGTAAGCTGCATGGTATACCAGATGTTTACCATGTTGAGAGCCGTTTCATCATCCAAAACCACAGGATTGCCTTTTTCGTCTACAACCGAATCCATCTCGTACTCTTTAAATTTTATCTCAAAGGCCTCTCTGGCCGGAATATCCGACGGATTTTTACCATCTTTATCCAGATCCTCCGGGGTGCTTAAGTTGTAGAAATCCCGCAAAAACCGCCGTTTTGCTCCATCGCTGACAGATGTATAAAACATATGGCCGTTTTCGTCGATTGCGATTTCAAATTTTCCCTCAATGGTCTCATTCTGTTTATGCAGAATGGTTACCAGGCGCAGCAGCATGGCATTGCGCTCCGGCGCCCTTCGGTACGCTCCGGTATCCTGAACTGCCACCGAATAGGCCAGCTCATTGTAAGCCAGTATATTGCCGTTCCGGTCCAGAATATTCCCGCGGGTTCCGGGGGTATAAATGACCTTCTCGGTCTTTTGCATATATTCATTCAGATAATATTCCCCGTGAACGATCTGCAGATTAAACAGGTTTACTGTCAAAAGAACAAACATGGCGGTAAACAGTACCGACAGGGCGACTAATCTGGACGAAGCAATTTTTTGAAGGATCTCTTTTAAAATTTCCAACAAATCTTTAAACAAGATTGGTATCTCTCCTTTGTTCCATTTCTTCCAGCTTCCGGCTGATAAACAAGAAAAGCCGGTAAATTAGTAAGGTGGTGACAACTGTAAAAATAATTTCCGGTATAATAATATTTTCCAAATAGTACAGAAAGTCCAGTCTCTTTCGAATCAGGAACTGAAATATATAAATGTACAGATTATAGGCCAGCTCATTGCCAATGGCAAGAACCATGGGCAGCGTAATGTAATCTTCATAATAATATTGGGCAAAAATCCCGTTTAAATAACCGATATAGATAAATAAAAGGCTATAGAATCCAAAAGATCCTCCCCCAAACAAATCTAACAGAATTCCCGCAAAAAATCCGTACAGCATGCCTGAATCCTTTCCATAGATAAATCCCAGGGAGAAGGTCATAATCAATAAAAGGTTGGGAGACGCGCTGAAAAACGGAATTAAGGGAAAAATGCAGGTCTGCACGGTAAAAGCCAGTATCATAAGGGCCAGATTAATGAGTATCCGTTTCATAAAGCCTCCTTTAGTTGCCGGCACTCTCCAAAGTTCCCAGCTGGGAATCCCCGGTCTCCTTGATTTCCGTAATCACCAAAACCTCTTGAAGATCGTCAAAATCTGCCGCAGGAATCAGATATCCGGATTTGGTAAGCCGTTCAGAGTCGATGGTAATATCTGCCGCATACCCGATCAGAATCCCCGGCAGGAACTTGGAACTGATATTGGAGGTCACAATCTGATCTCCGTCCTGGATATCCCCGTCTTTTGTAATATTGGTAATGCTTAACCGGCCGTCCCGGTAGAGAGTCAGATCCCCGGCAATAATGCATTTATCCCCGGTTCGAAGCCCCATAGCGCTGACACGGCTTAAATCATCAATAATGCTTCTGACAGTGGCGTAATTAGCGCCTACATCCGTGACAATTCCTATCAGGCCTCCGCCCGCTATTACATTAGAATCCACCTGAACCCCATCCTCTGATCCTTTATTGATCCGAAATACCTGGAACCAGTCTCCGGAATCTTTGGCAATGACTCTGGCGCCGATGGTTTCATACTGCATATATTCCTGATCCAGCTGGTATAGCTCCCGAAGACGGTTCAGCTCCTGCTGGCCTGCCTGTAAACGGTTATTTTCTTCAATTAGTTCACCTACCCTCTGCTCAAGTTCTTCTTTTTCTGAAAGGGCGGTTTTTAGTTTTCCATAGTCGGTTAAATCTTTATAAATGCCAGCGCCCACTGCATTAACACCGGACTGGATTGGGACAAGCAAATAGCCCATTCCGGTACGGAGCGGGTCCATAATCCCCTCGCGAAGGGAAGAGACTCCGATTAAGAATACACATAAAAGCGTGAGTCCTAGCAGAATGTATCTGCTGCGTTTGGTTTCCATCTATAACATTCCTCGTTCCTTAAAACTCATGTATGAATTGCCCCCGATAATCACGTGATCCACCAAAGGGATCCCTAAGACTGCGCCACATTCTTTTACCCGCTTGGTAAGAAGCGCATCTTCCCGGCTGGGGCTTGGATCGCCGCTGGGATGGTTGTGGACAATGGCAAACCGGACTGCCCGCGCCCGAAGGGCTTCAATAAACAAATCCCTGGGGGACAGAACCGACGAATTTACAGTTCCTTTAGACAAAAGTACATCCCGAATCAGATGCTGCCTGGTGTCAAAAAACATGGCATAGATATGCTCCTGCTCTAAATGACGTAAGGCTTCCATATAGTAAGCGGCAATCTGTTCCGGCTCCTGGTAGGCAGCGGCTTCCCGGGCGCCGGCGCTTCTCCAGATCCGCTTAGACAGTTCTGCAATGCACATAAGCTGGGCAGCCTTTACCTTACCAATCCCTTTTACCCTGGTAAATTCATCAAAAGACAGGTGAAGAAGGCCGGACAGCCCTTCTTCCTCCTCCATTTTCAGAATTTTTTGCGCCAGATTAAGGGAGGTGTCTTCCCGGGAGCCGGTGCGGATAATGACAGCCAAAAGCTCCGCATCGCTTAGGACCCCAGGGCCTTTTTCCATACATCGCTCGTAAGGGCCTTCCCCTTCCGGAATCTGACGCATGGTGATTTTGGTGGAGGTATCATTCAGTTTCTTCATAATGTTCCTTTCCGCGCAGCTCTCCAGGTACGATCCGGAATATTATGATGATGCCAGGGTCAAAAGGTCATGACCACTATTACAGAAAACGATATACCAACAAAGCGACGGCAACGCCGATAATGCCGGCCATAGTAATTCGGATGCTGAGTCCAAAGGTAAGAACCAGTATTCCCAAATTAATTACTAAGGGGTTGTCAAAGCCAAAAGACTGGCCAAAGTTCAGCCAGGAAAGCCCGGACACTCCCTCTGCCATACTGCCTATAAAGCCTCCCAGAACAATCCCGGTAAGCAA